>CAYNEE010000021.1:0-1608 GCA_964396145.1 uncultured Gammaproteobacteria bacterium | reverse complement strand
ATTTGCTGCACTTCTCGCCTACGTCAAAATTTCTCCCCAAACCAAGGCTGAATTTGACTGGACCTGTGCCACCATTCCTAGTCCCAACTGCCTTGTTTGGTTTGAGACTACCCGTCCCTACTACCAAAAAATCATGATCTTTTTTATTCTAGCCTCTAGTCTTTCGTTTCTGGTTTCTGCTTTTTATTATTTCAGGTCCCGACAAAAATAAAACTCCAAAAAAAGTCCCCTTTGATAAACTTGGGGGACTTTTTGTTTACAAACTACAGTTTCAGTGCTCTGCCGATGGCAATCAAAATAGAAGCACCGATGACGGACACAATCAGGCTATAGAGATTAAAGCCTGTCACACCGGATTGTCCAAAGAAATTCATCACCCAGCCACCGATAAGACCACCGATGATACCAAAGATGATGTCTAACAATAGACCTTGGTTGCTGTCGTTTTTCATAAGGATAGACGCCAACCAACCGGCAACACCGCCTAAAATCAATGAGTAGATTAAACCCATGTTGCTCCTCGTTAAATTAGTAACCTGTCAATATTCTAGCTTTTTTGAGTGATTTTTGCAATTACTGTTCGGTACTTTTGGACATCAAAGCAATCCCTTGAGTTATCAAAAAGGCGAAAAGATAGTACATTAATATCGCTACCAATGCCGAGCTGTCAAAATAAGAACCCTCGCTTGCCGCCGCCGGAAAAATTCCTCTAAAAGGTAATACAAAGACACTAGTCAAAGCATAAATCATCCCCACAAACCCCGTTCTGGCTGCTCCAAAAAGCATAAATAAAAATCTCAAACCCAATAAAATAGCAATAAAGTGCGCAAAATACCAAATTATTTGACTCGATTTAGCAATGGTAAATTCCTGCTTATCCGGTTCCACCGAGGTGGTTACCTGTTTATCTATAACTTGGGCGTTAGGAGTGCTCTGAACATTAGTTGCCTTGGTGACTCTGGTTGTTTGTTGCATACACTACTTTACCACAATCGGTATAATAGTTTCATGTCCCAAGAAATTGAGATTCGTGGCCGCTTAGACAGAGAACGTTTGGATAAACTATTTTTTCTTTTTGAAAAAACTGCCGAGCTCAAAGACCATTATCGTCGTTTATCTGTCGACCTTTCTCCCGGTTTTGACCCTACCACCCGCTCCTGGCCACAATCCAGCGGCACCGATATCCGTCTCAAAAAAAGTGACGATGAGGAGAAATTAACCCTAAAAACCGGCAATCCCTCTGATCTAGAGCGAACCGAAATTGAAATCAAGCTCCAGTCAGGACAATTTTTATCCGCCCTAGATTTTTTGGAGGCTCTGGGTCACAACAGCGGCATGATTTATTTTTGGGAAAGTTGGGAGTATATATACCGGGGTTTTGAGGTCAAGCTTTCCAAATACACACTCGACTATTCTACTTTTGAAATCGAAAGTAAAGAGGGTGGTGACGTCAATATGCTCGCCCACGACCTTAATATTTTTCCCTATACTCCAGGAGAATACAAAGCAGCCATTGATTGGGAAAACCAAAATATTCACCAACCTTACTCCCGCGAAGCAATAGACAGAATGCTTAAAACTTCATTTTAGAAAATTTTATATCTGCGG
>CAYNEE010000020.1:0-1943 GCA_964396145.1 uncultured Gammaproteobacteria bacterium | reverse complement strand
TTTCCAGCACCACCACCCCCTCCTGCCGGTTTTTAATTACTTTTTTTATTTTTTCTTCCCGCAAAGATTTCATAATAGAGTTGGACTATCAACACTCCCACCAAAAAATAACCGCCATATACGCTTTCAGGAATTTTAAGTTTCAACATTGATTGAGCTATCAATATTGAAAAGTCCCTATTTATAGGTCCTTTTGTTCCTATTCCCACAAACCTCAAATTATCTACCAGCCATCCCACTACTTTTTCTCCTTCTACTACCGAATAGCGAAAATGCTCCCCCAACCACCAGATTCCCCACACTCCCAAGGCTATCCACCACCTTTTTTTCAAAAATTTTATCCCCACTCCCAGGCCAATCGTTATCGCTACCATTCTAATCAAAACTTCTTCGTCTATTATTTTTTTAGCTTTCAAATTATTCTCTTTATAAATCCTATTCAAAAAATCGCTTTTATCGGCTTGATAAAAATCCCCAAACACCCACCCTTTCTTATAATCTGTTCTTTCGTCTATTGACTTATTTTCCCGGTATTCAGGTGTCAGTTTCCAGTTTTCAATATATATTTCCGGTGGGTTTTTCCCATAAGATTTTTTGTAAATATCACTAAATCGGCTCATGGTCACATCCTTAATTCCATTTTTCTTTATCCAGGCCATTTGCCTCTCGAATTCTTGTAGAAAAGCCACGCTTTCGATTCCTGTTTCCAGGCCTACGGTTATTTGTCCCAACTTGTTCCTTTCGTCAAAATAAATATTAGCTAGCTTATTAAAATAATTTATATCCAAACCTTGGCTTATATAGTCATTTGCCTGCAAGGAATAGTTGGATACTTTTGGTCCTTCCCCAAAATATGCTTTTACCGGGTCCCGCAAGGCCCATTGAATTACTAAAACCGACGAATCCCCGGGGATTAAAATATTGTTTTTATCCGGAAAATAAGGGTAACCCCACCATTGACCCCACACCCCATAATGATCAGTCGTTTTTTGATCGGTCACAATTAGAGCGCTTTTAATCTTATATTCTTTTTCTAGATAGCTCAGCGAGTATGAGTCTATCCACCAAGCCCCCACCGACTTTGGCCAGTATCCAAACTCAGCCTTAAAATCCTTCATCATCACATCAATTAGTTTCTTCCGTTCTTTCCTGTTATAAGCCGATAAAAAAATTACCCCTGGATCGTGCCAAGGTCTGTTTTCTTCAAAGTAAAGCCGTGATCTGAGTGCCAAATTCCTTGAAATTTCCAAAAACACTCCCAACTCCTGGTTATTATTAAATTTCTTAATTTCCGCCATCACTTCCTTGTCGCTCAGCACATCATTTTGCAACAACCATGTCGCTTTTAACCCTCTTCCCTCAACAGCTTTATATTGATCTAGCAACGGCTCAAGACTTTTGTCTTTCCACAGCTCCCTCGACCTTACCGGATTGACCACCGTGGCGTACTTTTCCGTTGCCTTCACCTCCATCCCCATCCAAAAAAGTGCCACCACCAGCCACAACAACACCAGTCCCAGTCTCTTTTTCATTTTCTTTTTACTTTAATTGTACATTCGCTCAGTAAGGCGGCCAGGGCTCCGATCATCGCCAAATACGGTGCCAAGGCTACTCCCACCACTCCAACAGTCAAAGGTATCACCACAATAGTTTTTCCTTTCTTGTCCAGTATAGAAATTTCCCGGACATTTCCTTCTTTTATCAACTCTTTTACACTTTTTATTAATTCCTCCCCTTTAACTTTAAAAATATCTTTTTCTGGCTTTTTGTCTTTTTTCCTCATA
Organism: uncultured Gammaproteobacteria bacterium; assembly: GCA_964396145.1. Classification (GTDB taxonomy): domain Bacteria; phylum Patescibacteriota; class Microgenomatia; order UBA12405; family UBA12405; genus UBA12158. The sequence continues at coordinate 159 of CAYNEE010000020.1, read as the reverse complement.
TTTTATTATACCCAAAATCCTACTTATATTCGGTTATAATCAATTATGACTTTCAGTAAAAAAGATTATTTCCTTGGCAGTCTCAGTCTTTTTTTCCTATTCTCATTTGCTGCACTTCTCGCCTACGTCAAAATTTCTCCCCAAACCAAGGCTGAATTT
>CAYNEE010000019.1:0-2755 GCA_964396145.1 uncultured Gammaproteobacteria bacterium | reverse complement strand
AAGAATTCAGCATACAGTCTCTGGGAGCAGCGGGAGGTATAGTCACCGGATCACTTCATAGGCTTAGACATGGGGAGAGTACAGTCATTGTCGACGCCGGTTTATTTCAAGGAAAATATGATGCTGTTTTACCTGACGGCAGGAGTAGAAACAATGCTGATTTAGGTAACTTAAAAAAGGTAGATACAATCCTACTGACTCATGCTCACGCCGACCATGTGGGCAGATTACCCCTGTTTTATGTCCGAGGATTAAAGCCGACCACTATAACGACTATGATGACAAAAGAGTTGATGGAAGTTATACTGAATGATTCGGCAAAAATTCAGAGAGGAAGTGATAAATTATATACGAGGGAAGATGTGGACCAGGTGATGAGCTACGTCAAAGGAGTTAGTTTCGGAAACAGACTTAAAATCGGCAATAAACATGATCGGTTAACAGCTAGTTTTATTTATAACGGCCATATCCCGGGGTCATCGTCAGTCTTGGTTCAAAAAGCAGGAATCGTAGGGGGGATTTTATTTTCCGGAGATGTAGGTAAAGAAATAAATGCCATTTGTGGAGGTTGGAGTGAATTACCTGAGGCTAGACCTGGCGATGTACCTATTAAAACTTTATGGGTAGAATCAACTAGTTTTGATAGACATTCGGTTTCTTTTGATGAAAAGTACGGCCAATTTACTGAGAGCCTTAAAGAAATTTTGGGCCGGGGAGGGGCAGCGGTATTGCCGATTTTGTCATTGCAACGGAACCAGGAAATAACCGAGATGGTAGGTTATGCTCAAAAACGAGGAGATATTCCTACTGATTGTGAAATTTATAAAGACGCGCCTCTGGCCGGTAAATTTGAAGAGGTTTATGTAAATAAAGCTGATTTGTTTATGACAAGGAGATTTGGCAATAATGAGAATTATTATGAAAATTCGGGAATGAGTAAATCCCGGTTTGAGTTGAAAAATTGTCGAACAATTACAAGTAGTGAGGATTCAATAATTTTGGCTAATTCTTTGGTAGGTTCCGGTAGAAAAGCGATTATCCTCACCGGCGGAGGAATGTGTAGTTTTGGTCGGGTGAGAAATTATATTGATGGTGCTTTTGGCAAAAATCAAAAAAATGGAGTCATTTTAACCTGCTATCAAGCAGAGGGTACTGAGGGAGAAAAAATGGTTTCCCAAGGGAGGCTGGTCGATTATCATAGTCAGGATTTGGGGGCGACTGTGACTAAACTTGATGTATTTTCGGGACATGTAAGTGGAGAAAGCGATACTTTTAAGTTTTTAGAGAGGTTTAATTTGAGTCAATTGGAATTGGTAGGAATTGTCCACGGCAGCAATGAAAACAGAAGAAAAATGGCTGAGGCTATTAAAAGTCGAGGCTATCCCGCTAGAGTAGTTTTACCGGAAATTGGTGAGGCAATTAAATTTAGCTTATAAAATAAACTGAATTTTGATAGAGATTCCAGGTGGCCAGAGTAATACCGCATTCGATTTTTCCAGAAATTATATATTTTTTTACCTGTTTTAAAGATAACTTGATTATTTTTTGAATGGATTCATCTCCTTCCTGGTTGTTTTTTGTCAAAAAGTTAGAATCTACATCCAAAGCCAAAAATGGGTGAACGGCGACATTCTCATGTCCAGGAGCTACATAAAATTTTCCTAAAGATACCCATTTTTTAGAAATAAGACCTGTTTCTTCTTTAAGTTCTCTTTTGGCATTGGCTAAATAGTTCCGACTACTCACCACCCCGGCAGGAATTTCGTAGATATATTTTTTGATAGGGTAACGGTACTGCCTAAGAAAATAAAAGTAGTTATCGGCAGTCCTGGCTAAAATAAAAACAGCATCAGGCTTATCTAAATAGCCATATATCCCCTCCTTACCGTCGGGACGGATAACTTTATCCTCATGGATTTTAATCCAAAGATTTTGATAAACGATTTTTGAGGAAATTTTTTGCCAATTAGAATAAGGCATTGTCGAAATTTACAAAAAAGTTAGTTCGGCCACTTGTGGAAACTCGCTTCCTTTATTTTTGCGTGCGATTTTATCGCCAACATAAACTACTGTGGGCCTCCACGTCTAATACAATCCTGAATTAAAGGTTCTGATACTGTGTGTATTTGTAAATCTCTTAGTTTATTTTCTCCTGGACTAAAAAAAGAACCCAAACCTTGTACATGCCGCTTACATTTTGATTCCATAGAGTTATAGTCCATAAACCAAACAATTCCAATTATTATAGCCAAAATTACAAATGTAATAACAAAATACTTGTTTTTAAAAAGATCATCTTTTAATACATTCATATTACTTATGCCTGTTATTTTTGATGGTTTTCCAGATAAATCCCATCACAAACCCGCCAACTGGACTTAAAACTAGACTCCAAATTATTCCTGAGGAAAGACTTAGTCCCCACTTCTTCCATAAAAAGCCCACACCAATTGCAAAAACTAACCATCCAAGATATATCATACTAAGAAAATAGTACTAAAAAAAAATTAGAAAACAAGGAGATGGATTTTAGTAAGTCATTCGCTGTTGTTTTTTCTCTCAGAAAATTTGTATTTTGTAATTGAACTTAAACTTTACCTTTTAGTCCTTTTAATGGCTGCCCCATACAAATACGAAAGGGTTTGTGATGCAATCTGTGGGAAGTGGCGCATGGAGCGCCTTCAGCAAATACTTCTTTCTTGGTCGGGAATACAGGATTCGAACCTGCAACCTCACGCACCCCATGCGTGCGCGC
>CAYNEE010000018.1:0-5463 GCA_964396145.1 uncultured Gammaproteobacteria bacterium | reverse complement strand
ACTCCCAAAGACGGTCCTTCTGCCGGAGTCACTATGACTACTGCTCTTATTTCAGCTCTCAAAAATCAACCGATTCCCCGGGATATTGGCATGACCGGTGAAATTACTCTCCGTGGCAATGTACTCGAAATTGGCGGCCTAAAGGAAAAATCTATTGCTGCCAATCGGGCCGGACTTAAAACCATTTTTATCCCCAAAGACAATAAAAAATCTCTAGTTGATATTCCCAAAGAAGTAAAAAAAGATATTAAATTTATTCCGGTTTCTCATTATCACGATATTTACCGACAGATTTTTAAATAATTACATTTTTTCTATAGTTTCAATCCCGAGAATTTTCAGACCAGTTTTTAAAATATTAGCTGTAGTTTGGGTTAAAAATAACCGTTGTTTTTCTTCTTTTTCTCCAATAATCCGATTTTTAGCATAAAATTCATTATAAGTTCTTGCTAAATTTAAAAGATATTCAGCGACAATTGATGGTGAAAATCTTTCTGCGGCTTCAATTATTTTTTCTTGAAATTTATAAAACTCTCTTAGCAAATTCATCTCCTCTTCATTCCAATTCTTATTTTCTTGTTTATTGTTTCTGGTATCTTGTATCTTGTTAATTACACTTTTACATCTGGCATAAGTGTACTGAAGATAAGGGCCTGAGTTTCCTTCCATATTCATCACCTTATTCCAATCAAAGACGATGTCTTTTTTTGGATCTTGAGCCAAATCATTAAATTTTATTGCCCCGATAGCTACTGCTTTTATCTGTTCCTTATTGTTATTCGGAGCAATTTTTTTGGCTTCCAGCACCGCCCTTTCAATCACTTCTGATAAATGAATTGTCTCTCCTTTTCTGGTAGAAAACTTGCCGCTTTCCCAACGGATTAGACCGTGGGCTACGTGATAAAAATCATTTGTAAAACCAATTTTTTTCGCAGTTTCAAACAATTGTCGGCAATGAAGACTTTGATCCACCCCAATTTCATAAATCATCAAATCTGGATTCCAAGTGTCAACTCTATATTTGATTGCAGCTAAATCTCTAGTGAAATATGTTGTTGTTCCGTTTGATTTTTTTACCATCGCCGGTGGCATATTTTCAAATTCTATAATTTCTGCCCCTTGGCTTTTTTTAATCAGATTTTTTTCTTTTAATATTTTTATTATCGCCGGTATCTTGTCCTCATAAAATGATTCTCCATGGGCATAGTCAATGTTTACGTCTAATAATTTATAGACTTTGTTAAATTCTTCTAGAGAAATTTTGACACATTTCTGCCAAATTTCTTTTGCCTCCTTGTCATTACTTTCTAATTTGGAAAACCATTCTCTGCCCTCTATCACCAAGCTCTCATTTTTTTTCGCTTCTTCATGAAACTTAACATAAAGTTTTTCCAAATCGTCAACAGTCATTTCTTCAACCGGAATTTGCCCCCACTTTTTTATTGCCACAATTAATTTTCCAAATTGAGTCCCCCAATCACCGAGGTGATTATCCCCGATACACTTCCATCCTAAAATCTGGTAAAGATTGTAAATTGCCTGACCAATGTTAGTGGAACGCAAATGACCGATACCAAAAGCCTTGGCGATATTTGGAGCACTGTAGTCAATAACCATAGTTTTACCCTTACCATTTTTATTAAGATTCTTTTTTATATTATCTTTATCTGTCTCAGAAACCGCCGTCAATAAAGCCTCTTTACTTAAAAATATGTTGGTAAAACCGGCGACATACTCCACCTTTTCTACTAAATTATTTTCCGTGAGTTCAACCTCCTTACCGGTTCTGACTGAAAAATCACCAAATCTTTTATCAGCCGGATGTTCTAATCTCCCTTCAATTTTATTTTCTAAAAGCCAATTTTGAATTTCTTTTTTAATCATTAGATTACTTTACTCCCGTTTTTTAACTCTTTATCAGCAAATAGCAAACTTACTCCCTTTTCTTCATCCTCAGCAGCAAAGACCATAGCCTGACTTTCTTCCCCCATAATTTTTTTAGGCATCATATTGACAATAAAAACAGTTTTTTTATTTAAAAGTTCTTCCGGCTGATACCATTTTCTGATTCCCGAAAAAACTATTTTTTCTCCTAATTCCTGACCAAAATCAACTTTCATTCTAATTAATTTTTCCGATGACTCTACCGCCAAAGCTTCCACAATCTGACCGATTCGAAATTCTACCTTGGCAAAATCATCATAACTTATTTCTTCCATAGCTGATTTTAGCATTCGTCTTTGTGCTATCCTAGCATATGACCAATCTGGACACCTCTATTTTTAAATCCTACGATATCAGAGCTGTTTATCCTGATCAGGCCGATGAAAGTTTAGCTGAAAAAATCGGCCGTGCTTTTGCTAAATATTTAAATTTCCCTCAAAAAGTATTGGTCGCTCGAGACGGTAGAGTTTCAGGAGAATCCATGAAAAATGCGCTAATCAGCGGTCTTACGAAAGTGGGTGTCAATGTTCTGGATATAGACCTTGCTTCTACCGATTCTTTTTATTACGCCTGCCAAACCCGTGATTTACCTGGTATTTCTGTTACCGCCAGTCACAATCCTAAAGAATACACCGGCTTTAAAATGGTTAAAAAAATTCCCGAATTATTATCAGGCGAAGCTGGTATCAAAGAAATTAAAGAATGGATTTTAGACAATGATTTACCCGAAGATAGTGCTCAACCCGGTACAGTTGAACATCAAGATGTTAAACAAGAATTTGTAGATTATGTCGCTTCGCTGGTAGATCTCTCTCAGGTAAAACCACTCAAGATTGTGGCCGACACGGCCAATGGCATGGTTGGACCTTTCCTGGAAATTTTGTCTCAAAAAATTCCTCAGGTCGAATTTGTCAAAATGTACTGGGATGTTGACGGAAATTTTCCAAACCATGGTGGCGACCCTCTTTTGGCCGAAAACAGGGCTGATATTGAAGCCCGTGTTCCCGCCGAAAATGCTGATTTAGGAATTATGTTTGACCCCGATGGTGATCGTTTTTTTGTTATCGACAAAAAGGGTCGCTTTATTTCTGGCGATTTCATGACGGCCATTTTATCTGATTATTTTTTAAAACGTTATCCTGGCTGTGCTATTGTCTACGACATTCGCGCTTCAAAAGTAGTTCCTGAAACTATTGCCAAAAACGGCGGCAAAGCTTTGGCTAATCGCGTCGGTCACACTCATATTAAAGCCCGGATGAAAGCTGAAAACGCCTATTTTGGCGGAGAAGTTTCCGGTCATTATTATTTTAGAGATTTTTTTCTCTGTGACACCGGTTTGACCACACTAGTCTATTTATTGGACTTTTTATCCCACAGCTCCATTAGTCTTGAGGAGCTAGTTGATAATATGAGCGCTCAGTATCATATTTCCGGAGAAATTAACTCCAAGGTAAATGATGCTGTCGCCACCATGAGCCGGCTTGAATCGATCTACGGGCCCCAAGCCCTTGCCCCCGTTAATAAACTAGACGGAGTTACCTTTGAGATGGGAGACTGGCGTTTTAATGTCCGTTCTTCAAACACCGAGCCTCTACTTCGACTAAACTTAGAAGCCAATACCCAAGAGTTAATGCAGACCAAGCGAGATGAGGTTTTGTCTTTAATCCGCTCTTAAACTCATGAAAAAAAAATATTTTATTGTGGCAATTTTTTTGGCGCTTTTACTCCCAGTCTTAGCATATTTTTATCTCAGCTCTCAGTATAAAAAAATGGTAGTTACTCCCAATAAAAATACAACCGTGACTCCGACAGTTACTCCAACTCCGGATCCCGACCGACCTTTTTCGGTTTTGCTTTTAGGTTTTGGTGGTCCCGGCCACGATGGTCCTTTTTTAACTGATTCCATTATTCTTGCTAGGATTAGCCCCAAAATTGAAACTGTCGATTTAATCTCTATTCCTAGAGACTTATGGGCTTCTGTTCCCATCAGTGACAGCGCCAGCCACTCTGCCAAAATTAACAGTTTTTATACTGTCGGTTTAGACGATCGTCACTATCCCCAAAAATACACTGAATTTACTGGCAAAGCCGGTGGAGGCGAACTTGCCAAAAAAGCAATTACCAAAGTTACCGGGATTACTCCCGACTATTTTATCGCCGTGGATTTCTCTGCTTTTACCAAAGTAATTGATAAATTGGGAGGTATCGATGTTCGGGTTGCCCGTACCTTTGACGATCCTTTTTATCCCATAGAAACAGTTGGTGTCGGTGTTACTTATGACAATTGTGGTAAAACTGACGAAGAGGTTAAGGCTCTCAGTGCCACCATGTCCGGAGAAAAACTGGAAAGGGAATTCCCCTGTCGCTACGAAAATCTCCATTTTGACCGCGGTCTCCAACATATGGACGGCACCACCGCTTTAAAATTTGCCCGCTCCCGCCATTCACCCACCGATGGAGGGGATTTCAATCGTTCCGAACGGCAAAAATTGGTTATCGAGGCCATAAAAAATAAGGTTGTTTCTCTTAATTTTTTCGGTAAAATTATTCCGGTTATTAATACTCTCAGCTCCCATATTACTACCGATTTAGATGAAAACAACATGGAAAAATACCTCTTGCGTGCACCTGAAATTTCTAAATATAAAATTAATTCTCTACCTATAAGCGATCAGAATTTTCTAAAAGCCTCGATTTCTTATGACCGTCAATCGATTTTAATTCCCAAAGCAGGGGAGTTTAACTACCAGGAAATCTACGATTATCTGCTAAGATAACTTATCTACTATTTACTCATTATCTATTAACCAAATCTATGCCTTTTAGTATAAATATGGCCGTAATTACCGGCAATGTTACTCGTGATCCCGAACTTCGTTATACACCTTCCGGTGCTGCTGTTTGTAGCTTTGGAGTGGCTACCAATCATTCCATTAAAAAAGATGATCAGTGGACTGATATTCCGACTTTTCACAATATTGTTGTCTGGGGCAAACAAGCCGAATACATCAGCGGGGTGGTTAAAAAAGGGATGCGGGTTTCTCTCACTGGCCGCATTGACAATCGTCAATATGACGCGAAGGACGGGACTAAAAAATACATCAGCGAAATTATTGCCGATACCGTGATTCCTTTTACTGACAAAAAAGGAAGTACCCAAGAAAGCGATAGTTCCGAAACAATTGGCGAAACCACCGATACAGCTACCCAAACTACTGATGACAAAGTTGAGGATATCGTTATTCCCGACGAGATGCCTTTCTAGGCACTTGGGGAAGTTCTTCGTAAACTGAACGGCATTCAATATTCACGTGTCCGGTCTCTATACAATGTCCTAGTCTGGTCTCAATCACAGCGGAAAGTTGGGCACAATCAAAATTACCTTCAATATCTAGCCTATAAATCTGCCCCTCCCAACCGCAATCTTTACAAGTTGGCTTAATACCAATTAATTCTTTTGGTGACATATACCACAATTATACGTCAAATTTCACTTTTTGTCAATATTATAGGTTTTAT
>CAYNEE010000017.1:0-7286 GCA_964396145.1 uncultured Gammaproteobacteria bacterium | reverse complement strand
TCGTAACAAGGTATCCGTACTGGAAGGTGCGGATGGATCACCTCCTTTGAGGTTTATTCCGATAGATAATATCGGAATTCTTCAAAACCTTTCTGGTACTAACAATTTGGCTAAAAAGAAGTATGAATTTAAAAACCCGTCTCATCGACGGGTTTTTTGTTAAATGTTTTTAGGATATAATCCGACTTAATGAATATGACTAAAAAACTTGATCCTGAAAAATTACCCCAACACATAGCAATTATCATGGATGGTAATAGAAGATGGGCAAGAAGACGGGGCTTGGCGGATGGTAAAGGGCACGAGGCCGGATCAGAAAATTTACAAAAAATAGTTAATTACTGCCGCAATATTGGTATTAAACATCTAACTGTTTATGCCCTGTCAACCGAGAATTGGAAAAAAAGAAGCCCTTTGGAGGTAAAAGGAATTTTTAACTTACTAATGAAAATTGTTAAGGATAAGGCCGAAGAATACAGAAAATCTGGTATAAAATTTTTCGTTTTAGGAAATTTTCAAGCTTTTCCCTTTAAAGTTAAAGAAGCCATAAAGAAAATTTTAAAAATGACAATTGTTGACGAGAAAATCAGATTTAATGTGGCTTTAAATTATGGCGGCAGAGATGAAATTGTCACTGCTATAAAGCAAATTGTTAGAGATAAAATTCCGGCCAGTAAAATCAATGAAGAAATGGTATCTAAATATCTTTATACCAAGGATCAACCTGATCCTGATCTAATTATCCGACCGGGGGGGGAATTCAGATTAAGCAACTTTTTATTGTGGCAAATGTCATATGCGGAATTGTATTTCACCAATATACTCTGGCCGGACTTTACTCCAAAAGAACTAGAAAAAGTACTCTACTGGTACCAGGACAGAGAGAGGAGAATGGGAAAATAAGGCTTTAAATGATTTGCACTCCGAGAAGGACTTCAACCAGCTGGAGAACAAAGTAGGAAACGAAAATAATGGCAAAGCCAATCAAGGCGCTGGTAATACGGCCATAACCGGACTTGGATTTAGCCGGATTGCCGGCCGCGGTCATGAGAGTAATTCCCCCGGAAATTAGCATGACTAACAAAATAATCCCGGCCAGCGGATAGATATAAGTTAAAAGTTGACTGACAATAGTACCAAAAGTTGCGTTTTCAAACTTAAAACCGGTACCAGCGTAAGAAGGAAGTTGGGCGGTGTCTTTTAGCATTTTATTTGTTAATCCCGGGAATGTGTAAAATATCTACGGCGATTAACCGGAGAAGGAAAAGGGCAAAAATACAAAGTAGTAGACCGGTAATAGCAGAAGTGATGGTCTCTTTGGCCCCTTCGACTTTTTTGGGATCGCCACCGGAGGTAGACATTAAAATAAAACCGTAAACCATGAGAAGGAAAGCGATACCACCGGCAATACTAAAAAATTTGGGCAATAACCACTCCATAAAAGCTCCCATTTCTGCAGGAATACAGCCAAGAGCGGTATTGACACTAACTCCATCACCGCAAAAATAGTTTTGTGAGCTTAAGCCTGAACAATAACAACTATCCGAGGGTCCTCCCCTACATGTTGCAACAGTATCATTGGGACAATTATTTTCAGTAACAGTGTGATTGCCGCCACATTTACAGTCGGTATTATCTCCATTTGGAGGTAAATAACCTGGTGGTTTACAAATACAACTACCTCCGTCAAATATGCCATGATTACAGGCACCATCGGCATTGGTTTGACAATAAGGCTGATTCCCTGCCGGGCACGCAGTATTAGCGTTTAACTGGCAGTCTTTGGATCCGTCAGGGAGAACCACAGTCGTGCAGTAACAATCAGCGAAGGCTGGGGTTGTTTTGGCAAAAAAAAGAAATAAAAAGAGAGCAATGGTGAAAAAATATTTCACACCTTTCATGAAAGCAGTATAGCAAATGATAGAATGAAAGAGTGAAAGGAATCATTAAAATTTTATTAACCGTAAGCTTGATTTTTGGATTGATTTTGTCTGTTTCAGGACAAAAAGTGTTGGCCCAATCAATTGATGAACAAATTGCCACTATCAGCAAACAAATAGCAGATCTAGAAACGTCAATGGCGCCACTTAAAAAGGAATCTGGTGATTTACAAAATAAGATTTCCGGAGCCAAAACACAGATAAGTAAAATTGAAAAACAGGCTGGGGATTTGGAAAAACAGCTACTAGAAGAAAGTGCTTCTATGGAAGTGCAAAAAATTTTGATGTCACAAAGAATCAAAAAATTCTATATTAATTCTAAAAAATTTAGCCCTATCGCTTTATTTCTCTCCTCAGGAGGAACGCAAAATATTTTGCAGCAATATATGTGGTATCAGGCTTTGATTTTTCAGGACAAAAAGGCAATCCAAGGATTTATAGAGGAAATAAATCGCTTAAATAACAATAAAAGTAATTTAGAGGTCCAAAAGAAAAAACTGGCTGACTTAAAAAAGAGCATGGAAAGTCGCTTTGGCTTTTTGGCCGGAGAAATTCAAAAGGCGGAGGCATATAAGGTGGAATTAAGCAAAAAGCAACAGTCGTTAATTGCCGAAAAAACTGCTATGTTTAATACATCAGTGGGTAACGCTTCAACATCAGACGATCCGGCTTCAAGAGCGGATTTTAATCCAGGATTCTCACCGGCTTTTGCGGCTTTTTCTTTTGGGGCTCCACACCGTAAAGGCATGAGCCAATATGGGGCCTGGGGACGGTCAAAGGCAGGACAAAATTACGAGACAATTCTTAAGGCCTACTATGGCAATATTAGAGTGGAAAAAATAGATACTGGCGGGTCAATAAAAACTAGTGCTGGGACGATGCCTTTTGAAGAAAATTATCTAGTAGGAATTGCAGAAATGCCGGCACGTTGGGGCGATGATGGTGGTTTTGAAGCCCTAAAAGCGCAGGCGATTGCCGCTAGGACTTATGCTCTCTCATACACCAATAATTTATCGGGGAGTATTTGTGTGACTGAGGCTTGTCAAGTTTACAGTAAAAGCCGACTTGATAATCCCGGTAAATGGAAGGAAGCAGTCGAACAAACCAGAGGCATGGTCGTCAAAAGTAATAGCACCAACAATATTTTTTCAACAATGTATGCCTCAACGGCAGGTGGAGCCACTTTGAGCTATAGTTCAAATGGTCATAGTACACCACAACTTTGGGACACGCCCTGTGGCAACCAGGGTTGTTGGCCGCAAGATTCTTTTGAAAAAGCTTCACCTTGGTTTTACAAGGGTTGGTACAAAACTCGAAGCAATAACAGCTATGGGCGGAGTCATCCGTGGCTTAATAGCGAGGAATTTAGCGATATTGTCAATGCGGTTTTGTATTATTCAAAAACTAATGATTATAGTCATCTTTCGCAAATTGCCAACTGTATCGGCAGTTGCGATGGAGATGCTTGGAGTCGAGACGAGCTAAGGCGGCAGGTAGCCGATAAGGGCGGACCGATAAGTTCAATTTCGTCAATTTCGGTTGATTATTCTACTGGTGGTTTTACTAAAAATGTGCGGGTTGGCACTGACAAGGGAAGTTTTGATTTTAACGGAGACACTTTTAAAACAGTCTTTAATTTGCGGGCACCGGGAGCACTGGTGATTAAATCAAGTCTGTTTAACCTTGAGAAAAAGTGATTTTAATTTACGCTTTTTCCAATCAATGGGGAACAAACATTTCCAGAAGAGTACTAAGTCGACTACAAAATTATTTACCAAAAAATAGAAATATTAATTATCAGATAGTTTTGGGACATCCTCGGGATTTTTTTAAAAAATATATTCCAAATGATGATTACGATTTGATAATTGGTCTGGGTGATTTATACCAGGAAGGTCAGAAAATAAGAATTGAAACAGTTGCTAAAAATGCTTACGGAAAAGAGAGTATTAGTCCTCTGTTTCCGATAAAAATGGAATTAAACTTGCCGGAGATAGAAATGTATGAGCCGCAATATTTTGAAATTTCCGAATTTATGGGAACTTACAACTGCAACTGGATCGCCTTTATGATCCAACTGTCTTTAAATAAAAAAAAGAAAGCGACTAAAAATTTATTTTTGCATTTACCCAAAAGAGGTAGGGATCAAATTTTGGCCAAAGTTATTGCTGATTTAATAATAAATAACGGAATGATAAAATAAACTATGACACGAGAAAGTGACTTGGATATAGTGGCTTCAGATGATCTGGAAGTCAAGGAAAAAATTTCCCAAAAAGTCTATGATATTACCGGTCATACCAAGCACCCTCTATCCTCTCTTCTTGTCAATCCGGATATATTTACTTTTGAAGAAAAAGCTAACCAGGAAAAAGTTTTACTGGTAGCTCGGTCCCACTGGTTTACTAATGTGGGTTGGATATTAACAGCAGGTTTAATGTTACTTGCCCCTAGTTTTTTAAGCCTTATTCCCATTTCTTCTGATGTTTCAACTAGATACAAAATATTGGGTAGTTTTTTGTGGTTTTTAGTGACCTTTGCTTTTATATTTGAAAAATTTTTATCCTGGTATTTTGATGTAATCGTAATAACTGATAAAAGGATTATTGATATAGATTTTGATAATTTATTAAGCAAGAAATTTGCCCAGGCGGATATTTCAATGATTCAAGACTTAACTTCTAAAGTAACCGGCTTTGCTCAAACAATGTTTAATTATGGAGATGTTTTTGTCCAAACTGCGGCTGAAGTACCACAATTGACTTTGGAAAGAATTCCTCAACCACAAAAAATAATTAAAGTTTTACAGATGTTAAAAGAAGAATTAGGAGATAAAAATGTTTAATAATTTTGATAATTACCTGTTGATTCTGGAGAAAGTAATTGGAGTCGTTGGGTCGGTGGTTTACCTGATTTTTGCCTTGATTGTGGTTAAACAAGTGACAACAATGTCCAAGAATGTCAAAGATATGTTTAATCCGGTACTAATTACCTTCGCCTACATTCACCTAATGGCAGCTTTGGCTTTGGTATTTTTGGCGGTAGTAGTTTTGTAGTATCATTTTTCATGGAATACCGGCTGGTTGAAGACCCACTAAAGGGGAATGATAATTTGGGTTGGCGGTTAAAAGAAGAAAAGGGACAGATTGTTTTGGAAAAAGGAGGAGAGCGGATTGGGATAGAGTTCAGGAAAAATAAATTAAGAGCAATAGTTAAGGGAGAGGGAAAAGTAGTTGTAGTCAGGGACGGAAATAGGGCTTTTTTGTTAGATCAAAGTCAAGGGGAAATCAGAGCCGGTGATGAAGTTTGGCTGGTGGCGGAAATTACAATAAAAATTGTTTTTTTTGAAAAGGAAAAAATAAAAAAAGATATATTTGTGGCCGAAAGGAGATGGTTTGACGAGAGAGGCAGTAAAGAGCTGAATTTAATACTGGGTTTAGGTGTATTGACCATACTTATTGGCATAATAGTTTTTGGATATCAAAAAAGAAGCGGGACAATAGAGCAAAATAATTTTGAAAACATGAGAGCTGAATTTAACCAAAAATTAAACGAGGCCAAAGCAGTAAAAGAGAAGGATCCTGACAAAAGCTTGGAGATGGCTGGTGAAGCCGAGGAGATATTAAACAAAAATAAGTTTAAAAAAGTTGAGCTCATAAATCAGGTGGAAAAAATGAAAACAGAGGTTGTAGGTTATCAAAACAAATTGGGACGAGAAAATAAAAATTATGAGGTGGCTTATGACACAAAATTAATATATGAGGGAGAGAGACAGTTTACCGGCCTTAACAGTAAAGACTCTTTAATATATTTATGGAGCAAGCCAAGGGCAGAAATCGTGGCAGTAAATTTAGAAATGAAGTCGAAAGATAAAATAGTTGATGATGAAAAAATTCAAAAAATAAGTGAGGTTTTTAATAATGGAGAGAAATGGCACGGATATGGGGATAATAAATTGTGGGAAATAAAAAGAAACGCTCTGGAGGAGACAACTGGTGATTTGGCAGCTTTGAACAGTTTTAATGCTTGGAAAGGATTGATATACGCCCTAAATAATGAACAAAAACAGATAGTAAAACTGAGTGGTAATGGTACTGCTAACTGGCTGTCGGTTGACTCTCCCCTACCCGAAAAAATGGTGTCAGTGGCGATTGATGGAGATATCTGGACATTGTCAGAGTCGGGAAAAATTTATAAGTTTTCCCGGGGAGTAAAAGTTGATTGGGAAATGGAATTTTTACCAAAGTCGGTGAGTCCCAAAAAAATTATTACCAGTGACAAGGTTAATTTCCTCGCTTTTATTAATGATGATAAAGTGTGGATTTACGGTAAAAATGGTAAAATTCTCGCCAGACTTAATTTTGGTAAAGAAGAGATCATCGATATAGCGATGGAAAATCCGAAAGAGGCAATCTTAGTTTTAGCCGCTGACGGCAATATTTACCGGGTCAAAAACAATGAGATATTTTAATCGTGATAGTCACGACTATAAATTTAAAGAAAAAATGGTGGCCGGACTGGTTTTAAGCGGTGCCGATGCCAAGTCACTACGAGTGGCTGGGGTTCAGTTCAACGGAGCTAAAGTAGAAGTAGTCAACGGGATACCGAAGGTATTTAATCTGCAAATAAACCCTTATAAATACAGCCGAAATCAGGAGGTGGATAGAAGTGGTGAAAGAAATTTGCTTTTAAATTCGAGAGAAATTGCAAAATTACAAAGTTTTCGAAAACAAAAATATATGCTTATCCCGATAGCTATTTTTTTGCAGGGAAAGTGGTTTAAAATAGAAATCGGTATAGGTAGAAAAATGAAGAAATTTGAGAAGAGAGAGAAAATCAGGAAGGAAGAGGCTAAACAAGAAAATTAAAGTGGAGGAGATGCCCGGCAATGAACCGGGGTCCGAAACTGAAATTAAAAAACGTCGACAAGCTTAAGTTGAAAAACATCGGTTGGTCGGGACATTACTCCCTCTTGAGTCCAGGAATAACCGAAAATTCCGGACAGCAGTCTAAAGTGGTTGACACTGTTTAAGCCCTTTTAGACGAGAGACAAAAACAATGGTTGATGCTTAAGCTAATGCGTAAGCGGGAGCCGCAGGAGCACTGACGCCGGTGAAGGCATCGGCCACTTTGGTCAAATCAACGCCAAAAGTTTTTTTGGCATAATAGTTTGATTCTCTTTTACGACGATGAATCAAAGTCGGCTTGCAGTTTTTTAAAGTACAATTCCGTCAAAGCATTACATCTCCATGAGGACTTATATTTTATCAAAAATTAGGCAAAAAATCTACTCCATCCTCCATCCTGATAAGACTTTAATAACTTCTATAGGTAAATTTAACACAT
>CAYNEE010000016.1:0-7753 GCA_964396145.1 uncultured Gammaproteobacteria bacterium | reverse complement strand
ACCTGCAACCTCACGCACCCCATGCGTGCGCGCTAGCCAATTGCGCCAATCCCCGCCTACGCCAAGGCTTCGGCGGGCAAGCCCGCATAGCTTTGGTTTATAGTAGTGTATTCTAGCATTATTTAGCTACGAAAAAGTAGAAAAAACAGAAGAGAACGGAGGTAGAGGACAAAAGAACGGCATTTGGGCAAAGTGTAAAAAGGTAGAGACCAGCGGTCGTATTCTGTTTGTAATTTGCTAGTGATAACTTTTGGATTAGAGTGATAAAACTCTGAAAGAGGGTAGGGGGTAGAAAATTCAATTTTAAAATCAGGCATGAATTTATCAACTAAAGGAAGTAGGCGGAAAATATCAAAGGTGGAAGTACCGGAAGTGTGGGCAAAAATTACCTTAGTCTGGGAATAATTTTTTACAGCTCCGGCAAGATAACCCACTCCAGATAGAAAATCTCTACCATTGTCAGTTCCCCCGGCAGGAAAAATTACGACTAAAGAATTCTGGTCAATTTTTTGGGCAGCAATATTGATACTGTCAATATTTTTTTGATGAGCTTCTTTTTGGCTAAATTCTGGGGAAAAATGAAAAAACTTGAGAAGTTTGGTTTTCCAATCAAGCTTACTTTGAGAGTTAAGCCGATGAGAAATATAGACAGGAATCAGGTGTTTATCGAGAGCTGGGACAAGACCTAAAATGTTGTGAATAGAAATTAGAAAAACATTTTGACGGGAAGGAAGAGAGCCCAAAGTTAAAAAAACTTCTGCCTGAGAAGGATGATTACAAATTAAAATTACCGGATCTTTTTTTAAAGAATCTTTGGTTTGAGAAGAGGCATTGATAATGAATCCGCGACTAAATTGATCAGCAATGCTTTTAAATGCTGGGGATAGGCCGTATTTTTTAATGCGACTGTGGACTTTTTTGAGAAAGTAGTGAGCAATAAAATTATGGTAGAGAGTACCGGGCATAGTTTTTCAGTATAACAAAAATAATTTGACTACTTGTGTATTCGGGTTTTATTCGGGTAGTATAAGCTATGAGACAAAAAATGGATGAGAAAATATCACTAACAAGTGAATTTCAGAGTGATAAAAACAAGTGGCTTATAAAACAAATTAATTGGAATAATAGGCAATATAATATAGAGAAACTAGGCTTGTACTACAGAGAAAAACGAGGAAAAGGACTTTATCATATTTTCTTTGTCTGTTCTAAACAGTTGTGTTTTAAATTAGAATTAGAAGCAGAAAAATTAATCTGGAGATTAACAGAAATAAGCGATGGATTACCTGAATGAAAGTGATTTTAATCCGGAGAGGCCTCAAAAAATGCTTGTTGATATTAACTCCTGTTTTGCCACGATTGAACAGCAGGCAAATCCCCTCCTGCAGGGAAAAGAGGTGGCGGTGGCCGCTTATGAAAATGAGGGTGGATGTATTTTGGCTGCTTCTAGAGAAGCAAAAATTTTGGGGATAAAAACTGGCTGGCGGGTAAGTGAGGCTAAAAAAATCTGTCCCAACCTGGTAGTGTTAACACCAGATCCGGCAAAATACCGTTTTGTCCATCGAGGGTTAAAAAAGATTCTTTTGTCGCACAGTCCAGAAGTAGTCTCCAAATCGATTGATGAATTTACCATAGATTTTACCGGAATTAAGGTTAATTTATGGGAGGAGGCTTTAAAAATTAAAGAAGAAATCAGGCAAATTTTGGGTGAATGGATAACAGTGTCTATCGGAATTGGGGCAAATTTTTTTCTGGCAAAATTGGCTTCAAATCTACAAAAACCGGATGGTTTGGTATGGATAGATAAAAGTAATTATCGGACCATTTATGAAAACATAAATACGGAGGTTTTACCGGGGATTGGTTTTAAAAACAGCTGTAAACTGGCTGTAAATGGAATTCAAAAAGTGACTGATTTTTATAAATGCAGCCGACAGGAATTAAGGGCTATATTTCATTCAATTTGGGCAGATTATTGGTACTGGAGACTTCGGGGTTTTGAAATAGATGATAAAAAACGGGAATTTAAGAAAAGTTTTTCGGCAATTATTAGCCTTAAAAAACCGGCTAAAAACAGGCAGGAATTGGCAGCTATTTATTTTCAGCTATGTCTTAAAGTGGGGAGGCGCTGTCAAAAAGAAGGCCATGGGGCTAGAGGGGTTGCCTGGTGGACACAGTCAGAGGGGGTTGAATTTGAAGGACACTTAAAAAGCGAGGTGGTACTGATAAACGGTTGGGAAATATATGAAAAAATTTATCCTAAGATTCCGGAATTTAAAGGGGTAGTAAAAAAAGCGGTAGTAGTGATTTACAATCTTGATCAAAGAGCCTGGCAGGAAGATATTTTTGGCGAGAGAGAGAAACTTTTAAAAAAATATGAGTTGGCTATAAAAATAAATGAAAAATATGGGGAGGGAAGCATAATCCCGGGAAGTATTTTAGGTAAACAGAGGGTGGCTGATTTTATCGGCTTTGGAAATTTGGAATGAGAGGTGGTATGCTTGAATTCCATGAAACGGGAAGTTTTTTTTGATGTAGAAACTAAAAAAATCTTTGATGATATTGAGGGTTCTAATCCGGCAGATTTAGGGGTATCAGTAGTCTCGGTATATACCAGAAAAGTGAATGAAAATAATGAAGAAATCGATGGTAAAATCCAGAGTTTTTGGGAAGAGGAATTTGCTAAAATGTGGCCGATTTTTGCAGAAGCCGACAGAATCATTGGATTTAATTCCCTTCATTTTGATGTACCGGCATTAGGACCCATGGCTCCTTATGATTTTAAAAAATTAAAACATTTTGATATTTTGGAAAAAGTTAAAAATAGCTTGGGATTTAGACTGGGATTAAATGCAATTGCTACCGAAACCTTGAATAAGGGTAAAAGCGACAATGGTCTTAATGCGGTTTATTACTGGCAGGAGCACTCTAAAGAGTCATTGGAGAAACTTAAAAAATACTGCGAAATGGATGTCATTGTTACTAAAGAAGTTTATGATTTTGGGGTGAAAAACAAACAATTAAAATATAAAGACAAATGGAATACACCGCGAATTATTGAAATAGATTTTTCCTATCCTAAGGAAGAAGTGGTCCCACAAATGGGATTATTTTAAAGAATTTTAGCTTCTTTGCTGTCAGAGTGGGCAGGAAGTATGTAGACATCGGCGCCGTACTCATCATGACCAACGCACTCCCCTTCTCCTTTTAAAATTCGCTCGTAAGGACGACAGTAACGACAACCAGCCTCACCTTGAGGGCAATCAAATTTATTGAGGGATTTTTGGAGTTTGATACGTTTGCCGATTTTGAGAATATCAGCTTCTGATTTGTCTAGATCAGGCAGTTTTTTGGGGGTCAGGTCGTCGCTGCTTTCCAAATACCAATAGTAAGCGCCGGAAAGCTCCCGATTTTGACAGTTTTTAACCAAAAGATGATAAATGGGTAGCTGGAGTGAGTCTTTACCCTCTTCATTACGACTAGTTTTAAAATCAATTATGTCAACGGTATTAGTGTCGGGAGAATAGCGAAGCCAGTCAATTTTGCCACAAAGGATGATATTGTCCTCAGGGGCGAGCCAATAATAAGGTAGGTCCATATTGATTTTTATAGCCAATTGTCCCAAGGGACCAGGATTTTTTTGAACGCGACGAATCATGGTCTCACCTCGATTTTTGTACTGATATTCAGTGTCTGCATCTAAAAAACCACCGCGTTTTCCAGAAACTTTTTTCCAAGCAGATTCATATCTTTCCAGTAAAGGCTTACTAAAACGAAGATCAGTTTTTATTTCAGAGAGTGACTCGATCACTTCGTGAACTGCCCGACCCAAACTCAAGGGAGGAGAGACAATTTTGATTTTGTGATGAGTGATTGGGTCTTTATAAACATTTTTGAGGTAATAACTTCTGGGACATTCCAAAAATGAGGAAATGGAAGAATGAGACAGCCATAAAGCGGTGTATTTATCTTCAGGCATATTTTTGAGATTTGCGCCAATGATAGAGATAGAGAGGTAGGCCGACCAAAATCATCGGAATAGAGTTGACCATTTTGCGGTTTTTGTTTTCATTTCTGTACTGAAGCTCTCTGTCCAAGGCGTCTTTTTTATTAGTTTCGATTTCTGCAGGAGTTAAGGCCTGGTTGGTGACAGGATTAATTTTTTCATAATAAGGAACAGGAGACGTGCTTAGATAACCTTCTAAAACGACCTGGAGTAAAGAAACAGTTCCGATTAAAACTAAAATCAGTCCAAGAGCAGAAAAAAGATAGGTGTAGAGGAGGGAAAGGTTGATTTTCATATTATAATTATTGTAACAATGCTAACCCGCTTAAACAAATTTTTGGCTCAGGCTGGAGTGTCTTCCCGTCGGGGAGCTGATAAATTAATTTTGGAAAATAAGGTGACAGTAAACGGAAATATAGCAAAATTAGGCGATAAGATAGGAAAAAATGATAGAATAACAATTGAAGGCAGAGAAATCGGCAAAGAGCAGAATAAAGAATACTATGCGATTTATAAACCAGTGGGTTATGTGTCAACAGTCAGTGATGAATGGAGTCGACCAAAAGTTATTGATTTAGTCAAAAGTAGAACGCGACTTTATCCAGTAGGAAGACTAGATCAAGATTCGGAAGGATTAATGATTCTGACCAATGACGGAGATCTAGCACTAAAACTTACCCATCCCAGATACCACCTGGAAAAGGAATATGAAGTTGATACTGATAGGAAAATTGATGTCAAAAAAATTAAAACCGGTAGAAATAAAATTATTTGGCGGGACGGTAATAAAATGAAAATTATTATGTATGAAGGCAAAAAGAGACAAATCAGAAAAATGTGCTGGGATGCAGGACTGAGGGTTAAGAAATTAAAAAGAGTGCGAATTGGTAGTTTAAAATTAGGAGAAATGAAACCCGGAGAAATAAAAAAACTAGGTCAAAAAGAATTAAAAGAGTTAATATAGTGGATATGTTAAAAAAAGGAATTTCTTTAGTGCTGGGAGGTGGTGGATCCAAGGGTCCGGCTCACTTAGGAGTAATTAAGGCGTTAGTAGAAGAAGGTTTTGAAATAAAAGAAATTATAGGCACTTCAGCAGGGGCCCTGATAGGAGGATTGTACGCAGCCAATCCCGACGTAGAAAAAATAGAAGAGATATTTAATAGCCTAAATTACCGGAAATTATTTAGACTCTTAGTGGGTAAACCGAACAGAAGTGGCCTTATCAACGGGGAAAAGTACAGAAAATTTATAGAAGATTGTTGTGCTGTTAAAAATATTGAAGAGACAAAAATTCCCTTTAGGGCTGTTAGCTGTGATTTAGTCAGCGGTGAGAGATATGTTTTTGAAAAGGGACCAATGTCTACGGCTATTTCGGCATCAAGTGCCATTCCAGCAATTTTTTCACCTGTAAAATACGAGGATAAAATTTTGATTGACGGCGGAGCTGTGGCGCCTGTAGCAATAGATGAGGCGAGACCACAAAAGAGAGATAAAGTAGTGGCGGTGGCCCTGTTTAAACACATTTTCCCTAAAAATTATCAGCAGTTAAGACAAGCAGGCTTGGGTAGAATTGCTTATGTATCCATGCAAGTAGTTATCAGAAATTTATCAAAACAAGCGGTAGGAAAGGCAGATATAGCGGTGTTGCCGGATGTTGAAGATATAAATGTACTTAATTTTGTAAAAACAAAAAGTTATGTGGAAATTGGCTATCGGGCGATGAAAGAAAAAATTGGCGAGCTAAATAAACTCTATGAAAAATAGTGGTAGACTTGCTTATGATTAATTTTTTCAAAAAGAACTGGGTTTGGATAGTAATAATCATTGTTATTAGCCTAGCTTTTGGGACCAGAGACAGAAGCCCTAGGGGCGACTACGGACTCACAAGTGCAGGCAATACCGAAGTATACGAGATGAAAGCTTCATCTGGCGACAGATTGATGATGCTACCCTCATTGGAATTTGGTAGACAGACACCTCCCTCTGAAGATCAGAATAGGGTAATTATTCGGGACACTGGTCTATCCTTGCAAGTAAAAGATGTTGCTGAGAGTATCAGGAAAATTGAAAATATTACCAGAAATATAGGAGGCTTTTTGATTCATTCCCAATTATCAAAACCGGAGTCCGCAGCAAACGGTAGCATCAGCGTCCGAGTGCCTGAAGAAAAAAGAGCAGAGGCCATGGAGGCTTTTAAAAAAGAGGCGGTTAAAGTGGTATCTGAGTCGGTAAACGGGACCGATGTGACTGACCAATATACCGATTTACAGGCACAATTACAGGTCTTAGAAAGGACTAAGGTTAAATTTGAATCAATCCTTAACCAGGCAGTCGCAGTGAAAGACCTGCTGGAAGTTCAAAGGGAACTACTCGCGACTCAAAGACAAATTGACGATATAAAAGGCCAGCAAAAGTTTTATGAACAGTCGGCAAAACTGAGTAAAATAACCGTCTATCTGTCAACTGATGATTTGGCGCTGCCTTATGCACCCAGCAATGAGTGGAGGCCAGCAGTAATTTTTAAGGAAGCAGTCCGATCTTTAATTCAAACAATACGCAGCCTGGGCTCACTTCTAATCTGGGTAATAGTTTTCCTGCCGATTATTATTCCGGTGATACTAGTAGTCAGGTACCTAAAAAAAAGGCAGGTGAAAAATGAACCAAGAACCGTTGGCAGTAAGGCTTAGGCCTAAAAAGTTAAGTGAATTTGTTGGTCAAAAACACTTAACTGGAGAAGGGAAACCCTTAAAAATTGCCATTGATAATCACCAGATTTTTTCAATGATTTTCTGGGGACCGCCAGGGGTGGGAAAAACCACTTTGGCCCGGATTTTGGCCAAAGAGGCAGAGGCGGAATTGTATGAATTGTCGGCAGTATCGGCTGGCAAAGACGACATCAGAAAAATTGTTAATAACCCTAACCCGGGTCTAATTAAAAAAATCCTATTTTTGGATGAAATTCATCGCTTTAATAAAGCCCAGCAGGATTACTTGCTGCCTTTTGTGGAGTCAGGGGCATTGACTCTCATCGGGGCAACGACCGAAAATCCCAGTTTTGAGGTCATCGCTCCCCTTTTATCCCGCTGTCGGGTGTTTGTCCTCAATGAACTTAGCGGAGAGGAAATGGAGGAAATAATCAAAAGAGCAGTAAAAATTTTAAAAACTAAAATTGATAAAAAATCTAAAGATTGGCTTATAAATATGGCCAATGGTGACGCGAGACAAGCAATTACCATGATAGACAATGCCTTTACTTTGTATGGTGATTTAAAAATAGAGAGTCTCAAAAATGCCCTGCAAAATTCTTATCTAAGATTTGATAAACAGGGGGAGGAGCACTACAACACCATTTCAGCCTTTATCAAAAGTATGCGCGCAAGCAATCCGGATGCAGCCGTATACTATCTTTCCCGAATGATAGCCGCCGGCGAGGATCCAAAGTTTATAGCTAGGCGCATGGTCATATTTGCGAGTGAGGATATCGGGCCAGCCAACCCCAATGCCCTGCTTTTGGCAAACGAAGTGTTTCAGGCAGTAACCACAATCGGTTATCCAGAGTGCGATTTGAATTTGGCTCAGGGAGTAGTTTATCTTGCTAATTCCCCTAAAGACAGGTCAGTTTATGATGGTCTCCGGGCAGCGCAGGAGGATGTGAAAAAGTTTGGCAACCTCCCGATCCCCATGAATATCCGCAATGCGCCAACCAAACTTATGAAAGAACTCGGATACGGCAAAGGTTATGAAAAA
>CAYNEE010000015.1:0-9662 GCA_964396145.1 uncultured Gammaproteobacteria bacterium | reverse complement strand
CATATACCACAATTATACGTCAAATTTCACTTTTTGTCAATATTATAGGTTTTATGTGACCCCACGGGGAATCGAACCCCGGTTAGTAGGATGAGAACCTACTGTCCTAACCGCTAGACGATGGGGCCATGATGTACAATAAAGTAGATGAATTTTAGCAAATATAAATCTCAAATTCTTTTAGTCCTGTGGACGCTACTTTCTTCACTTGTCATCTATCTGGCTTTTTATAAAAACTTACCCCAAAAATTGGGTTTTCCCACTACTAGCCTGGAAACTGTTTTTGCCAATTATGACGGCCCAAACTACATGATTATTGCCAAGTGTGGCTACAACAAAGACTGTATTCGTTTCAATTTTTCCCTACCTCTACCTCTTGAATATTATCCCGCCCACCTTCCCGGTTATCCCCTGATCATCAAACTCTTTTCTCTGCTCACTACCACTCCCAAAGCACTCTTACTCTCCTGTATTTTTGGCTCTGTTTTATTGACACTATCTTCTTACTATTTTTTCAATATCTTTTTTAAAGAAAAATTTTCCTTTTACCTTGCCTTCCTAATGATTTTCTTTCCGCCTCGACTCTTTGTTCTCCGTCTGGTCGGTGCTCCTGAAACTTGGTTTTTGAGCTTCATCCTACTCTCAATTTTATTTTTTAAAAAAAAGCGATATTTTATCTCCGCTCTTTTTGCGGTTTTGGTTCAGCTTCTAAAAAGCCCCGGCATTCTTTTATTTGCGGCTTACGTTTTGCTAGCCCTAATTGACTTTGTTAAAACTAAAAAAGTAAATTTAAAATATCTTTATTATCTTTTAGTTCCACTTTCAGTGCTGGGAATATTTTATGTTTATTACTTGCAAATAGGCGATTTTTGGGCTTATTTTAATTCTGGAGACAATATTCACCTCACCCCCTTTCCCTATCAAGTTTTTGTCAGTACCCGCTCCTGGATTAATACCATTTGGCTTGAAGATGTTATTTATATTTTTGCTCTCAGTTTTTTTACTCTCAAAAAACTTTGGAAAAAATATTCACCTGACATAGTTTTTATTTTCCCTCTCTTATTTACTCTGGCGACAATTATGGTCGCCCATCGCGATGTCAGTCGCTATCTCGCCCCTGTCTACCCCTTTGTCTTTTTAGCCTTTGGTAAAAAAATAATTAAGCCCAAAAATCGTTTTCTTTTTTATCTCCTTATCCCCGCCGTGATTTTGTATGCCGTAAACTTTATCATTGGTAATACTGCACCGATTGGTAACTGGGGTGCTTATCTATAATGTCCTCCACTCCTATTTTTGTCAGCTCGAGTGATCAAAGGGTGCGTTCTCATATCAAAAAATATTATTCTGAGCTGTTGTCCGGCAATGAGTTTTCCCTTAGTCAGCTTGAAGATAGTTATCGCCGCATGGCTCCCACTATTCATGTCAATTTGTTCACTGAAAAAATTGACATTGACGTCTTAAATTTTTGCCTTAGTCGTTTGCCTCCGGAAATTTTTTCCACCCAAAAAGTAATATTAGCCCAAAATAGACAGATTCTATCTGCTGCCGGCTATGATTTGAATAATTATGTTGAGGTTTTTGCCCCCCGCCGTCGTCGTCGTACCTTTTTTTCTCAGGATAATTCACTGTTGATCTCTATCTTGAGCTCCGACTCTGACCTTGATGATTTAATTAATATATTAATTGCCGCTGAAATAGAATTCAAAAAAATTCAGACCAAATTAAATACTTTTAATTCTCCAAAGACCCCCTTAAATCAGGCTTTAGGTTTAAGTTTAGAAGACTTTGATAAGTTTCTTTTGCTCTTTCCCAAAGCCATTATCTGGTCTGAATTTATTAAAAATTTTACCGGTTTCAGGGTTAAATTAATTGATTATCAGAAATCTTATTACTCTCAACTGAGCGCTGATTGGCTTCAAAAACTGGTCAGTTCCTCAGCCATTTTTGACCTTAGAAATATACCTATTTATTTTGTCTCTTCCAATCTTCATTCGCTGTTAAATATCATTGGCGGTTATGTCAATCTTCATCAATATGAAATTTATGAATATCTACGGATGCAGCATCCTGATTTATATCAGCAGCTGCAGGATATTGTTTCTGACCCAAAAAGCTTTCGCAAGGAAGACTTTTATTATTACGTCTCCAATCTCTACCTCCGGGACAATCCCAAAATGGAATTTAACAAAAGAGATTGGGAGGAAAAGCTCGGCATTAAAAATATCCCTCTATTGCACGACCTACAATGTAATTTGCAAATTTTTCCGGTATCCTCCCTGACCACATCTTCTTTTATAGATAATTCTTTGATCATCAAAGACCGACAAAAACTTAGTCACAGCCAATCACTAATTATTAATATTGATTACCCTCTGGGCTTTACCGCCTATCTCATTCTCAATGAAATTCTCAGTTCTTTTACTAAAATTTTAGGAATTTATATTGTTGGTAAAGCCGGGATTCTAGCAGGTGATGTTGGCGATATCCAGATACCTGAGGTAGTTTTTGATGAAAGGCTAAACAATGTTATCAGTTTTGACAATGTCTTTGACCAAAATTTTCCGAGAACTTCACAAAATTTTTCAGTCCTCCACAATCAAAAGGCCATTTCCGTTCAGGGAGTGATTTTGGAAAATCAATCTCAGCTTGATAACTATTCAAAGCTAAATATTAACATTATTGAAATGGAATCCGGTTCCTATCTTTCGGCTATTGCTCAGAAATATTATTTCAACGGTCAGTTTCCCCAAAATCAGGTCTGTAAGTTGGATAAATTACCCTTTGATCTGGGCATTATCAACTATGCCTCCGACAACCCCCTGTCAGCTCATTTGGGCAAGGGTGCTCTGGCTCTCAAAGGTACCGAACCAGCTTACGCTTCTTTGCTAACTATCACTCAACGCATTATAGACCTCGAAGAATCCAGATAAATTTTGCCATTTTCCTCAGTCACTTTCCCTTCAAGAGACATTAAAGAAATTTTGCTTCCTAGCTCTATGATGTCCAGGCCTGTCTTTAAGGCTAGATCATCGGCAGACAAGGATTCTATTTTTAATTCTTTTAAAATAATATTTTCCACTGGGTCCAGGCTTTCAAAAATTGCTTCCTGATTTATTTTTTGAGATTTGCTGAAAATATCCCCGCTTTCGGTGACCATTTTTGCCAGGTTGTTTTTAATAAGATAATTAGTTCCCTCAGCTACACTACAACCAATCTGTCCCGGGATAGCAAAGACTTTTCTCCCTTGTTCTCGGGCAATTCTTGCAGTTACCAAAGACCCTGATTTCATCCCAGCCTCGACTACCAAAACCCCCAAATTTGATAGTCCGGAAACTATTCGATTTCTCTGAGGAAAGCTCCACAAAGTCGGCTGAAAGCCACTCTCATATTCAGAAATTATCAAACCTCCATTTTCCAATATTTGCCAATAAACCTTTTCATTTTCCGGTGGTGTTACTACATCCAAACCTCCACCTAAAACTGCAACTGTAATTCCGCCCATTTCTAAAGCACTCAGATGAGACTGTGTATCCACACCATACATAAATCCAGAAATTATAGATATCTTTTGAGCTATCAGTTCACTGACGATTTTTTTAGTTATTTCCTGACCATAACGGCTCATTCTTCGGCTACCCACTACCGCCAAGCTTTTTTCAAAAATTTTGTTATCCCAACTACCCCGATAATAGAGAAATTCCGGGCAGTTTTTAATCGATTTTAATTGTTTTGGAAAATCTTTTTTAAGTATTTTATTTATTTTCCATTTTTCAAAATTATTCATTTAAATTATTCCAAATTTACATAATGTCTAATTTCTTTTCCTAAAATACAGACTCCGTCTATTCTGTATTTTTCAAAATTTTTGGCTATTTTTCTTTTTTGGATTAAGTAAGCTTCGGCCACTCTTTTAATTTTTACTAATTTATTTTTATTAATCATTTCCTCTGGTTGTCCCAGCAAATCATCATGTTTATATTTCACCTCCACAAAAACTAACCAGTCATTATTCGTCATTACCAGGTCAATTTCTCCCAGCTCATTTTCAAAATTTTTCTCTATTAAAATATAATTTTTATTTTGTAAATATTTGAGCGCCATCTCTTCTCCCTCTTTTCCTTTTTGATAATTTTCCTGTTTAACGTACATTTATTCCCCAGTTCTAACTCTATATTGAAGCGCTTCAGCGACGTGTTTTTCGAGAATATTTTCTGAATTGTCTAGATCAGCAATCGTCCGGGAAACTTTAATTAATCTGAAATAAGTTCTTGCTGATAAATTAAATTTATTGACTGCCATTTTTAGCAAAATGTTGGCCTTATCATCTAATTTTGCTAATTCCTTTAGGTGTTTATTTTTCATATCGGCATTACTATAAATTCCCTCTGTTTTTGAAAAGCGATATTTTTGTCTCTCCCTTGCAGTAATCACTCTTTTTCTAATTTCTTCACTTTTTTCTGCTTTAATATTTTCCGTATTTACCATTAATTGGTTTACATCTACTGCTGGTACTGTCAGGTGGATATCGATCCTGTCCATTATCGGTCCTGATAATTTTTTTTGATAATTAGCAATTTGATGGACATTACACCGACATTCTTTTTTAGGATCTCCTAAAAACCCACACGGGCAAGGATTAGCCGCTGCTATCAACATAAATTGGCAGGGAAAAGTAACCGAGCCCGATGCTCGGGAAATGCTCACATAACCATCCTCAATCGGTTGACGCAAAGCTTCCAAGCTACTTCTCGATAATTCTGGAAATTCATCGATAAATAGTACTCCTCTGTGAGCAAGAGATATTTCACCGGGGCGGGGATTACTCCCACCTCCGATTAACCCAATTTGAGAGGTAGTATGATGAGGACTTCTAAACGGTCTTTCTTTCACGACCGATGACCCCGGAGCTATGTTGCCGGTAATTGAATAAATTTTGGTGACTTCCAGACTTTCTGTCTCGGCCAATGGCGGTAAAATTCCCGGCAAAGCTCTGGACAACATTGTTTTTCCACTTCCGGGTGGTCCCATTAAAAAAACATTGTGCCCGCCAGCAGCAGCAATTTCCAAAGCCCTTTTAGCTGAATTCTGTCCCAGTATTTCCGCAAAATCAAATTGTATTTTACTGTTGTCTGAAATATCTTCAGTTTCAATCTTTTTAAGAGCTATGATTTCTTTTTCTCCTCTAAAGTGCCGGATTAAACTTTTTAGGCTGTCAACCGGATAAACCTCAATCCCTTCTATCACTGCCGCCTCATTGGCACACAAGCGGGGGACAAATATCTTTTTCACCCCTTTTTCTTTAGCCAATATAGCCAGTAAAAATACTCCCCGGCAATGTCTCAAGGTTCCGTCAAGCGACAATTCTCCAAAAAAATATATTTTCTCCTGACCTAAATTCAGTTGACCACTTGATGATAATATACCCATAGCAATAGGCAAATCGTAACAGGCACCATCTTTTGGCAAGTCTGCCGGAGCCAGATTGACCGTAATTTTTGCCAAAGGAAATTCCATTTCACTGTTAACTATGGCCGTTTTTACTCGCTCCCTTGCTTCTTCTACTGCTTTGCTGGCGAGCCCTACAATGGTAAAAGCCGGAAATCCCTTGGCCGCCACATTAATTTCACACTCAATTTCCAGAGCTTGTAATCCCAAATTAGCTACACTTAAAATTTTCGTAAGCATTATTACTTAAATATGAATATTTTTAATACAAAAATCAAGGACGACTTTTACCCAAACAATACCCGAAAATTTGCTAAAATATATCTGTGTCTTTTAAATTAACCTCCTCCATGACTCCTGCTGGCGATCAACCCGCAGCTATCAAGTCTTTAATTGAAGCTTTAGATAAAGGTCAAAAAAAACAAACCCTTTTGGGAGTTACCGGTTCCGGTAAAACCTTTACTATTGCCAATGTCATCGAAAAAACTAAATTACCAACTCTCGTCATTTCTCACAACAAAACCCTAGCTGCCCAGCTTTATCAGGAATTCAAAGAGCTTTTTCCTAAAAATAAAGTTTCTTACTTTGTTTCCTACTATGATTATTATCAGCCTGAATCTTATTTGCCTGCCTCTGACACCTACATTGCCAAGGAAGTCGAAATCAATGATTTGATCGACAAACTCCGTCTCGAGGCAACTTCTAATTTATTCTCCGGGAATGACAATATTGTCGTCGCCTCAGTTTCCTGTATTTACAACATTGGCGACCCTCGCGACTTTAGCGGCAAAACCCTAAATTTCAAAGTCGGTAATCTATGGCCAAGACGGAAACTTTTGGAAAGTCTCGTCTCTATTTTTTACACTCGTTCCCAAATGGAATTTGCCCGGGGTCAATTTCGTCTCCGTGGTGAAACCCTAGAAATTTGGCCCTCATATGCCGATTGGATTTTGGTAATTGAAATGGACACTTCAGGTAAAATTCAGAAAATTTTTGAGCGTAATCCTTTTACCAACCATGAATTTGAATTAAAAAATTATCTTTTGTTTCCCGGCAAGCAATTTGTCGGCGCCTCCGGTCCCGGACTCAAAGATATCATTCAAAAAATTAAAGCCGATGCTGTCATTGAATCCAAAGCCTTCGAAGACCGGGGTCAGATTTTAGAGGCTCACCGTCTCCGCCAGCGGGTGGACTACGATATGGAAATGCTTGAGGAAATCGGTTACGTCAATGGCATCGAAAATTATTCTATCTACTTTGAATCAGGCCGCAAAACCGGTGATCCTCCCTATACTCTTATTGATTATTTTCACCATCTTTATGGCGACAATTTTCTGACCGTCATTGATGAGTCTCATGTCACCGTCCCTCAGATTGGTGGTATGAGTGTCGGCGACACCGCCCGCAAAAAAACCCTGGTCGACTATGGCTTTCGTCTCAAAAGCGCTTATGACAACCGTCCCTTAAAATGGGACGAATTTTATGCCCGTATCCCCCAGGCAATTTATGTCTCCGCTACTCCGGCTGAATTTGAAATCAAAGATTCTAAAAACCAGGTAGTCGAGCAAATTATCCGCCCCACCGGTCTTTTGGATCCACCTATAGAAATTAGAAATAGCAAAAATCAAATTCCTGATTTAATTGCCGAAATTAAAAAACGTATTGCCAAAAAAGAACGAACTCTAGTTATCACTCTCACCAAAAAAATGTCGGAAGAATTGACTTCATATCTTTCCGATCCCAAAAAAACCGGTGCTAATTTTAAAGTTGCTTATCTTCATTCTGATATTGAAACTCTGGAAAGAACTGAAATTTTGGACAAACTTAGAGGAGGGGATTTTGATGTTTTGGTCGGTATTAATCTTTTGCGCGAAGGTCTTGATTTGCCGGAAGTCTCTCTGGTGGCCATTTTAGATGCCGATTCTCAGGGATTTTTACGTTCCCGTTCCTCTCTTATTCAAATTATGGGTCGGGCCAGCCGCAATGTTTCCGGAGAAGTTGTTCTTTATGCTGACACGGTTTCTTCAGCTATGCGTGAGGCCATCTCTGAGGTCAACCGCCGTCGCCGTCTTCAGATTAAATATAACCAAGATCATAATATTACTCCCCAAACTATCGTGAAATCTATCCGTCCCCGACTCATTGAGGACACTAAAAAAGATATTGTTGTCACCCCACTTTTAGAGATTGACATTAACTCTCTTACCCCTAATCAACGCAAGTCACATATTAGCAAACTTAAAAAAGAAATGCGCTCAAGTGCCGCTGATCTCGACTTTGAAGCCGCTATCAAAATCAGAGATAAGATTAAAGAAATTGAGGCATTATAAATAAATTTACGGTCTCAAATCGTGGCAATCTCTGTTTTTGGCTTTTCTTGATTCCAGCAAAAAGTCTCCAAAATATTTTTTCTCTACAACTGAAGAAAAAAGATTTTCTGTCTTTATATCATCTTCGATTAGGCTATCTGGAATACCTCGGGTAGGTTCTACCACTCTAAACCTCACGCAGGTGCTGCCTGATTTAGGCACGGGCAGCTCTCCGGGAAAGCCTAAAGTATTGCCTGTTTCCCAAAAAGGCAAATAACCGTATTTTTTAAGGCCATAATTATGAAACAGGTGAGACCATGTGGTCTGAACCTTGTATGGTATTCCTGTCAGCCTCACTGTAAAGCCTTCACCCTTAGCTTGTGTATACATTTCATCAATCACTTTGTACTCATCCGTTAGTCTCATCATTGCTTGAGGCGCAAAATCTACGAGCAGGCTTTTCGGGGCTTGAGCTACTATTTGTTTTATATTTCCCAGTATTATTAGAGCCAGCAGGCCCAAAGTCGCTATTTTATTTTTTTCAAATATTTTTTCCAGGAAAATTGCTCCTAAAATCAAAATTCCTACACCAATTCCCGCATTGGTATAGTAGGCCAAATGCCCTCCGAAAATCATCAATAGTCCCCACGCCCAGCTCCATATGGCCAATAAAATATAATTTTTTCCTTTTTTCAAATTCAAAAATAACCACAGTGTCATAAGTATACTGACCCCGGCTACCAGATAATTACTCCCACTCATTCCTAGTAAGTTATCCTTGAACATTCTAAAATATTTACCTAAATACAGGATATATTTAGACTCTCCCTGATTTAAAATTCCATATCCCTGACTTACCAAAATTACTCCTTGTTTAAGGCTAGCAAAGCCTCGTTCTATTTCACTTATCAAATAGGATGACAACATCAATCCCGCACTGCCTATAGCTACGAGATGATACTTCCAGTCTATTTTTAAAATCTCTTTCTTAAATAAAAACAAAATCATTAAAACCAGCAAAAAAGTATAAGCGTACATTATATTCAATTGTGTAGCACAGGCAGCTCCCACCAGCATTAACCAGCTTGACCATTCCCTTCTGGACTTTTTTTTCAATAGTAATGAAGCCCCAAAAAATATCAGCATTATTGCTAAAACTCCTAGGCTAGGATTACCGGTGTACATTGAATATTGAGTTTCCTCAAAAGAAATTGCAAACAAAAACGCCGCCAATAAAGCCACTTTAGTATTAAACATATTTTTACTGATTAGAAATATCAAAAATATTCCCAGTGAATTTAAAATTCTGAATACCGCTGAAATCAAAGCCGGGTCAGAACCAAGAATCAGGGAAATTGGCCCCAGTAAATACCAAAAAAGCACTCCGTGGTATAAGCCCACATTTCCGGAAACTGGTGGTCCTATAACCTTTAAATCCTTCTCCCGATATATATTTTCTGAAATATAAATATCTCTCGCTTGATCGAAAGAAAAATAAACACTCTCTCTAAAAGAATAAAACCTAAAAACTAGTGCAATTGCAAATATCACCATCAACGCTATGAATACAAATCTCTTACTCATGATTTTAGTGTAGCAAACCTCTAAAACCCGAAGACAAACCGAAGCTTTTCTTGTATAATAGACACTTGTTATCTGTAGTGGCGTCGCTCGCCGACGCCTTAACTAAGGATTTTGCTCAGTTTCCAACAGGGTTTGGGCGAGCCAAACCCCTACAACAATAAATGACTGATAAAATTATTGTCAAAGGAGCCAGGGAAAACAATCTCAAAAATGTCTCCTTTGAATTTCCTAAAAATAAATTTGTAGTTTTTACCGGTGTTTCCGGTTCCGGCAAATCTTCGATGGCTTTTGATACCCTTTTTGCCGAAGGTCAGCGTCGTTATG
>CAYNEE010000014.1:0-11252 GCA_964396145.1 uncultured Gammaproteobacteria bacterium | reverse complement strand
AAAAACTTCAATATCTCAGCTTTCAGGTCCGATGTACTTCGGAATTGGAAGCTGGTAGGGCCGCCTACGCTTATGGCTATGGCGGGCCAGGCAACTCAGTTTAGAGGCCAAGATAAAAATTTAAAATAAACAATTTATTTTCTAAGTCTCGGTCGTTTGAGCGAAGTGGCTCCACCTTTTCCCATTCCGAACAGAGAAGTGAAACGCTTCAGCGCTGACAATAGTCTCCCTGCAAAGGGTCCTGAAGATAGGTCACGGCCGGGACCTAGAAAATAAATAAAAAATTCAATAGATTGTAAAGAAATTTATAAATTTATTTAGGGTAACCCTCTTTTTGAGGAATCCCGTTTTAAATGAAAAAAACTAAAAAAGTTTCCAAGAAGAAAGTGACCGGGCCGATGAGTATGGAGGAGCTGTTACAGCTGGAAGGGGTGCAGGTAGCTGGACTGAAAAAAGGACAAGATGTTAAGGGAAAGATAACCGCAATTAAAAACAAGTCAATTTTTATAGACATTGGTGGTAAAACCGATGCCATGGTAACCGGAAAAGAATTTGAATCGGTGAGAGATTATGTTAACGATTTAAAAGTCGGTGATGAAATTGAAGTGCAGGTAAGAAGTCCAGAAAATGATAAGGGACAGATTTTAGTATCAATGCGGGGAGCAGCGGCTGGTTATGGTTGGAATTATTTTACAGAAAAAGAGAAAAGCGGTGGAGAGGTGACTGTTTTTGGAAAGGAATTAAACCGAGGGGGAATTGTGGTAGTAGCTCCGTTTGGATTTTTTGGATTTATTCCAGGAAGTCAGATTGGTGGCAAGTATGAATCAGATCCGGAAAAACTTTTAGGTAAAAAGATCAAGACTAAAGTTTTGGAGGTAGAACAGGCTAAAAATAGACTGGTTTTTTCTGAAAGATTAGTATCTGAACCCAACAAGGTGGGGGAGGAAAACGTAGTCATTGAAAATTTGGAATTAGATCAAATATTCGAGGCGGAGGTAGTTCGGGTAGAGCCGTTTGGAATTTTTGTCAAAGTAGAAGAAGAACATGAGGGCAAGGTGATGAAACTTGAAGGTTTGGTTCATATTTCCGAAATTTCCTGGGAAAAGGTGGATGATGTCAACAGTCTCTTTAAGGCTAAAGATAAAATAAAAGTAAAATTAGTGAGTAAGTCTGAGGGCAGACTGCAATTTTCAGTTAAAAGACTGAAAAATGACCCCTGGGAAAAGATTGAAGACAAATATCCTAAGGATAAAGAGTTTGAGGGTGAAGTGGTTAAGATTGCTAACTTTGGGGCTCTGGTCCGACTGGAACCGGGAATCGAGGGGTTAGTACACATTTCAAAATTGGCCGGAGTTAATCTTAAAGAAGGCGAAAAGATTGAGGTTTATATCGAATCGATTGATGTAGACAAGAGAAAAATATCACTAGGTCTCGTCAATACTGACAAGAATCAGGTGATCTATAAATAAATCCGGTGTTTGTTATAATCGGTTATGAAAAAGATAAAACCGGTAACAAAAAAGGAAATTGTGGTTCATGAAGAAAGTACCTATTTGGGTTACGATATCAAAACTTTGATCACCGTATTTTTGCTGGTGATGGCTTATCCGGTGGGGCTGGTAATGATGTTTGTGTGGATGAAATGGAAGGGTTGGGTGAAATTTTTGGTTACCTTGCCGGCAGTATTGGGTTTAGTAGTGGCAGTATTGATGGCAATTATTTTTGGAGTGGTAATAGGAGAAGGTTTAAGGGGAGATTTGATAATTGAAGGACCAGAAGAGGTGACCCCAACTATAATTATGCGTGAGGTTAGGTAAAATTTTTATTGACTTCACTAGAGGCGCTAGAAAGGACGAAAGGTGAGAAAACGGTATAATTGCTTATGAAGAAAAATTTAGAGTCGGTGTTTGTGTGTTCTAACTGCGGCAATGATTTTGCTAAATGGAGCGGACAGTGTAGCGCTTGCGGGGAATGGAATTCTTTAAAGGAAATTCCAATAACCAAAAAACAATTTCCAAACAAATCTAAAATTTCAACTAATATCAATATCCAAACTAAAAAATTAGAAGAAGACAAAGGAGAAAAGAAATCAATAATTTTTTCGACAGGAATCTGGGAGATGGATCGGGTATTGGGAAAAGGGATTGTGCCGGGGCAGGTAGTTTTATTTGCCGGGGAGCCGGGGATTGGTAAGAGTACTTTATTGACTCAATTAGTAGGTAAGGTGGGAGGTTTATACGTGGCCGGAGAAGAAACAGCAGAACAGATAAATTTGCGGGTGGAAAGACTTGGACTGTCAAAAGATAAATTTGAGATTTTAGAAAGCAATTTGATTGAGGAAATAGGGGTAGTTTTAGAGAGAACAAAAAATGTATTCAATTTGGTGGTGGTCGACAGTATTCAGATGGTGATGAGCCAAAACAGTAATGGGGTGCCGGGGTCTCTCGCCCAAATTAGAGAATCGACTTTCCGATTAGTAGAAATGGCAAAAAAAAGCCGAGTACCAATTTTTATTGTGGGACATGTGACCAAAGAGGGGGAAATTGCTGGGCCAAAAATTTTGGAGCATATGGTGGATACGGTTTTGTATTTTGAGGGTGACAGAAATGGAGAATTAAGAATTTTGCGAGCAGAAAAAAACCGATTTGGAGCCACAGATGAGGTTGGTGTATTTAAGATGGAAGAAAGAGGCTTGAGAGAAATTTCTTCTGAAGAGGTATCTCTAATTGATAGTAAAGTGGCGCAAATTGGATCAATTTTGACCATGGTGATGGAAGGCAATAGGCCACTGATGTTGGAAATTCAGGCTCTGGTGACTGAAAGTTTTTCTAATATTCCCAAAAGGGTATTTTCAGGGATAGATTTTAACCGGGGACAGTTGCTCTCTGCTGTGGCTCAAAAAGTTTTAGGTATACCATTATATAAGTATGATATTTTTGTGACGGTGTCGGGGGGAGTTAAGGTTAGTGATCCGGGAGCGGACTTGGCCATAGTGGCAGCGATGTATTCGAGTTATAGAAACAAGAAACTAGAAAAAAAAGCTCCGGTACTAATTGGGGAGGTGTCGCTTTTGGGAAAAGTGAAGAAAGTTAGGGCGGAGGAAAGAAGAATCAAAGAAGTCAAAAACTTAGGCAGGGAAGTGCTAAAAATTGATAGTGTTTTAGATATAAAGAAGTATTGTTAATACGTTTGAAGCTGGATTAAAAAGACAAGTTTCTTAAGATTATTAAAGTTAAATTAGTTTTCCACAGAGTGTTGAAAGACGGGATTTTTGGTTGATTTAAAGCTAAAATGTTCAAGAAAATATTTTATAGGATAGTAGTTTTTAGGAGGTTAAAATAATATAGGTTATAGACAAGGGTGAAAACGGGTGTTATAGTCGATTAATGCTGAATAAATTCTTTTCGAAGTTGAAGAAAGACAAATGGGCGGAGACTCAGATTAAGGGGATGGCAAAACTCGGTGGAAAGCTGATAGTAATGTAAACAAAAAAGAAACAACCAAATCGAATATTCTCAAAGCAGGTGGAATACGAGGGTGGTTGTTTCTTCAACAACTAAGATAAGACTTTAAAGAAATAAAGTCAAGTTTTATGTTGGGCCCTGGAGAGGAGAGCAGTGGAGGGGGCAGGTCCACTGCTTTCTACTCCGGGGCTTTTTGTTTGACAAAAAAGGGGGGATTGTATAGAATAGGACATTCCCTGACGAAGTTAACGTTGTTTATTTATATTTTTCCTAAAGATGCCAAGAAAATCAGTCAAATCTGCGCCGGCCGGGGATGTTAGTGCCTCCAAGGCGGCTTCCGTCCCTATTAATAAAGTTGAGAGTAAAGATAATAATCGAGTGGGAATTCAGCGCCCGAAAACAATGGATACTAGAAACCCGAAATCTGAGACAAGAACAGAGCCAGTTAGACTGGAGATAATCCAGGGGGTGCTGGAGGTAATGTCTGATGGTCAGGGCTTTGTCAGGCCAAAATTTAATCCTAGTCCCAAGGATGCGGTGATCGGCTCGATGCAAGTAAGACGCTATGGACTTAGGGCCGGAGATTTGGTGACAGGGGTGGCCAAGGCTCCAAAGGAAAACGAAAAATATTGGGGGTTGGTTCGAATTGACAAGATAAATGGCGGTGATTTAATGTCGGCTCAAAAGAGAAATGAGTTTAAAGATTTGGTGCCGATATATCCGATAAGACAGGTTAAATTAGAATTCGATCCCAAGGTCACGGCCAACAGAATCATTGATTTATTTGCGCCGATTGGCTTTGGTCAAAGAGGGATGATTGTATCTCCACCTAAAGCCGGGAAAACTACCCTATTAAAGGAAATTGCAGCCGGAGTATCGGCTAATTACCCGGAAGTGCATTTGATGGCGGTGTTGGTAGGTGAAAGACCGGAGGAAGTGACTGATATGCAGCGTTTTATTAAAGGTGAGGTGATTGCTTCGCACTTTGATCAAAAGCCCGAAGAACAAACCAGGGCAGCAGAAATTGCTATTGAGAGAGCTAAAAGATTAGTAGAAATGGGTAAAGATGTGTTTATGGTGTTTGACTCAATTACCAGATTGGCCCGGGCTTATAATTTGGCAATTCCGACTTCGGGTCGGACATTGTCAGGAGGTTTTGATCCGGCGGCCTTGTACCCTTCTAAAAAATTTTTTGGAGCAGCTAGAAAAATTGAAAACGGAGGCTCCTTGACAATTATTGGAACTGCATTGGTAGACACCGGTTCAAAAATGGATGAATTGATTTTTGAAGAGTTTAAGGGGACCGGTAATATGGAGCTAAGATTGGAAAGAAAGCTAGCTGAAAGACGTATTTTTCCGGCTTTTGATATTTTAAAGTCTGGTACCAGAAAGGAAGAATTACTGTTGTCTGCTGAAACCTTGTCTCGGGTGATGGCGATGAGGCGGATGTTTGATAATTTGGATGAAAAAGACCAGATGACTGAATTAGTGATTGAGCAGATGAACAAGACAGAAAATAATGAGGAATTTTTGAAAAAGGTAGGAAAAAGGTAGAATAAAAATAAGAATTTAGAAACTAGAGACTAGAAACTAGAATAAAAATGAAGGAATTTTTGATAGAAGAATGGAAAAATTTAGGGGAGTTTTTTAGATGGCAGGGTAAGTTTTGGGCGGAAATAGGTAATTTATTGCTAGGATGGTTGTCTTTTTCTAAAACAGGATTATCCCGCTTGATGTATCGACAAAGAGGCCGTTTTTCCCAGGGTTTTGTAAGTGTATCTTTGGCGATTTTGTGTTTTGTGGCGATAATTTTTTCCGGGACTTTGGAGGATTTAATTAGAGACAGTAGTTCTGGGGAAAATAGCGGAGCCGGTTATCTGATTATGGCGGCTGACGGCAGTCAGGTGGGAGCGGAAACTTTGATTTCCGATTTACCTAAAGGAGAAATTGTTGAATATCGAGTTGAGGAGGGGGATACGGTTTCCAGTATTGCTCAAAAATTTGGAGTTAGTATTGACACAATTATGTGGGAAAACGATCTTAAATCGGTGGACGCGATTAAGGTCAAACAAATATTAAAGATTTTGCCGGTAACGGGGGTAAAACATCAGGTTAAACGAGGGGAGACGGTTTACAGTATCGCTAAATATTATGGAGTGGATGCTCAAAACATTGTTGATTATCCTTTTAATTCTTTTAGTAATGATGAAACTTTTGCTTTGGCAGCGGGACAAAATATTATAGTTCCTGACGGAGTAGAGCCTAAACTGGTGCCTGTAGTGCCCAGAAGTGTGGCCAGAACCGTGGCTCCAATTGCTGGAGTGGTGGGTGAGGGTAATTTTATTTGGCCAACAGTAGGGACGGTAACACAGCGTTTTTCCTGGTATCACCGGGCGGTGGATATTGCGAATCGGAGTAATCCGCCAGTAGTGGCGGCAGCAACAGGGTCGGTGGTGGCAGCGGGCTGGAATGGAGGTGGCTATGGAAATTATGTAGTGATTGATCATGGAAATGGTTATCAGACTTTGTATGCACATATGCTTAAAGATATTGCGGTTTCAGCTGGGCAAAAGGTCCAGCAGGGGCAAAGACTGGGAACGATGGGGAGCACGGGAAGATCGACAGGAACACATCTTCATTTTGAAATTAAAAGTGCGGGCGGTAACTTGAATCCGCTACAAATGTTGAAATAGGAGAAGAGACTAGAAACTACGAAGGGGAGATGATATTCTGAATGTATGAATAAAGCCTTAGGAAACTATTTAAAACTGTGTTTATTTTTATTACCGATTGCCTATATACCGGTAGTGATAGATGTTATGGGTTTTGGGAAAAATTGGCTGTTTGTGGCCATGTCAGTGGTAGGTTTATGGATATGGTGGATTGAGAGCTTGCTCCAAAAAGAAAAAGCTCAGATCCGGACAAACAAAGCTTGGTGGTGGCTGGTAGTTTTGACTGTATTTTCGGCTATATTTTGGTTTATAGCTCCGGCAGGGTTAAGAGCCAGAACTTTGGTGTCGGTACCAGGGATGGGGATGCTTTTGGGATTAACTATTTGGAGTTTTTTGTGGTTGCAATTGCAAAGACAGGATTACAAAAGTGAGGAAAATTTTTTGACATCAGGAGTGTTGTTTGCGGCTATGGCATCATTGGTGGTCTTTTTGATTCCTACCGGAAAACTACCGTTATTGTGGCCCAAGGAGAATCCTTTAATAAGCATTACTACCGGTTGGTCAATTTTGGGAAGTTTGTGGACGGAATTGTGGTTGTTTGTGATAGTGGGAGCAATTTGGGCAAAAAGATTATGGAATAAACAAAAAGAAGGTCAAGGTTATGGCTGGGAGATATTGATAACTGCTTTGATGGTATTAAGTATTAGTTTAAATATTTTCCGATTGGTACAGGGGAAAATTAGATTTTTGGATATTAACAGTTCCTGGGTGATAGCAACGGAGACTTTGAAATACCGGCCTTTGCAAGGAGTAGGAATAGGTAATTTTGTGGAAGCCTTTAACCGGTGGAAACCGGCTAGTTTTAATACCAGTCCCAGCTGGCCTAATTCTTTTATTTGGTCATCAAGCTTGGCTTTGCAAATATGGACAGAATTGGGTCTGGTGGGAGTAATGCTTGCCTTGTTCGCCACAATAGCCTTTGTCAAAGGACAATTGGGAAGAGGCAGAGAAATAGTTGCGGCAATAGTAGCCGTGTTGCTATGGCTGTCGCCAGTAAATTTAGTGGCGATGATAGTGCTGATGTGGCTTGTTGCTCGGGATTTAAGGGCCAAAGAAACGGCTCTTAATTGGAAAATGGGAGAAAAGAGAACAAATATAGCGCCGTTACTTTTGGGAATTTTAATAATCGGGGGCGGATTGGTTTTGATGTACAGTTGGGTGAGAGCATTTGCCGGAGAGGTTAACTTGAGGAAATCGATGGTTTATGCAACTAAAAATGAAGGTACGAAAACTTATGAATGGCAGATAAAAGCAATTCAGGCCGATCCTAATAATGCCGATTATAGAGCAATTTATTCACAGACCAACATGGCGCTGGCCAGTGGGATTTTGACTCAAAAAGATATTACTGAAGAGCAAAAGCAACAGGCAGCGGTGTTGATTGAACAGGCAGTAAGAGAGGCTAAAGCAGCTATTGCCCTGGACCCAGGGTCGGTAGATTACTGGACTAATTTAGCGGCAGTTTACCAAAAATTGATTGGAAGTGTGGAGGGGACGGCAGATTGGTATTATCAATCCCTAAGTCAGGCGATTGTCTTGAGCCCGACTGATCCTGGATTAAGAATGGAACTGGGTGGTTTGAGTTATAGCGCTGAGCGTTATGATGAGGCGGAAAGAATCTTTGAAGAGGCAGTTCGATTAAAGCCTGATATGGCCAATGCCTGGTATAACTGGGCTCATGCGGCTAAAAAGTTGAATAAGGTTGGTGAAGCGGTATACAGACTCAATCAGGCAGTGTCCCTAGTACCAACAGATTCGGGTGATTATGATGTGGCCAGCAAAGAACTAGCGGAATGGAAAAAAGAGTACGATGAATTGGTAAAAAAGTATAATGAACAGGTAGCAGCTCAACAGCAACAGCAAAAGGAACCAGAGACATTGACGACACCTGAAGCGTTACCTACCGGAACTCAAAATGTATTGCCGAAGGATGTAGTCGAACCGCCGGAGGTAACAGTGACACCGATGGTGACACCGGTACTATAAAAACAAAAAGAGATTGTGTTTTTTAATTGATTAACCACCAATTGATATTGACATCGTGATCAAGAGGAGAGTCGATCGCAATAGTAAAGTTTTGTTCGGTTTTGGTTTTGATATAAGGAACCTGGTTTTGAGTGGAGCCATTGGGAGTCAGGTAGACTATGGAGTTGGGAGATAGTTGACTATTATCAATAGTGACTTCAGTTTGGCCGGTAGAGAGAGTGACCGAACCAGCCGTGGCATTGCTTGCAATACTTGAGGAGGTGGATTCAGGAGAGGTGGTGGCAATACCGAGAACTGCCGATGAGGTGGCAATATTTAATTTTTGGGTGGTGAGGGTTTGGGCTTCAATTTCTTTGGCTTTGAGCATATTGGCGATGAGGGAGCCAGAAACGGTAACGTTGGCATTGATATTGATACTGCCGTCGCTGCTTATCAGGAGACGACCATTGAGGATATCAACCGAACCCTGGCCACCGGGCTGGATATAGAGAGTGTCGGCGGTGGTTTCAAGGATATTGTCTTTAAGGGCAATTTGACCGACGGTGAGCATGTCGGAAATGGTGGCACTTTTAAGCAGGGTTTGGCCGGTGACGGTGAGCTGGGCTCCCACTACCAGATCTCCGGTTAGGGTTAAGTTGTCCGTGGCCAACTGGGCACTGTCGGTGGCGATACTGGTGTCCCAGGTTTCGGAAGCTTGAGCAATAGCTGAAGGGGTGGCTTCGCTAGCCGAGGCAGAGGCAATAAAGCTTTTGATTTCATCCCGGAGGCTACCGATTTTGCTGGCCATGACGTCGGAGATGTTGCCCTCGGGGTTAATAATCTGGTCGGCATAGAGAGTGGAAAAAGAGGCTTCAGAAGCACCAATTTTGAGAGCGGTTAATTCAGTAGTGCCAATCTGAGTAGAAACAAGATCACCGGTGACGATGGTTTCGGAGGCAATATGTTTTGCGGCCAGATTGTCGGTGACGACTGATTTAGAGGAAACCAGACCAGCGGTTAATTTACCGACAGCCAGTTGTCCGAACTGACCGATGCGGGTGACTAGATTGCCGGTGGCGTCGGTGAGGGAATAGGCACCATTTTCGAGTTCATTTTTAGCTCCATCATAACCGAGGGTTTTAAGAACATCTTCGGAGACATTGTAATTAACAACTACGGAGCCGTCGGCAGTGATATCCAGGCCTTCGAGTTTGACATCCAGTTCTTTTATACCTTGGAGTAGCAAAGCACTGAAATAACGATACTCAAGAGTTTTAAGTCCATTAGCATCAGTGGTTACTAGTTGAGGGAAGATTTTTTCAACTTCCTGAGCAATAAATCCAATTTGTCTTTGATTATCAAAACCGTAATTAGGATATTCTTCTGTATTCCAATTATAGTAGTATCCTGTTAATTGTTTAATTTTGTCTAAAGAGTCGTTTATGGGAGTAACATCTTTTTTTAAAACACGGTCAGACCAGGCAGTAGTAGTGAAGGTAACCCAGGGATTCCAGCCACCACTGTCCCATTTAGTCCGGCCGTAGAATGTACTATTATTACCATAGGTTCCTCCAAATTGAATGCCTCGGTTGCCGTTTTGTGTAAAAACAATACCTGTCATATAACCAGGCTGATTAGCAACGGATGATGTAGCGTAACCACTTAATCCATTACCAAAGGCGGCATATTCGGTGTTGCTTGCGTTCCACTTATAATTGGGCATGAGAGAAGAGGTTGTGAGCCAACCATTCGAGTTGTTAATACTAAATGGTCGTAAATCGTTCCAGTTACCAAAAGCATCTCCATTGTTGGTAAGCAGGAAATAAGAAAAATTACCGTCGTTTCTCAGAATAAGACCATAGCCGTTGGCCGCTCTGAAGGCATTACCGGCAGCTGCTATGATTTCATTGTTTACAAGCACTTGCTTACTACCATATGACCTGATGTAAGTAGAATCTGACATGTACCAGCCACCGCCGTATGTTTGACTATACCAGCCTGTATCACCGGTACTTCTGAACCAGTTATTGGTATATACGGTTCCAAAGGATGGATTAGCATTGGTTCTAACGTCCTGATTGAGTCGGTTACTAAGCCAGTCTCCCAAATAACCAAGGTAAATATTGTCGGTGCTGGTATTTCCGTTTACGGTCAGTGTTTGGCTAGGGCTAGCGGTCCCTATACCGACATTGCCACCAGCAGGGTTAAGAAGAATACTGTAAACAGTAGCATTGCCATCATTTCGCATAGATTGTAACCAGGAATTACCGGTACTAGAAATTCCACTATAAAGTCCATAGAGGCTATTATTACCCAAAATAGAAAAGGCACCGTTGGCAGTACCAGGAGTGGGAGCAAGATAGGCAGTTGCCGGTGCAACAGTCAACAGCGTTTGAGGTTTAGTGGTTCCGATACCGACATTGCCTGCACCGTTTACAAAAAACTTGGTTGTAGGTGTACTTCCGGATACTAATCTAAAAAGTGGCCTAAAATTTGAGTTAGAGTTTACTTGTAATAGTGCAAAATCTTCAGAGCCACTACCCACGTTGCCTCCAGTGAAATCAAATTGCCCTAAGACATTGTTGCTTGCTGCTGATTCGGTAACGTGAAGAAATGCAGTTGGGTTTGTAGTTCCAATACCTACCTTGCCCTTGAGAATAGTTTTGGTAATAGTATCAGCTCCAAGAGTCACAGAATTAGAACCATTGCCAATGGCATTGTAGCCAATGACGATTTCATTTTGAGAATTGTCAGCAAGAGATTTAGTACCAATGCCAAGGTAAGTGGAATAATCAGGAGAAGTGTTACCGGTAGAACCATTAGCTAGGTAACGACCAGCATTATAACCTAAAGCAACATTATTGGAACCAGTGGTGTTGGAGTAGAGAGAAGAATAACCCAGGGCAGTGTTTTGGTAACCAGTGGTGTTGAATCGGAGAGAATAATTACCCAGGGCAGTATTACTGGAACCAGTGGTGTTGGAGTAGAGAGA
The DNA here is from genome assembly GCA_964396145.1 of uncultured Gammaproteobacteria bacterium. GTDB lineage: Bacteria > Patescibacteriota > Microgenomatia > UBA12405 > UBA12405 > UBA12158. The sequence continues at coordinate 99 of CAYNEE010000014.1, read as the reverse complement.
AGAATAACCCAGGGCAGTGTTTTGGTAACCAGTGGTGTTGAATCGGAGAGAATAATTACCCAGGGCAGTATTACTGGAACCAGTGGTGTTGGAGTAGAG
>CAYNEE010000013.1:0-13591 GCA_964396145.1 uncultured Gammaproteobacteria bacterium | reverse complement strand
TGTAACCAACTGAGCTATGGGCCCCCTCGGCACGCCGAAGTGAAACGAAGGCGGCCATTTTTTAAAAGTGCTCTTGCTGCCAAAAAAAAGCCCGCTTTCTGCGGGCCACAATTCGGGACGCAAATCTACCTATGTTTTGGTAAATTTTTATTTTTTGTTTCCATTCCGAATTGAAGCTTTAGCATCAAGTGTTCCTATTGTACCCAAATCCTACCGTGATTTCAATGGGGAAAATCTCCACGCTGTCCGTTTAATTCCTTCTTTGGTCACCCTTCCTGGTTCCTTTATTACTATTGACAAAGTTTTTCCGGTTTTTGGGTCTTTTTCTGTCCCAATTGACTCTGACTTGTCTATCGCATAAATAACCTCCCCTCCCTGGTCTTGGCTTTTCCATTTTATAAATCCCGTTTCCTGCTCAGGTTTCACAAACTGAATCATAGTTTTGGCACTCATCTCCACCTTTTCTGCTTTTCCATAAACTTGAGTTATTTTCTCAATCTGCGCCTTGACCTTGCCTTCTCCCATTAAATTTCTCCAAACATGTACTGTCAATTCTTTCGAAAAAGATTCATATTTCCTTCCACTTACCTGACTCACTCTTTCCATGCTTAAACCTATTTCCACATTGCCTCCTTGTCAGGGTAATACTTCCTGATAGTTTGTTTATCCCCATTAACAGGATCTTTTTTATATCTCATCACCACCACTGCTTCCTCACCACTATCCGCTTTTTGAACTCCAATTAGGCTGTCTTTCTCAATTCTTAGCCTTGTAAATTCACCTCTTTCATTATTCCAACTCATGGTTACCCCATCGTCATCCCCATTCTCAAACCACACTTTTGCTCTAGTCATCTTGTTCTGATACACAACCGGCAACTCATTACCTACCTTGACGTGTTTTTCTCGAATTAAATTTTGATTGCCACCTATCACTTTATCCCAGATCTTCTGAAATCTGTCTTTTGTAAAATTACTAAACTCACTCATAAGCCTGGCTTCTTTTGATGGACCATTGTCTATTCCCATAATTCATTCTACCATTTATACTCTTTGACATGACTCAAATTCTTAATGCCATTCTCGCCATGGTCAAAACCCACGGCGCTCTCTCCATGTTTATCGGCGGTATTGTCGAGCAAATAATCGTACCCATCCCCTCTCCTATCATTACCATGTCCGGTGGTGCTTTTCTTATTAACCGACCCCTGCCTATTTTTGAGGCCATTTGGCAAATATTTTCCCGTGTCTCTATCCCATACTCCACTGGCGCTGTCATTGGCACCAGCCTTGTTTTTTTTATTGCCTATTACGGAGGCCGTCCTCTCGTTGACAAATTCGGTAAATACATCGGCATTTCCTGGAAATTAATTGAAAAAATTCGCACCGATTTCCAAAAAACTATTGCCGACGAACTCTTTGTTCTTGTTGCCGTCACCATTCCTGTAGTCCCGGTTTCTTTAATTTCTGCCTTTTGTGGCGCCTTTCGCTATAAACCCGCCAAATTTTATCCGGTTATGTTTCTAGCCCTCTTAATCCGGGCCACCATTTTGGGTTTTATAGGTTATCAAATGGGAGAGGCTTTTACAAGTTTAGCCCATGGACTCGACAAAATTGAAAGCATTCTCACCGTCATTGGCGCCGCCCTAATTCTCGGTTTTCTCTATCTTAAAAGAGAAAAGTGGATTAAAAAAAATAGCTAATTAATTAGTTATAATTACCTAATGTTGTCCTTCTGGTTGTCTTTTCCATTACTCCTTCTGTTTCTAAATTTACAAACTGTCCCTGTTCGTGCAGATTACACTCCCCTTATCGGCACCAACTATGCCCACTACAAATTAACTGATAATTGCGGCATAGATGCCAGCAACACCATTATCAAAAGCTACCATCTAGTTGATGGCACCAAAACAGTTCGCGAAATAGTCCAGACACAACTTGCCACCATGCGCAACAATGGCATTCAAACACTCCGTCTTTTAATCTGGTTCAAGCAGAATGGTCCTGGGATTTATCTTCCTGTTCCTCAACCTTCGTTAACAGAACCATACCGTAGTAATTTGATAAATTTTCTCACAGATATTAAAAATGCCGGATTTTTGCGTCTTACCGTTGCTTTTGCCGGAACTGTTTCTGCCAGCCAAGATACCTCGCAAGATACCTGGAAATTTATTTCTGACGTCCGGCCTCTTATTAAAAAATACGGACCCGAAAATACAAGAATCACCCTAACTAATGAAGGCCCTCCTGTAAAAAATCAGGCAAATTACCAGGAAATGTATGATCGTCTCCGCGATCACTATCGCCTATACGTCACTCAATATGGCAACAAAGACATCGCCGCCGGCGGTCTGATCGGAGTTCAAGCCAGTGCCACTGATTTCGAACGCCTTAAAAATCTCATTAATATTTACAAAGACAGTGGTGTCACTATGCCCCTATGGTTCGAAGTCCACCCTTACGGACCAAACGTCTATGAGGCGTCAAATAATGAAATTTATAAAACAGTCAAAAATAATCTCAACAAAATTGATGAAATTCTAACCGCCAATAATTTATCGCAACCGATCGTTGTCGGTGAAATGTACTACGACAATGAAGGTGCCGCGAGAGCTATCAAAGAATTTAACAACACTCACCAAAGACAAGTTGAAGAAATAATTATGTGGCCCAAAAAACCCGGTGATCCTGCTCATGTTTGCGTTAGCCCACCCTACTCCATATCCAACATCTCCTCTATATTTCCCGTCACCACCCCTATTCCCACTCTCACCCCAACCCCCCTCCCCTCCATGCCCGGTGATGCCAACAAAGATGGTCAGATTAATTTAGCCGATTATCAATTGTGGCAAGAGCAATACCTCCAAAACATTTTTGAAAATAAAACTTCCACCTGGACTGCTGATTTCAACCGGGACAATAAAGTTGATTTAATAGATTATTCAACCTGGAGAGAAAGTTTTGTTTCTACAAAAAATTGTCTTAACTAAATTTTTTTTCCCACAATAATTTTATCGTTCTCCATACATTAGCAAAACTTCCAAAAACAATCAGTGTCCCGGCTCCAACAGCCCCAACTACCTTTAACCAGTTATATTTCTTTTGTTCCATATCCTATTCTACACTTTTATGGGTGATAATAGGCCTAAACTTGACCCCTCCGATGAAGCTTTGCCGACATCGGAGTGCTCTAACCATTTGCTGACTTCATAATATTTTCCAAATATTTTTGTGATTTTTGCCTTTTAATCTTACATTCAAGCTTTCTCGCCTCCGTCATGTTTAGACATTCCTTCAAAAATATCAATCGCCATGGCCTCATATATTTCGTCGCTTTGACTTTGCCTGCATTGTGAAATTCTTCTAGTCTCCTTCGAGGATCTTCCGAACAACCAACATAGTATCTTTTGTTCCTATCGCTCTTTAAAAAGTAAACATAACCCTTCATGTGGGTGATAATAGACTCGAACTATTGACCCCCGTCTTATCAGGACGGTGCTCTAACCAACTGAGCTAATCACCCAAATTTTTAAATAACTAGCTGTGGGGTTTACCCCCAGTCCGGTTTGACTTTAGTCAATATCGGACAGCTAATCACCCTAAAGTTCCTTAGTATATCACAGAAAATTAACCTTAAAGTTGGGCATTTCGTAAGAATCCTCCCTTATCTGCTCACTCCCATTCCAAAGATATACTTCCGGTCTTTTGGACATATACAACATACTATTTCCCTTCTTAATTCCCTTAACCTTAAAGGTCGCTAAAACCAAATCACCCGTCTCCAATTTGCTTTTATCACCATTGTCTCCAAACAATTCTACCGTTCCCATCTCTTTGTCGATATTTGCCGCTGATGCTCTATCAAAATTCACGGTGTTAACCTGACCCGAAATAATTTCGACCATACTTGGGTCATAAGTAAAGTTGGTCGCAAAATTAGAAATTTTTTTACCCTCAGCCTTGGCTATTAATTTTATCTCCGTTTCTTCTCCCGATTTTGCTTCAGGATTTATCTCAAAATACAAAGCATTCTTTACCTCACTTACCGGCTCTACTACCCGTACCTTTAAATCAGTCCGAGAAGACAACCAATAAAAGGCTACAATTGCCACTACCAGCGCTCCAAAAGCCAGTAAAATTTGTTTCATGGCCTATTTTACCATCATTTCTACTACTTTTTTAGCCACATTGATTCCTGTTGCTTTCTCAAAACCCTGAAACTGACATTGACGGTTTGCCTCTAGAATATAATTATTCCCCTCTCCGTCTTTCATAATATCTACTCCTCCGTAATCCAAGCCGCACACCCTAGCCACCTTTTCGGCCAATTTTCTTTCAGTCTCCGTCATCTGCCAATTTTCCACCATTCCCCCCAGAGAAAAATTACTTCTAAACTCACCTCCATTTGCTGACCTTTTCATGGCCCCGATTGCTTTACCGTCAACCACAATTATTCTCAAGTCCCATCTTGTGGGCAAAGCTTTTTGCCACAAAAACATCCCTAAATTTTTTTCATTAATTTTGTTGACGAAAGCTTTTAGTTCTTCCTGGTTTTCAAATTTCCTCACCGATTTCCCTTGAGATCCTCGTTCATGCTTGGCAATCACCGGAAACTTCCAGTCTCGTACTCCCAATATTTGTTCCTTGGTATAAAAAATTTTTGTCGGCACTATCGGAATTTTATTTTGCAAAAAGACCCCATGTTGGGCAATTTTTCCCATCCTGGTCCAGGCCAAATAGGTCCGGGCATTAACACACCTTATCCCTTTCTGTTCCAAAATCCGAATCGCTAAGTTTCTGGCCTCGGTATATTTGCCACTTTTTGTCCCCGCCACCCGAAACCACAAACCGTAAACGTCCTCAGGCCTGACCTCTTCGCCGCGAATGAACACCTTGCTTTCTCTGTCGTTTAAATCAAAGGTCAGCTCTTTATAAAGTGACCGGTTCACCTCAATTCCCATTGCTTTAGCCTCGGCAACCAAACGGTCCACCTCAAACTGACTCTGACGTAAAGACATGGTAAAAGTAACTATTTTTTTATCTGACATATTTTATAAGCGACGAGCAATTAATTTTTAGGAGCGCAGCCACAACGCGAGAAGCATTGGTGTGAGCACCGCAAAAATTAATTGCGAGTCTATTTTTTAAGAGATGCTAAATATTTAACAATTTCAGCCGGCGCATCAATCCCGGTTGCTTTCATAAAACCCTTAAACTGCGGGCCTTTGTTTACCTCCCACACCACCGGCCTCTGTCTCTCCTTATCCCTAAAAGCCACATCCACTCCGGCAATAGCAATTCCACAGCTTTTGGCCGCTTTTATAGCCATTTCATAAATATTCTCTGGTAGTTGAGCCACCTCAACTCGACCTCCGGCACTATAATTATTTCTGAATTCTTTTTCACTTTGGCTACTTCTTTTCATCGCTCCCAAAGCCTTATCACCTATAATTAAAACTCGGTAATCGCCGTCATTTTCAATATATTCCTGAAGCATATACCGCCTGCCATCCTCAGTTTCCGATTTCCGCAAATCTCTGACCAAATTTTCCAATTCCTCCAGGCTATTGGCCTTAAACACCCGCTCCCCTCTGTTCCCGCCACTGCCTTTAATTATCACCGGAAAGTCTATCGCTAATTTTGTCCCCGAAAGAATATTTTTACAGCGCGAAGCCGCAACGCGAAAAGCATTGGTGCGAGCAATATTCTGATGGGAAGAATCACTCATATATTCATACAACGTCCACAGTGAGCCATAAATAGTTCTAGGCACCTCTATCCCGGTCTCGGTCAACCTCAACATTTGCCACGCCTTTCTCGCAAAACTCGGTTTCCCGAATTCTATTATCGGATCGACAATAATCGGCTTCTTTTTTCCTTTCAAGCTTTCTAATATCAAATCAACTTCTTCCCAATGTTTCCCTGTCGTCCTAAAAAAGAGGACGTCATAATCAGAAGCCCTTTTTTCCTTCAGTTCTACTCGCCCGCTTTTAGTATCAAAAAAAACTTTGTTATAGGAAATCAAATCCAGTTCGTGCCCTAGTTTTTTTGCTGCTTTTTTCACCAACACTAAATGCCGGGTAATCTTTCCTCCAAAAAACACCGCTATTTTAGTCATTTTTACCGCCTTTTTTCGCCGAAATTAAAAATCCCTCCAGGTCTTTTCTACCCAATAAAAATTTTGTTCTCAGCTTCCGTCTGTCAGCCACACTCACCGCCGTCATCACCTTTTTCCCTTGCAGCCAAAAAGTAATTCCCACTACCGGCCTATCTTTGTTTTGTCCCAAGCTTGACCGGTAATGCCGGTAATACAAAACTTTATCAGTTGATAATAACCCTATTTTTAGGGCTAATTCTCTATCTATTGAACTTCTGAAAGCCCCAGTGTCCACCTTGGCTCTCACCTCCACCACCCGGTGTTTTTTTAACTTTAATATCTTTTCCTTCTCTATCTCTGGCACAAAACCTTTAGGAATCTTAACTTTAATTGTTTCCAGTGGCTGAATCGTCTTGGTTCTCTCTTTTTCTGCCACTTTATCGGCAAATTTTTCTCCAAACAAATACTTCGCCAAAGATATGGCATGTTCTTCGCTTCTAACAGTAATATCTTCAACCTTTTCAATTCTTCTTTTTAACCCCGCCTTGTTACAAATCTGAATCGACAATCCCGGCCTAGCATTCACCTCCAACACCTTTGGTCCCTCATCCTTATCTAAAACTACATCTACCCCCAAAAACCCCAAAGATGGTATTGCTGCCTGAGATTTTACCGAAGTTTCCAATATTTCTTTCCAAAAAGGAATTTTAATCCCGTTGACTTTAATATTTTTTTTCTTGCCAAAATCATAAATCCGCTTTACCTCTTCTCCCTTACCCTCAATTCCAAAAGTAGTAATTCCCGTCGCCAAATCTATTCCCAAACCATAAGCCCCTTGTTGTAAATTAGCCTTACCCCCACTCTTATCTGTAGGAATTCTTAGCATCGCCATCACTGGTACTTTATTCGCCACAATCACCCTGACATCAGGAGTTCCCGCCTTAGTTAGCGACAAAAACATCGGATGAATCTTAACTCTTTCCTCTACAATCACACTGTCTTTGCTGCTATGTAGACTATATTTCCCTTGTAGTATTTCCTGGCAATGTTGAATTATATCCTCCAGTGTCATTATTTTTCCGCTCATGAGCTGGTACTTTCCTTCACCGACCTTTTTTCTGAAAATCAAAATTCCCTCTCCTCCATACCCAGTCACCGGTTTGATTACAAAATTAGCTGTCAATTGGCTCCAGTCAAAAGCCATTAGTTCCTCACTGTTTTTAAACCTGGCGATTAATTTAGGTACTCCTACTCCAGCTTTAGTCAGCCTGCTTTTTGTTTTAAATTTACTATCAGCAATAGCTCTACCCTCAGCACTATTTTTGCGCAAATATACCTTGTTTCTTTCGTTTTTCGTCAGAAACTGCCGATAATCTTTAAAATTTATTCCCAACATATGCTTTATTCTAGTTTCTAGATTCTAGTTTCTAGATTCTAGTTTCTAGATTCTAGTTTTTTATTTCTAATCGCACCTTTAAATCTTTTTATCTCTGTCATTCTAATCCCACTGTAACTACCGACCGCCACATTAACCACTATTACTAATAGTATGACCCACCCCGGATACCTTAGCACCAAATCCTGAATCGCCTGAATTCTCATGGCCACCGTTCCAATAGAGGCTAAAAGCAAGGTTCCCAAAGTTAGTTTCATCGCCTCCTTTTTACTTTTAGATAACTGTGTCCGGATAAATTCCTCCATTAGCAAAATCATAAATAAAATCGGGAAAATAGAAATTTTTCCTACTTCCAAAACTCCCAAACTGGCGGCAACAAACATCATTCCAAAGGTGGCCAGACCAATCATCAGCAAAGTAATTGTTCTAGCCGGCCAAAAATGCAGTTTTAGTTTTTTCAAAAGCAAATTGCTCAGCAATCCTACCCCCAAAATAACTCCAAACAAAGCCAATCCGGTCCTAAAACCAGTAGCCAGCATAGCTACTGACATCATTGTCGGCATAAAAATACCATAACCCGACACCCCCACCACATAATGCAAAAATGACACCAAAGTCGCCACCAGAGGCAATAAAAGCAAGAGTACTATAGTATTTTCCGGAACTCCTCTTTCCACCGCCCCGGCTAAAAGTGGACTGATATTATCCGACTTTTTATCATAAGCCTCAACAATATTCACCTTCTCCACTACTGGCACTACTGTTGGTATTGTAGTTGGAGTAGGAATTACAGTCGGACTCGGAACTCTAGCTAAAACCGGCTTAACGGTTAACAAAACTATCCCCAGTAAAAAAATAGAGACGGCAGTTTTTCTCATTTTTTATTTTAACTTCTAAATCCTAGTTTCTAGTTTCTTATCTCTAGTCTCTAGTTCATTTGAGTGGCGTATTATAACACCATTATTTCCTATCTTTGTTATATAATCTAGGTATCAACATGAAAGCTTCTAAGTTGCTTGCTCAAGTAAATATCGGTGACTTGCCTCTTGGCAACAATAAAACCATTTCTGGAACCTACCAAAATGAATCTACCCTCGTCAACATAATTGTTAGAAACGCCCTAACCTTAGCCGGTATCATTTTCCTAATCCTTATTATTGCCGGTGGTATCATGATGCTTGCCTCGGCCGGTTCCGGCGATCAAAAACAGGCCGCCACCGCCAAAACTCTCATCACCGATGCCCTTATTGGCTTCTTGGTAATTTTCCTAAGTTACTTTATAATCCAAATCATAGAGGTCATTACCGGACTTTCTATCTTATAATCATGGCTTCACCTTTTGGCACCATTACCAACCCAACCAAATACCAAAGTACTGCCGGTAGTGGTTTATTTGTATTCCTAAGCAATCTCTTAAAATTTGCCGGTGTTGTTGCCGGTATTATTCTTATTGTCCAGCTGATTATGGGTGGTTATGACTACCTTAATGCAAGCGGTGATCCTAAAAAAGCTGAAGCTGCCTGGACTCGGATTTGGCACAGTATTCTAGGTATTCTTATTGTCTCCGCCGCCATGATCATTGCCGGTGTTGTCGGCCGATTTGTTGGTATTGATGTTGCTAACCCTACAATTACTGGTCCTGGCCAACCATAAACCACATGAAACCCATCGCTCAAAATTACAAAATTGTCGGTCCTGGCATCAACCCTGGTACTGGTGTTGAGGCCACTACTGCTTTTGAAAAATTAATCAGCAACATCATGGGAGTTTTAACTATTGTTGCCGTAATTTGGTTTGCTCTTCAGATAATTCTAGCCGGCTATGGCCTCATGACTGCTCACGGCGATCCCAAAAAAGTCGAAGAAGGTTGGTCAAAATTAACCAACGGCATTTTGGGTATTTTCATTGTCGTTATTGCTGCCGGTTTAGCCGCTCTTTTAGCGAAACTTCTTGGTCTTTCCAACCCTTTTGATCTTAATGCCTTCTTTACTAATATCAATAAATAACATGGCTATCTGCAACCCCGTTCTCCAAAACTGTAACAAACAAATAAATAGTCCTGTCGACTATACTAATAATGTTATTCAAGGTATTTTTTCTATCTTTTTTATTGTCGCTGTTATTTGGTTTATCTGGCACTTTATCATGGCTGGCTATCACATGATCAACAGCCAGGGGGATCCCAAACGGGTCGAAACCTCCCGCACCGAAATTCTTAATGCCATTATCGGTTTAGGTATAGTTTTTGCCGTTTTTGCCATTCTTAAGTTTGTTGGTTACATTTTGGGCATTCAAAACCTGGAAAATTTAACCATCACTTGGCCCACTCTTTCTTAAATCTCTATTTATTGATAAAATTTATCAATTAATTATTAATTTTTAAAAAATAAATGAAACTTATTGCTCAAGCTTCCCAAAACATCAACCTCACTCCAGTTGGCTTCGGTAAAGAAACCACCAGGATGACAGTCGGCGGTATTATCTCTGGCGCCATCTCTTTGGTTATGTTGGTTGTTGCCCTAGTCTTCTTTTTTATGTTAATTCTCGGCGGTCTTAAGTGGGTTATGGCCGGTGGTGATGAAAAAGCTGTCGCTACTGCTAGAACTCAGATTACCAATGCTCTCATTGGTTTAGCTATCGTTTTTGCCGCTTTTGCCATTATGAAACTGATTGAAACCATCTTTGGCATCAGTCTTCTAAATGGTATCTCTATTCCCACTTTCAACCGCTAATTCTTGTTGAAATTATCAAAACCCGCCGATAAGGCGGGTTTTTGTTTAACTTATACTATAATAAAACTATGAAAAAAATATCAGGCCTATTATTTCTGCTTCCTATTTTTTTGTTTCCTCAGTCAGCCTATGCCGCTGAATGGAAAGACAATCCTCGTTGTGTCCAACATGGTGATGTCGCCACTATCCAGGGTTTCGAGTGTCTCTTTGCCAACGTCCTTCAAATTATTGTCACCGTTGCCGGCCTGGCTTTTTTCTTTATGTTCATTAGCGGTGGTTTCAAGTATCTTACTGGTGGCGGCGACGAAAAAAAGCTGGCTTCTGCCTCTTCTACCCTAACCATGGCTATTATCGGTCTGGTCGGAGTCATTGCCTCCTGGCTTATTCTCCGTTTTATTCAAAATTTTACCGGTGTCAACGTTACCATATTTCAAATCCCTGGCGGCCCGTGAAAAAAACTGTCTTTCTACTTTCTACTTTATACTTTATACTTTCTACTGCTTCTCCGGTCCAAGCTGCCAGTTTTTGGCAAAAACTCTTCCCCCCCCTTCAAATCAAAGACCAAACCGAACGCAAAGCCCCAAATGAAGCTATTGCTCCGGAAATCCCCAGTAACGATTCCTATTCAAACACCCTCACCGATGACACCGCTAACTGCAGTGGTAACGGTGCTGCTGGTAACAGTTGGTCCGCCGATGACCACAAAACCGACGTTACTAAAATTGACAAAGACGGCAACAAATACACCGAAAAAATCTATCAGGACTACAATGCCGAAAACCTTGGCGGCGAAATAGATTTAAAAAACCTCTCTAACGAATATTACCGAAACTTCCAATCTTTTTTTGCTAGAGGCAGTATTAAATGTACCGAAGATAAAGCTAAAAATAGTTTTCTTAGCCTGGAAATGAATGGTTCCAGTGCCTCCCTTCGCTCTCTTCCTACAAATCAGATTAATTATCACCGCAGTCAATTTTTAACCGATGCCGCCATGTCTTTAAACAATAGCGAGCCGCTTGATACTGTGGCTCAAGACTATCAAATTGCCTGGGATTGTCAGGGTACTTGTCTGGAAATGTCTCAAGACGAGACAAAAACCTCTTCCTGTCGTCCAGTTTATCTAAGCGAACTCGTTTTCGGTTTGCAAAACGAACTCCTTTATTATCCTACACCTGAATCACAACCCGAAAATTTTCCTTCAAAAATTCTAACCCCTGTTTTAAGCCATTATAGCGGTAATTGCGGTACTTACGGTTGTTATTCCGAGCGTTCTGGTGGTAAACCCTTTATTCCTCTTCCAAAGGAAGACTATCTTCTCTTCTACAAACAATTAAATTATATCCCCAAGGGCAATGTTAACAGTCGGGTAACTGTTACCAACTACCGTGGCTTTGATATCGCAAACGACCAACCCATTAATCCCGTTGATGAAACTCATAATCGCACTTTACCAAACGCCGCTGCTGCCTATTCCCCTCAATCCAGTACCCTTAGCTTTGTCAACCCCATTCAACAGCAACCCTTACCTGACGGCGATTTGTGTAATAGTAAAGTTAGTCCACAATCTTCACGTGACAAGCCCCAAAGTAAAAACATAGCCACCTTCGTTCTTGGCCTTATTCAACGGGTGTTGGCGGGTAATAATTTCAATAAAAGTGTGTCTATTCCCACCGCCAGCACCTACGACAACAAAATTGTGAAGAATGTTCAGGTTAGTGAACAAGCTTTTTCCAACATGATTCCTTCTGAGTCTCTGGAAAAGAAAAAATTACTAGAAGAAAAATTTTCCAGCAAAACCCCAGCCAATGACCAAGCTAATGTCGTTGATCCCGGCTATCGCTCTGACCTTTTATACCAGGAGATGCGCTCTTTACTTCGTCCCGCATCCTGGTAATATTTTGTTACAATAAATCATGGCCAAAAGCCTTTTTACTAAAATCTTATTTTCAGCCGTTTTATTATCTTTCTTTTTCTTTCCCCGTACTATCTTAGCCCAATCCGCGAACACCGCCAACACTAGTGGAGACAGTAAGCTCTTTCTTCAAAAACAGGATGCCATAAAAAACAACACCGGCCTTGAGTCCTGGACCAACGAAGCCATGGGCAGCAACATGATGTCACTTTTTATTGGCTTAAATGGCACTATTCCTGCTCAGATTTTTGAAACTGGCACCTCCCAAACCTCTTTCTATTACATGCCCGGTGGGGCTGTTGGTAAGCTCAACCAAATGATTGCCGTCCTCCACACTCCTCCTGCCTCTGGCATAGAGTATATTGCCCAAATGAAAGATAGTTTTCTTGGCAAGCCTGCTTATGCCCAGGGAGTTGGCTTCCAAGGACTCCAGTTCTTACTTCCTTTGTGGAGAGGTTTCAGAAACATGGTCTACGTTCTAGCCACCCTTGTCTTTCTGGTAATGGGTCTCATGATCATCCTTAGAGTCAAAATCAGCCCCCAAGCCGTCATTACCATTCAAAGTGCTATTCCACAGTTGCTTACCACTTTAATACTAGTTACTTTCTCCTATGCCATTGCCGGTTTAGTCATAGACTTAGCTAATTTAATTCAAGCCTTTGTAGTCGCCTTGCTTTTCTCTGTTCAGGGTGTACCGTTAAATCAAAACTTAATTGACATTGGTCAAAGCGGTGGTCTTCCCTTACTAAGCGATCTTGGAGATGCAATTGCTGCTATGTTTAGAGATATTTTCAGCATCAAACCCTTAGACTATCAGCATCTTACTGCCATAAACTTTGATACCTTTAAAACCTTGGCTTTTCAAGCCACTCCAGGCTGGGCTTCCATGGTAATTCTGGGTGGTCTAGTGGGAGGTATTGTCACCGGCTTTCTTGCGGGGGGCCTTGGTAATGCCGTATTCGGAGAAAGCGGCCGCTTTCTTTTAGATAAAGCCGGCAGCGTCCTTGGAGGAGCTGGAGGTGGACTTATTGGGGGGACAATAGTTCCCCTAATTCTTTCTATCCTGGTTGCTTTTTGGTTAATTAGATTATTTTTTGGTCTCCTTAAAAGTTACGTTACTCTTATTTTCAAGGTAGTCCTCGGACCCCTAGAAATAGGCATGGGTGCTTTTCCTAATTCCAAAATGGGTTTCTCTAGTTGGTTTATGGATGTGGTTGCCAACATGGCGGTTTTTCCCATAGTTTCCATTTATTTAATCCTCCTCAATTTAATTGTCAACGCTGTTTCTGTGTCAGGCGCTCCTCAAGTACCCATCCCCACAGTCTGGGCTCCTTCTCTCATCAGTGGCGGCTCCATTAGTGCCTCGGTGCTAGGTGCCGCTGTTGGCTTGGCAGGTCTTGCTCTTCTTGCTAGACTACCTGACATGGTCCCCGAATTTATCTTTATGATCAAACC
>CAYNEE010000012.1:0-24717 GCA_964396145.1 uncultured Gammaproteobacteria bacterium | reverse complement strand
TAATTTTTCAAAATAGTGAAATCTATGGTGGCATCCAAGGGTTTTTCGATTACGGTCCCGTGGGTTCACTTATGAAAAAAAATTATAAAGACCTTTGGATAAAAGATAATGTTCAGCTTCGGCAGGATATCGTTTTAATCGACGGTTCCATTATTACCCACCCCAGAGTCTGGGAAGCCTCGGGCCACGTCACTAATTTCACCGATACCATGGTTGAATGCAAAAAATGTCATAAACGCTTTCGTCCCGATCTTCTGGACGACAATTCTAAATGTCCAGAATGCGGTGGTCCTTTTACTGAAGGCCGCAAGTACAACATCCTTTTTGAAACTGAAATAGGAGTTATTGAGGGTGACAAGCTTCATGCTTATCTAAGAGGGGAGGCCTGTCAAAATATTTATCTGGATTTTAAAAATGTAGTTGATTCTACCCGGGTAAAAATTCCCTTTGGCATTGCCCAAATCGGCAAAGCTTTCCGAAACGAAATTACTCCTAAAAATTTTCTTTATAGGAGTCGCGAATTTGAACAATGTGACATACAATATTTCTGTCACCCAAACGACATGGACAAATACTTTAACTATTGGCAACAAGAGAGAATGAAATGGTATCAAAAGCTTTTTAATAACCAAAAAAATCTCCGTTTCCGTCAACACAAAAAAGACGAATTAGTCTTCTATGCTAAAAAAGCTTTTGATATCGAGTACCAGGCTCCCTGGGGTTGGGCAGAGATGGAAGGTATTCACTGGCGAGGTGACTATGACCTCTCCCAACATCAAAAATTTTCCGGTCAAGATTTATCTTATATTGACCCTCTCACTCATGAGAAATATTTACCTCATATTGTTGAAAGTTCCGGAGGTTTAGATCGTCCTTTCTTTTATCTACTGTTAGACACTTATCAAGAACAAAAACTGGAAAACGGTGACACCAGGATTTATTTACAGATTAACCCTCAAATTTCTGCCTATAAAATGGCGATATTTCCACTTGCCGCCAACAAACCTGAGTTAGTTAATCTTGCCAAAAAAATCCACACTGATCTCTCGCAAAAATATTCTGTTGATTTCGATGATAGTAACAATATTGGTAAAAAATATCGCCGTCAGGACGAAATCGGCACCCCTTGGTGCGCTGTGGTTGACTTCCAGAGCCTAGAGGATAACACCGTCAGTATCCGTGACCGGGACACCATGAAACAAGTCCGAATCAAAATTACTGAAATTGACTCTTGGCTATCAAAAAAGTTAAACTAATAGCATGAAAAAATATCTTCTCATTCTTCCTTTATTTTTATCTGCCCTCTTTCTTTCTGGCTGCGGTAAAAAGAAAACTACTGTAATTACCCCCACTCCAACTCCTCGCATGGTCGAATTAGCCCCCGAAGACCGACCAAGTGTCACTCTTTCACCCCGAAGTGATGGTCATGAGCTTCACCTTAAATTAGGCTCTGTTTCTCCCAAAATTACCAAAATCGAATATGAATTGACATACACGGCTGTCGACGGAGCTATGGAAATTGAAAAAGGTGCCAGTGGTATTATTGAAAGTTCAGAATTAATAAACGGTACCATTACCCGCAATATTCTTTTAGGTACTGAAAGCTGTACCAATGGCTGCAAATATAAATATGACACCGGTGTGACTCACGGTAATTTAACGCTGCTTATAACCAGTGATGGCCAACTTTCAACTTTTGAAACTCCTTTTATCTTAAGAAGTGCGGCTGATATAAAAAAAGGTGGTGGCAAAATTGTTTGGGAGGATGTCAACTTTTCCCAAACTCCCCCAAAAACTAGCCCTTTCTATGTCGTTCACCGAGATTATCAAAGCGGTGAGTATCTCATCAATGCTTCCTCTCAATGAACTATCACTTTCCGGTCCTGCTCAATAAGGTTTTAAACACCTTCGAACCTAAACCCGGTCAAGTAATTTTTGATTGCACCCTGGGCCATGGTGGCCATACTCTCGAATTCCTCCGCCGGGGCGCCACAGTGTATGCCCTTGAAGCTGACCCAAAAAATTTTTCTATAGCCCAAAAACGGATTGAAACTGAAAAGATTAATAAAAATTTTCACCCAATTTCAGGTAATTTTTCTAATTTAGATAAAATTTTTACAAAGCAAAAATTGCCCCGTCCTGATTTTATTTTTGCCGATCTTGGTCTAAGCTTCAATCAACAGTCCGAATCCGGCGCCGGTTTTTCTTTTCACGATGAATTGTCCCTGGATATGCGGCTTAACCCCAAAAAACAATCCCTAACTGCTGAAGAAATTATCAATACCTGGGACAGAGATCAGCTTTACGAAATTTTTACTAAATACGCCCAGGAAAAACTCTCCCGACCCATCGCTTATGAAATCGTCAAAGAACGCCAAAAAAAAAGGATCAAAACAGCCGCTCATTTAGCCCAAATTATCAGTAATTATTATCAAAAAAAACATTATCAGAGCCGTCTCCATCCAGCCACAAAAATATTTTTAGCTCTGCGCATTGCCATCAACAACGAACTCCATAACCTCGACTCACTGTTAAATAGCTCTCTAAAAATAGTTAAAAAAGGGGGTACCGTCGGTATTATTTCTTTTCACTCTGGTGAAGATCGTCTAGTAAAAAAATTTATTTTAAAACACAAATTATCCTCAAAAAAATATCTGCCCGACCGCCAGGAAACTTTGCTAAACCCACCTTCGCGTTCAGCTGTTTTTAGAACTTATTTGATCCCATGACTCGTAATCGATTTTTGTTAGGTATCGCTCTAGCCTTACTTTTTTTTCAGATTCTTTTCTCTGTTTACTACTCAACTCAAATTATCAATGCCAATCTTCACTATTCTTCTTTGCAAAAAAAATATACCGACCTCAATGTTGATAACCAACAGTTAGAAGTTAAATACACTCAAAAATTCTCTGTCAGTGGACAAAAACCGTTCTAAATTTCTACTTATTGTTATTTATCTCTTTTTTTTAGCAGTTTTGGGCCGCCTGTTTTACTGGCAAGTTATCAAAGGTACAGAACTTCATGAACAGGCCATTGCTCAAATATATAAACTTGAAAAAATTTTACCTCGACAAGGTCAAGTTTTAAGCTCTGATGGCTATCCTCTCAGTCTTGATTATAGTTACTATCGTCTGGCACTTTATAAGCCTAATTTTAAAGATAACCTGGAAACTATCCTCAAAGAAATCACTAGTGTTAAGCCGGAATTTGCTACTCAAAATGCAAAGTTACTTGAAAAATTTCAGGAGCCAAATCAAAAATGGTTAGAATTTTTAGGTGAATTTACTACTCTGGAAAAAAACCAACTGGCCACCATTAGTGGCACTAATTTTGAGGCCAAACAAAAACGCTACTATCCTGAGGGATCCCTAGGTCTTGATTTGATTTTAGGTCTTGAGAGATTTTATAAACGACAGCTTTCAGGCCAGGTTGGTTTTAAAAGAAATGTCATTGACGCTACTGGTAGTCAGCTCTTAACTAAAAAAAATTGGCAAAAAAATGAAATTGACGGTCAAGATATCACCACCAGCCTTAACCGTCGTATCCAACAATTAGTTGAATCTACCCTTAAAAATGGATTACAAACTTATCAGGCAGACTCTGCTTCCGCCATTATCCTTGAACCACAAAGTGGACAAATTTTGGCTATGGCCTCAGTTGAAGCCAGCCCTTCAGCCTTTTCCAGGGTTAAAAACATTACTCATCTTTTTGAACCGGGATCTATTTTTAAACCCCTAATTATGACTGCTGCCCTGGACTCTGAAAGTATTAACTCCAATTGGATTTGCACCCGATGTAATCAACCTCGGACTATCGGAGAGGACTCTATCAATAACTGGGACAAGCAATTTCATCCCGATTCCAATTTAAAAGATATTATTAAAAATTCCGACAATATCGGCATGAGTTATATCATTTATCACCTGGGCCTCGATAAATTTTTAGATTATTATCAACGCTTAAAATTAAATCAAAAAACCGGCGTCGAGCTTCCAGGAGAATCAGTTTCACCTCTTAAAAATTACTGGTCAGAAATTGATTTAGCTACCGCCTCATTTGGACAGGGGATTGCCCTCAACCAACTCCAAATGCTTCAAGCCTTTAATAGCATTGCTAACAATGGCCTCTTAGTCAACGCTCATTTAAATAAAAATCACCAAAGCCAAAGTTCCCGTGTTTTTTCACAAAAAAGCACTGATTTAATGAAAGAAATATTAGAATATGCAGTCGACAATAGTCCTGTCGCCAAACTCAAAACAGAGGACATGGGTCCCGTTTGTGCCAAAAGCGGCACGGCTCAGGTCGCAGTTGGTGGCAAATACGGCGATAATACTATCGGCTCCTATATTGGTTTTTATCCTTGTAATAATCCCAAATATACTATGATCGTCACTCTTTCTAACGCCCGCGCCTCACAGTGGGGCTCATCAACCGCTGCGCCAATCTGGTTTGACCTCGCCTCTCATTTAAATAGATTGCTATAATTCATCATTGCCTATGATCAGAACCATTAAAAATATTCTGTGGCACCTTCCCCAAAGTATTTTCTGGAATCTCTATTACGGCCGCCCTAGCCGCAAATTGACTCTCATTGGTGTCACCGGTACTGACGGTAAAACCACTACCTGCACTCTCCTACAAAAACTCCTGGAAAATAATGGTCTTAAATGTGGCATTATCAGCACCATTACCAGCCCTGGCCTGCACACTACTTCACCACCGCCTAAAGTTTTGCAAAAAATTTTTGCTGATTATCAGCGTCTCGGTTTCACTCACGTCATCTGTGAAGTTACCTCTCATGCTCTTAGCCAATACCGCTACTTTGGAACCCATTTTAAGGTCGGTCTGGTCACTAATGTCACCCACGAACATCTCGATTATCATAAAAGTATGGAAAACTATGTCCATGAAAAAGAAAAACTTTTTACTCAGTCGGATGTAGCTATCCTCAATCATGACGATAATTACTATGAAATGATGTCCCGGTTAACCCAAACTCCCCAAATAACCTATGGTATTAAAAATAAATCCGATTTTACCGCTAAAAAAATTAGGCTCACTCCCAAGCACCTTAGCTTCATCGTCAACGGCCAAAAACTAACCACAGACAGTAATTACTATTATCAAACCTATAATATCTTAGCAGCCATGGCAGCCTATAGCCAATTAGGTCTTGACCCTACAATATTTGCCAAAACCATTGTTCACTTTCCTGAAAGCAAGGGACGTCGGGAAATTGTTGAAAATGACCTGGGACTGCGGACTATTATCGATTTTGCCCACACTCCCAATGCTCTCACCAGCACTCTCTCTTCTCTTAAAAGCACATCAAAGGGTCGACTGATTGTTATTTTTGGTGCTACCGGCGGTCGTGATCCCAGTAAACGCCCCCTCATGGGTCAGGTAGCTTCAGAAATTGCCGACATTGCCATTATTACTGCAGACGACACCAGAGAAGAAAAAATTGAAACTATTAATAATCAAATCATCGCCGGTATCAACCATAAACAATCCCAAAAAATTGATCCCGAACATCCCGAAATTAACAATTCTAAAAAATTCCATTATGCCGATATTCCCAACCGTCAAGACGCCTTTAACCTCGCCCTGGTTCTGGCTAAACCAGGCGACACTATCGTCGCCTGCGGCAAAGGTCATGAAACTTCAATCCTCCACGGAAAAACTGATTATCCCTGGTCTGAGGCCGAAGCTTTTAGAACTGCTTTCCGTCTCAAAAATGAACATGTATAACCTTAAAAGTGACCTAAGTATCGAAAAAATTTATAATCAGGGCTGGCTACCTCAACGAAATCTGGCTAATACCTTTTACACTGATGATAATTATAGTTGTCGCAGCCGTCTTTCCAACCTAAACTTATCCTCGGAAAATAGACGTATTCTTAAAAAAACTCAAAATTTTTCCTATAAACTTTTGCCTCTCAATGATTTTGCCTATACACCTGATTTACAAAAACAACTCCTTCATTGGACCAAAGCTCTTGGTTGGGATTTTCCTGCCTCCAGTATTAAAAACGTTTTCACTAATCATATTTTTAATTTTGTCTATCTCTGGACTGATAGTCAGAATCCTGATCAACCTTGCGCATATTCTTTGTGTTTTTTTAACGAAAATATCTCCCATATCGCCTATGTTTTTTATAACCCCATCTATGCACGCGAAGACCTACCCATCCGCCTTTCTCTACAAACTGTTATTGATAGCCAAAAGAAAAATTTGAAATTTTGTTATCTCGGTCGCTTTAACCCCAATACTAAACTTGGCTTTTACAAACGTAATTTCCCCAATTTTGAATATTTTGTTAAAGATAGCTGGATATCTTATAATTAAGCAATGCACATTCATATTGTTGGTATTGCTGGCTCCATGACCGCCCCCTTGGCTCTAGCCCTAAAAGAACAAGGCCACCAGATCACCGGCTCCGACCAGGACAAGATTTACCCCCCCTTTAGTACTCAACTGAAAAACGCCCTTATTCCTCTTAACAAAACTGAAATCAATTCACACATCGATCTGGCTATTATCGGCTCAGCCTACAAAGCCTTTGACCGCACTCGTAAAGAATTTGTCCGTATCAAACAAGAAAAAATACCCTACATTTCGGCGACTAAATACATTGCCAAAAATTTAATTAAAAATAATTCGGTTATTATTGCCGGTTCTTATGGTAAAACTACCATAACAGCTGCAACTGCTTTTTGTCTCCAAAAACACAATCTCGACCCTGCTTTTATGTTTGGCGGTGAATCCAAAAACAAGCTTCCTTCTCTCCATTTTAGTCAGAGCCACTGGTCAGTTGTCGAAGGGGACGAGTCCATTAATGGCCAGGATACCATGGCCAAATTTCTTTATTATCCGGCAAAATATTTAATTATCACCAGTGTCAACTGGGAACACCGTGAAAGCTACCGAACCGAAGCAGACAGTCTCCGGGCTTTTGAAAAACTTATTCAAAAAATCCCCTCAGACGGTTTAATTGTCTACAACCCCCACCATAAAAAACTTCGTTCCCTTCTCAAGTCGGCTAAAGCACCAACCATTGCCTATAAAAGCACTTCGCACCAGATATCACTATTAGGTCAATATAATCGACAAAATCTAGGGGCTGTCGAAACCCTCTGTCACCATCTCAATTTGCCCAGTAGCACCACCGCCAAAGCACTAGAAGATTTTAAAGGCATTAAGCGCCGATTAGAAATAGTTAATCAAAGCAACGATTATTTATTTATTGATGATTTCGCTCAATCTCCGGAAAGAATCGCTACAGCTCTTAAAACCATTAAAGAAAGTTTTCCTGGAAAAAAGATCAAGGTCTTTTACGAAAGCCACGCCTCTTTTATGCAATACAAAGATCTATTAAAAAAATTAGCCACTGCCTTCAAAGATTCTACCGAAACCCTTATTTACAAATTGAAATTCAACAACAACCCAAAAGAGAGGATTACTGCTGCCGATTACCTCAAAATAATCCCCAAAAGTCTTTATATTCCTCTTACTAAGAACCTCCTAACTCATTATCAAAAAACCCTTAAAAAAGGCGATATTCTGGTTCACTTTTCCTCCGGCGGTGCCGAAGGTTTGGATGCTTTTCAAAAAATTATTCATTTAAAAAATCGCCATGTCTAGATACATTATTAATGGTGGCAAATCTCTCTCGGGTGAAGTTTCCATCCGTGGAGCTAAAAACGCTAGTTATAAGGAAATTATCGCCTCACTTTTATCCGAAGATATTACCGAAATACATAATATTCCCCAAATTTCCGACGTTAAAATCACCAAAAGTATTGCCAAAAGTCTTGGGACCATTATTACCCAAACTGGTGAACATTCCCTTTCTCTTCATACTCCTAAAATTAAATCCAACACCGTGCCTCACGGCACCGGAGAAAAATCCCGCACCTCATTTATTTTTGCTGCCCCTCTTTTAATCCGCAGTGGTAAAGCTATCATCCCTATCCCCGGCGGAGACCGGCTAGGTACCAGACCACTCGATCGTCTCTTTGACTGTTATCAATCCATGGGCATTGAAACTAGCTTTGTCGACGACTTAATGGTTTTTGAAGCCAAAAAACTACACCCCACTCACTTCATTTTTAACAAACCCAGTCACACCGTTACTGAAGTCGTTGTCATGACTGCAGCTTTAATTCCCGGTCAAAGTATCTTTGAAAACACTGCTATTGAGCCTGAAATTGATGACTTAATCACCATGCTAAATTCCATGGGTGCTGATATTTCCCGCGATCCTTCCAATCCCAAAACTATCATTGTTAATGGTGTTCCCAAGCTTCATGGCACCGTCCATCAGGTTATTTCTGACCGCAACGAGGCTGTTACCTTTATCTGCGCCGCTCTCGCCACCAAGGGTTCGGTCAATGTTTTGCGAACTGATCCCAAAATTCTCAAAACCTTTTTGGATACTGTCGAAACCATGGGAGCCAAAGTCAATCGCGGCCGTGATGAAGTTTCCGTTTCCTGGGTTAAACCACTCAAAGCCGTCGACATTGAAACTGCTCCTGAGCCCGGTTTTATGACCGACTGGCAGGCCATTTTCTCTGTTCTCTTAACCCAATCAGTTGGCGTCAGTACCGTTATCGAAAAAGTTTTCCCTAGTCGTTTTCAACATATTCCATTTCTTAATCAAATGGGGGTTAAAACGACCTATTTCAACCCCGTTGTCAGTGACCCTGAAACCTACTATGAATTCAATGCTGACACTGACAAGCCAGAATACTTTCACGGAGTTAAAATCTATGGACCGGTAAAGCTAAAATCTCAAAATTTTGAAATCAATGACCTTCGGGCCGGTGCCTGCATTACTATTGCCGCCCTCACCGCTCAAGACGAGAGCACTATTAATAATGTTGAGTTAATTGAAAGAGGTTATGAAAAATTAGCTGAACGCCTGGCTTCCTTAGGTGCTAATATAAAATACATCAAAATATGATTCACCTTTTTTTGGGATTACTTCTTTTTGCCTTTATTGTCACCAGTATTTTAGTCGTCCCTTATATTAATTTACTTTACCGGCTTAAATTTCAACGTCAAAGACAACAAACGCGGGATTTTCAAAACCACCGCACTCCCATTTTCGATAAATTTCACAGTCAAAAAGTAGGGACTCCTGTCGGTGGGGGACTATTAGTTATCACCTCAGTTTCCGCTCTTTTTTTATTACTTTTTCCTCTGCTTAAGCTTTCAGGCATATTTATTTCCAGCAATTTCAAACTTTCTCAGGAAATCTTTATTATCTTTTTTACCTTTATAAGCTTTGCTATTCTCGGCCTCTATGATGATGTTTTAAAATTTTTCAATTTTGAAAAAAGAGGTTTTTTTGGGTTACGAATGAAGTACAAATTAGTTTTACAGATTTTTTTAGCCCTGTTTATTTCTCTTTTTATTTACCTAAAACTGGGTATAAATTTCATTTATCTTCCATTTTTAGGAGCCATTAATTTAGGTTTATTTTTTATTCCCATCTCAACTATCTTAATCATCGCCTTTTCCAATTTTTTCAATATCAGCGACGGTCTTGATGGCCTTTCCTGCGGTATCCTTTTAATTTCCCTTTTTGCCTTTTGGATACTAGCAAGCTCCTCTCTTGATACCCCAATCTCCCTTTTTCTCTCCCTTTGGATCGGAGCTCTAATTGCCTTTCTTTATTTCAACGTTTACCCGGCTCGAATTTGGCTCGGAGATGTGGGAGCTCTCTCCTTTGGAGCCACTTTTGCAGTCATCGCTATCCTTTTGGGTAAAGTTGTACCTCTTTTAATTGTCGGCTCACCTTTTATCATTGAAGGTCTTAGCAGCGCTCTACAAATTCTTAGTAAAAGCTATCGCCATAAAAAACTTTTCCCAGCTGCCCCTATCCACTTAACTCTTCAAAAAATGGGTTGGGAAGAACCCAAGATTGTTTTCAGGGCGTGGCTCGCTACTATTATATTAGCAATTTTTGGTCTATGGTTAGGTCTAAACTAGAAGAACTTAGAGAAGAGGCCAATAAATACATTGGTATTCCATATTTTATGAATGTCAGCAAGGTTTACCACCCTGAGCTGGTTATGGTTGGCAAGGGCAGTGCCAAAGAGATTGCTCTTAAAACTATTGAGTTTGCCAATACCGAAAATAAAAAAATTCTGGATATGACACCTCAAGAAATTTACAATTTTCAAAAAAAACACCACCTCGGTATCGACTGTTCCGGCCTCTCAGTCCATCTTCTGAATTTTTACCTGGGAACCCATCTTAACCCCCGTAAAACCTCAGCCGATATTCTCACTTCAGCTCCCTTATCTAAAAAAATTAAAAACTCAGAAGCCACTACTGGTGATTTAATCCGCCAAGAAAAGGGTCATCATGTCATCTTTATTATTGAAAAAATTGGCGACAAAATTATCTATATCGAAAGTTCCCGTTCCGGTCGCAAAGTCCATTATGGGGAATTCAACCTCAAAGATAAGAAATTTAAATACAACGGTATCTACCGAATTACTTCTCCTCAATCAGTTCCCGGTATTTTAATGGTTTGAGGGATAAAATCTCCACCTCAGTCCCGCATTCTTCACATTCCAAAATGTCTCCAACTATTGCTTTAACACATTTAATCTGACTACCACAGTCAGGACATTTGACTTTACTTTTAACTTCTTTCATAAATATTAGCTAAAATATAACTAAGCTATTATATTATGACCCCTTTAGAAAAAATTAATTCAGTTTATTTCAAAAGAGAAGACCAAAATCCTACTGGCTCTGCTAAAGACCGAGCTATCCGTAAACAAATCAAAAAACTTATTGGCCTAGGTTATAAAACCGCCGTTATCTCTTCTACCGGTAACGCTGCCATTTCTGCTGCTCATTTTTGTCAACAGGAGGGGATTAAACTCACTGTCTTTGTCTCTCCTAAAATTAATCCACATAAACTTAAACTAATTGACGACAGCATCGTTAAAAGTTTAAAACCAATCAGTGAAGCCATAAAGTTTAGCAAAACTAATAATGCCTATCTATTGCGTCAATCTACTGACCCAGTTGCAATTACAGGTTACCAAGAAATCGGCCAGGAAATTCTCAAACAATTACCACAAGTCAGTAGTATTTTTGTTCCTACCGGCAGTGGCACCACTCTTTTGGGTATTACCGAGGCCCTGCCCAAAAACATCAAAATTTTTGCAGTCCAGTCCGCTTACAACCCAACACTCGCCCCTGCTTTCAAAATAAAATACCCCCCAGAAACAAAAAACCTGACCGATGCACTCACTGTCAAATATCTGCCTCTTAAAACTAAAATAGTCACCACCTTAAAAAAACACCAATCTTTCCCTATAATTGTCACCAATTCAGAAATTATCTCCGCGCAAAAATTAATTTCCACTCTTCACCTATCTTCCGAATCTGCTCTTGCCCTGGCTGCTTATCTCCAGGTCAAAGACAAATTTTCTATCGGCAATTTTCCGGTTATTATTTGCACTGGCACCAGACGTTAATGAATCCGGAAACTCTTCTTAATCGGTCTGGTTTTGATTTTTATTTTTTAGTGGTCGAACCCTTTTTAGGCATTGACCTACCCGAGATTAAAAACTTTCACTCTCTTTTTTTACCCAACCTTAAGGTAAAAAACAGCGGCTATCTTCTCTCCGAGTCAAGTATTAAAAAAATAATTCAAACATCATCTAAACCTCTAATTATTCCCTTCAAACCCTCTGCTAAAATTGAACGAATTTGTCAAAAACACGGTTGGAAATTGGCGGCAAACCCAGCCAAAATCAACCGTCTTTTGGAGGATAAGGTTAAATTTTACGAGCTTTGTCAAAAACACGGACTTCCCTTAATTGATAGTCTACTTGCTCCTTTTAACCAGATTAATTTCCAAATCGCCCAAAAAAAATTCGGCAAGAATTTAGTCCTCCAAAGTCATTTTGGTTGGGCAGGCAACAGTACTCACCATTTCAGCAATTTTTCTCAGGCAGAAAAATTTATCACCTCCGGTCAAATAGTTAAATTTTCCCCTTATTTACCAGGTTTTACTGTTCTCAACAATGCCTGTCTCACTCGTTTTGGTCTCATTCAAAGTCCTCCCGCTCTCCAAATTACCGGCCTTAAACCCCTAACCCAGAATCCATTTGCCACTGTTGGCCGCCAATGGCCTTCCCTTTTAAAAACATCCCAAATAAATCGGGTAAAAAAAATCACCCAGGATTTTACCGATAAAATTCTTAAACCTCTTGATTATCGGGGCTTTTTCGGACTCGATTTTTTTGTTGCCGGTGACAAAACCTACTTACTTGAATGTAATCCTCGCTTAACCGCCTCTTTTGCTTTTTACACCCATCTTGAAAAAAGAGCTAAACTTACGCCACTTTTTTACTATCATCTTTTGGAATTTGCTCAATTTGACTACCACCTCAATGCCGCCACCCACCAAAACGAAATTGATCGGGCACATATCATTGGCAGTGAACTAACCCAAAGAAGTCCTTCCGGTACCACCATTAAAAAAATGAATTACTTTGTTCCTGTAGTAAAATCTGTTTCACCACTTAAAGTTAGCGATTCGGTTCTTAAAGATTTTACCTCATGAAATTTTCTCTGCTGGCCGTTTACGCCCTGGCCCTTAGTTTTATCGGTCTTTTATTTATGTCCTCAGCTTCTCTTTTTGAGGCCGAAAAAACCATCGGCGATCCCTACTTTTTTATTAAAAAACAACTTTTGTGGATAGTCCTCGGAATTATAGTCATGTTTATCGGTTCTAAAATAAATTTAGAAATAGTTAAAAACAATTCCTTCCGCTTTTATCTATTGTCAGTTCTACTTCTGGCTTTAGTTCTCATTCCGGGAATTGGTATTGAAGTTTTCGGCGCCCGCCGTCAGATTGACCTTCAGTTTTTCAACTTCCAACCTTCAGAAATGTTTAAACTAGCCGGAATTATTTTCTTTTCCTACCTATTTACCCTGCCTGAAAAAAGAAATTTAGGCAGTTTGTTTTTATATCTTGGCTTGCCTCTAGTTTTAATTATCCTCGAGCCCAACCTAAGCACCGCTGTCTTAATTGCCTCCATAGTCATTGCTATCTACTTTCTTTCTGGTGCCAAAATTACCAATCTCCTACTAACTGGTCTCACCTTGCTGGTTCTTAGCGCTCTTTTAATATTGACCTCACCTTACCGTCTCAATCGGGTTAAGACTTTGTTTAACCAGCAAAACAATCAGGATTTAAGCTACCACAGTGAACAGATTATTCTCTCTTTAGCCTCCGGCGGTATTACCGGCAAAGGTTTTGCCAACTCTGATCACAAATATAAATTTTTACCCAAAATCAGTACAGACTCCATTTTAGCTATCATTGGCGAAGAAACCGGCTTTATTGGTCTGAGTCTGATAACCTATCTTTTTTTGGTTCTCATTTCCCGGCTTATGCGTCTTTCCCAGGTCGCCAAAAGCGATTATGAAAAACTCTTGGTTGCCGGAGTGGCCATCTGGATAGCCATCCAAGGCTTGATTAACTTTGCCGCTATTGTTGCCCTAATTCCTCTCACTGGAATTCCTTTTCCTTTTATTGCTTATGGTGGCTCTTCTTTAGTCAATCTTTTTGCCGCCCTAGGCTTAGCCATCAATATCGAAAATAAGTACTCCCAATTGTTATACTCAAATCATGATCGCTACCCGCAAAATCGTCCTCACCGGCACCCACATCACTCCCGCCGTTGAGTTAATCCACCAGCTCAAAGAAGACCAAGATTATAATTGGCAAACACACTACATTGGCCGCCGCTACAACTCCAGTACCTCTACTGATCCTTCTATTGAATCCAAAATAATTCCTAAGCTTGGGGTTAAATTTTATGGTATTCTCTGTGGCAAATTTGACCGCCGCTGGCTCCCCAACACTCTTAAAGGTATTCCCCAAATTCTTTCAGGTTTCATTGATGCATACAAAATCCTTTCTCAGCTTAAACCATTTGCTGTCGTCTCTTTTGGAGGCTATGTTTCAGTTCCCGTTGTCTTTGCTGCTTGGTTGCTCGGCATTAAGTCTATCACCCACGAACAAACTAAAACTTTAAGTCTTTCCACACGGCTTAGTACCCCTTTTTCCAAATTTATCGCCCTTTCCTTTCCTAGCCGTCAATCTAGTTCCAAACATATTCTCACTGGCAACCTTTTGCGCCGCGATATCTTTAAAGAAAAAACTCCAAAATATCAAAAGTACCAAAAACTACTACCTAAATATCCTTTAATTTATCTAACTGCCGGCAATCAGGGCTCCCAACATCTTAATCAGAATTTAAAAGAAATTTTACCCAAACTTATCGATAAAAATATCATTATTCACCAAACCGGCGACAAAGATTTTCCTGAATACGAGAAACTTACTAAAAATTATCCCCACTATTTACCTACCGCCTTTGTCACTGCAGATGATATCGGCTGGATTTTTAAACACTCTCATTTAATTATTTCCCGGGCTGGCGCCAATACTATCCAGGAAATTGCTACCATCGGCAAAAACTCTATCATTGTTCCACTCCCGGTCAGTCAACAGGACGAACAGCTCAAAAATGCTCTTTGGCTCAAAAAAAAGTTTCCTTTCCATACCATTATTACCAAAGACAGTAAATTAACTCCCAAAAATCTTTTAAAAAGCATTCAACAATTACTCAAACAGAAAAATCCACATCTTAAAATTGAAGCAAAACCGAACCTAAAACTATTAAAACTCATCAAAAAGCTCTAGAATGAAACTATGCAACACTCTAAAAATATTAACTGTTTAAGTATCGGTACCTCTAAAATTTCCGTTCTTATTGGCCAAGTCCTCGATGACGACTCTAAAATAAACATTATTGGTGTCACTTCAGTTCCCTCAACCGGTTTTAAAAAGGGCCAAATTATCAACCTGGAACAGGCTTCCCAAACCATTACCGAGTGTGTAGAATCTGCCGAAAGAATGGCTGGTTTTCAAATTAACCACGCTTTTATCTCTCTCACTGCTCCTCATTTTGAATCTATAAACTCCACCGGCGTGACTGCTATTTCCGGAACCAACAGTGAAATTTCCCAAATTGATATTGACCGGGCCATTGAAGCCGCCCGAGCCATTTCTCTACCGACAGGTAAGGAAATTGTTCATGTTATCCCAAGGCTTTTTACCGTCGACGGTCAGAATGGTGTTGTCGATCCTATCGGCATGAACGGACAAAGACTAGAAGTCGAAACCCATCTAATATTAGCCTCAACCTCAGCTCTTAAAAATCTCTACAAATGCCTTGATGATGTCGGCATTAAAGTCGACGGTCTCCTTTATTCGGGTTTAGCTGCAGCCAAGGCCTGCCTTAGCGACACCGAAATGGAGCTGGGAGTAGCTCTGGTTGACATCGGCGGTGCCAATACCACTCTAACCGTTTTTCAGGAATCCTCACCTATTTTTTCCGGAGTTATCCCGCTTGGAGCCAATAATATTACGAACGACCTGGCCATCGGCCTGCGTTTACCCCTCGAAGACTCCGAAAAAATTAAAATCAAGCTCAAAGCCTATGCCGACAAAAAAGGTTTTGAGGATGAAATTGACCTAAAACATCTTGGTATTTTAGGTGATGAAAATAAAAAAATATCTTTTTCTACCACTGTTAACGGCATTATTAAAGCTCGTCTTGAAGAGATTCTAGGTTTTACCTACGACCAGATCAAAGAAAATTCTCTCGAAAATTCCATTCCTGCTGGTATTGTCCTCACTGGTGGGGGAGCTCAAACAATTTTGATAAAAGAAGTCTGCGCCAACCTAATTCCGTTACCAGTCCGTATCGCCGATCCGCCCCGTTTAGGTGGTTTGGTTGAAGACATTACCAATCCGGCTTTTTCCAGTACCATTGGTACTATCCTTTACTTTCAGGACAAGAAACCTACTAGCAAAAAAAATTCTTCCGGCGGTAAAAAAATAAAAATATCCTTTGACGGTGTCTTTGGTAAGATTAAAAGTTTTATCGAGCCACTGCTTCCATAAAATTACTCAAATATGGCTTTAATTAAAACCCTAACCGGTCAATTTGCCAAAATCAAAGTCATTGGTGTCGGCGGTGGCGGCAACAACGCTGTTAACTCCATGATTTCTGAGGAAGAAATCAAGGGAGTCGATTTTGTGGCTCTTAATACCGATTCTCAGGCACTTTTAAATTCTCTCGCTCCTATCAAAATTCAAATCGGTGAAAAAATTACCAAAGGTCTTGGTGCCGGCGGTGACCCCAACATCGGTCAACAGGCAGCCGAGGAATCCCGGGAAAGAATTAAAGAAGTTCTCGAAGGTACTGACATGGTCTTCATCACCGGTGGCATGGGCGGTGGTACCTGTACCGGAGCTGCTCCCGTTATTGCCGAAATTGCCAAAAAGGAATTAGGGATTTTAACCATCGCCGTGGTTACTAAACCTTTCTTATTTGAAGGCACCCGCCGCATGAACCGCGCCGACGAAGGCCTAACCCGTCTTAGACAGAACGTCGACACTCTCATTGTTATTCCAAACCAGCGAGTCATGGAAGTGGTTAATTCCCAAGCGACACTATTAGAAGCTTTCAAGATTGCCGATTCCGTTTTAACCAAAGGTACTAAAGCAATTGCCGATTTAATTACCACTCCAGGGCTTATTAATCTAGATTTTGCTGACATTAAATCCATTATGGCCAATGCTGGTTCCGCTCTAATGGGGGTAGGTGAAGCCGAAGGAGATGGCAAGGCCAAAGCTGCCGTTGAAGCTGCTATCGACTCACCTTTGGTAGAGGTTGATATCGACGGTGCCCGGGGTGTTTTGATAAATATTACCGGCGGACCGGATTTAACTATGGCTGAAATTGAAGAGTCTGCCAAAAGCATTACTTCACACGTTGCTCCCGACGCCAATGTCATTTTTGGAGCTTCAATTAATCCCGAACTTAAAGATAAAATAAAAGTCACTGTTATCGCTACCGGCTTTGATCCCAATAAAGCCCGTTTTTATAATACTTTCAAAAAAGCCACTACCCCTATTCAGGATAGCCTCATTACCGAGGAAAAAATTGAAATTGATCCTGGTCTCAAAACTCTGCTTGAAGATCAGGAAGTTCCCGAAGGTGTCGAAATTGAAAATGAATTTGATATCCCCGCCTTCCTTCGTAAAAACAACTAGATGTATTAAAATACAGCATGGCTTTCTTTAAGGAATTACCCAATCAACCTAATTTTGACGAACAAGAGCTCTCCATTCTCAAATGGTGGCAGAAAAATGACGTCCTCAATCATTATCTCCACCGCAATGATAATTCTGAAAAAATTTTTTCTTTTATTGATGGACCTCTAACCGCTAATAATCCTATGGGTGTCCACCATGCCCGGGGTCGCACTCTTAAAGACGTTTTTCAACGCTATAAAAATGCTCAGGGATTTGCTCAACGTTTTCAAAATGGTTTCGATTGTCAGGGGCTTTGGGTAGAAGTGGAGGTCGAAAAAGAGGCTGGCTTTAATTCCAAAAAAGATATTTTGGATTTTGGTATGGAAAAATTTACCAAAAGCTGCCTTGCTCGGGTTGATAAATTTTCCAAAATTCAAACTGAACAATCAATTCGCCTGGGCATGTTTATGGACTGGCCTAATTCTTATTACACCAATTCGATAACTAATAATCTTTATATTTGGTATTTTCTAAAAAAAGTCCATGAAAAAGGTTGGCTCATCAAAGAAAAAAGTGCTGTCACCTGGTGCCCCCGTTGTGAAACCGGTCTCTCCCAACACGAAGAAGCTGATGGTTACCAGACCGACACCGACACCTCAGTTTATCTTAAATTTAAACTAAAAAATAGGAAAAATGAATATATTTTAGCCTGGACGACAACTCCCTGGACCCTATCCGCAAACGTTCTTTTAGCCATTAATCCCGAATTTCAGTATGTTAAAGCAGATGTAGACAACGAAATTTTTTATCTTGCCAAAATTGCAGCTGACCGCTTAGGTATCAAGCACTATTCTTCCATTAATGCTCAGGATTTAATCAATCTCGAATACGAATCTCTCTACGACATTCCGGCCCAAAAAAATATTAAACATTTTATTACCTCATGGTCTGAAGTTAACCCAGAGGAGGGGACCGGAGTCGTTCATATTGCTCCCGGCTGTGGTCAGGCTGATTTTGAGCTAGGCAAAAAACTCAACGTTGATATGCTTGCCCCTCTGGATAGTACCGGCCATTTTCTCCCGGGTTATGGCGACCTCAGTGGACAGTACGCACACGATGTCAACTCTCAGGTTATCGACTACCTTAAAAGCCAAAACTTATTCTTCAAAAGTGAAGACATTAGTCATCGCTATCCTCACTGCTGGCGTTGTAAAACTAAATGTCTTTTCCGGCTGGAAGATTCCTGGTTTATTTACACTCATCAAATCAAACCACTTTTAAAAGAAGCTGCAAAAAAGGTCAATTGGCAGCCAAAATTTACCGGCAGACGCATGCAAAACTGGCTCGATACTATGGAAAATTGGCTTATCAATCGTAAACGTTTTTACGGTTTAGCCCTGCCTTTTTATGAATGTAGTTGCGGACAATTAACTGTTGTCGGTTCCAGAGAAGAACTTAGATCTCTAGCCGTTAATCCTAAACTGGTTGACAATCTAAAATCTTTTCACCGTCCCTGGATTGACGAAATCGAAATAAAATGCCCTAAATGCGGCCAAAATGTTAGGCGTATTCCCGACGTAGGCGATGTTTGGCTTGACGCCGGAGTTGTTCCATTTTCAACCCTTAAATACCTGGAGGATAAAAATTACTGGCAAAAATGGTTTCCGGCAGAATTGGTTTTAGAAATGACCGAACAAATCCGACTTTGGTTTTACTCCTTACTTTTCTTTGGAGTTACTTTAGAAAACCAAGCTCCATATCTCAATGTAGTTACTCATGGCGAAGTCCGTGATGACAAGGGTGAAGTCATTCACAAAACTAAAGGCAATGGTATTCCCTACAATGAGGCAGTTTCTAAAATTGGAGCTGATCCCATGCGCTGGCTCTATTGTCAGCAGAAAGCTTTTGCCAAAGTCAATTTTGGTTACTCTACTGCCGACCAGGTCAAACGGGATTTTTTGCTTATTCTTTGGAACTCCTATCGTTTTTTTACTCAACGCGCCAATCAGGACCAATGGCAACCGTCTGACTTTGATCCAACAAAAGCTAATTCTGCTCTGGACCGCTGGCTTCTCTCCAGGCTCAATCAAACACTTAAAATTGTCACTCAATCTTTGGATAAATTTACTACCTCTCGCGCAACCTCAGCCATTGAAAGTTTTGTCACCGATCTCTCCACCTGGTACATCCGCCGCTCCCGGGATCGTAGCGACAACCTTGATTTTTTGTATTATATTTTCAAAACTATAAGTTTAATCCTAGCTCCCTTTATGCCGTTTTTATCTGAAACTTTTTTTCAAAATTTAGGTGAAAAAGGCTCAGTTCACTTGTCATCCTGGCCCCAATTTAATAGTCATTTAATTGACGAAACATTGGAATCTGACATGGAGCTAGCCCAAAAAATATGCCAACTAGGCCACGCCCAGCGTCAGCAGGCGAGTCTTAAGCTTCGTCAACCTCTGGCTACCCTCTCTTTCTCTGCTCCCCACTCCTTAGATAACCCACTTTTACAAATTATTGCCGACGAAGTCAATGTTAAAACAGTGAAGTTTGAAGAAAAATCACCTAATCTTACGGTAAATTTAGATATCAATCTTAACCCAGAATTAATTGCTGAAGGCGAATACCGGGACCTAGTTAGAAATATTCAAGTTTTAAGAAAAGAACAAAATCTCCAATTATCAGACCACATCACTATAATTGCTCCCGCCTGGCCCAAAAATTTTGAATCTCAAATTTTAGAAAAAACTTTGGCTACCTCTATCACTCAAGGAGAAACCCTCTCCATTACTAAAAATTCATGAGATTGTTGCCACGCCGTCTTATTTTTGCTCTGCTAGTACTCTTCTCCTTTAATATGCTCATGATCAGTTCTCTTACTCCCTCTCTCTTTTGGAAACAACTACTTTCCTGGGGGATAGGTATCATTTTATTTTTAGTCGGCACTCAAATTAATCCAAAACAAAACCGATCTACCGGCACCTTTTTTTTTATTGCTTCCTGTCTTTTAGTCCTGGCTCCGATTATCATCGGTTCCTTTACTCGTGGCTCCCGTCGCTGGCTTTATATCGGCCCTCTATCCATCCAACCGAGCGAAATTGTCAAGGGACCGCTCATGCTTTTTTTATCAACTACAACTCTCCCTCTTCTGCATTTACTGCCAGTAGCCATTATTATGATGCAACCAGATCTTGGCAGTGCTATGAGTGTTTTTATTCTTATTATTCCGATAATTCTTTATAACCAAAAGCTATTCCGCCTGTCTGTTTTGGCTCTTATTTTACTTGTTTTTTCTGCTCCACTAATATACGGCATTGTTCTCAAACCCTACCAACAAGACCGTATTAAAAGCTTTCTTAGCCCTCAGTCAGACCCCCTTGGAGATGGCTATAATTTAATTCAGGCTCAGATTGCTATCGGCTCCGGAGGCTTACTTGGCAAGGGCTATCGCAAAGGTACCCAAGGACAACTTCTATATTTACCGGAAAAACACACAGATTTTATCTTTTCTGCTACTGCCGAAGAACTTGGTTTATTATCTGTCTTTATTATTCTACTGGCCTATTTTGTCATTATCGAAACTCTTTTTAAAAAAGCTTTTAACACCACCAATAATTTAGCCCTATTTCTTTTTACTCTTGGCATTGCTTTTGAAATTTGGGCCCAGGCATTCATAAATATAGGCATGAACATCGGCATTTTACCAGTGACCGGCATCCCTCTACCTTTTATGTCCGTCGGCGGCTCCTCAATTATGGCAATACTTTTTTCTTTGGGCATTATCTATTCTGCATAAAATTTGCCTGTGATATAATCGACAAGTATGAAATACGCGGTTGTTGCCCTTTCCGGCACTCAATATCAGGTCCAAGAAGATCAAGTAATTACTGTTGATAAATTGGACCCTAAAGCCAAATCTTGCTCAGAGGTTCTGTTAATAACCGATGGGGAAAAAGTTAAGATCGGTCAACCTTTAGTCAAAGATGCTTCCGTAGATTTTAAAATTGTCAAAGATTACCAGGGTAAAAAACTTCGAGTTTCAACCTACAAAGCCAAATCACGTTACCGCAAAACCAAAGGCTTCCGCCCTCAACTCACCGATATTAAAATTACCAAAATTAATTACTAACTATGGCACATACCAAATCTCAGGGAAAAACTAATCAAAAATCAAATCGCCCCGGGCAAAGACGGGGGGTCAAAAAATTTGGTAATCAAAAAATCGCCGTCGGTCAAATCATTGTCCGTCAGGTTGGATCTAAATTCCACGGTGGCATTGGCACTAAAACCGGCCGTGATTTCACTATTTACGCCACCCGTCCCGGTATAGTCAAGTTTTTCACTAAATTAGGCAAAAAAATCGTTTCCGTCGTCAAAGCCTAAACTTGATACATTTCATCCCATTTTTTCACGGGCTTTTTCATAGTATCCTGTAACTATGAAACAAGTTTCCCAAATTCCCACCAACCAACTGGAACCCAACCCTCTTCAGCCCCGTGGTATTATTAGCCCCGAATCTCTCTCTGAATTAGTTGATTCCATTCGTGAGCATGGTATTCTTGAACCATTAATTATTGCCGAAACTCCGGCTGGTTTTCAAATTATTGCTGGTGAACGACGCTGGCGAGCTGCACGACTCCTAAAACTAACCCATGTACCGGCTATTATTAAAAAAACCTCTCCTCAGCAAATGCTTGAAATGGCCATTGTTGAAAATGTTCAGAGGAAAGATCTCAATCCTATTGAAAGAGCCAAAGCTTTCCTGCGCCTTAAAGAAGAATTTGGCCTGGATAACCATCAAATTGCCAAAAAAGTCAGCAAAAGCGTTCCTTATGTCATCAATGTTTTAAAGCTTTTAAATCTGCCTGATGCTATCAAAGATGGACTACTTTCTGGTCTTATCACAGAAGGTCATGCTCGGGCTCTTGGAAGCATTCTTGACACCCGATTGATGATCGAAGCTTACAAAATTGTTCTTAAAGAAAACGCTTCTGTCCGCCGGGCCGAAGATATTGCCCGCCGAATGCGGCAAAAAATTGAAGAAGGCCAAATTCCTATTACCAAAGACAATTTACCTCAATTTTTAAAATCCCGTCTGGACACTATCGGTTCAGACATGGCCTCAATCTTTAAAAACAAAACCACTCAGGTCAAAGTTTCTCAAACCAACATTTACACCCGGGTTGTCTTTCAGTTTAGAGGGCCGGTAGAAGACCGTTTTAAACAGCTCAGTGAACTTTATAAACAAGTTTGTGACAAAGAACTACAAACTGATGCTCGGGAGTAGGCCAATTACATTTAGTGGCCAATATCTAAAAAAAGCTTTACCTAAAATTAATTTCCGGTTAATCGGACCAAATTCACGTCCATCTCTAGAGTGAGAGCGGTTATCTCCGAAAACCAAATAAGAACTCTCCGGTACCGTTACCTCCACCCCTTCCTGACAAAATTCACCCGGATCCGTCACAAAATCTGCTGGCAAAAAAGACTGATCCAGCAAGGCTCCGTTTAAATAAACCTGACCCCCAGAAACCATCACTCTATCTCCAGGAAGACCGATAATTCTTTTAATATACTCACATTCATTTTCTGAACAGGGCTCGCTAGCTGGAGCCTTGAACACCACCACATCACCCCTTTTAGGCTCTCCAAACTGATAACTCAGCTTGTCAGTCAATATTCTCTCTTTATCGTGAAAGTTAGGTACCATTGAACTCCCGTTAACCTCATTGGGCTGAACCACAAACAAATACAACAACACAAAAACCGACAAAGCTAGAACTATCGATTGAACAAATTCTAAAATAAAACCGCCAAGAGAAAAGGCCTTTCTTAATTTCATACCTTCCAGTTTACCCCGCTTGAAGCGCTATCACAATCCTCAAATTTTAAGTTATAATTCTTCATTATCTTAGCCTGGTTGTTTAGCTCAGTTGGTTAGAGCGCATCATTCACATTGATGAGGTCGCAGGTTCAAGTCCCGCAACAACCACTATTTCCATATAATTTTATAAAGCTTTTCGGCAAGATAATTAGCCGCATAATTTTTTCCTTCTGTCATCAACACTTCAGCCTGATCATAAGTTAGTGATGAATAATAACTTGGTTTGACACCCTTTCTGACCAACAACCTCAAGTTGGTTTCTGCCATTACTTTGGCATTTTTTGCGGATAAATTTTGTTTATCTATTTCCATACCACTTTTATTTTGTCCCTTCAAAAGTATCTTTAGTGACTCGATTATGTCTTCGCTATATTTGGTATTTTTACTCTTAGTTCTAAAACTGATATACGCATCGATAGTTGTCAATATATCCTTTTTGTCTATTTCAGAAAACATATTAACTGCTCCTAATTTATCTGCCTGCTGCCTTAATACTTTCCAGGACAAACTTTCCTGACTGATAGACAGCTGAGATTTACCCTCATTGTCCAAAGATCCTGTTAAACTTTGCCATTCGTCACCACTACCGGCAATTAGTTTATAATTGTCATTGGCTGTTCCGGAAAAGTAAGCCTGACACTTCTCTCTGTCCACATTTTCAAACCAGACCCAACCATCAACATCTGATTTCTCTTGACCGTCACAAATTACCTTCATTTCTCCCTTAAAATCGGTAAAAAATATAAACATCTCTGGATTTGCCGCCAAAACCACACCTCTTTTTAATAGGGCTACAGGTCTATTTAGACCAAATTCATCCATAAGCTCATTAATTATCTTGTCAACGATATCCCCATGATTAGAGACTATTTCTATGTTCTTGTTACCTTTTATCAAAGCACTTGTTTTTAAAACTGTACCATCACCCTCCGATTTTTCATAAGCAACCGGCCGACCTTCTTCCCAGACTCCAAGCACCTTATCAAACATAGTTCTGTCTCCCAAAGTAACCTGACTGAAGGTCTCTACACCAACCCCATTCGCAGTTACTAGTAGGGGAGTAATTAAACTATCTCTGCCATTCATCTCCTTTAAATATTGGCTGGAGGGAGAGACAGCTACACTGCCATTTTTCTTTAAAAAAGAAAATGTCGGGTTTAAGTCAAAGACTATTGGCGCAAACTTCCGAAGATTTTTTACTCTTACTCCGCCGTCAGCGCTTCTTAGACCTAAAAAGACATTTAGGGCAATATTGGCCATACTATTATCACCAAACCTTAGCCCATTCCAGGCAAGGTATGCCTTTACCGAACCATAATGCGGACTCCCTAAAGTCACAGTTTTATTGACCATATCTCCATGGTCTTGTGTCCAAAGTCTCGCCACCAAACCACCCAGAGAATGGCCAACTAAATTCAGTTTTTCGTCTCCGCCCAAATTTAGACCCGAAATAAAATTGTCAAAGTCGGCTACTATAGCCGACAGTGGCTTTCTCCAATCATAATTCCAAACATAAAAATCCTTGCCCCGCACCAAACCATTCCCTTCAAAAGCACTTATCAACTTATCGTAATTATGGACAAAAGGAGTCATTCGCCACCCTGAATCAATTGTCGTACTCCCCACCATCATCGCCTCGGTGTTCCAACTCGCCCCCAGACCAGGTAAAAGAATGGTTTT
>CAYNEE010000011.1:0-26479 GCA_964396145.1 uncultured Gammaproteobacteria bacterium | reverse complement strand
CCATCATCGCCTCGGTGTTCCAACTCGCCCCCAGACCAGGTAAAAGAATGGTTTTTATCTTGATCTGTGGTGTGTCAGAAACTTGAACATTATCAATACTTAGTTTTGTCCAATTTGTTCCGCCGCCTGTCAGTGGATTACCTAAAAAAATGTTTCTAGGAGTACATTGGTTTTCGGGTGTTTTAAGAACTTCAAAAGAATTTACAAATACCGAAAACGATGTTCCGTGTTTTTCAATTCTCAAAATATCACCACGAGGATTTCCGCCAATATATTCACTAATATTTTTCTTTTTTAAACCTTTTGAATAATCACAATGTTCTCCACGAAAAACACTATTGTCCTGATATTGCAAGACTGGTCCCGTGGTCAAATCATTCCATATACTAATCTGATAATATGGATAACCATCGTTTCCTGTGTATCCAATACCTAAACCATTACCCATAAAGCCAGTACTAGAATATCTAAATTTGAACTCTACAAACACATTCTCTTTGTCAGAAAATATATCAACTCCAGAATTTGTTATATATGGAAAACTAGAAGAAGAACTACTTAATTGCATCTCGCCATTATCAAAAACTATGCTTCCTCCGTTTTCTAGATAATTCCACTTGCTCTCATCCTTAATGTTAAAATCATCTACAAAGTAGCTAGCTGCATATGTTTTTGAAACACTAGCCAAAAGAAAAATAACGAGAAGTAAGAAGAGTTTAAAATTTTTTATCATAATTAATACTAAATAACTGTGAAAAAAATTGCAATATATCATAATCTATATCCGGGTGGAGCTCTTAGTCAAATGTATGAAATATCTAAAAAACTTCTGAAATTCAACTATACTATCGATTATTATTCTCTTAGTAAAACAAAAAAAATCAAAACAACACACCAGTACATTCATCACTTACCCGACCCCAAAAACCTACTTCAAGAGATTTTTCAAGTTGTTTTTACACTACCAAAAATACAAAAGAAAATAGCAAAACAAATTGATAAAAAAAGATATGATAATATACTAATTTTCCCTTGCAAAAGAACCCAGGCGCCTTATTTATTAAAGTATCTTAAAAAAACAAATGTATTTTACATGTTTATGGAACCAAAGCGAGAATTTTATGAAAATACTTCGTTTTTGCACGATCATATTAGGGAATGGGTTTCAAGACAAATAAGAGTAATTATTAAAATTGTCGATAAAAAAAACTGCCAGAGCGCTACTAATATCATTTCTAATTCATACTTTACTCAAAACAATTTAAAAAAAATATACAAAAAAAATTCTATTGTACTAGTACCAGCAATTAAACAAATTAAGAAACTAAAGAGGACTAAAAACAACCATCAAAAGGTTTTATCGTTAGGTCTATTATCTATGCTCAAAGGACATCACCTCTCATCAAAAATATATCCAAAAGTTCATATATATGGCAAAGCTTCACATGACAATTTAGAAAAATTTGTTAACAAAAAAACTAAAATTTTTCCTGACTTCCGAAATCCAGTAAACGAAATATATAGAAAATACAACATTTTTATGGCAAATCAAATAAATGAACCTTTTGGTTTGACTACACTTGAAGCATCTAACAACAATTTATTCATTATCGGAACAAACCAAGGAGGCACGTGTGAAATTGTGCAGAATGGAGTTAATGGAGTTTTAATACCGATATCAAATATGCACTTAAGTCAAAAAATAAGTAATAGAATAATAAATTGCAAAAAAATAAGTTTCTATAAAAATTGTATAATTGATTGGAACCACACAACAAAAAATCTAATTAAAATAATAAATGTATAACCTCACTCTTCTTCTTCTCACCAAAAACGAATCTGGGAAAATTAGGGAATGGGGGAGTTGGCTCAAAAAGATTCGACCTCTAAACGAAATTATTGTCATTGACGATAACTCTATAGACGACACTATTAAAATCGCCAAATCATGGGCCAATAAAAAACTTTCGGTCAAAAATTTTACTCATCCTCTCAACTACGACTTTTCTCAACAAAGAAATTTTGGAATCACTAAATCACAAAACAGTTGGATTTTATTTCTGGACGCAGACGAAGTTCCCAATTCCGATATGATTGATTATCTGAACAACTTAAATCCTCAAAAAAATAAATGTTATTCATTTAAACGTAATTTAATTTATTTTGGCAAAACTATTTCACACGGACAAGCTCTAAACGACAAACCTATTAGATTGTTTAATAAAACACAGGGAAAGTTCACTGGACAGGTTCACGAAATTTGGTCTTCCTCCGCTCAAAATAAATTTACTCATAGTTCTTTGAGTCATTACTCTTTTGACAACCTCAATATTCTTTTAGAAAAAGTCAACCTCTATTCAACCATCCGCGCCCAAGAACTTTTCGATCAGCATCAAATAACTAACCTTTTGGAAATTATTTTTTACCCCTGTTTTAAATTTAAACATCTTTATCTTTTTAAACTTGGCTTTTTAGACGGTATCCCTGGTCTCATTCTCTCTCTTACCATGAGCCTTCACAGCTTCTTAAGCCGCGCCAAACTATGGCACTTGTCACAAAAATAGCTTTTTACTTTACCCTCTTTGCTTTTTTTGTTGGTCAATTAATCCGTCTAAAATTTTCAGACTTTACCTTTCCTCTTTTTGATCTGAGTATCGTCATTTTAGCTTTTTTGAATTTATTTCAACATAAATTTAAATTAACAAAACACTCACATCCCTTTTTAAATTTTATTATCTTTTCCTTATTTTCTCTGATCATTAATCTTTTTTTCTTTAAATTTTCCGCTTCAACTTTTTTCTACTGGCTTCGCCTCAGCTCCCTTTTATCTTTTTTCATCTTCCCTTTAAAACTAACTCCTACAGATCAAAAAGTTTTTCACTATGTCCTAGCCGCCTTTATCTTTTTTGGCTTTCTTCAATATTTTCTTTGGCCCGACTTAACCTCTTTTTCCTCTCTCAATTGGGACCCTCATCTCTACCGGCTGGTTGGTACCTTTTTGGATCCCACTTTTACCGCCCTGTTAGTACTGCTTATCCTCTTAAAACTTTACTTTTATTTCCCCAATTATCTAATTATTTTTCTTACTTATACTGCCCTAGCTCTCACCTATAGCCGTTCCACCCTACTTTCTTTCTTTATAGTTTTTACCTATATTTCCATTAAAAAAAGAAATCTACTTATCTTCTTATCTACTTTTCTAATTATCTTTCTAACTATTATTCTACTCCCCCGCATGCCCGGAGAGGGGACCAAGCTTGAAAGAACCAGTTCTATTCAAGCCAAAATTATCAATTATCAACAGGCTTTTAAAAGTTTTTCCATCTCCCCTCTCTTTGGTATCGGTTACAACAATATTCC
The DNA here is from genome assembly GCA_964396145.1 of uncultured Gammaproteobacteria bacterium. Classification (GTDB taxonomy): domain Bacteria; phylum Patescibacteriota; class Microgenomatia; order UBA12405; family UBA12405; genus UBA12158. The sequence goes on along the minus strand of CAYNEE010000011.1, from coordinate 23,119 downwards.
TCAAATTACCAATAATTCTCAAACACATTCCCACTCTGGATACGACAGTAGTCTCCTCACTATCGCTGTTACCACTGGAGCTATCGGTCTTTATTTATTTTTATGTATGTTTCGCTTGGGCTCAAAACCAAACCTATATTGGCGGTCCCTACTATTGGCTATTTTTATCCATTCTCTTTTTGCGAACTCCCTTCTTTATCCTTGGATCTTATTTTATCTCGGTCTAGAGTTTAGATCTCGTAACTTATCTCAATAGTTTTCCGGCTTTCATTACCGGCAACATTTCTTGCCACTATCTCCAAACTATTTTTACCTGAATTTAGTTGAAATTTAAGCTTAAATGTACCCTCGTCATCAACCAAAGCCACCCTACCATTAACAGTTACACTTACTCCCGGATCACTCTTTCCAGTTACATCAAAATCAGCATAATCTACCTCTAATTTGTCTTCGCTGGGATTAGTCATAGTCAGTGTCGGTGGCTTGTCATCGTACATAATTGTTACCGCCTTAGATAGTTCACTCTTACCTTCTTTTTCTTTAGCCGCTATGGCCGTAAAAGTGTTACCACCCTTTTCCAAAGTAATATCGTTAAAAGCAAAACCACCTTTTTCATCTGTATTAGTCTTACCAGCCGTAATATCATTTTTGAATAGTTCCACTTCAACTTGCGGCTCTGCCACTCCAGAAATCGAAAAATTAGCGCTGTTCGTAGCCTCCAAAGATGAGACTAAACGTGGGGGTAGGGGAGGTAACAACTTCTCTTGATTAGCTGTATTTTCACGGTGATTATTCCCGAGCATTACTGACAATTTAATCAAAAGAGGCAGTCCAAAAATTATTAGAATAACCAATAATCCTAAGGTCAAACCTCCTAAAAGTACCGTCTTTTTAGTAATTTCCTCGTCTGCTTTTCGGTCCAAACGGGAGCGTGGATTTTTTTTAAAAAATTCCGGTGTTTTTTTCATTTTCTTTGAGCCGAAGGGGAGAGTTGAACTCCCGACCTTGGCTTTACGAAAGCCCTGCTCTACCAACTGAGCTACTTCGGCTTTGAGCGGCTAGAGGGAATCGGACCCTCGACTAATCCTTGGGAAGGATTCATTTTACCACTAAACCATAGCCGCTTTTAAAAGAATTTTATCACAAAGCCAGTTTCATGCCGATTTCCATTTGGTTGGGATTATTCAATTTTTCCCGATTATTCTGCCAAATTTTTGTCCATTGGTAGCCATCATTATAAAACCTGACAGCAATTTTCCACAGACTATCTCCGGCTGTTACTGTGTACTCCTCAGGGGTCTTTTCTATTTCTTTTTCTTCAATCTGAGGCAAGACTAATTCTTGTCCACTCTCAATTTTATTCGGATTTTCAATTTCATTAGCCTTGGCAATTTCACTCCATTTAAAGCCATCACCATATTTATCTTCAGCTATCTGCCACAAGGTTTGACCTTCGGCTACTTTAATAACATTCTCCTCAGTTTTATTTTCTTCTATTGTTTCGTCTCTTTTTAAGCTAATTCCTGGAATATCAATTTTACCCTTATTTCTCTCAAAAAATTTAAATATTAATAAACCCAGAATCAAGATAATTACTAATCCTAAAATCATACTGATAATATCTTCAGCTGACCTTTTTTCCTGCTTTTTTGTTTTTCTTATCATACATACAACTTATCTCAAAATTAACCTATAGTCAACTCTCAGACCTCAATTATCTCCGTACAATTATTTCATCACTGCCTATATGATTCTCCAAAGACATCAACCTATTTATTTCTATTACAAATGATTTTGCTTTTTCCAAATTTAGCTTATATATTCTTTCTTTCCCTAAAATCCGTGATTCTACTAAACCTGATTTTCTTAACAACGCTAAGTGACTTGAAACAGTGGCTTGAGAGATATTCAATTTCTTAACTATCTCGCCCACATTCATTTCCCCCAAACTCAACCAAAAAATAATTTTTCGCCTATTAACCTCAGCCAAAGATTTGTAGACTTTATCCATAGCTGCCATTATATAAACAATTATCAATATGTCAATAGTTTTTTATAACTTGAAAAAAATAGATAAATCCATGACAATAGATCATGATCAATTACGACAGTAAACAAGAACGAAGCTTAGTCTTAGTTAAACCTGACGGTGTCCAAAGAGGTCTCATCGGCGAAAGTATCCGTCGCTATGAACAATGTGGACTTAAACTAGTCGCACTCAAAATTGTCGTTCCCACTAAAGAACAGGCTCTGGCTCATTATTCAGTTGACCCTGAATGGGCCATCAAAACCGGCACTAAATCTATTGAATCCTGGAAAGCCAAAGGTCTGACACCGCCCACCGAAGATCCAGTGGAATTAGCTGAAGCCGTGCGTAAACAATTAGTTACTTTTTTAAGCAGTGGCCCTGTTGTCGCCATGGTTTGGCAGGGGATGAATGCTATTGGTGTCATCAGAAAAATTACCGGCGGCACTGAGCCTCTGACCTCAGTCCCCGGAACTATCAGAGGTGACTATACCATTGATTCCTACAGCGCAGCCGACAGTGATAAAAGAGCTGTCCGAAATATCATTCACGCCTCCGGATCTGTGGATGAAGCTAAAGCCGAAATGACTCTTTGGTTCAAGCCGGATGAAATTCTTAACTACCGTTTGGTTTCTGAAGCCATCATCTATGATGTCAATCTGGATGGAATTTTAGAATGAAAAAAATCCTTGTCCTCTTAATTTCAGTCATCTTTCTTGCTGCCTGTACTTCCAAAAAGGAAACGGCTAATCCCGCCATAAACCCTTCACCTTCAACTACTCCAGAGCAAACTCTACCCATTTCTGAGTTTAAAGCCCGGATTACTAAAAAAAAATTTGGAACCTATATCACCCCACAAAATTCTCCCGTATCTCCGGAAAGATTTACAGGCTACCACACCGGAGTTGACGTTGAATATGGTGATGTCGACACCGATGTCCCCGTCTTTACTATTGATGACGGTCACGTCATCTCGTCCGGGACTGTCAACGGTTATGGTGGTTTTGTCGCCATTCACCATCAAAATACCATCTCTACCTATGGCCACCTTCGCCCCTCTTCATTAGTAAAAAATAATACAAATGTAAAAAAGGGCGATCAAATCGGAGTTTTAGGTACTGGCTTTACCTCTGAAACCGACAATGAACGCAAACATCTTCATTTTTCAATTATCAATGGCACTAAACTAGATCTCCGCGGCTACGTCTCCACCTCATCCTCCCTCTCCCTCTGGCAAAACCCTTTAGATTAATTTCCAAGTAACTCTGTCTCTGGTTGTTTCTGCTTACCTTTTAAATTATTTGACACCAATATAATGCTTTCTTTAGCAGGTTTACCCACTTTATCAACAGTTTAATTCACAAAAAAAGCCCCGAAAATTTTATAACTTTTCAGAGCTATCCACCTCCGTTTCACTTCAGCGGATAATAAAGCGGGCCCGATGGGATTTGAACCCACGATCTTCCGCGTGACAGGCGGATGTGCTAGACCGCTGCACCACGAGCCCAGGTCCTGATAATATATCATATATGGAGCCTTTCACCAATTCTCAAGTTGCTGAATTCCTGCAAAATATTGCCACTGCTTACGAAATTAAACAAAAAAATCGTTTTCGTATTGTTGCCTATCAAAACGCCGCCGAGACTATCCTCACTTATCCCGAAAATCTCTACGAGCTCTGGCTTAAAGATCCCAAAAACTTGGATCTTATCCCTAACATCGGTCCAGCCATTCTTAAAAAAATTGATTATCTCTTTAAAACCGGCAAAATTTACCCTCCGACTCAAAAAATTCTCTCTTCCCTTCATCCGGCTATTTTCACTTTTGAAAAAATCAACGGTATCGGCCCCTTGATCGCCTACAAACTGACTCAAAACCTAAAATTTTCCAAAAACCCTCAAAAAGCTCTAGACCAATTAATCAACTACGCCAAGAAAGATAAAATTAAAAATTTACCTACTTTCGGGGAAAAATCGCAAAAAATGATTCTTGACAATACTCTTTCTTTTTTAGGTCGAAACAAAAGAATGTCTCTCAAAGAGGCTCAATCTGTGGCAAACAGGATTATCTCTTACCTTAAAAAATACTTTCCCAAAATTGAATTTGTCACCCTCGGCTCTCTTCGTCGTCAGCAGTCAACTGTGGGTGACATTGATATTGCTGCTGCCGCCAACAATTCCCAAAAAATAATTACTCAGTTTTTAGAATATCCCCAATCTGTCCAGACTATTATTAGAGGACAGGACAAAGCCAGCCTCCGCCTCCTCCATGATATTCACGTTGATCTCATGATAAAACCCAAGTCTGGCTTTGGAGCCCTTCTTCAACATTTTACTGGCTCCCGCCAGCACAACATCATCTTACGCCGTCATGCTCTCAAATTAGGTTATTCACTCTCTGAGTATGGAATAAAAGACCTAAAAACAGGTAAATTGCATCTCTTCGACAATGAAGTTGATTTTTACAAATTCTTAAAATTAAACTATATTCCGCCCCAAAAACGTCTAGGAGAAGGGGAACTTGACGAATATAAAATGCTATAATTATTTATATGATATATCTCATCGTTGCTATCGTAATCTTAGTTTTATTTTTAATCGGTTTTTACAACAGTCTAAGAACTATCGAAGTCCGCATTGGCGCCTCTCTTCAAGAAATCGGTAACCAGCTCAAACGTCAAGCCCAGCTTATTCCCAACCTAATTGACTCTGTCAAAGGTTACATGAAGCATGAAAAAGATATTTTCAAAGCACTGACTGATGCCCGAAAAATGGTCGATGAAGCCCTCGCCTCCAAAAATCCTCAAAAAATTGATCAGGCTCAGGATTTAATCAGTAAAACTGTCGGATCGCTTCGGGTTATTGCCGAATCCAATCCCCAAATTCAAGCCTCTAGTCTGGTTGACAATATGATGAACGAACTTCGGGATACAGCCGACAAAATTATGTACGCGCGCCGCACCTACATTGATCTTTCTGCTGACTACAATCTCAAAATTAGTACCATTCCTGGTGTCTGGCTGGCCCCGATTTTTGGTTTTACTAAAAAATCTGGCCTAGTCACTCCTGACAAAGAAGAGATAACTACCGTCTTGGACTCTGAAACTAAAAACCCAAAGGTTGATCTCTAAAATATGGCCAATTTTTACCAATCGGTTGCTAGCAATAAATGGCGCTCATTTCTGATTATCAGCCTCTTTATTGTCTTCGTTTCTGCGGCTGGCTATATCCTCAGTTATACTTTCGACAGTCAGGCTTTTTTACCACTAGCTTTAGGCTATTCTACACTTTCTGCCTTTAGCAGCTACTTTCTAGGCGACAAAATTGTCCTTTCTTTAAACAGAGCCGTCCCTGCCGATAGAAAAAATTTCTTTGAATTTTATACCGTCACCGAAAATCTGGCCAAAGCCGCTTCTATACCCATGCCCAAAATCTACGTCATGGAATCCGCAGCCATGAATGCCTTTGCTACCGGACGTTCTCCTAAAAATGCTTCCGTCTGCGCTACTACCGGTTTACTTCAAAAGCTCAACCGTACCGAACTAGAAGGTGTCATCGCTCACGAACTCTCTCACATCAAAAACTATGATACCCTTTTAATGACCGTAGTTTCGGTATTAATCGGCACCCTGTCAGCTCTGGTTACCTTTACCAATCGTTCCCGATTCTTTGGCAACCGCAGTGACCGGGACGACCGCAGTGGAGGGATATTCCAGCTTTTAGGTTTTCTTCTGATTCTTTTTGCTCCTTTTTTCGCACAACTAATTCAACTGGCCATCTCCCGCCGTCGAGAATTTTACGCGGATGCTTCCAGTGTCTCTATCACCCGCCAACCCTCCGGCCTTATTAGTGCTCTTCAAAAAATTGCCTCCGACACCACTCCCTTTCCTCAAGCCTCTAAAGCTACCGATTCACTTTATATTGACAACCCTTTCAAGGGCCAAAAACTAGCTAATCTTTTTTCTACCCATCCTCCAGTCAAAGACCGTATCGCCGCCCTAGAACAAATGATGTAATAACCGCACTTTCTTGGCACCTTTTGTTTTTGACTTACTTCATCTCAATTGAAGATTGAAGATTGATATTTAATAATTGTATAAGATGTCTTTTGTTAATCTGCACTTACACACTGAATACTCCCTCCTTGACGGTCTTTCTAAAATCAAAAAACTAGTTGCTCTCCTTAAAGAGCAAGGAGCGACCGCCTGTGCCATCACTGATCACGGCAACATGTATGGAGCCATAGAATTTTACAAGGCCTGTATCAAAAACGAAATTAAACCAATCATTGGGGCAGAAATGTACATGTGTCCCGGCTCCCGTCATGAAAAAAATTCTCAAAACCGCAAAAATTATCATCTCATTTTACTAGCCAAAAATACTACCGGATATAAAAACTTGATGAAATTGGTCAGCATCGGTCACCGAGAAGGTTTCTATTACAAACCCCGTATTGATTGGGAGTCTTTAGAAAAGTACCGTCAGGATCTTATTTGTCTTTCCTCCTGCGCCCAAGGAGAGGTAGCCAGTTTTATTCTTGCCGACGAATATGACAAAGCTAAAAATGCGGCTGCTCGCTTTCAAAAGCTTTTTGGCGATGATTATTATCTGGAAATCCAACGTCATCCCGGTATCACTGACCAAGAAAAAGCCAACACTGGCATTATTAAAATTAGCCGAGAGTTGGGTATTCCTCTGGTCGCCACTAATGATTGTCACTATCTTAAACCTGAAGACGCCTTTGCTCAAGACGTCTTAATGATGATCAACACCCAAACTACCATCAACAACCCAAACCGTCTTACCATGGCCAATACCCCTGATTTTTATGTCAAATCACCTCAAGAAATGGCTGAGCAGTTTAGTGATTTTCCTGAAGCCATCGACAATACTCAAAAAATCGCCAACAAATGCGACCTCAACATCGAAATCGGCAAATGGTACTTTCCCAAATTCAAACTCCCTCCCGGCAAAACCCCTGAAAAAGCCCTAGAGGAAAAAGTCTTTGCCGGAGCCAAGGAACTCTATGGCAAAAATTTACCCCAAAAGATTCAGGACCGACTGAACTATGAACTAGAAATCATCTGCTCCAAAGGTTATGCTGCCTACTTTTTAATCATGTATGATTTTATCCTGTGGTGTGAGCAAAATGATACTCCTACCAATACCCGGGGTAGTGCCGGCGGCTCTTTGGTTTCTTATGTTTTAGGTATCGTTTCCGTCGACCCACTCGTCTACGGCTTGCCTTTTGAAAGGTTTCTCAATAAAGACCGTCCCTCACCTCCTGATATTGACCTGGACATCGCCGATGACCAACGTCAAAGCATGCTATTTCATATCATTAAACAATACGGTGAAGAATCTTTTGCTCAAATTTGTACCTTTGGCCGAATGATGGCCCGCGGCGCTGTTCGGGACACTGCTCGGGTTTTGGGTTATGAATATGCTATTGGTGACAAAATCAGTAAACTCATCCCCCTTGGCTCCCAAGGTTTTCCCATGAGTATTGACAAAGCTTTAAACATTACTCCTGAATTAAAGCAGCTTTATAATACCGACTCCGACTCTAAAAAAATCTTAGATACCGCTCGTCAAATTGAAGGCTGCGCCCGTCACATTTCAGTTCATGCTTGTGCTATCGTCATTTCTCCTACTACTGTTCAAGATTTTTCTCCTATTCAGACTGAGTCCGGAGGTGAAAAACCCATCACCCAATATGAAATGCACGCCTGCGAAGACGTCGGCCTGATTAAATTTGATATTTTAGGAATCAGAAATCTTTCCTTTTTGCGTCAGGCGGTTATTAATGTCCGTAGAAACCAAGATATCGAAATCAACCTCAAAAAAATTCCCCTTGATGACAAAAAAACTTTTGATATGCTCTCCCGCGGTGACACCATGGGTGTCTTTCAACTCAGCGGTGATGGTATGACCAAGTGGCTCAAAGAACTTCAACCCAACCGGGTCGAGGATCTCATGGCTATGGTCGCCCTTTATCGTCCTGGCCCCATGGCCATTATCCCCGAATACATCGCCCGTAAAAAAGATCCCAGTAAAATTGAGTATTTTGATCCCAAAATGAAAGATATTCTTAAAGCCTCCTATGGTCTATTGGTTTACCAGGACGACTGTCTCTACACCGCAATTGAACTGGCTGGATACAATTGGGTCGAGGTTGATAAATTTAGAAAGGCCATTGGTAAAAAAATCCCCGAAGAAATGGCCGAACAAAAGGATAAATTTATCTCTGGTTGCGTTACCAATGGTTACACCCAGAAAAAAGCTGAAAAAATCTTCAAACTTATCGAGCCTTTCACTTCCTACGGATTTAACAAAGCTCATGCCGCCTCCTACGGTATGCTCGCCTACCGTACTGCCTACATGAAAGCTAATTACCCTGTCGAATACATGTGCGCCCTGCTTACCGCCGAAGCCGATGACATCGACAAAGTTGCCGCCGGTGTTGAAGAATGCCGAAAAATGGGTATTGTTATGCTTCCACCCGATATCAATTTTTCCCAAAAAGGTTTTGAGTTTGAAAAGAATGAGCAGTCTTTGGAATCCATGGCTATCAGAGTCGGCCTCTCTGCTATCAAAAATGTCGGCAATATCGCCATTGATCTCATTATCGAAGAAAGAAACAAAAATGGTCCTTATAAAAGTTTTTCTGATTTCTGTCTGAGAGTTAGCGGCCAAAAAGTTAATAAAAAAGTACTTGAAAGTCTTGTCAAGGTCGGTGCCTTTGACAGTTTTGGCGAGAGAAACTCTATCCTTGCCGGCATGGACGAAATTAGAAACCGCTGCGGCAAATTAAATGACAAAAAAAGCTCCGGACAATTTGATCTTTTTGACTCCGGCGACACTCCTCACCTAGTTCCTGAAGATATTTTGCCTCAAGTCGAACCCATGCCTGAAAAAGAACGCCTGGCTCAGGAAAAAACTCTCTTGGGGATTTACATCACCGAAAACCCCATCCAAAAAATTCTTTCACCTTTCCGCAATGCTTTTTTGGATAATATCTCCACAATAAAAACCAAAAATCAGAGCGAAACTGTTAAATTTGCCGCTGTTGTCCAGAAATTTAAAGTTATTCACACCAAAAAAGACAACTCAGCCATGGCTTTTGTCACCTTTGACGACGGTCAGGACCAAATTGAAACCGTTGTCTTTCCCAAAGCCTTTGAAGCTTTTAAAAATCTTCTCGAAGAAAACAAAGGATTGTTTGTAGAAGGCAAAATTTCCTTGAGAGATGACATCAAATCGGTAATTGTCGATATATTGTCAGAGACTCTTCCCAAGAACATTTCTGCTTATGATTTTATTATTGACATTCCCGCAGGAACTTCCTCTTCAACCCTTATGGAACTGGACCGACTATTAAAAGCTCATCCCAATGGCCATCGTGGTCTGATAATTCTACCCAATAAGAAAGAAATTAAGCTTTCTTATGGTGTTCATTATAGTGAAAGTCTGGAATCTGAAATTCAAAAACTTCTCAAACAATCTTGATTAGAACTGTGTTTTAATATAAAATACCAAAGTTTACACATTTCTTTTAATAAAATGGCTATCAAATTTAACCACCAGGACATCGACTACCATGTCGGAGATTCTGTCAAAGTCGCTTATAAAATTAAAGAAAAAGACAAGGAGCGGCTCCAGGCTTTTGATGGCATTATCATGTCCATTACCGGCAGGGGAGACAATAAAAACTTCCTGGTTGTCAAAAACGCCTCAGATGGCATCAGAGTTGAAAGAATTTTTCCTATTAACTCTCCGTGGATTGACTCAATTAAAAAAATGCGGGGTCCAAAAAGGACTCTTCGTCGGGCCAAGCTCTATTTTCTGAGAAAGCCCCACGCTCGCACCATTTAACAATCCGGGTCCTTAGCTCAGTGGTAGAGCAGTTGCCTTTTAAGCAATTGGTCGCGAGTCCGATCCTCGCAGGGCCCACTTGATTCATCTTTACGGTCTCATTATCGGTATTGCCATCATCATCGGCATTAACTATTTTTCCCGACACCAAAAAATAATTCCTAAAAATAGGGAAAATATTTTTATTATCGGCACTCTAGTGTTTTCAATTATTGGTGCTCGCCTCTATCATGTTGTCGACCAATGGGCTTATTATTCCCAAAATCTTTCCCAAATTTGGGCCACTTGGAATGGGGGACTGGCTATCTATGGCGCCATTATCGGCGCACTTATTTTTATTTTTCTCTTTTCCTATTTTCAAAAAATATCATTTACAAAAATCACCGATTCTATCGCCCCGATACTACCACTCTGCCAGTCAATCGGTCGTCTGGGTAATTTTGTAAACAAAGAAATTCCCCTCTGGTGGCTTGAAGCCTTCTTTAATTTAATTTTATTTTTCGTTATAAAATCTAAAGTACTAAAACACTACAGTTCTACCGCTCTTTATCTCATCGGCTATGGTCTGATTCGTTTTTTCTTTGAATTCTTTCGTAGCGACACCTGGCAAATAAACTCCCTTAAAATCGCTCAAATAATATCTTTAATTTTTATTATAGTTGGTCTTTTTCTTTTAAAAACTAGCTCAAAAAAGTATAATCACTCATGACTCAATGGCAAAGTCTGTTTGTTTCCTTCTTTGGCTTAATCGCTCTTTTTTTTACCATCAAGGGTATTTATGAAGTTGCCAAAAAAAATAATCCTTTCGGACTAACCCCTTGGCTTTTACCCTATGGCATTTTTGTCTGGGGTGATGCCATAATTTTGGGTGCTTTCTGGTTTTTAGTTTCTGTCTTTTCTTTTTTAATCGGCAACTGGTATTTGTTTCTTCTATTTATTTCTGTTTTTTGGTTTATCCGTAGCTTAGGTGAAACTATCTACTGGCTCAGCGAACAATTTGCCACCAAAAACCGTAATCCTCCCGAAACTCTTTTTGGCTACAAGCTCTTTAAAAACGACTCCATTTGGTTTATCTACCAAACTTTTCACCAATGCCTCACTGTCATTACCCTCATCACTACTATCTATCTCTCTACAATTGTCTTCAAATAAATAGTCAAATCCTGGTATCTTTGGTAAAATACTTTGACATTTGGCCCCGTCGTCTAGTGGCCTAGGACTCCTGGCTTTCATCCAGGCAATCGAGGGTTCGACTCCCTCCGGGGTCACCGAAATGATTTACATTTTTCACGGTGATGATACGGCCACAAGTTATCAAAACTTTAGCCTTAAAATCGACGAATTTAAATCTACTCAAAAATTCAAAAGCAATGCTCAAACTTTTGATCTAGGTTCTTTTGACCGTTTTTTAAACACAGCTTCTCTTTTTTCCGAAGATAAAGTCATTATTGCCGAAAGCTTCTTTTCGCTTTTAAAAAACAGTTTTGATAAAGCCGTTAAATTAATCAATAAACATCCTGATTTTACCTATCTTTTTTGGCAATCAAAAAAAATAGAGGCCGCCAAACTCAAATTCTTCCCTAAAGCTGATATCAAAATTTTTAATCTCCCGGAAGTTCTATTTAGCTGTCTTAACTCCCTTCGTCCGGGAAATTTAAAAGATTTTTCGCAAAAATATCAGCTACTTTTACAAAATCTACCTTTTGAATTAATCATGTTTTGGTTTAAAAACACCCTTCGTCGTCAATTGACTACTTTTTCCAAATTTTCCGAAACAAAACTAAAAGATACCTATCTTCAGCTCATCGACATTGACTATAAATCCAAAAGCGGCCGTCTTTTTGAACCTAAAGAAATGGCATTGGAAAGATTGATGCTCACACTCATGGGCTAAAATGCTATCATTTTTATATGACTGCCCAAATTGTCGATAAACCCTGGGGACGGGAAATTATCCTGACCACTCCCGACTCTCCTTATACTGCTAAAATTCTGGAAATCAAAGCCGGAAAACGACTTTCTCTCCAGTATCACGACCAGAAACTGGAAACTCTCTGCCTCTTCTCTGGTAATTGTAATATCATCTGGGGACCAAGTCAGGATGAACTAAAAACCGAAGCTATGCTTCCACTCCAAGGCTACACTATTCCCATAAACACCGTTCACCGTTTTCAGGCAGTTACCGACTGTCAACTGTTTGAAGCTTCCACCCCTGAAACCGGTACTACCTATCGGCTTCAGGACGACAATCAAAGACCCGACGAAAATGAAGCGCTTAGAAATGCCCCCAACCGGGGCTGGGAGGCCAAATGAGCCAAAATAAAGTCAATTTACTCTGGTTTAAGGATATTCATTTTGATGACGTTCCTGTAGTCGGCGGGAAAGGCGGAAATTTAGGTGAAATGTACAACAATGGCATTCCTGTTCCCAACGGTTTTTGTACTACCATTTATGCTTATTTTAAATTCATCGAAAGCAACGGACTAAAACCAAAAATTAAAGAAATTTTGGATATCACCAACGTCGATAACCCTGAGGAATTAAATAAATCCTCAGCAAAGATTAGAAAAATAATCAAAAGCGCCCCCGTCCCTGAGGAAATTGCCCATGACATTATGGCTGCCTATAAAAAACTTTGCGACTACGGTGGTCTCAAAAATGTCCCCGTAGCTGTTCGGACTTCTGCCACTGCTGAAGACAGCGCTGATGCATCCTTTGCTGGTCAGGGTGACACTTTTCTTAATGTTTTAGGAGAAACTAATGTTGTTGACCGTGTTCGAGCCTGTTGGTCTAGTCTCTTTACTTCCCGTTCTCTTTTTTACCAGGTTAAAAATAAGTACGACCATTTTAAAATTGGTGTCGCTGTTCCAGTCCAAAAAATGGTTCAAAGCGAAGTTTCTGGAATTTGTTTTACTCTCAACCCCGTCAACAATAATAAAAATGAAATTGTTGTTGAAACCATCTGGGGACTTGGTGAGTACATCGTCCAGGGTATTGTCACTCCCGACCAACATATTGTCGATAAAAGTACCTGGGACATAAAATTTGAAAATCATGTCCCTCAAAAAATTCAACTCACTCGATTTGAAGACGGCAACAAAGAAACTACGGTTCCCAAGTACAAACAAAATCATTCCAAGATAGACAAAGACATGGTTTTAAAAATCGCCAAAACTGCACAAAAACTACAAAACCACTACGGCCGCCCTCAAGATATTGAATTTGCCATTGAAAAAAATAAACTTTATTTTGTCCAGACTAGACCAATTACTACAGTGGCCACCAGCCAAAAAAATTTGGATTCTCAGGCACAAATCGACACTAATCTCAAAATAATTTTGGAGGGGCAAGCTGCTTCCCCGGGTACCGGTTCAGGTGCCGCCATTATTATTAAAGATCCAAAAGAGCTTAAGCGTGTTCAAGCCGGTCAGATTCTAGTTACTGAAATGACCACTCCCGACTTTGTTCCGGCCATGAAAAAAGTTAAGGGTATTATCACCGATAGAGGCGGTCAAACTTCTCACGCCGCCATTGTTAGCCGAGAATTGGGAGTTCCCTGCGTTGTCGGTACTGATACCGCTACCAAAGTTATAAAAGAGGGTGATCTGGTTACTGTTGACGGTACTAATGGCAAAATTTACAGTGGAGCCACCACCCTTACTTCAAAAAGTACTAAAACTTCTACTCCTGCTAAAAAAACCGCAACCAAACTCTATGTCAATTTAGGTGAACCGGAATTAGCCCGGGACATGTCCAAGCGCAACACCGACGGTATCGGTCTACTTAGGGCCGAATTCATGATTGCCAACATCGGTCTTCACCCTAAACGAATGATTCAGGAAGGCCGGCAAAAAGAATATATCGACCAGCTTACCAATGGTCTTCTTAAATTTTGTAAACACTTCAACCCTCGTCCAGTTATCTACAGAGCCACAGACTTTAAAACTAACGAATACCGCTACCTCAAATGGGGCAAGCTCTACGAACCAGAAGAACCCAATCCTCTTTTAGGTTTTCGCGGTGCTATTCGTTATATCAATTCTCCCGATGTTTTTAATATGGAGCTGGAAGCCATCAAAAAAGTCCGCAACAAATATAACTTAAAAAATCTCTGGCTGATGATTCCCTTTTGTCGCTCACCTCAGGAGTTGATTAAAGTAAAAAAGTTGGTCACTGATGCTGGTCTCCTTCGCTCTCCCTCTTTTAAACTGTTCATGATGGCCGAAATCCCAACCAATGTCATTCTTTTGGATAAATTTATAGATGTGGGTATTGACGGTATTTCTATTGGCAGTAACGACTTGACCATGTTGACCCTAGGTCTTGACCGGGACAACGAAGAGGTTGCCACTGAATTCAACGAAATGGATCCGGCCGTCCTTTGGTCTCTAAAAAGACTTGTCGTTAAATCTAAAAAAAGAGGTATTATGGTCGGAATTTGCGGTCAAGCCCCGAGCAATCATCCCGATTTAGTTGAAAAACTGGTAAAGTGGGGGGTTACTTCCATCTCCGTTTCTCCAGACGCCATTGACCGGACCCGAGAAATTATTGCCTGGGCTGAGGCAAAAAAACTTAAATAAAAACTACTACTACCTCGCCTCTAGTTTCTCCGTCCCAATTCTTTCTGACCTCTTCAAATTTTTTTGTCATCTCTCTTATAATTCTTATTTCTACTTTTTCTCCATAAACTTCCTTAATATCTTTAATTAATTTTTCTGCTCTAAGAGGGGATTCATAAACCACCTTGGCCCCTTCAATATTTTTATAATTTTCCAAAATTTTTTTTCTATCTCCGTTCTTTTTGGGTAAAAACCCCAAATAAGCAAAGCGACCCATGGGCAAACCTGATAATACTAAGGCATTTATCGTCGCACTGGCTCCGGGTAAAGCTGTATAATTTATGCCCATTTCTTGGCATTTTCTAACTAAAAGCCAACCAGGATCTGACAATAAGGGAGTACCAGCATCAGTCACTAAGCCAACTTTTTTATCGACCTTTAGCCATTTTATTATTTGAGGAATTTTTTGAGTCTCAACTTCGTCATAAAAAGATACCAGCTGAACTTTATTCTTTACTCCCAATTCTTTTAGCAAGATGCCTGTTTTTCTAGTATCCTCACACAGTAATATATCCAATGTTTCAAATATATCGATACTTCTCAATGTGATATCTTTAATATTACCAATAGGTGTCGATATAACGTAAAGCATCGTTAATTAAATTGCCTAATCACTGCCACTACCTTACCCCTGATACTGACATTGGTTACATACATTGGGCTCATGGTTGAATTGGCAGGCTGTAATCGGATTCTATTGGCCTCTTGATAATAACGCTTCAAAGTGGCAAAACCGTTTTTTAATACAGCTACCACAATGTCACCGTTTTTCGCTTCTGCCTGCTCTTTAATAACTACATAGTCACCGTTTAATATTCCATCATCAATCATTGAATCACCTTTAGCCTGAAGTACAAAAGATTTGTCCCCAGGTCTGACTAAAGTCGAAGAAACTAACAATGTTGCATTTGGGTCTGTATAAGGCTCAATTGGTTCTCCGCAGGCAATAAAACCCAAAACCGGCAGCTCCACATTATCTTCATTTTTCTTTTCACTTTCCAAAAGCTCTATCCCTCTAACTGCTCCCCGGTAACGTCTAATTAAACCCTTTTTTTCTAGCGCCGCCAAATGTTCATGAACTGTAGCTAGTGAGGATAAGCCCAAATTTTGGGCAATTTCCGTTAGTGTTGGTGCATAACCATAATCATTCACTGACTTGGTAATTAAATCTAAAATTTCTTTTTGTCTTTTGTAAACTACTGCTGGCATGTCTTTATAATACACGAACAATACCCGAAGTCAATCATTTTCTAATGCTAATATAGAATATGTTCTTCTTTTTACTATTTTTAAGCCTCATTTTCCCTTCAGTCGTCCTTGCCAACGAGAACTACTCTGTCAAGGAAATTCTTAACTATCAAGTTGATGATGCTGGTCTTGCCTCAGTCAAACACCAAATTCAAATTACTAATTTGAAAGCCGATACCTATCTCCAGGGCTACAGCCTTAACATTGCTGGTTACTATATTGACAATTTTAAAGCTAGTGATGGCAACCACAATATTCTAGAAGAGATTAAATCCGAAGACAATCACTATCAGATTAAACTCAAGCTCGACCGCCCTAAGGTAGGCTCCGGTCAGGAAAATAATCTCCAGTTAAGCTACAATATTAAAAATTTTGCCAAACATAAGGGTAAAACTTGGGAGATAGTGGTTCCTCAAATCTCTGACAATCTTTCTTCTGAAGTCAGCTTGCATGTTCCAGAAAACTTCGGGCCTCTTTCTTTTTCCTCCGTCCCTGTCGACTTCAAAAATGACAACGGTCAAAATCTAATTACTTTTACCCGCCTTCCCGGTAAAGCCAACTTGATTATTTTAGGAAATTACCAGCTTTTCGATTTTAAACTTCGTTACTTTTTAAAAAACAATCATTCTTCTCCAGCCAAAACTGAAATCGCCATTATTCCCGATACTCATTCTCAGGCAGTTTTCTACCGCCAAATTGAACCTTCACCTCAAAACATCCGTCCTGACGCAGACGGTAACTGGCTTGCCGAATATCAACTCAAAGCCGGTCAGGAATTAAATATTACTGCTTCAGGTCAAGTTAAAACAGGTCTTAATTTAACTTCTTCTCTTACTGACCCAAATCCTTATTTGACTGAACAGACCTTTTGGCCAGTCTCCGACTCAAAGATTATTTCAATTTCTCAAACCCTTTCCGGGCCCAAATCAACCTACAACTACGTCGTTGACAACCTCGACTATAATTATGACCGCTATAACTCTTCAGTTGGTCGGCTTGGGGCCCTAGCCGCCGTCGATGACCCCAAAAATGCTCTTTGTACTGAATTTACAGACCTCTTTATTACTCTCGCCCGAAATCAAAAAATCCCCAGTCGGGAAATTCAGGGCTTTGCTTATACCAATAACCCCAAAATGAAACCGGTCGGTAACGAAGGTGAAATTCTTCATGCCTGGCCGGAATATTATGACTTCTCAAAAGAACAATGGATAGCCATTGATCCCACCTGGGGTAAAACTACCGGTGGCATTGATTATTTTGACAAATTAGACCTTAATCATATTACCTTTGTCACTCACGGCCTTAGCAGCCAGAATCCACTGCCTCCGGGTGCCTATCCTAATCCCGATGGCACCAAATCTATTGAAATTGAATTTGCTAAGGAAGAAATTATTAGTGAACAGCCTCTACCACAAGTTTCCCTTTCAAAAAACCAGCTAGTTCTGGAAAATCCTACCCCAAATGCCATTAAGGGACTCTATGTCTCCATTCCCAAACTAAATTACACTCACAATCTAGATATAATTCTCCCTTACTCTACCTCGACACTGTCTCTTCCTAAAATTAAATTTTGGGAAACCCTTTCTCCTAACTATCAAAATATTAATATTGTTTTAAAAAACAGTGAAGACCGACAAAGCGGCACTAACCTACTTTATCTGCCCCATTTCATCAATTTAGCCATTCTAATTATCCTCGGCCTGATAATCCTTGCTCTAGGCGGTATAATTATTACCAGCAGAAAATATGAAAAAAATTCTTAAATATAGTCTTTATTTGGGATTTGCTTTAGCCATTCATCAGGAGCTATTTGGTAATCTCACTTTTTCCCCAAAATTCCCAACTATTATCTATGTAGCCTTAATCCTGGCTATTTTTGAACTCATCCTTAAACCCATCCTAAAAATTCTGCTTTTGCCGATAACTTTTTTAACCTTAGGTTTGGTCAGAATCGTCATTCAAACACTTGGCCTTTACCTGGCTGTTTACCTTATAGGTGGCTTCGAAGTTTCCTCGCTTACCATTCTAAATTACTTTTTCACTGGTTTTTGGGCCTATCTTTTCACTTCATTTTTTATCAGTACTCTACTTTATATTTTTAAAAAATTATGAAATTAACCTTAACTATTATTCAAATAATCATCTCAATCGCCCTGATTACTTTAATTTTTATGCAATCAAAGGGCATCAATGACAGTAAATCACTTTCTGATATGCCTACTGAAAAAAGAGGTTGGGAGAAGCTTACTTTCAATCTGACCATCGTCCTCATCATCCTCTTTTTAATCTCCTCTGTCATCCAAGCCCAACTTTAATGCCCACCAAGCTCCGATTTAAACTGGAACTACTTTTTCTCTATCTCAAACGGCAGTGGTTATTGATTTTAATCCTGACACTTTTAGTCTCCGTTTCCGTAATTTTTAGGCAACCACTCCGAAAGTTTTACCTAAAAATAAATCCGCCTATTCAAAAAATCGGTCTAGAGGGAATGTATACCCTCAACAATCTCCCTGAAAGCATTTCCCAAAAAATTTCCTACGGCCTGACTCAAAGTGACAGTAACGGCCACTTCTCCCTTTCTCCTCTAGTCAAAAACCTTGACATCGATCAGGACCACAATCAGTATACTTTTGAAATTAACACTCAACTAAATTGGCATCGAGGTAAAAGATTTACTTCCAAAGACATCAATTACCAGATTCCTGGATTAGAATTTTCTTTTCCTGACTCCAGTCATGTCGTCGTTAAAAGTTCCAAAACTTTCAGTCCCATCCTCTCAACTCTAAGTAAAAGTCTCATTAAAAAAAATTTTGACGGTCTAGGTGAATATACCGTCAAGAGATATGTTTACAGTGAAGGCTCTTTAAAAACTCTCTACTTAAAATCTAAAAATCATTCCATCCTTTACCGTTTTTATCAAAACGAAAATGACCTCATCAATGCTTTTAAAATCGGTGAAGTTGACAAAATTACTCTGACAAATGATCCCCAGGAACTAAATTCATGGCCCAACACCAGCCTTAGCAAAGACGTCAGTACTGACGAGCGCTATATTGCTCTTTTTATTAATACTCAAAAATTAGGTTCCAAACAACTACGTCAAGCTTTAGCCTATGCTACCCCAAAAACTAATGATCTCAATGACCGGGCTATTTCTCCCATCTCTCCTTCCTCCTGGGCCTACAATCCTGAAGTCAAGGCTTACAACTATGATCCCGCCCGAGCCAAAGAACTTTTTAAAAACAATGAACTTGATAGTCTGGATTTAGTTTACAACGACCAGCGCCTAGTCTCTCTCGCTGACGAAATCAAAAAAACCTGGAGTGAGGTCTTAGGTATTAAAGTAAATGCTCATATCAATACTCAAATTGATCTTCAAAACTATGATGTTATCCTGGCATACGGCAGCATCCCTGTCGATCCCGATCAGTATGTTTTTTGGCATTCAACCCAACAAAAAACCAATCTGACTCACTTAGATAACCCACCTATAGATAAACTTTTAGAAGAAGGAAGACAAAGTTTTGACACCCAGGACCGCAAAAGAATCTATCAGGAATTTCAAAAAATTCTTTTGGAAGAGTGTCCCGCCATTTTCCTAAAATATCCAACTAATTACACTATTTCCCGTAAAAAATAATGATTCAAAAAATTACTCCTCTCGGTTATTTTTTAATCGCTACCTTTCTTATTCTTCTGACTTACGCCGGCTGGCTTTTCTATCAAAGTATCGACTGGCAAGTTTTAAATAGGCTAGAAAACTCTGCCCTTACACTACCAAAGAGTCTTTAATGATAAAATATATCTAGTTAATTATTAAACTAATCATGGCAGATCCAGTTATTGTCCAAAACGATGGTAACTCCGGTAGCAATACCACCGGTTTAATCTTGGGCATTATTGCCCTTATCGTTTTTGGTTTTTTGTTTGTTTACTACCTTCTTCCGGCTCTCCGCCAAAGTTCTGCACCTCCGACCATTCAAGTCCCTGACACTGTTCAGGTTGATGTGCAGCAATAATTTTGTTCTTTAAAATACCCCCGTTTTTGCGGGGGTATTTTTTGATTTCAATTACACATTAAATGTGATCTTCAGTATCAGCCATTGCCTCAGATTTGGTGACATGAACCACCTTGTCCTTGTGGTGAGCCGGACTATAAAGGGTATATAGTTTTAGCTTCTTGTCTGTCGAGGTATTTATAATATTGTGCTGAGTACCAGCCGGGATGCAAACGGCATAACCGTCTTTAATTTCATATTCTTGTCCGTCAGCAATAACCTTACCCTCACCCTCATCAATTCTAAAAAATTGATCAACAATTTCATGCACCTCCATTTCAATATCTTCACCCGGATTAAGACTCATTAATACCAATTGACTGTGCTGCCCCGTCCAGAGCACTTTTCTGAAATTGTCATTTTGAACTGTTTCTTCTTCAATATTAACTACATATGGTTTTACATCCATAAACTCTCCTTTAAAAAAAATTAACTCACTACAATAATAACACTTAAACTGCCCTCTTTGATTCGACAAATTTCTTAATAATTCGATAATTCATCTTATTAGATCTGAAAAATACTGTACCCAAAGCCCCTAATACCGGCACCAATCCGATTATATAATCTACAAAAATATTTCTGACCATCCGTATTAAACTAGCTCTTGGTAATTCCAATTTATAGGCAACATAAAAAATATACAAGCTAACAATCATCGTTGCCGTGTTTCCAGCGACCGGCAGCATATCAATTATCGGATCCAATCCAAATTTAATTCCTAAAACACTAAACTCAGCATCCATGAGCCGTGCTAAATCCTTGACCCTACCTAAATCTTTTTGTATTTCTCTAGTCATCTTGGTTGCCCCGCATGGATTCGAACCACAATAAACAGCTCCAAAGGCTGCTGTCCTACCATTAGACGACAGGGCAATGGTGCCGACGAGAGGACTTGAACCTCCACGGATTGCTCCATACGCACCTCAAGCGTACGTGTATACCAATTTCACCACGTCGGCGAATCAACGAGTATTATATCTAATCTCGGCTAAATTTAATAATTAGGTAGTGCATTATAATTACTCCTAGTTGTAAAAAAAAATTTTGCGCCAAAAAATTATCCCAAGTACTAATATATTTCACTCCCCGAGGTGTTAAAAAGATAAAATGAACTACCGGCATTATCAAATAAGCCATTGCCAAAGTTACTACCAACACATCTTTATAATCCACCACGATTCTCTTTTTTTTGTAAATAAAATTTATTAGTCTATTACCAACAATTGACACCAACATCACCACCACTGCTACTCCGTAAGCTGTCGCTGGCGCCACCTTACCCTTAGATACCAGCTCCACACTGTGAAACAGAATTAAAAAAGGTGTTGACACTAAAATAAATGGTACAAAAATCTTTATCCCTTCACATTTCAAAAAAATATTAATCGTTTCTTTTCCTAAAAACAATCCAATTATTAGGCAGATAATCGACACCATAACCCAACGAAGACTGATTATGGGCATTGACAAAAGCATCAAAATTCCAGCCATAGTTGCAGCCAAAATTATTTCCTTAAAAGTAATATTTATTCTTTTTATTTTTTTAAATTTTGTTAATAAATATAAAAATATTGTCAAAATCCCTGAAAAGACCAGTCCGAATACCGAATAACGACTATCGGTTACAAAATTTCCCGGACCCCAACCATAATGATAATGTAAAAATAATTTACTTTTGTCAGCCCACAAAAAAGCCCAAGTATAAACCAAAACTACAACTGCACTCAACCAATGTTTCATATCTTATTCTATCAATATAATGTGGCTGTTGAGGGACTCGGACCCCCGACACCATCGATGTAAACGATGTGCTCTACCAACTGAGCTAAACAGCCTAATCACCTCTATTTTATCAATAAATAAAAAATCCCCAAAGTAGGGGATTGTATGAGCGAGAAACGGGACTCGAACCCGCGACCTTCTCCTTGGCAAGGAGACGTTCTACCAACTGAACTACTCTCGCAATTATTCTGATTTTATCAGAATGTGCCGAAGATTGGAGTCGAACCAATATCCCAGGTTTTTCAGACCAGTGCCGTGACCACCTTGGCTACTTCGGCGTAAGGCTATTTTAACAAATTTAAAAAGCCTTGTGCTCTTTATATTCGCAAATTCATATTTTTTTTAATCCCAAAGGTAAGTCGGCAGTTGAAGCCGTCCAGTCGCCCCCGATTACACTCTGCCTTAGGCATCAAAAACGTTTATTTATGCACAGTGAGTAAAGTTAAAATACGACAAAAACAGTAATGAAAAATCAACAGCAAAAATAATAATTTTTGAGTACTTAATTTTTCAAAATATGATATGCTCTTATCGGGGGATAAAAATGGAAAATAAGCAAACTAACACGCAGACAATCGACCCAAATATTGGACAGCAATATCAGCCGAATCAAAGCATTCCAGCCACAAATTACTGGAAAATTGCAACTATAGTTTTATCAGTCCTAATGGTTATACTAGTATCTGGCGGTATTTATATTTTAGGAAATAACCAACAAAAAAATATATCTAGTTTGCCAACCCCTACTACTTCAGCAGAAACAAACAAAATGGAGGAAACTAACCCCGCCGCTAAACCGACAACTATTCCTAGTGTGGCAAACGTAATTAACTGGAAAACTCAAACCATTTCAATTCAACACGAAGATGATAAGTTAGGTAAACAAACTTTTACCATCGGATTAAAGATTCCAAGTGACTGGAATATACAAACTTATCCCCGTCAAGCCGATAGTAATTATATGATAAAAAATTGTTCTGACTACATTATTACCAGTCCCACTGTTGGGCTTTCTATGACTTTAAGCCCAATATGCTCTGAGTGGGTATCAAAACATTCAAGCTGGCCAATCAACGCATTTATTGTGCAACAAAAACAGAATGCTAATGATGGCTCATACAATTATTATCGAGTCAGATACACAACTACACAAAATAACTATAGTTATGTAGACGGTACAAGTGATCTAAATCGCTCTCTCGATAAAAGCCAAGATCAAGTAATGGACGCTATTTCGATTGGTTATGCACCTCCCAACGAAAGTAAAAACGACTTTTTCTTTATTCCAGCACATCTTACTGCAACCTATCATCCGGCATCAGGTGAAGAAGAAAAATATTTATCAATAGCCGATCAGATTGCATCTTCTCTAAATCTTCTATAAGACCAACAATAGGTGAAGAATCGTTTCCTGTGCCGTCGAGAGGACTTGAACCTCCATCCCGTTTGACGGGACACGCTTCTGAAACGTGCTTGTCTACCAATTTCAACACGACGGCTGGTATCGTA
>CAYNEE010000010.1:0-29671 GCA_964396145.1 uncultured Gammaproteobacteria bacterium | reverse complement strand
GCCCCCCTAGTTCACATCATTGTCGGTAAAGTTTCCCAGCCGGAAGCTGAGTTAACAGCCAACGTGACCGAATTAATCAAAGTCATCAAAGCTCCCAAGATCAAGAAACTTTCTCTCTGCGCCACCATGGGCCCTGGTGTCAAAGTGGCTATTGAAAAATAATCATCGAACTAGGCTGATAATTTTATCCAAAAGTTGGGGGTATTCAATTCCTACAGCTTTAGCTTCTTTTGGAAACAAAGAATTTCCAGTCATTCCCGGCAAAGTATTAATCTCTAGCACATAGACTTTGCCTCTGCTGACTATTACATCTACCCTGGCATAACCGCGGCAATTTAAACTTTTATAAAGTTTTAAAGTAGTCTCTTGAATTTTTTTAGTTAAAATATCACTTATTTTTGCTGGACAAATTTCTTGAGCTTTACCCACTTCGTATTTTGCTTCGTAATCAAAAAAATTATTATGAGAAATTATTTCAATCACTGGCAAGGCCACTGCTTTCTCATTTCCTAATACCCCGCAAGAAAATTCCTTTCCCTCAATGTACTCCTCTATTATTATTTTTTTAGAAAATTTTTGAGCCAATTTTATCGCCTTTTCTAATTGACTTTTTGTCTTGACAATACTTACTCCGACACTTGATCCACCATCCGCTGGTTTAACTACGCAAGGGATTTTATCCCCATTTTTTGGTACTAAAATTCCTTGTTTTTCCACAATTTTTTTAAACAAAATTTTATTCATTCCTATCTTAGAAGTCTCAACACCTGAACCAGTATATTTAATTCCCTCTTTTTCCAAAGTTTTCTGTATTTCTCCATCCTCCCCGCCTCTACCATGTAATGCCAACAGTGCCACTCCTATTTTTTCAGAACCTAATTTACTTTTTTCCTCTGGCCACAATATTTTGGATACTTCATATTTATTCCTATCCAAATTTCTCAGCATTTCCTCCCCAGTTAAAATTGATACCTCCCTCTCACTACTTGCACCGCCCATAATTACAGCCACTTTTAGCTTATCCATACTAGTTATTATAAAATATTGGTGTGAAACAAATTTTAGGCCGAATTTTTCTTGAATACCTCCGCCTTTTTGCCAAAATCCAAATTGCCAAAGATAAACTCATTAACCCTTCATTAAAAATCGTTGGCATCACCGGCTCTGCGGGTAAAAGCTCGACTCTTTTGGCAGCGGAGGCTGCCCTCACTCCCCAATTCAAAGTCAAAACCAACTACGGCGCCAACTCGGAATCGGGTATTCCCTTAAATATCCTGGGCTTTAACAGCCTTGATTTTTCTCTCTTATCCTGGCTTAAAATTGCCATCCTTACTCCTTTTAAAATTCTTTTTTATTGGCCCAAAATTGATGTCTATCTCTTGGAAATGGGCATTGATTCCCAAAAAGCACCCAAAAATATGGCTTATCTCTTAAGCATTGTCCGTCCCGACATCGGCATCTTTTTAAATGTCTCAGCAGTTCATCTGGAAAACTTTTCCTCTTTGGAGAGTATTGCTCGGGAAAAAGCTTTACTTGTTAACCAGGCAAATTTAGCTATTATCAACCCCAAAGATCCTCTGGTTAAAAAATTTACTACCAACCCCAAAAAAATCATTATCAAACCTAAAAAACTTATCCACAAAAACTACTATTTACCCCAAATTTACGATATATCTATCGGAGCTGCCTATAAATTAGCAAAAACCCTAGGTCTCGATAAAAAACAAATTTTGGAAAATATTTCAAAAAATTTCCATCTACCAGCTAGCCGTGCCAGCCTCATTAAAGGCATTAATAATTCCCTTATTATTGATTCTTCCTATAACTCCTCTCCCCTGGCTACCAGCGAACTTCTAAAATTTCTCTCCACTTTTCCTTCTCCTAAAGTTGCTGTCTTAGGTGACATGCGAGAACTCGGTCAGGCTAGTCAAGAATCTCATCAAAATCTCTACAAATTAGCTCTTAAATCAGCTGACCTGATTATCAGTGTCGGCCCCGAAACCAGCCGTTATTTTGGCACTAAAGCCCATAAGTTTCTCTACTGGTGGCAAGCCTCTGATTATCTCAAGAATAATTTGACTCCCGCCTCAACTATTCTTGTAAAAGGTTCTCAAAATACTATCTTTTTAGAAGAATTGGTTAAAGAACTCATTCCTCACACTCAACTAAACTACTACTTATCTAATCATCTTATCTGCCGACAAGAACCCTACTGGCTCAATCTCAAAAGCAGTTTTCGCAAATCAGAAACTGTTTCTACCAAATAATCCGGCTTAGCTTTCTTCAAAGCTTTTTTAGTATTAAAACCCCAGCTGACCGCAATTATCTTAACTCCGGCTTTTTTGCAGGCTTCTATATCCCGAACCTCATCCCCCACATAGATGAATTCACCCTTAATCTTTTTTAATTTCTTATCTTTACCAAAAATCCCGATACCTCCTACCACCCTGTCTACTTTTATATTTTTTTCTTCAAGCCATTCTGTCGCATTCTTTGTTTTATTAGAAGTTAAAATTTCAACCTTTATTTTTTTTCTTAAGTCAGCGATCAGTTTTTTTATCCCTGGAAAAGATTTAGCTTTTTTTACTATTTCTCCGTGTCTAGCACTGATTTTTTTAGTAACCGCAATCAGTTTGGGCAATGGAATCTTCATTTCCCGCCTTAAAGCTGCCATCCCCAGCTCTCGGAATCTTTGTACCTCCCGGTCATTTGTTTCTGGTCTAATTTCCCTAACCAAAGCCACATTTTGCGCAAAAGTATCCGCTACCGTCCCATCAAAATCAAAGACCGCCTTATTCATTATTTCTATTTAATCTAGGAACAATATAATTTTTTAATAGCTTATTTTCAGCCTGACCTTGTTCACTCTTCCAAAACCCTTCAGGGTCCTTCTGGATCTCATTAAAGCTAATTCTCTTACGAAGCAAAGACTCTACTCCTCGTTTTAGATTTCTCTCCAATTTGGGTACAGCCGAATCAGGCCATCTTTTTATGGGCTCTTGCACTAACAAACTTATTTCTTTTAACATTATCTCCAAACACTTATTACCACCGGATAAATTTTCAATTGATTGATTAACTATTTCTTTTTTCATGGTATCCTCCTGAAAACCTACAACGGCCCTATTCTAACCCTTAATCTCTCATTTGCCAACCACTCAAAGTAGTGTATAATAGTCCTCGTACTACCGAAGACAGCCGGCACTCAAATAAGTCCAGCCGAGGTTAAATTAGTTTTCTAATTTATTCCTCGACTCTGTCGGGGATTTTTTATAAAAAACATATGCCAAATCAACAAAAAATCGACAAAGTTGACGAAGTTATCAAAAAACTTTCTGAAGCTAAATCCGCTGCTTTTGTCCAATACCAAGGACTTAATGCCGGTGACATCAGTAATCTTAGAGCCAAGGTCAAACAGGCCGGTGGCTCCATGGAAGTGGTTAAAAACACTCTCATTATGAGAGCCTTGGAAAAAATGGGCCTAAAGTTACCCGAAATTCTCACTGGCCCTACCGCTATCGCCTACTCCGAAACTGACGAAATCTCTCCTTTAAAAGAAATTGACACTGTTAATAAAGATAAAGAAAAAACTTCTTTTAAATACGGTCTTTACAACCAGCAACTACTCTCAGTAGAGGAACTAAAAAAGTTTTTATCCCTACCTTCTAAATCTACTCTGGTCGCCCAATTTATCGGTGGACTCAAAAACCCGCTGGAACGTTTGGTCTACGCTATGCGTTTCAACCAACAGCAGCTAGTCCTAACTCTAAAAGCTCTTGCTGATAAACCAGCAATAAATTAATTTTTTATTAATAATTTTATTTATTTATTTTAAAAAAAATGGACAAAAAATTAGAAACCATACTCGACCAAATTAGTGAACTTTCGGTTATGGAACTTTCCGAATTGGTCAAAGCTCTTGAAGAAAAGTTCGATGTTAAAGCTGTCGCTGCCGCCCCGGTAGCTGCTGCCGGTGCCACTCCTGGTGCCACTGCTGCTCCCGCCCCGGAAGAAAAAAGCGAATTTGATGTCACCATCACCAATGCCGGTGCCAATAAAATCGCTGTCATCAAGGTCGTCCGTGAATTCAAACCCGAATTAGGTTTGAAAGAAGCCAAAGACATGGTTGATGCCGCTCCCGCCTCTTTGGGAACCATGAAAAAAGATGCCGCCAATGATGCTAAAACCAAATTGGAAGCCGCTGGCGCCCAAGTTGAATTAAAATAATCACTATTTTAATCTCTAAAATCCCCCGCAGCGGCGGGGGGTTTTTATTTCCCCTCCGTAGTTGTCCACAGATTCAACCGCAAAAATAATTCCTTGTCTGCTGCTGACAGTTTAAAAACACTGTGTATAAAACAATTTCTCAGATTTTTTAACTCTCCTAAAGCTCTTTTTGCCAAAGGGTTATCCCTTCCTGAAACCGCCAGTGCCAACAAAGTTTCGGTAGCATTTAAACCCTGATCTCCCTTACCAATACTTTTATTAAATTTTAAAATTTCTTTTAAAACCGACTCCGAAATCAAATCGTGACTGTCTTCAATCCCCGCCAAAATCTTTAGTGAATTTAACACCGCCGCCGCCTCTGCCCTCAACAGTTTTTTGTTTTTTCCTGCCACCACCTGACCCTCTTCCAATTCTATCGCCGCTCCCTCAACCTTTCTTGCCGGCCCAACTGTCGCCAAAAACTCTTCATTAATTTCCAACTTTTTCATGAGCTTCTCCATTCTTGACAGCACTACCTTTTTGATACTGCCCTTCTTATATTCCTCCGCATAGCGATACCAATAAAAGCAAACTTCCTTTTTGGCTGCCTCTTTAATTTTGTCATCATTCCTTATCCCTGCAGATAGTCGGTTAAAACCCATATCCGTTGGCGACCGATAATTTTTAGAAAAATTATTTTTACCCAACATTCGGGAAAAGATTTCTTTTATTATCGGAAAAGAATCCACATCCCGATTATAATTAACCGCTTTCTCCCGATATGCCCTCCAGTGACAAGGATCAATTAAATTAAAATCTCCCAAATCTGCCGTCGCTGCCTCATAAGCTACATTTACCGGATGATCAAGCGGCAAATCCCATACTGGAAAAGTTTCAAATTTGGCATAACCGGAATTTTCACCCCATTGCTCCTCGCGATAAATCTGCCCCAAACAGGTCGACAGTTTACCTGAACCTGGTCCCGCTCCCCAAACTACTATTAACTTATTTTTAACCGGTAAATATTCATCAGCCCCAAAACCGTTTTTACTGACAGCCAATTTTAAATCCTTTGGATAATTTTTTATTTCTTTTCTTTTGGCTACCTTTATTTTCATCAGTTTCAACCGTCTGATTAAATTATCAGCTTCCTTCTCACCTTCGTAGCGGTTAACCACCACTCCCTCTACTTTTAAACCTACTTTTTTTAAATCTTCAAGTGCTTTTATGGTTGTCTCTTCATAACCCACCCCAAAATCACCTCTAATTTTCCCTTGTGACAATTGTTTCGCCGAAACACAGTAAACCACCCCCAATTGCCTTTTTAGGCTTAATAGTAGCTTTAACTTATTATTGGCATCATATCCCGGCAAAGTCCTGGCTGCATGAAAATCGTCTATAAATTTACCTCCAAATTCCAAATATAGACGATCACTAAACCTGGACAATCTATCCTCAATCGCCTTTTTTTGAACCCTCAAATATTTTCTACTATCAAAGGCCTGGTGCATCTCCTCATTTTAATCTGCACCCTAAACCAATTCAATAATATCTTTATACCAATTCTATTTTCCCTTCAGCCTTTAATTTATCAACTATCTCCCCTACCCGGCCGCTCATTTCTTTTTTACAAATCAGTAGGGCATCATCCCTGTCCACCACCACCACATCATTTATACCAATTAACGCCACCGTCTTCTCGGCTTTTACCAAATTATTGCTACTATCCAACTCTATAGTTTTACTATCAGAAGTGTACAAATTATTGTCAATTAAATATTTAGCCAAAGACTCCCAGGTCCCAAAATCCACCCAGGTAAAAGGCAGCTCTACTACCATGGCTCCATTATTTTTATAAAGCTCTTTGGTTATCTCTTCAATCGCCCCTTTGGGCATCTGAGCATACTCTGTTGCCACCTCACCACCCTCTATTATTCTCTTAAGAGGCTCCGCCCAATCCGGTCGGTATTCTTGATACATGGCCAGTAAATTATTTGGCGTCATACAGGTGTGGTTGGCATGAATCAAAAGCTTATCACTACCCATATATTGCTGAATCTTTTCCTCCTCGCTTCGGTCAATATAATCTGCCACTTTAAAAACCTTGACCCCGCTTTCCTCGCTCACTAAATCACCTTTAACCAGATAGTCGACTCCTCTCACAATCCTGTCCGGTTTTATCCCTCCGGTAATATAGTCACTGCTACTTTCAGCCAATTTTCCGGCGCTTTCTATCATTTTTACAAATTCTGTTTCCGGTTTACGCAATACATCCGCCTGAACCAGCATAAAAGCTTCGTTACCAAAATCTCTTTTTATTAAAGATGCCGCGGCAAAACCAGTCGCTGGACCTTGATTTCTCATTTCCGGTTCTACGAAAACGTTTTCTGGAATAATTTCTGCCACCTGTTCCCTGGCCATTTCTGCCTGTTGAGCGTTGGTCTGCAAAAATATTTCCTCGGGTAAAAACTTTAAACGGAGCGCCTCCCAATTTAATTGAAACAATGATTTCTCCCCAATTAAGGGTAAAAAGTGTTTAGGTGAAGTACTCCGGCTCTCAGGCCACATTTTAGAGCCAACTCCACCGCAAATGATGACTGCTTTCATTTTTGTTTTACAAAATTTTTAATATTTTCTATCGTTGTGTTGATAATTCTGCCAATCGCCTCCTCAGTGTTAAAGGCATTATGTGGAGTAAAGACTACATCACTCCTATCTCTTAAAATGTGATAACTAAGCAAGTCCTGGAGGTCCTCCTTGCGTGGTTTTTGACTCATAATCATCGACATATCCTCAATTTTATCCTCTTCTTCCACCACATCCAGTCCTGCCCCTCGCAAAATTCCGTTATTCAAAGCCCAAACTACCGCACCACTCTCCACAACTGCCCCTCTGGCCGTGTTAATCAAAATCGAACCCTTTTTCATAAGCTTTATATTGTCTCTGTTAATTAAATGTCTTGTCTCCTTAACCGCTGGCACATGCAGAGTCACCACATCCGATACTTTCAATAATTCCGGTAAATCCACGATTTCCACCTTATATCTTTTTATGATTTTCGGATCCGGACTTTTTTCCACTGCTATAATTTTCATTCCCAAAGCTCTAGCAAAACGAGCCACATTTGCCCCTATCTTTCCCAGCCCCACTATCCCTAAAGTTTTTTTGTATAAATCAATTCCTGTCAAACCTTCTGGGCTAAATTCATCATCCTGCAAAGCCTCATCTCCCTCAACTATATTTTTAGCCACTGCCAGCATCAACCCAATGGTGTACTCGGCCACAGTCCTTGACCCATAAACCGGCACGCTGGTAATTTTAATACCTCTTTTCTGACATTCCTGAACATCTATATGATCAGTCCCGGTTGAGCGGGTGGCAATCATTTTTAACCTAGGCAATTTGTCCAAAATCTTTTTATCAAACCTTGAATATATAAAAGGTGAAATTACTTCGTAATCAGCCGCTACTTTTAAATTCTCCTGTACCTCTTCCTCATAGATACCTACCCCGTATGTGTCCAACTTTGCCAGTGCCTTTTCTACTGCCGCCCTCTCCCAAGCCTTAACTCCAAAAAAAGCAATTTTTACTCTATCCATAAACCCATTTTACAACATTTCCTCATTTACTTCATTTTGATATCTTGACCTACTTATATCCTTTATGTTTTAATGATTTTAATTAAACATTCTTTTGATACAAGAGGTCACAGTAAATGGACATTCAAAATATAACAGAAGAGAAATCTGTATCTCAAAAATCTGCCCAAAAAAAAGTTAATGGAGTCAGTATTGACAATCTCCCCGATCTATTGACCGTGGCCGAAGTCGCTGATTTACTCCGGGTTTCCAAGCTCACCATCAAGCGTTGGGGTAAGAGAGGTAAACTTCCGGCTATCCGCATTAATGCCCGGGGTGACCGGCGTTACCGTAAAGAGGCTGTTCTCTGGCTTTTAGGTATTCAAGGAGAATAAGTTATTTTCACTTTGCCTTAAAGGCGGTTAGATTAATTTCTGACTGCCTTTTTTGGTTATACCGTTACCCGACCCCTCGGTGTCCGTTTAATTAGTCCTTTCTTCATCAAAAACGGCTCATAAACATCAGTGATAGTTTCCACATCTTCAGTCAACGCCGCCGCAATATTTTCTACTCCCACCGGACCTCCGCCATATTGTTTTTTAACCACATCCAAATACTTCCTATCTGCATCAGATAAACCTATTTCATCCACCCCCAATTTATCCAGAGCTTGAATACTTTCCGTAAAACTAATGACTCCGTCATTATTAACCTGGGCGTAATCTCTAATCCTTTTAAGTAAACGATTGGCTACCCGCGGTGTGCCTCTAGATCTCTTAGCAATTTCAGCTGCGGCTGCTTCATCAATTTTGACTCCCAAAAGTTGGGCCGTTCTCTTAACAATTTCCGTTAATTTTTCATCTTCATAAAAATCCACCTGCTGAACAATTCCAAAACGGTCTCTCATTGGTCCCGAAATCAGTCCTATCCTAGTCGTTGCCCCCACAATGGTAAATCGCTGTAATTTTAACCTTACCGATCTGGCAGCCGGACCCTTTCCTAAAACTATATCCAACACAAAATCCTCCATCGCACTATACAAAGTCTCTTCCACTATCTTATTAAGCCGGTGAATTTCATCAATAAACAAAATATCACCCTTTTTAAGTGAAGTTAAAATTGATGCCAAATCCCCTGCCCGGGTCAGAGCCGGTCCAGAGGTAATCTTGATATTCGAGCCCATTTCCGCCGCAAGAAGCATTGCCAAAGTCGTTTTTCCCAGTCCTGGCGGTCCGTAAAATAAAATATGGTCCAACGATTCGCCTCTTTTTATCGCCGCTTCAATAAATACTTCCAGTTGATCCTTTAGTTTTTTTTGCCCTATAAATTCCCTCAACCTCTTTGGTCTTAGTGACAATTCTATCTCTCTGTCCTCTGATTTTAATTTTGGATCCAAGTTCTTGTCCATTTTATTGACCTAAATTCTGTAAACACCAACTCACCTTTTCCTCCAAAATAATTATTTCTTTGGGCATTTTTTTGACCACCGTCTCAATTTCTTTTCTTTCAAAACCTAATTGTCGTAGACTCAAAATTAAATCATCTTCCAAAAGCGGCAATTCGTCTCTCAAATTTAATTCTCCCAAACCACCTATTTTCGACTTTAAATCCACAATAATTCTTTGAGCCGTCTTTTTACCCACACCCTTTATCTTTTCAAAAAAAGCCGTGTCCGCCTCTCCTATAGCTTTAATAATTTCCAGACTCTGAGATTGTGCCAAAATTTGAGCCCCGCTTTTTGGTCCCACTCCAGAAACCGTGATCAGCATTTTAAATAAATCTAAATCTTCAAAATTTTCAAAACCATACAGTGCTACTTCATTTTCCGACACCGCCATATAAATGTATATTTTTACCTCCTGGCCTTCTGTATAACTTCTTCTGCCTGTCCACACCAAATAACCCACCCCACCTACCTCTATCTCTAAATAGTTTCCCCACAACCTAGAAACCTTACCCTGCAAACTTGAAATCATAGCTCATCATAACACTTTGTCGGCCCGAACAAAAGACGAAGTAAACTTATGGGTCAAGGCCGCTGCCAAAGCGTCAGCGGCATGACTCGGCTTAATTTCTCCCCTAATTAATAATTCCTCTCTAACCATTACTTCTACCTGTTCCTTCTCTGCCCGGCCATATCCTACCAAAGCTATTTTTATCTGTAATGGTGTGTATTCATACACTTTTACTGACAGTTCCTCAGCCGCTATTTTAATCACCCCAATTGCCTCAGCCACCTTTAAAGCACTCTTAGCATTTTTCGCAAAATATAAACTTTCCATAGCTACTTCACTAACTTGATATTTTTTAATTATTGCTTTTACCTCCTCAAAAATTTTTCTCAGCCTTTCTTGACTGCTTTGCGATTTTTTTGTCACTATTACTCCCATATCCACCACTCCATCGTCTATTACCCCCCAGCCTGTGTTTTCCAGCCCTGGATCAATTCCCAGTATCATAATTTATTTCTACCACCTTTCGCTCAATTTCTACAGGCGAGATGGTTAAAATTGTAAATCTAGGACTTTGAGTATTTCTTTCCGCCGAAATTGCTCCGACCAAATCCGTTCTCACCCCTTCCAGTTCATAAGAACTGGAATAATGCAGATGCCCCGCCACAATTCTTTTTACATCTGAATCTATTATTAATTGCTTCAGCCAAGCAGCCTGCTCCGCCGCTTTCTGATTACCTTCTCCCATAATGTGACTGGAAAACAAATTATTAACCGGCTTGTGCATAACTGCTAAACATATTTTAACCTTACATTCAAGCATTTCTGTTTCTATCCACTTGACCTGATCCTCGCTCAAACCCCGCCAATAACTGTTGTCTATTAAAATTAATTTTAAAAAATCTTCTTCCACCACCCCATAATTCGCTCCAAAAATTTTTCTAAAATTGTCCAGACTATACTCATGATTGCCCGGTATTGCCACGTATTTTATTTTAGAATTATCCATCACCTTTTTTATTTCTAAAAGCGATTTTTCATCACCTTTATTAGTCAAATCTCCCACCAAAACTATCTTGTCTACTTTCTCTTCCCAGGCCAGTTCCAATGCTTTCTCCAAAGTATCGGTATCGTTATGAATATCAGCCATAAAAGCTATTTTAAATTCCCTAGGCACCTCCGTTGGAGACAAGCTAACCGGTACGATCTTTGGATCCTCTATTTTAAGTCGGTTAAACCAAAACCAACCCCAAATCGTCGCTGTAACTATCAGCAGGCACCCCAGTCTTAAAATAATTCTTTTCTTTTTCACTCTTCAATTGTACCTCATTCCTTAACTCCATTTACTATAAGACATATCCGACTTTTCACACTTTTCCACATTAATTCAATATATTAATTTTCTATAGGTTTTATATACTATATATAGTAGTTTTAGATATAATTAATCATGAAAATTCTCCAAAATGAACCTCTAGCCCCTTTTACTACCGTCAAAATTGGTGGTCCGGCTCAAACTCTTATCATCACCGAAAACACCCAGGAATTTATTGAAGCACTTAAAAAAACCAACTCCTCTGACATCTTTATTCTCGGCAACGGCTCCAACACTCTTATTTCTGATTTGGGAATCCCTGCAACCGTCATCAAGAATAATTCACAATCAATTGAATATCTTGATTCCGGATTAATTAAAGTCGATTCTGGGGTTCAGCTTCCCCAGCTCATCAATAATACCATCAGTCACTCTCTTTCCGGACTTGAAGAATTTGCCTATATTCCCAGCTCCATCGGCGGCGCTATCTATGGCAATATTCACGGTGTAAATAAGAGTAATTTTGATAAATTTGTAAGAAAAATAACCGTATTTAACAGACAGACACAAAATACGGAAGAGCTCGACTCTCAATCCATGTCCTGGGACTACGACAACTCTGAATTCAAAATCAAAACCCATCTGATTATTCTTTCGGCAGTCCTTAAACTCACTCCAGGCGACCCAGCTCTCTCTCGTCAACAGGTCAAAGACATTATTGCTAAAAAAATTCTCACCCAATCCATGAATTCCTTAGGCTCTACCTTTAAAAACCCCAAAAACGACTCTGCCGGACGCATCATCGACCAGGATCTAAACCTAAAAGGTTATAAAATCGGCGATGCTCAAATTAGCCCTAGACATGCCAATTTTATCCTCAATTTGGGCCACGCCACTGCTTCCGACTATAAAGCCATCATTGACCACGTCATCGGGGAGGCTAAAAACAAACTGAATCTCACCCTAGAACCGGAAATCATTTTTTGGGGACAATTTTAAGAGTTCCTCAACACCATCCATACAAATTTAGGCAAGGCCAACTGGCGCCTCCACCTTTTTGGTTCTTGAATAAGGCTATATAGCCACTCCAAACCCATCTTCCGCCAACCCAGAGGGGCTCTTTTTAGCTCTCCGCTGTAATAATCAAAACTTCTCCCTACCCCAATCACCACCTTGCTCTTTATTTTTCCTAAATTTTTGTAAATCCACTCCTCTTGTCGCCTCATTCCGTAGGCTACAAATAAAAAATCAGGTGAAAATTCCTTAATTTGACTCAAAACTTCTTCATTAGCCAAAGCCGGCTCCCCAGGAGACCAAGCTACTTTTATACCTGGGTATTTACCTGCCAAAACCTTAGCCGTCCTCTTAGACCTATCACCCCATCCACCCAAAAAAAAGTATTTCATTTTTTTTATCCTCCCTTCCTTGACCAAATCCTCTATTAAATCTGACCCCGAAATTAAACCTTGTCGATACTCTCCTCTTATAATTTTTTTACCACTTTTAACTCCTTCTTTTACTCTCGATAGAAAACCTTTTTTTCTTAAAACCATCTCCGCCCACAATAACCCCACTCCATCAATTACTCTGATATTACAACTCTTAATTGTTCTTTTGA
Source organism: uncultured Gammaproteobacteria bacterium (assembly GCA_964396145.1). Taxonomy (GTDB): domain Bacteria; phylum Patescibacteriota; class Microgenomatia; order UBA12405; family UBA12405; genus UBA12158. Next base: position 17,002 of record CAYNEE010000010.1, on the reverse strand, counting down.
AATTTGGCTCTTTTTGGGCTAACACAACAAATTCAGGATTTACCGTACATATCCAACAAATATTTCTATCTGATCTTGTTAAGTCTATCAAGTACTTTAGCAGTTCAGTCTTATCTCTGCCAAAAAAGTCTAAATCTAATATTTTACGAGTATTTAGGGGAAAAATACTACCATCTTTACCTATTTTATCCCTTCTCCCAGCTCTATTTTTAACCATATTTTAACTTATAATAAACAAGTTATTTCCAAAATACCACTGGCAGTTAATTTTTAATATCCTATAACTTTTATTTACATGTGATCTGACTTAAATATATCATCTTTCTTACTCTACACAAAATATAAGCTAAATATCAAATAACTCAAAATCTTTCACACCTCCACTAATGAACAATTTTATTACTCCGAAAAAATATCTTAAATTCCACAAATTACACAAAAAAAACTACCAAACAATAGTTATTGTACCTTATAAATTACAAGATAAAAAATGTCCTCTTATTTAGTCTTCAAAAAATAACTATATCTTAAACTATAAAGACATAACAAATGACTATATCACCTGATTGACCGTCGGTAGATTTCCAGGTTTTCCAGAGCCATGGCCGCCCCCTTGATGACACAACTTTCCGGCTCCAAAGATAGGTGGACCGACACTCCAATTTCCCGGGTTAACAACAATGGCAAACTCCTTAACTTCGCTGCCGCCCCCGTCAAAACTATCCCCCTATCCGCGATATCAGCCACTAACTCCGTGGGTGTCATTTGCAGAGTTTCTCTTACCACCAAAATTATTTCATCAAGCATTGGTCTGACCACCTCAAAAATTTCTTCAGCATTAATTTCTACACTTTTAGGTAATCCGTAAACCAGATCCCTCCCCGCCACCGTCATCACTTCTACTTTTTTTAATTTAACTGCTGTCCCTAATTTAATTTTCACCGCCTCGACGCTCTGCTCACCTACCGCCAGAGAGTATTTCTTTTTTAAGTACTCCTCTATTGTTTCATCCAAACGGCTACTACCCCCACGAATACATTTACTCGCTACTACCCCCCCAGAGGCAATCACCGCTGCTTCAGTCACACCTCCACCGATATTAACAATCATGTTTCCAAAAGCTTCAATTATTGGTATTTTAGCCCCAATGGCCGCAGCAATTGGCGTATCTATCAAGTAAACTTTTCTGGCTCCCGCTTCTAAAACTGCATCCATTACTGCCCGTTGCTCTACTTGGGTTAAACCCGAAGCTACTGTCACCATTACCTCCGGACCTATAATCCAGGTTAAACCCATCACCTGCCGCAAAAACCACTTAATCATTCCCACTGCTGCCTCATAATCCACAATTGCCCCCGACTCTATCGGCCTGATTATTTCTAAGTACTCGGGTGTTTTGCCCTCCATTTTCCTGGCTTCATTTCCGGCAGCTACCACCCGTCTACTTTCAGATTCAATCGCCACCACCGAGGGCTCTGATAAAGATTTTCCCTCATTATCGGACCAAATGGTACAATTTGATGTCCCTAAATCTATCGCCAACTTCCTCATCCAGCTCATATTCTATATAATACACTAATGACTGGCAGCCGAAACCGCAAAAGCCTCCTCTTTATCCTAAGCATCGCTTTTTTTGTGATAGTCACCACCTTTCTTATCTCCATTTTTGCCCGGGGTTATCGGCTCGATCATGGCAATGGTGTTTTTCGCCTTAAGATTACCGGTATTCTATCTGCCACTTCCAAGCCAAAATCGGCAAATGTCTATCTCAATAATATTTTAGAAACTAACACTGACAATACTCTCAATCTTAATCCTGGCCCCTATCATCTAAAAATTACCAAAGACGGTTATTTTCCTTGGCAAAAAAATATTCAAATCCGACCCGAATTGGTTTATCAAAGCGATGCTCAGCTCTTTCTACTTCAACCGGAAACCTCCTTCTTCGACCTGATCACAGTTCATCATCCTACCCTCTCCCCCAACCGCAACAAAATCATCTTTGCCGTCGCCACTACCTCTGCCGAACTTAAAGAAGCCGGCCTTTATCTTTTGGAATTCACCGAAATTCCTCTCCTCCCCAGTCGAATTAATCACAAACTTATTTCTGCTAATACCCCTAGTCTTAATTGGTCAAAATACACTTTTGAATTTTCTCCTGATTCTAAACAAATTTTAGCAACTATTCCCAAAGGTCCCGCTTTTTTAATTGATCTCGACAAAAAAGTTTTCCCAAATAGTCTCACCGACGTTAGCCTTCAAATCCCGGTAATTAAAAATAATTGGCTTCAGGATAAAGAACAGTTAAACCTCTCTCTATTAGACAGGATTCCTCCTGGCCTAGCCTCCTTTATCGCCACCAATTCTGCCATAGCTTACAATTCCTTTGGCGACAAGGTTTTATATACCGCCAGTGCCAGTGGCGAACTTCCTCCATTACTAAGCTCCCCTCCTCTCAGCCGCAGCACTCAGGATCAAGACAGGCAGCTCCAACCTGGTTTTTACTATGTTTATGATCTCAAGGAAGACACCAACTTTAACCTCGGTAGTACTCAACCACAAACTCTGTCTTGGATTCCCTATACCAACAACCTTACTTTTATTGCTGACAACAACCTAAATATCATTGAATACGACGCCACTAATCTCTACCAAATCTACCACTTCCAAAAAAATAACCCTTCATTCCTGGCTACTACTCCTGACGGCCAAAAGATATTTATTCTTGAGGCAAGCTCTGAAAGTACTCCGGCTGCTTTTCTGTCTCTGACGGTAAGAGATCGATAGTATCATAAGGTGCTTCCAATTTAATTTCAGCTTCCTCCTCCACTGGTAGCATTTCTACATACTCTCCCAAAACCTGGGGCTGCATTAAATCACTCTCGTTGCCGTATTCTACAAACCTCAAAGGTATTAGAGCAAAAACTGCTATTACAAAACATAAAATCAAAGTCCGTGAATTTCTGTCTATATCATTAATCATAAAATCAGTCTAGACAGAAAAACCTATCTTGTCAATTAAGCTTTTACTTTTACATGCTATATTATCCTAGCTACGGGGATTGGCGCAATTGGCTAGCGCGCACGCTTCGGGTGCGTGAGGCTGCAGGTTCAAATCCTGTATCCCCGACCTTGTCCGCCACTCATCTGTTCCCATAGTTCAATGGATAGAACGCGGGTTTCCTAAACCTGAAATGGCAGTTCGATTCTGCCTGGGAATACATCATTATTTTTTCACCGTACAATTCAAAGCTAATACAAGTTTATTACCGTAAAATTTTTATATTCACCGCAATTTTATCCGCATTATTTTTCTCTATAAATGTAATCTTGATCTCCGCATTTTTTTTCTCGTAAAATTTCAAAAAATAATAAACTATCTAATCTATCTATATCATAATCTCCGCAAAACATTATAAAAAGATAATTTCTCTTTTAAATAACTCTTTAAAATTTTTTATTTTTATAAAAAATTTTTAGACTTTTTCTTTAATAATTTAATCAAATATATCTATCTCTTACCAAAACAAAATATAACAACATTTAGCTTTAAAATATTACAACCATTTTCGATTTAATCAACCTCAATTCCTGTCTCTAAAAACAAGATATACCCTTTTCTGCCATCACAAATTTAACTCAAAACTATCTAGCACTCTCTCGAATACTCTGCTATTATTACCGCACTACCAGGTTAAGCATCTTTCCGGGAACATACACCTCCCTAACGACTTCCTTTCCCGACAACCACACCATCACTCTTTCCCGTCTCTTGGCCCTAGCTATCACTTCTGATTCATTTTGAGACTCTTCCTGAGATAAAACAAGCTGATCCCTAACCTTGCCATTAACAGCAATTGGCAATTTAATCTCACTCTTCCCGTCTATTTTTTGATCATAATCAGGCCATATACTGCCATGGACTGATTCTTTCTCTCCCAATCTGTTCCACAACTCCTCTGCTGTGTAGGGCGCGAGAGGGGCCACTAATTTCACCAGTTTCTTTAAATCCTTGGCCTCCAAACTGTCAATCTTATTTATCGCCTCCATTAATCTAGCTACCGCTGTATTAAAACTAAAATTTTCCAAATCCTGAGTTACTCCCTTAATCGTTAAATTTATAATTCTTAGAGAGCCTTTATTGCTTTCCTGCTGGTTTTTCTGCTTTTCTACAAAAACCTCTAGCCTATCTAGAAACCGTTTAACTCCCATCAGGGTTTTTTCATTCCAAGCCATGACACTTTCAAAAGGTCCCATAAACATCAGGTATAGTCTCAATACATCCACCCCATATTTATCTATAATTGTCTCCGGTACCACCACGTTTCCTCTCGATTTGCTCATTCTCAACCCGTCAGGACCTAGAATTACTCCATGAGAAACCCTCTTGTCATAAGGTTCTCTGATTCCTTTTGGCAACACCCCCAGATCGTATAAAAACAGATAAATAAACCTGGAATAAAGCAAGTGTAAAGTGTTGTGTTCATCCCCGCCAATATAAACATCCACCGGTAACCATTCTGCTAGAACTTTTTCATTTTTTAAAAAAATATTATCTTTCCCAGGCAATGGATTATTAATATCCTCAAAAAAACAATAAGCAAGGTAATACCAATCCGATCCGGCCCAGTTTGGCATGGTATCGGTTTCTCTTTTAGCCTCCCCACCGCATTTAGGACATTTACAGTTAATAAAACTTTCAATTTTAGACAAGGGGCTCTGCCCATCTTCTGTCGGTTCATAAGCAGTTACTTCCGGCAATCTCACCGGCAAATCCTCTTCCGGCACCGGCACCCAACCGCATTTAGCACACTTAATCATCGGAATCGGCTCACCCCAATAATGCTGACGGGAAAAAATCCAATCTCTTAAGTGATATTGATTACATTTATCTCCAATATCTATTTTCCCTCCCCTTTCTTCGCTAACATAAGCTGCCTTTTTAAAGTCCCAATCCTTCTTTTTAATTACCGGCACGATCGGTAAATCAAACTTTACCGCAAAATCGTGATCCCTTTGGTCATGAGCCGGTACCGACATAATCGCCCCAGTTCCATAAGAAGCTAAAACAAAATCGGATACCCAAATGGGAATTTTTTGGTGATTATAAGGATTTATTGCTAAAAATCCAGAAAAAACACCTGTCTTTTTCTTGTTAAGCTCCGTCCTTTCCAAGTCACTCTTATTAATCGCCTTCTCTATATAATCTTTTACCTCCTGATTCGTTTTGGCAGCTTTTTTAGCCAGATCATGCTCCGGCGCCACCGTTAAAAAAGTCGCTCCCGGCAATGTGTCCGGCCGAGTCGTAAACACCTCTATTTCCCCGTCCTCTCCCTCCACCTTAAACCTAATTTTTGCCCCCTCGCTCTTACCAATCCAGTTAATCTGGGCTAGCTTAACTTTGTTCTCAAAATCAGTTTCTTTCAAGCCGGCAAGCAATCTATCAGCATACTCGGTTATCTTGACAATCCACTGAGATATATTTCTCTTTTGCACCACATGGCCACAACGTTCACATTTACCGTCAACAACCTCTTCGTTTGCCAAACCTATCTTGCAACTGGGACACCAGTTTATCGGCATTTCTCTTTTATAAGCCAAGCCCTTTTCAAAAAGTTTTACAAAAATCCACTGCGTCCATCGATAATAATTAGGGTCGGTGGTATCAATTTCTCTTTCCCAATCAAGAGAAAAAGCCAACCTCTCCATTTGTTTTTTAAAAATAGCCGTATTTTCAGCCGTAACTTCCTGTGGTTTCCTCTTATTTTTAATCGCAAAATTTTCTGTAGGCAACCCAAAAGCATCCCAACCCATAGGAAACATCACCTGATAACCTTGCATTCTTTTAAAACGGGCATAAATATCACTTCCGGTTAAAGAAAACGCATGACCTATATGTAAACCACTTCCGGAGGGATAAGGAAATTCGTTTAAAACATATTTTTTTTCTTTACTTTTTTTTATTGAGGCCTGATAGAGCTCAGAGTGCTCCTTCCAATATTTCTGCCATTTAGCCTCAATTTCCCTAAATTCCATGCCTTATTATCCCACAAAGTTTTTTAGCTTTCATTCCCAAGTAAAAACTATATCTCCTTCCTTATCTGTCCTCATTACCTGGCTGCCAACCGACCCCAATCTCTCCAACACCTCATTGCTAGGATGGCCAAATTTATTATTGCCCACACTAATCACCGCCAAGTCAGGTTGTAATTTATATAACCATTCTAGGCTAGTTCCCTCTCGGGAACCATGGTGGGATACTTTTAGACCATCAATCTTTTTTGCCCACCAAGTTAATATCTGCCCCTCAGCCTCTTTGGAAATATCACCGGTAAAAAGCCATCTTTTACCTCGATAATCCAAACTCATAACCAGTGACACTTCATTATCAATCCCCTCGGCATTATCCCGAGGAAAAACTACCTCCATCAACAGATCTCCCCACATCAACCGATCTCCGGCCCTGAGTATCACAGTCTCCCTCCCTTCTTCGTATCTCTTCCCACTAGTTGTCGATTCCAGTAGTTTGCCTATCTTAAAGCTTTTTAAGATGCTTTTGACCGCTCCGGCATGGTCTTCATCCCAATGGCTGATCGCCATAACCTCAATCTTTTTATCCCAAAAAGGGATATATCTGTCCAAACACCGGCTCATCCGGCTATTATCCGCTCCAGTATCTATCAGCATTTGCCAATTACCTTTCACCAAAATTGCTCCGTCTCCCTGTCCCACATCACAAAAAATCAACCTCATTTTCCCATCAGGCAAGCTACAAACAATTCCTATAAACAACAAAAACAAGGCTATCAACCACACTCTAGTTTTTCTTTTTCCCATACCAATATCCTCCTAAAATTAAATACCACCCTAAAACCATCAGCCAGTTAAAACTAAACCTCCAAGTTCCTTTTTCACCAAAGTAAAGAACTATTTCCGTCAAGTATCTTAAGAACGGATACCCCAAACTTAAAACCACTTTTCCCAAACCCGACCAAACTAACCCCACCGTATTGCCAACCAAGCCTAAAATAGTTAATGCCTCTACCAAAAACAGTACTCCCAAGTTCAAAATTGGCGCCCATAGACTAATCATTCCAAATTTCCAGGACAAAACCGGCCATAAAAATAGACTCACCCACAGTGAATTTTTTAAAACCCCCTCTCCGCTGTTAAGCAATACCGCCACAAATGCCAAAAAAGACAACCAAAAGCTAATCTCTGTCACTACCCGATAATCAGCCAAAACCATTATTCCCACAACCGCCGTTAAGGCTCTCACTGGATTAAATCGTCGGCCAAAATATTGACCTAAATAATAAAAAAACAAAAATAAAGCTGCCCGAATCACTGGTGTCTGCCACCCCACTAAATTTACATACCAAATAGTTACCCCCAAACCCAAAACAATTGCTTCCCTCCGGCCTACGTAACTTGCCAAAAACTCTATCAAACCCTTACCTAAAATAGTCAAGTTAGTTCCGCTGACTACTATTATATGTATCAAACCCGTATTAATTAATGCCTCGTAAAAATCTTTCTCCAACAGTTGCCTTTCTCCCCAAAGCATCCCGGCCCATAAAGCTGCTTGATTTTGACCCATAGCCGTATACAAGCCTGAAACCAAACTCTCTTTTTTTACTAAAAAAAATAAACCTAAAAGTATTACCAGTCCGACCAATACTATCTTATATTGAAATTTTGTCTTTAATCTTTTCATAAGTTTTAGGTCCAATCCCAGACACCTTTGTAATTTCCGTCTTATCCCTAAAATAACCATAACTACTCCGATACTCGATAATCTTTTTTGCCGTTATCGGACCTATGGCCGGTAAAGATTCAAGCTCCAGAGCTCCAGCCATGTTTATGTTTACCACTCTCGGCAAAGCTTCCGCCCTCTGGCTTATTTTGGGACTACCCATTTCCCCAGAAGCGACTTCAGCTCCTCTCATCTTTATCCCCAGCCCAGTCACTAATAAGCCTAGTCCTACTATCATTCCTAATTCTGACAATGTAATTTTTTTCACCCAATTCAAATTCATACTTCACTATACCATGTATAATTTATTTAATGTCCCTCTTTATTAAAATCATTGCCTACCTTTTACCCCTACTTGCCGCCTTCATTCTCTACGGTTTACCAGCCTTAAACCCTTATATCCCTCAGGTTATAGCTCTTTTATGCGTTCTAATTATCCTGGCTCTTTATTTTTTTAAAAAACTTTCCTTACCTCTAGTCGTTGCTGTTATTCATCTCATCATCTTGTCAACCGGCGGCATCACCTCGCTTCTTTTTTTCTTAATTTATTTTCTGCTCTTTTCTCTCGCCTTTCAAAACCCACCCACTATCAATCTGATTTATTCTCTGATTACCATTCTTTTTTATAGTTTCAATCTCAATTCTTTTAATTCTCTCGTTCAGCTTCTTTCACTACTTTTAATTACTCCCATTAGTTATTTTATTGCTCTGACTAAAAGTAGTGAGACCGAAGCTCAAGATCATCTTAGTCGTGACCAAACCGATTTCCTCCTCTGGCTGTCTCTCAGGCTTAAAAAACCTCTTCAGGAGATTATTTCTCTTTCCACTCAAAGCCAGGTCCGTAATATTGCCAAAGATCTGCTAAAAGATGCCCATAAATTAACTGAAAGCATTAGTGGTAACTCGGATGACAACTAAAATTATCCTCTTTCTACTACTTTTTTTTACCTTATTACCGATAAAAACTACCGCTCAGCGCTTTTCTTCCCCTTCTTACTTAATCAACTGGGGCAATTTCAACCTTACTTCCGGTAGCAAAACTTCACCCACCTATCGTCTCACTGATACCGTTGGTCAAAATGCTCCCGGCTATTCAGAAGGTAGCAGCCTTGCTGTCAAATCAGGTTTTCAATATATTTATGACACTTTCGACTATCTCAGCTTTACTATCGACAAACTGTTAATTGATTTTGGCACCCTGGAAGCCGGGATCGGGGTTACCGACACCAATATCCTTACTGTCACCACCCCCTCCGGCCGCGGCTACCAAATCACCGCTCACGAAGACCATTCTCTATGGCAAAATCCCAACATTTTTATCCCTGATACTACCTGCGACAACAATAATTGCGATTCCTCTCATGCTGCTATTTGGACCCGAAGCGATAAGTACGGTTTTGGTTTTAATGCTCAAGGTGACGGCACTCTCTCTTACTTTCCCGCCTCCAATCTCTTTCGTCCTTTTGCCAATATCAACCAAAGTCAAACTCCTGCCGTCATCTCTACCGAAACTACTCCGGTCAAAAATCATCAAACCCTAATTACTTACAAAGTCATCGTTTCTCCAGACCAGAGTGCCGGTGACTATCAGACCTATGTCACTTATACTTTAACTCCCAACTACTAATGCCTCAATTTAATCTCGGTCTAAAACCAGCTCAAATCGAAATTACATTGGAACAAGGAAAATCCTATACCCAAGCTTTTGAAATTACCAACAACTCTCAAAACTCAGTTATTCTCAATACTTCAGTTTCCGCCTGGCTACCTCTCGACAATCTCGGCAATATACAGCATTTAACTGACACCGAACTTCCTTTTAACTTTACTTTAATTAACAGTGACCTCCGTTTAGGTCAAGAATTTATTCTAAACAGCGGTGAAAGTCGCCAATTAGTTCTAAAAATTGAAAATCCCAGCTCTCAAACAACTGATCACTATTTTAGTTTTTTTCTTTCCCAAAAACCCTCTCAACCGGACCTGCAAAGTGGTCAGAATCTGGCCAAAATTGGCGCAAACATTTTAATCTCTGCCCATCCGGAAACTGTCATTTCTCCTTTAAAAATTGATTTTATCAACCTCTCCCCCCGTCTCAAAGACACATTTTTCAATCTTAAAATTTCCGGTCAAATTTCCAATCCTTCAACCCGTTTTACTCATTTACAAGGGAAAATAACTCTCAAAAGAAATAACGAAACTTTCTGGGAAAAAGATATCTATCCCTACACAGTTCTGTCTCAAAATTCCCGGCAAATTTTTTGTCTCACCGAAACCAAACATCCCCAAGAGTGCTCAGTTAAAGCTCCTCTTTGGCCGGGAAGATATCTTTTAGAAATCAGACAAAATCCCGACTCTTTACAACCTGACTACAGTCATAGCTTTTTTGTTTTTCCTTACTTACTATCTTTTATTATTTTATTTGCCTTTTTACTTTTTTATCTACTTTCCAGAAACTATCAAAGTAGATCTAGCAAACACTAACACTTTCTGATAGTTAGATACTATTTAACCTATGATTAGGCAAATAAAATTAATAGTTGACAACCAGCTTTATAAACCTTAAGCTGATTCTATAATAATAGAGCCATAAACTCGTGAAAAAATATTTTCTAAACAAAATCCTAGTTTTCTGCCTATTTATAGGCATATTAAGTTTAATTCTCCCTAGGGAGGCTTCTTCCATTCCTTCCAAAAATGTCAAAGATGTTCTTTCTTCTTCTCAGTTTTCCTACTACGGTGGAGTAGGTTCAGGTAATGTCGCTGGTAGTTCCATTCTGACTATTAATACTACTGACTTTCCTTCCCGAACCAGTAACAATCTCTTTGTTGGCGATACTATTTCCGTGGGTGCTGGTGGCAACCAAAGCATCTACACCGTCCGAGATATTGGTGCCACCAATCAAATTTTAGTCAACCCCGGTTTAACTGCTGGTGCTGTCGCTGCCGGGGGTAGCATTATCTCTACTCGATCAGCCGTTCACACAGTTAGCTTTGAACCTCAAAGCAGTGCTGATGGAGGTGCTTGGCAGGTTCTTATTAAAGCTCCCTCGGGTACAGTTGAAAAAGCCAGTGACGGTATCCCCGATCAGGGCGGTTTCGATTCTGCCAACCTTAACGCCACTGCCGTTACTTGTCCTTGGGGCGCCACTGCTTCAGTTGGCACCACTGTTCCTGGAGGCGAACCTGGAGTTCCTGATGGTAATTACTACCACGTTATTTCCTGTAACATGGCCGTCGGCGCTACTAACCCGGTCGGTACCGGTGAGACTGGAACCATTGTCATTGGTAATACTACTAATATGTTGATTAACCCCAGCTCCACTCACACCAGCGCCAATCTCGAAGGTCATGCTAATGTCTTCAATTTTATCCTCCGCCACACTGACAGCTCCGGTAATGTTGTCGAGGAAACCCCCGGCAAAATCGCTGTTGTTGAATCAGTTCGGGTCACCGCCACTATTGATCCCACCCTTAGTTTTTACATCGACAATGTCGGTGTTACCAACACTACCTCGACTGCTTGCGGAGTTGGCACCAGTCTCAGCAATGGTGCTGCCTTAACTACCGGTGACAGGGTTGTCTTTGGTTCACTCGAATTAGGAGTCCACAATCAGCTCGCCCAAAGACTGTCCTGTGTTACTAATGCCCCCGGAGGTTACGTCGTTACTGCCTACGAAGCCGGCGTTATGAAAAACATCAATACCTCCACCACTATTCCTGATACTACTTGTAACGGTACCGGTTGTACTCCTACCGCCGCTACCGCCTGGAACGGTGTCAGCACTACCATGTCTGAATTTGGTTACACTGTCACCAGCTTGGGAGCCACTACTGCCTTTTCCTCTCCCAACTTTAAACCCTTTGGTATCGGTTACGCTAACGCTCAACCCATCATGCTTAATACCAAAACTCCTCTAACTACCGAATCTGCCAATGTTTGCTATCGGATTACCGCCACCACAACTCAGGAAGCTGGTGATTACGAAGCCAAAGTTATATATACCGCCACCGCCACTTTCTAATATGAAAAACTCTGCCCAACTAAAAATCTTAAGTTTATTAGTAATATTAATTACCTTATTTACCAAACCGGCCTTTGCCCAACAAAATTCATTAGGTCTTAGTGCTATTCCTCCTCGCTTGGAAATTACCACTGCTAGCCCCGGAGACGTCATTACCAAAGAAATTAAAGTTCGCAACGAATCTCGTACCGAAAAAGTAATCACAGTCTCGGTTGAAGATTTCATTGTCGTTGACGATGTCGGCACTCCAGTTAGAGTTGAAACCGAAAATCAAAACGATAACCGCTGGGCAGCTGCCAACTGGATTCAAATTTCACCCACCCAAATTAAACTCAAACCAGGAGAAACTAAAGCTCTTGTTTTAACCCTTCTGGTACCCGAAAATGCCACTCCCGGCGGACACTATGCCATGGTCCTTTACAATCACAATGCCGATACTGCTATCACTCAAACCGGAGCTGCCATTGAAACCAAGGTCGGCAGCTTGGTCTATGTCACCATTCCCGGGGATATTAACGAAAACGCCCAAGTCAAGGAATTTTCAACCAATAAATTTTTTGAATACGGACCGGTTAACTTTAAAACCATTATCACCAATCTTTCCGACATTCATATTGCTCCTGCCGGTTCTATCAACATCTATAATACCTTTGGTCTGCGCAGTCACCAGCTCAAACTCAGTAACACCAATATCTTTCCCTATACCAGCCGGGAATTCGACAATACTCTGGATCGTAAATTTATGTTCGGTTATTACCGGGCTAGCTTAAACGCAGTCTATGGTCCTAGTGGTAAACCCATCAACGCTACCATTTCTTTTTGGGTTATTCCCTATAAAATTGTCATCCTGGTCTTGATCATCCTGGTCCTTCTTTTCCTTTTTATTCGCCTCAAAAAGAAAAATCGCCCCAACACCCAAGACAGTCCCAAGGTTGAAGAGTTGGAACAGGAATTAGAAGCTCTCAAGAAAAAATATCAGGATCGAGCCTAATTGATTACTTCCTTAAACAAAGTCGTTTCCATCCGGGCAAGTATCCCCGGAACTTATGTCACCATCTTTGGTTATACCAGCCCTACTGCCAGAGTTGAGTTGTCCAGTCCTAAAGCTTATGCCGTCACCTACAGCGACAATCAGGGCTACTTTGTTTTTAATCAGGTACTTCTCCCCCGACATCCTCAAGACCTCTGTCTTAATTCCTTTGATGACTCCAACCGCACCAACAACCCGGTCTGCCTTCCCGAACCTCCAGATAACTCTCAAACAGACATCGGTCCTGTCCTACTCTCCCCGACAATTTCTCTTGATTTAAACCAAAATTTTGCCTCCGGGCAATCAATTCCCAATAGCCACATTAAAATCTATTTCCATGAACAGGAAAACAAAAAACTGTCTCTTACTAAAACCGCTCATGCCATGGCTCTACCTACCCTAGAAATTGATACCGACTCCCGAGGTAACTACAGTATCAATCTTGCCGACAACTCTCGTTCAGCCTACAGACTCTTTAGCACCTCCACTTTTTTGGATAGTGACTCACCTAAATCTAATACTCTTTTCTACGGTCAAGTTTCTTTCCAGTGGTTTTTATTATTGCTTTTACCTCTGTTTGTTGCCTTAATTTTCTTTTTAATCCGCCGTCCTCGGCACCGCTTTTTACCAGCAGTCATTTATAATAAAGAAGTAGCTTTATATGTCTAGAAAAATTATTTTTACTCTTGTCGGTTTAATTCTATTCTTTGTTGTTCTTTTTTTTGTTGGTCGTCAACTTATTTTCACCAGTCGAGCCAGTACCACCAACACAAGCCTTCCTACTCGGGAAAATTCTTATATTTTCGCTTCACCCATCCAAGCGCAAGGTAATGGTCAGGAAAAAATCCGAATTAATGTCTTTTTGTTAAACTCTCAGGGCTTAGGTGTCAGTCAAAAACAAGTTACCCTCTCCTCTACTCCCTCGCTTAACATTGAAGCCGTCCAGCCTCAAACCGACGACTTTGGTAAAGCAATCTTTAACCTTTCCAGTTCTATCCCGGGAAAATACCAAATTAGTGCCTCAACCTCAGATTTCACTCTAAAACAACAACTCTTTGTCCTCTTTCTTTAATTTAGTTTTTACTCGTTTCTAAAAGTTAGCCTCACCTCGCCTGCTATCGGCATTCCTGAAATTATCGCCGATACCCCAAACTGGCCTTCCGTTTTAGAAGTCACCTCAAAAGCTGCTTTCCCCTCATTCCCTGAAACTGTCTGCATCTCACCCTCAGGCGTTCCTGACAAAGCCACCGTTACTCCTTTAATTCCTTTACCATCTTTATCCAAAACAAAGACGTTAACCACACCTTTATCCTCCCCATCTGCTCTAGCCAAAATTTTTCCACCTAAAATATAAGAGCTAGCCAAGTCTACTTTAGATGACGGGGCAGCTTTAGTTAAAGTTACTAAAACACTTGGCACAACCTTTATCGCTAAAAACAAGACTAAAATCAAAACTAAAACTCCAATACCTAAATTAAGATATAATTTATTATTCTTCATAGCCGATAATAGCAAAAATATCTTTAAAAAACACCCTTTTAGCACTCTGCTCTCGCCTCTGATAATAGATTATTTATACTATTTTATACCTATCTTTAGAGAAAAGATAATCTACTTAAAATATAGAAAATAATTTTTTAGCTTTCCGCGTCTTCAAATACTTTTCCTAAAATCTCTAAAGTATCATTTTATATCAAGCCAATCTTTCTATATCAATTCAAATCTTTTTTTATTTAATTTTTTTTCCTCATCCTTAATTTTAATCAAAAGGATTTTTTAAAATTTATCCTTATTTTATCTAATTTAATATATTAATTAATATCAAAATATCTAAACCGTACTTTTTCCGCAAGTAAAATATTTTTTTCTAAAAAAAAGATATTAATTAATCTATATAGATATATATTTATAGTACATAACTATTGTGTGAAAACAAATATGAAATAAATTTTTCTTCTATAAATCACCCATTTGATTCTAAATAATATATAGCAAAACATATCAAATAATCATTAAATCTGGTTCTTGACACCCTTTTCCTAGTAGTAGATATTAATAATTAATATATATAAATATAGCTGATAAACAGATAAACATGTATAAAAAATATAATTTTAAAGCTAAAAGCAATTTATAACCTATGGCCATCTCCATCCTGCCCCAACACCTTAATTCCTACTCTCTCTGGCTCCAGAAGCGTCAATATCAATCCAATACTATTCGCAACTATCTTCAGGATCTAAAAACTTTTTTAACTTATTCCAACTTCCATATCTCCTCTGAAATCATAAAAAACTACATTCAGGAAATTACCGGAAAAAACAACTCCAAAAGACATCTAGCATCTCTCTCTTCATTCTGCCAATTTCTTTTAAACCAACATATCACCCAAAGCAACCTCTTTCGTAAGGGTCAACGAAAAGTCCGACAACCTCAAAACGACAACATTAATTTCCTGCTGATACAGTATCAAGAACAACTTAAGAAAGATAATAAATCTAATCTAACTATAAAAAACTATCTCAATGATATTCACCAGTATTTTGACTGGTTAAAACAAAATGAACCTCAGGAATAATTTTTCTCTCTCTACTCTTAAACAATATTTCGACTTTCTTAAAGTCAAACAATCTTCTAATGCTACTCTCCAAAGAAAAATTTCCTCTCTTTCTTCCTTTGCCGATTTTTTATCCAAACGCAACCTCATTGATTCCCAGGATTACAGTCAACTCAACCTAGCCCTAAGTTCATCTAAACCCAACAAAAAACATTTTGACTACCCTCGTTTCCTCAACCGTTACTTCATCCTCGGTAGTCTCATCGCTCTTTTCCTCGGCTTGGCCTACAGTCTCTATCAACAAAGTGTTCTTAAGGCGAGGCAGCAACTAGCCTATTCCACCGCTGCCCAACCTGTCAGACCAGGTCGGATTATGTCATTTCAAGGCCGTTTAACTGATTCTGCCGGCAACCCCATTACCAGCTCCACAGCAATTAATTTCAAGTTTTTTAACAGCTCCGTTGGCGGCACCCAGCTTTACGACTCCGGTATCGGCAATAGTCAGGTAGTCGTCCCCGACTCCAATGGTATTTTCAATGTCGTCATCGGTAAAAGTCACGGCAGCGAAATACCCCAAAATGTTTTTTCTGAAAATCCTGAGGTCTGGCTACAGATTACCACAGGCAATGAGGTGATGGATCCACGTCAGCAAATTGCTACCGTCGCTTATGCTCTCAACTCGGAAACTCTCCAAGGACTCCCCCCCTCCGCCACTGGAGAAAAAAACACGGTCATAGTTCTCGACAATCAGGGTAATTTAAATCTTGGAGAAACTTCTCCAGCCATTAAATCCATTTCTGGAACTTTTTCTCTTGAAGGCCAAAGTATCCTCATTAAAGCCACCGACAGCGGAGGAGGTGGAGGCATAAAACTCCTTACCGAAGGTACCGCCCCCGCCACTGGGGGCTTCGTTGATTTTAGTAACCCCAATATTACCTCCGGAAACTTACTCAATTCTCAGGTCACCAACTCCAATCGGGGTTACAACTTTATTTCTCTACAAAATTACAATGTTGGCACTTCCCAACTGGCCACTCGTTTCTCAATTGATGCCAACGGTAATGGTATTTTTTCTAACAATCTCTCTGTTGGCGGCACTCTCACCACCGCCACCCTTAAAGCTACCAATGCTCAGGATACCACCCTAATTACTAATCTAAATGCTGATTTACTTGATGGCCTTCACTCTTCTCAATTCCTTCAAGTTGGTAGTACCAATTTCGATAATTACCGCTATTGGACAGCCTCTTCCGGCGGCAACAACACCAACGTTGGCTCCACCAATATTTTAAACTTTGTCGGTACCAATGGCGTTGGTATTACTCTCTCTGGCAATACCCTCACTTTTGTCAACACTGCTGTCGGCACCACCTACACCGCCGGCATCGGTCTAAGCCTAACCCCAGCTAACGTCTTTAATCTTAGATACAACCCCTCCCTCACTATTGATGCCAACAACCAAGTTGGTCTTAACCTTGCCAATTCCAACACCTGGACAGCAGTCCAAAATTTTAATAATAACTTTACTGTTGGTTCTACCACCAAGGTTACCAACCTTAATGCTGATTTGCTGGATGGTCTTGATTCCACTGCTTTTGTCGGTGTTGGTCAAACTGGATCTCTCCCTTATGTCAATA
>CAYNEE010000009.1:0-30583 GCA_964396145.1 uncultured Gammaproteobacteria bacterium | reverse complement strand
ACACGCTTCTGAAACGTGCTTGTCTACCAATTTCAACACGACGGCTGGTATCGTATTTTACCTTAAATCTGCTAAAATAAGCTACCTGCGGGTATAGTTTAGTGGTAGAACTAAAGATTTCCAATCTTTCGGCGAGGGTCCGATTCCCTCTACCCGCTCCAAAATCTAAGCTAGCCGCTGTGGTGAAATTGGTATACACGCGAGACTTAAAATCTCGTGCTCTCAACAAGCGTGTGGGTTCGACCCCCGCCAGCGGCACCCGGGGATTGGCGCAATTGGCTAGCGTGCATGGTTTGGGACCATGAGGTTGCAGGTTCGAATCCTGTATCCCCGACCTATTTTTATGACCAATCGTCCCCAATTTTTTAAAACTATCACCGGCAAAAAAATTCCTTTACCCATATTCTTTCCCGACGCTACCCGCGCCGTCTTAAAAACTCTTGATTCCGAAGATATTAAAAATACCCACACCTTAGGTATTTTAGTTAATACCTTCCATCTTTATAATAGTCCAGGAACCGCTGTTATTAAGCTTTTTAAAGGTGTTAGAAACTATATGAACTGGAGTGGGGGAGTTATCTCTGACTCTGGCGGTTTCCAGGTCATGTCACTTGCCAAAACCCTGAACGGAAAAAATAGTGTCACCGACAAAGGAGTCACTTTCAAACTAGACGGCAAAAAAATCCTTTTCACGCCAAAGATGTCTATTAAACTTCAGCTGGAATTAAAAACCGATATGATCGTGGTTCTCGACGATTTTACTGATCCAAAAAGTAGCTACGATGAGGCAAAAGCAAGTGTAAAGCGCACTCTAAAATGGGCTCGTGAATGCCATCAGATTTTTGACGAATTAATTAAAGAAAAAAAATTATCAAAAAAAGAAACCCCTTATCTTTTGGGTGTGGTTCAAGGAGGACAATATCTAGATCTACGAAAATATTGTACCCAAGAATTAGTTAAAATCGGCTTTGACGGTCTAGGTTATGGCGGTTGGCCAATTAAAACCGATGGCACTTTTGACTACGAGGTCGCTCAAACTATTGCCGACCATACTCCTAAAAACTATTTTTTGTATGCCCTGGGCATTGGTAAACCCCACGAAATTGAAACTTTAGTCAAAATGGGTTGGAATATTTTTGACTGTGTCCTGCCTACCCGTGATGCTCGTCACAAACGTCTTTACGTTTCCAAAAATGAAAACTATAGTGATTACGAATATTTTGTCCCCGATAAAAATATTTATTACCGTGATATCCGTCCAGTGTCTCAATTTTGTGATTGTCTTTTATGCCAAAAATATTCCCGTTCCTACCTTGCTCATCTTTTTCGCATTAAAGAAATGTCGGCCCTACGCCTCTCTACCATTCACAACCTTCGCTTCTATTCCAAATTAATGGAACAACTAAAAGGTACCTATTCTCAGTTATAATATCCTCATGTCAAAATTAATTTTGGTTACCGGTGGTGCTGGTCATGTCGGCTCCCACATTATTGAAGAACTGATCAAAGATCCTAATAACAAAATTATTTCTCTCGACAACTACTTCAATGGTTCAGAATCAAATCATTTTCCAGGAGTAGATTACCGCCGGGGCCACACCAAAGATATTGACAAACTGATTCCCGAAAATCCCGACCTAGTCTTTCATCTGGGAGAGTATGCTCGGGTTAGTCCCTCAGTCAACGAACCAGCCATGGTTTATGACTTAAATATTTTAGGTACTTTCGCTGTCGTCGAATTCTGTCGACAAAGAAAAATTAAAAAACTACTCTATACCGCTTCTAGCACTAAATTTGCTATTGAAGGTGATGGTCGCCATCAGACCCCCTACTCCTTTACCAAAGCCACTAATGTGGATTTAATCAACAACTATGGTCGTTGGTACAACTTACCTTATGCCATTTGTTACTTTTACAATGCCTTTGGTCCTCGGGAAAAAGGACAAGGGCCTTATTCAACTTTAATTGCCAGGTTTCAGCAACTTTATTTACAAAATAAAGCCCTAACTGTTACCAAACCAGGAACTCAAAAAAGAAATTTTACTTATGTCAAAGATTTGGCTCATGGCGCTATTTTGGTAGCCAAAAAGGGGATGGGTGACGGTTATACTTTAGCCAACCCTAAAACCTATTCCATCATTGAAATAGCTAAAGCTTTTGGTGGACCCATTGAATACATTAACAATGATCCGGGTCGCAGGGAATCAGACACTGGTCCTGATAAAGCCAGAACCGAGTTAGGTTGGGACACGACTCTTGATGTCATGGACTACATTCATGATTTTGTTAAAGCCCATCCTCGGCAATGAAAACCTTTCAAATTTTTAACCTCGGCTGTCGGGTCAACGCCGCCGAGTCCAACCTCTTTGCTCAAAAATTAATTAATTCGGGTTATGAACCCCTCCTTTCTTCAAAGGAGAGGACTGGGGTAGATTTAATTTTTATCAACACCTGCTCTGTCACCAAAAAAGCCAATGTCGAATCCCTTGGCCTCATACGCCGTCTCCAAAAAAAATACCCGGCAGCCAAAATCATAATCTCCGGCTGCGCTTCTCTAAAAAATCTTAAAAACAAAAAAAATCTTCAGATTTACACTAACCCTCAAAAAGAAACCTTGCTCAAAAAATTACACTGCAGTTACACTCCTAAAATTGCTGATAAGTTTTCCCATACCCGCAGATTCCTCCTTAAAATTCAATCTGGTTGTACTCACTTTTGCAGCTATTGTACTGTCCCTTACACCAGAAACTATCTCTGGTCATTACCTATAAAAGATGCCATAAACACCGCCAAAAAAGCAGTCTCTGACGGTTATGAAGAAATTATTATTACCGGTGTCAATCTTGACCAATACACCCCCGGCCTCTCCAATTTAATTGAAAAACTATTATCTAAAACCGACATTAATTTAATTTCTTTTGGCTCCATTCCCCTTAATTCCATCGACCAAAAATTCATCTCTCTTCTTAAAAAATACCCCAATCGTATTTCTAAATTCTTACACATTCCTCTCCAGTCGGGTTCCGACAAAATCCTCAAACTCATGCACCGCCCTTACACCCGAAAAAAAATTATAAACAAATTAGAAACTATAAAATCTATAAATTCTCCCCGCCCTGTCAAGGGAGGGGGTGGGGGAGGGTTTTCCCTCGGCACCGACATCATCGTCGGCTTTCCTGGTGAAACCCAGAAAGATTTTTATAATACTTTCACTCTCTGTCAACAAATCGGTTTCCAAAAAATTCACGTTTTTCGCTATTCCCCCCGTCCGGGTACTAGTGCCCAAAAAATATTTGAAAACTCTCAAAAATTTAGCAAGGATGTTCTCAAAAGTCGCTCCCAAAAAATCCGCTCTCTTACCTCCCGAACCACACTTCCATCTCATCAAAAACTTTAAAATTAAAACTCACTTCCTGTCCGGGAAACCTCGCGTTTTTACCCCAAATATAGGCACGACCAACATCGTCTCTCATTTCCTTAGAAACTCTTTTTAAAACATCATCTAAAGTCTTTCCCGATTTCATTATTAGCGGTTCTTTTTTATCAGCTTCCAAAGCTCTTTCTTTTTTTAGATAAACCCTCAGTAATCCCAGCCCCTGCCAAACCTTTTCTTTAAATTCTTCAATCCCGATTTTTTTGACTGCACTCATATAAATAACACCCTCTTCTTTTCTCACTTTTTTCCCCATGTCGACTTTAGTCACCACCTCTACCATCGGCAGGTAAGTTCTCGAACGACTTAAAGCATCGATAAACTGATCGACACTAATTTTCTCTCCAATCTGGACAATAGCATTACCCAATCCCATTTCTTCGGCCACTTCAGTCATTAAGTTTTTTTCAAAACTTTGATGTGGGTCAATAATTTGCAAACCGCCCTTGTGAGTCCGGTGAACCAACACCTTTGGTGGTTTTTTATTTAATCTAATCCCGGCTTCTTCCAATTCTTCTTTTATTTTAACAAGCCAGTCTACTCTAGCAGCATCAGCCATCAATACCACTAAATTTGATGCCCGAATCACCGACAATACCTTTTTCCCAAAACCTTTACCTCCGGCTGCCCCTTCAATAATCCCCGGTAAATCCAATATTTGAATTTTCACCCCCTTATATTCCATCATCCCTGGCACCACTCCCAAAGTGGTAAAGTCATAATTTCCCACCTTTGATTCGGCGTTAGTCACCGCATTTAACAATGTTGATTTCCCCACACTGGGTAGTCCCACCAAAACAACTGAGGCATCTCCAGAATGTTTAATAGCATAACCGACGCCACCACCTCCACTGCCCCGACTACCACCCCCTTCCAATTCATCTTTTAGTTTTGATAATTTAGCTTTTAAAACTCCATGATGATGTTCACTACTTTTGTCATAGGGAGTATCCCGAATTTCTTTTTCCACCCGGGAAATTTTCATTTTAATAATTTCTTCTTTGTTCATTTGTTAGAATATAAAGATATGTTTTGGCTGGTTTTTTTATTGCTTTTTTTTCTCTCTCCTAAGCCTATTTTAGCATCTGACTTTAATTCCTTTGGTCTCCACTTAACTCAACCTAGTGATATTGACCACGCTGCTCCCCTTATCAACAGCTCCGGTGGCGACTGGGGATATGCCACTATTACCATTAGAATGGACCAACTAGATAAAAACATGTGGCAGGATTTTTTCAATAAATGCCGCGAGTTTCACATTATCCCCATCATTCGTCTGGCAACCGTCATGAAAAACAACTCCTGGAAAATACCTACCACCGACAACATCGACCACCTAGCCCAATTTCTTAATTCTCTAAATTGGCCAATGATACCGCAATATATTATTCCTTTCAATGAAGTTAATCACGCCAAAGAATGGGGTGGGGGAGTTGACATTAAAAAATTTACTGATCTTTTTATCTACACTTCACAAAAATTTAAAAATCTTAACCAAAACTTCTTTATTCTTTCTTCACCTCTTGACCTGGCCGCACCCGAAAATCCACCCCTAAGCAGATCAGCTGTCAATGTTTATCGGGAAATTTATCAGTATAATCCGGATTATTTCACCAGTTTTGACGCTCTAGCCTCTCATTCCTACCCCAATCACGGTTTTGTGGGTCTCCCGAGCGACAAATCTATACATTCTATTAAGGGATATGAATGGGAGCTAAATTTCATTAGAAGTCTCGGGGTCGGTAAAACTTATCCTGTTTTTATCACCGAAACCGGCTGGCCCCACCGTGAAGGAATCTCAAATAATAACTACTATTACACTGTCAAAACCAGTGCTGAATTTCTCAAACAAGCCCTCTCTCTTTGGGATCAGGATTCTCGTGTCAAAGCCGTAACTCCTTTTATTTATAATTACCCTGATAGTCCCTTTGATCATTTTTCCTGGCTCAAAAAAGACGGTACTCTCTATCCTGAATACCAAAGCATTCTTGACTTACCCAAAAAACAAAATCACCCCCAACAAATTACCGCCTTTGAAGTTTACCGACTCAATTTACCACTACTTATCTTTAGCCAAAAAAACCAAAACGGTCAAATTGAACTAAAAAACACCGGTCAGTCTATCTGGGGCGAAAAACAACTTTGTTTGGAAAACGAAAGTTCCACAAACATTAGTACTCAAACTCTTTGTACTGATACTCAACTAACTCAACCCGGAAAAATTCAAAGACTTAATTTTACCTTTAAAATAGAATCCTATCTGGAAAATACCTACCTTAAATGGCAGGACACTCCCGAATATTCCGTTAACGCCCTCAACCCTCACTCTAGCCTATATCGACCTAAAGGCACCTTTCTAAATCAACTTAAAAATCGAATCTTAAGCCTTTTTAGGAAACATTAGCCGGTACTGAATTCCCAACCCCCAGATTATACTGAGCCAGGTAATAACGCCTCCGAATAACGGTAGCATTTTTATAAGTATCAAAGCCGACACTCCCAGGACCAGATTCAGCCATTTTTTACTCTTACTTAACAAAACCGTCCCCAGTAAATAACCTACAAAAATTTGGGCCGTAAATATCGCGAACCCATAAACCATTAACAACAACAATGATACCGGAATCCCAACAATAGTTATAAAAATAAACAAAGCAACCAGAGGAGTCAATATTAAAACCAACAATCCTGTACCGATTTTTTTCCAAAAAGAAGCCGCACTTAAGGGTAAATTTTGTTTTACTAAATTTATAAAAATCCCCGGAAATAACCACAACAAAATTAGTCCATACATGACTGCTGTGGCCAGTTTAATTAAATATCCGCCTAATTTTGCAACTATCTTCTCTCTCTCTGTCGGTTCTTCCTTTTTAAATTCTTCCGATTTATAAGTTGTTTTTTCACCACCAACCTTTACTTTATCGCTCATATTTAACTGAGCATCTTCGTTATATTTCAGGTTACCACCAATTACCATATCATCTGCTATATCTACCTTTTCAACTCCTAGAGTTAAATCACCCTTAACGTTTCCGGAAAGTGAAGCACTCTTTGCTCCTATAAATAAATTTCTCCCTACATTTCCGTCTAAAACAATATCTTCTCCTGCCATATAAGCATCCCGACCTATATTGACCTGATCAAAATTAAGAATTTGTCCTGCCGCAAATAAGTCCCGATCAACTTTTTGAGCCACATTCAACATTTTTCCTGCAGCGAATAAATATTCACTTTCACCCTCTAGTAACAAATTTTCTCCGGCAGTAAACATTATTCCTCGAACAATAGCGTCAGATTTCAAATTCCTCCCGGCGTCAAAAACGCTACCTTCAACTAATCCTGTCCGAACTAAGTTGTTACCGGCAGAAAACAATTCTTCCACCTTCGGCCCCAAAGCCATTGTCGGTTGAGAAAAAATTAATAAAGCTAACAAAGACAGGCACAGATTTTTAATTATTTTCATAACCGAATATAACACACAAAGTGGGCCCTGCGAGATTCGAACTCGCGACCAATCGCTTAAGAGGCGACTGCTCTACCGCTGAGCTAAGGACCCAGAATTTTAAGTACGCCCAGGGGGAATCGAACCCTCATCACTAGTTCCGAAGACTAGTACTCTATCCATTGAGCTATGGGCGCTCACCCTGGTATCCCCAGTTGGAATCGAACCAACGACCTCCTCCTTAGAAGGGAGGCGCTCTATCCGGCTGAGCTATGGGGACAGACTTCGTTATTTTACCAAATTATTGATAAAATAGGCTGGAAGCCGCTGTGGTGAAATTGGTATACACGTACGCTTTAGGAGCGTATGGGGAAACCCGTGGAGGTCCGAGTCCTCTCAGCGGCACTTTTTTGTTACACTATTTTTATGTGGCTGTTGTTTTTTTTATTTTTTTCCAAAAGTGTCCTGGCTCAAAATCAGGAAATTCTCCTAAATAAGTACCGGACCGACTATTTTCATCAGCGCGACATTTATCAAAAAAATTATCAGGAATATCTCGCTAAAAAAAACATATTTGACCAGTACGGTACCGTCACCGCCCAAAAAGATAAAACTGATAGTACCAAAGTAACTCTTATCTCTCAAAATACCATGCTCCGTGCCTACTTAATGGCCCTCCGTACCACCCTCACTGACACTCCTGACAACCAAAAGTCTTTAATTGAACACGAAAATTGGCTTTTATCCCAAAATACCACCCTTAACAATCTCTCAACACCGGCAGATTTTCAAATCTGGGCAAGTGATTTTCAAAAGAGATATATCCCTATTCAAGTGGAGATATATAAAGGTCTAATTCAACAGCAAATTAACAACCGTCAACAGATTCTTCTCAAACTTAAAGATATTGCCCTCCGTGGTAATGTTGACTGGGATAAAAACTATATTAGCAAGGAAAAAATTTTCACTGATGCCAATACTGACGCTCTTGCCTGGACTTTGAGTAACCAATTTGAAGACCGTTTTTCGCCCTTCTACGAAGATGCTCAAAAAAATCTATTAGAAGCCGACAACGCTCTAAAATCAATTATTCTTGACCTAAAATCCACCCTTATTAAAAAATCAGGTAATTAAATTATGGACGAAAAACTTTACCAAAATATTGATACTCCAAAAGATAATCCATTGGAACCGGTTGACAATCAACCCAAAGATAATCCTCGAAAAAACATTAGGCTTAACCCCAAGTTTGTTCCTCTGGTTATTCTCGGAATTCTAATTCTAATTTTATCCCTAGTTGCCATTATCGTCACCTCTCAAAAAAAATCAGCTCCCACTTCTTATCCAACTCCTTCAGAAAATTTTCCAGTAAATCCAAATGAAAATATTAATATTAATGATTCGCTCATCCCCACTATTTTTCAGTCAGACTTTAAAGATATAGACCAGTCTTTCAAATCTTCTTTAGATCTTCCTCCACCTGAAATTGATACCAGCGTCGGTCTTTAATTTTTTCTTGATACGTAACTACCGTTTTCTGTATTTACTAAAATTTCTTCTCCTGCCTTGATAAACAAAGGCACCAAAATCTTCGCCCCGGTATCTAAAACTGCATTTTTCATGGCCGAAGTAGCTGTGTCACCTTTAACGGAGTTTTCCGCCTCTACCACTACACAGACAATAGTTTTAGGCAAAGTTATCCCTACAGGCTGATCCTCATAAAACTTAATCCTGTATAAAAGTCCTTCCTTTAAATAAACCTTGTCCTCTCCTACAATATCAGCCGGAACTGAGTATTGTTCAAAAGTTCGAGGTTCGATGAAAACATAATTGCTACCGTCAAAATAAGAATATTCGGCCTCATGGGTTTCCACCAGTACTTCTTCAACTTTTTCTCCTGACTTATAGGTATATTCTAAAACTCGGCCTGTATATAAATTCTTCAACTTAGTCCGATAAAACGCCGATCCTTTGCCCGGTGACACAAAAGTAATGTCCATCACCATATGTGGCTCGTCATGAAATAAAATGTAAATTCCTTTTTTAAATTGTGCAGTACTTATCATTCCCATGAGGGATATTTTAAATCTTCAACCTCCAATCTTCAATGTTCAAAAAAAATCCCCGAGCATGCTTTTAGAGGAGCCACCCAGGGATCTAGCTCATAGTATATCAATATAACTCATATAAATCAACACCTCCCTATCTACCCGGTATTTATCTACTTGTCTAATTCAGTCTCTTTCCGCTTTCCATGTCTACTATAAATTGATTGACCCCCTTCGCCCAAGAACCGTCAGAATGCGGACAGTATTTTTGCATTATCAATTCAGTCGTATTTAAACCTTTGTCAAAATATTGTTTCTTCAGGTACTGGGCGTAAGATTCCAGCGCCAAATCATAATTTTCAAACTTTAAAGTACCTTGACTATGGATCCCATATCCCCAACAATTATGCGAATCTTCAGGAATTTTTTTACATAAATTCGACTCTTGCTGAGCAATAGCCACCATCCAATAATAATCAAAACCATATTGATCTGAAAGCTCCACTATTTTTTTAGCGTACGGAACCAGGGGGGATTTATAACGTCTCAAATACCTTTCTACTATTACCGGCCTTGCATCAGCCTCTTCCACAACCCCTCCTTCCATCTTAAATTCTTTTTTATCCTCTAGTGTTTCCTCGGCACTAACCACCACTGTTTTTAAATTTCCAAATTTATCCCCAATTTTAACTTTTCCTTTAAATCCATCAGTAAACACCCAAGCTTCAATCACTCCAATCGCCAGCAGCAATACCCCTAAGAGGCCTATAAAAAAAATTCGGGCATATTTAATTAGTCTTTTTTCCATGTAAATCTTTTAATATGCTATCATAGCCAAGTTTATGAACACAAATATCCAACTAAAGAAAAATAAGGACAATTCCTTCACTTTAGAACTTACTTTAGACAAAAGTCTTCTCAAAAAAGAATACCAACATGTTTTAGGACATCTCCAGGCCGAATTTGAACAAAAAGGCTTTCGTAAAGGTAAGGCTCCTCTTGATGTTGTCGAAAAAAACATTTCTCCTCAGGCCGTACTTGAAGAAGTTTTAAATCATATTTTACCGGCAGCTTACCAAAAAGCCATTACTGACCATCATCTCCACCCCATTGTTGAGCCTGCTATTAAAGTTAAAAATGAAAAACTGTCTCTTGATACCGACTGGAACCTAGAAATTACCAGCACCGAACTTCCCCCCGTCAAAATCTTACCTTCTCTTTTTACTGACAGTAAAAAAATAAATCAGGATAAAAAAATTGAGGAAAAAGACAAGATAAATCACCTGGTCGATTTAATCATCAAAAATACTCAAGTTGATTTGCCTGAAGTTTTAATTACCCACGACCTAAACCACCGTCTTTCCGGCCTGGTTTCCGAACTTCAAAAAGCCAACCTTACCCTGGATCAATATCTTAAAAATAAACAAACCGACATGCCCAAGCTTAGAGAAGAAATTACCGACCAGATAAAAAAAGACTGGACTTTAAATTTGGGTATCAATCAAATTGCTCAGGATAAAAAATTAACTGTCGACAATAAGGAATTAGAAGCAGTTTTAGACAAAAATCCGGAGCTAAAAAAAGACCCCAATCTTGTCTATTTTCTTTTAACTCAACAAAAGGTTTTGGAATTTTTAAAACAGGCTTAAATCTGATATAATTATTCCATGGCAGGTGGACATCATATGGTCAAGTTTGACCCAAAACAAGCCAATAATTTAAAGTGGAACAATAGCGAAGTTTTGAAAGACTCCCAGGTCAATTCTGCCCCTCAAAAAATTAACCTCAGTGGAATTTTGGGTCTCAATCAAACTGTTGAATTCAATCACCCTGAAACGACTCCCCAAAAACCAATTTGGAATCCAGAATATCTGGTCTCTACACAGGAAAAACAAATCAACTCGACCCACCAACAAAACCTCAAAGAGGCGATAGACTCTCTCCGCCAGGAGATAAAAAAACTAGTTTCCTCTACACAGGATTTAGATACCGATATTCAAAATATCTCCCTGGAAAATATTGCTGAGGTTTCCGAATATCAAATTAATTTTTTACAAAGAATCAAAAACTTCATTGTCGGTTTCCGGCAAAATATTTCCGAAGCTGATAATTGGCTCTCAGTCTTTAACACTAAAAAGAAAAAACGTAATTATTTTTGGTCTACGGCCAGAAATAAACAACAGGGTGGAGAACAATACCTCATGAGTGGTGAACACAGCGCCTCAAGGAGTGTCAACTAATTTGATATAATTCCCTCACGAGTCTATAGCTCAGTTGGTTCAGAGCGCTTCATTGACATTGAAGAGGTCAGAGGTTCAAGTCCTCTTAGACTCACCATGACTGAACTACTAAATCAATCAGAAACCGCACCTACTCCACCGGAGTACAAACTCTCCAAAATGATTGTTTGTGAACACCGCTTTGACGATGAAGACTCTAAAGACTTCTTAAATAAACTCGGATTTACTATTAAAAATAACAATAATCAGAACAAATCTAGTTACTACCTTGTCAATTTGCCTAAGGGTTGGCAGGTAGAACAAAAAACCTCAACAGATCAACCTCAGGAAATCCGATTTTATTTTAAAAACCCCCAGGGGGAGCTAGTTTTCCAACAAAAAATTGTCAATTCGTCTTGTCTAACCTTG
This sequence comes from uncultured Gammaproteobacteria bacterium, assembly GCA_964396145.1. Classification (GTDB taxonomy): domain Bacteria; phylum Patescibacteriota; class Microgenomatia; order UBA12405; family UBA12405; genus UBA12158. The sequence continues at coordinate 19,012 of CAYNEE010000009.1, read as the reverse complement.
ACTCCATCTAAACTATAGTCTCTTCAAAATTCTCAAGCTTTCGGTTTCCTTCCATAAAGGAAAATTTTGCTCAATGATTGCCACATCTTCCCGCTTCATGTCCATACTATCTTTTGGTTCCACGATGTAATCAAAATCGGTGTGCCTCATTTCCATAAAAGCCCAGATTGTCGGCGCTACATCTGTAGGCCATTCTCCCAACATCCACCCTTGCCGGTGTGAAAGCGACAGTGTCACTGGATCGCTTTTTACCATATAAATTATCTTCTTATCCTCGGGGATATTTTCTCTAATCTCCGCGCTATATTTCAATTTTTCCGGATAGACTATATTTTTGAAAAAATAATCACTGGTTCTATAACCGTTGTATATAACTAATACAGCCACTAATAAGGCAAAAATCTTTCTTTTATCCCAGATAAATACAAATCCTGTTGCTGCCACTACCAAAATCGGCACCAAATAAATATCCGCATAATACTGATGAATCAGGTTACCTTCAAAAGCTACATACCAATAAATCGGCACTCCCAAAAGCCACCAAAATATCGGCAGCATTTTTTTATCTTTTTTCCAAATTGCCACTATTGCCCCCAATACTGCCAACAATGAAATTACCCTCCCCGTTACTTCTCCTGACACATTTTTCCAAATCAAAATCTTTAAATAATTTAAGTCAAAAAACTTTTCCCGGCCAGACAGCACCCAGTTTTCCCAGTCAGCGCTAATTCCACTTTTAAAAATCCACCATCTCCACAAAGCATAAATTCCCAATCCTGGCAGAAAAATCAAAATCCATTGCCACCATCTTCTTTTTTCTTTTGTCAAAAAATAAATGTAAGCCGGCATCACTATTAATCCGAAAGGTCTCGTCGCCACGCTCAACCCTAAAAATAATCCACTAAATAATATATAAAAATTATTTTTTATCCCCGCCCTGTCAAGGGAGGGGGATGGGGGAGGGTTTTTCCCTGCTAATATCCCTAAACTCACCATCATGCATGCCACCGCAAATACGTCCGGATGCAGAGCATGACCGACAAAAAATATCGCCCCAGGTGCCGTCGCCAAAAAAAATACACTGGCTAGCGCTATTTTTTCCTTCCATATTTTATTGACAAATATATACAGTCCACCACTGGTGACAAGATACAAAAACATATTGATAATTCTAAATACGACCGTTTTTACCCCAAAAATTTTATATCCAAGTGCTATCAAACCTTCGTATGCGGGAAATTCCAAAAAGAAATATCCCTCGGTATTAGTCACTGGTCGCATCAAACAGGCTTTGGGGTAGAGAAGTGATGCTTTACCTTTAGCCATAAAATAAGCCACACACTCGGCGTCAGTCTGCCGCATCGGATGAGCATCAATTGGCCCTAAATTCCAATTCCTCAACCTCAGCACCACCCCCAGCACCAAAATAATTCCCAATATCCACCAACTACTTTTCTTCACCCTTCAACTTTACCATTTCTTCCCTAAACTCATCCACATCTTTTAAGTAATAAGAAATATTTTTATAAACCGCCGGACTTCTAACCGCAAAATTTAGTTCCGAAGCCAATAATGAAGCTTGAAACAACTTTGAATCTTGATATTTCTTTGCCACACCATGAAAAACATTAAAACCCATTTTTGAAAACTTATCGAGGGTAATTTTTCATTCCTTAAAGTCATCTATTACCCTTAAAAATAATTCACCAGCTCTATCTACGCTTAACTCACGCCACGAATTAATATCAAACTCTAAATGCTTTTCCTTTACATTGTTATTCATATTTTTATCCAAAAAACTAACAGAACATTTCATAAGCTATATCCCCAAAAAGGATAAAAATTCAAAAGTGCTCTGTCTCTCAATTTAACAAAAATCATCCCCACCCAATCTTAATTTATTTTTTCACAAATCATTTTTCAACAGCTCTTTCGAATAGATTATTGCATAAATAAAGTTATCCAAAATTCGCTTTATTAAGATTCTATTTTTCAAATAATCAGTTTTTTTTACTATAGGCATTCCATATTTTTTACATAAAAATCCATACCACACACTACCAAATTTTCTATTCTTCGGATTATATAATTTTAATTCCAATTCTGTTTCTAAAAACATTTTTCTTAATGACCATAATTTTAGTTTCCATAATTGAGGATAATGTTTGGACAAAAATTCTTTTTCAATTTCTATCGCTTCTTTTTCTTCATAATATTTGCCCTTAAACATAGGATATTCATTTTTTTGAAAAAATAGCAAATAATTTACTACATGACTTAATTCATGTATAAGTTCCAATATACTATGATTTTCACCTAAACTATCATTATATCTAACCATAAAAACATCTCGTGTAGTTTCATATTCTGTTTGCGAATAATCAAGGGCTATAATTTTTATTTTTCTAATATTTTTTTTAAATAAAGGATATTTTTTTTTAAATAAGCGAACTACTTCTTTTACATTAGGAAATATTTTTTTATCTCCTAGACAAACCTCACATCCTAAAAATAATTTACTTTTAAATTTTTTTCTGATTTTAACAATATTTTTTATAAAATTTTCATAGTCATCTTCTGGTATTTCCAATTTTTTTTTCATTAAATCAATTTGATCTCTGCAACCCCTCAATTTCGCTAAAAAATTTCTCCCTTTTATAAATCTCAAAAAATCTTTGTCTAAATTCTCTATCTTAGAAACAGTTATTAACTCACCATCATTAAAATATTTTTTATTAAAATCGACCAACTCCTTAAACTCCTTAGCTGGTTTATTCATGTTTATTCCTTTTCCAATTAAATTTTCCGAAACAATTCGTAATATTTTTTCTTGTACATAAAACCACCTATAAACTTCTTGACTTATCAAAGTACCTGTTTTTTTTCTTAAATAGTCTTTATCCGCTTCTAAAACCCATAACTTTAGATTTTTTCGAATCTCTGCCCTGTTAATTTTCCCATTACAGCTTTTTAGTTTCTTAAGAGAAAAATTAATTAATTTATTCATAGAAATAAAAAAGAAAGAGTAAGCTTTTGGCTTTAAAGGGCTGGTACCCACTCTTTCTTTACCCAGTATTCAGTTGTTAGGATCGCGGAGGTTTGTAGTCAGGCATATTTCTGAAATCTTGAGTACATGCCCCAGAACCACCACGGGTCATGTCTTTTTCACTCGCCATGTTTGATTCTAATGCAGCACTCGCAGATGAATGGATCACTCCATTCTCATCAGGATAACCGATGCCATTTCCAACTCTAATTCCTCCAACCGGTAAGCCCCCACCCAAACTTGGACGAGGCAATTTCGGACCAAAAGGACCAAAGTTTCCCATATTAAACACACTCCTTTCTTGCTAAATTCCAGACCTCACAAACAGCACACTACAAAAAAACTCCTCCTTTCTATTGTCAGTACAACTGAAATTTAAAGTGCCACCGTATAATTATCGAGCGTTTTCGACAACCACGATAAGTAGATATTACCTAACTTTACTATAAAAGTCAAACATGTTAAAATCCTATAATTGTGATTTTTGCCCTCTTTTTTCTAGAATTTTATTCTATAATCCTTATATGTCACAACTAGATGCTCAAAAACATTCAGAAGATCAATTGTTTAAAATGCGCCATAGCGCCGAGCATGTTCTCACCGAGGCCATGCAAAACCTATATGGTATCGATAAATTTTATATGGCCATGGGTCCCGCGACCGATGAAGGTTTTTATTTCGATTTTGAACCAATAGGTGATCTCAAAATTTCTGAATCCGATTTCCCTAAAATCGAAGCTGAAATGCAAAAGATTATCAAAAGCAATTTACCTATAATCAGGAAAGAATTAAACTTAGATGAAGCTAAAAAACTTTTTGCCGATAATCCCTATAAAATGGAATGGCTCAATTCCATCACCGATAGGGGAGAGATAATTTCTGTTTACTACACCGGCAATAATTTTGTTGATCTTTGTGCTGGTCCTCATGTCGACAAAACCGGCGACATCAAAGCCTTCAAACTTCTTTCTATTGCTGGAGCCTATTGGCATGGTGATGAAAAAAATAAAATGCTCACCCGCATCTATGGCACCGTTTTTAACTCCCAAAAAGAATTGGAAGAATATCTCACCCGACTTGAAGAGGCCAAAAAACGTGACAATCGTAAACTAGGGCCTCAATTAGGAATATATTTCTTAGACGAAACCGCTCCTGGCATGCCCTACTGGCTCCCCAAAGGGACCATCATTATCAACGAACTCCTCAATTTTTGGCGGCAGGAACATAGTAAACGGGGTTACCTTGAAACCAGGACTCCTCTCCTTAATAAAAAATCTCTCTATGAAACCTCCGGCCACTGGGAACACTACCGCGACAATATGTTCATTGCCGACATGAGTGAAGATGGTCTTTTTTGTCTCAAACCCATGAACTGCCCCAACGCCATGACTATTTTTAAACAGGGGATTCATAGTTATCGCGATTTACCTTTAAGACTGTCTGATTGTGACACCCTTCACCGTCATGAAAAATCCGGCCAATTAGGAGGCTTGTTACGGGTCCAGGAATTTAGTCAGGACGACGCTCATATTTTTGTCAGTGAAGATCAAATTGCCGATGAATACAAAAGAATTTTAGAAATTGCCCATCTTTTTTATTCTATCTTTGGGTTAAATTTTAAAATCCGCTTAGGCACTAGACCTGACGACTTTATGGGCGATATCAATACCTGGAATAAAGCCGAAGCCGCTCTGGAAAAAATTCTCAAAGATAATAAATTCGATTATTTCATCGGCAAGGGTGAAGGTGCTTTTTATGGACCAAAACTTGATATTCTTATGGACGATTGTCTCGATCGTCAATGGCAAACCGGCACCATTCAACTCGATTTTCAACTTCCCAAGAATTTTAAATTAAAGTACACCGACAAAGATGGTCATGAACAAACTCCGGTAGTTATCCATCGGGTTATTTATGGCTCATTAGAACGTTTCATCGGCATTTTAATCGAGCATTTTGCCGGTGCCTTCCCCGTCTGGCTCTCACCAGTTCAGGTCAAACTCATACCCATCACCGACTCCCAACACAACTATGCTTTTAGTCTAAAAGAGAAGCTTTTAGAAGAGGGGATTAGGGTCGAAGTCGATGACCGTTCTGAAAAAATGCAGGCAAAAATTCGCGATGCTCAATTGGAAAAAATTCCCTACATGTTAATTATCGGTGGACGTGAGGTTGAAAATAATCAGGTCTCAGTCCGTCAACGTACCGGCGAGGACCTAGGAGCTATGGGTTTCAAAGAATTTTTAGCCCAAATCAAGGCACAAATTGAAACTAAGTCTTTGCTTCTGATAAAATAAATCACATGGCTCAAAAATTTTACAAAATTAATCGACAAATCACTGCTCCTGAAATCCGCTTATTGTCTGAAGATGGTAAACAAATTGGCGTTGTTTCCCTCAACGAGGCTTTTCACCAATCGCAGGAAAGTGGTCTCGACCTGGTTGAAGTCAACGGTAATGCCAAGCCTCCCGTAGTTAAACTCATCGAATTCTCTAAATTCAAATATCAAGAAGCCAAAAAAGCTAAAGCTGAGAAAAAAGGTATCAAAGGCGGTGACACCAAAGAAGTCCAGATGACTCCTTTTATCGGTGATGCCGACTACGAAACCAGAGTTAAAAAAACCAAAGAATATTTAAGTACTGGAAATAAAGTTAAATTAAGTATAAAATTCCTAGGTCGCCAGATTCAAAAACCTGAGTTTGGCTACAGCTTAATCGAAAAATATAAAAACGATTTAGTTGAAGTTGGCAGTCCCGAAGGAGAAGCCAAACTTATTGGTAAGAGACTTTACATCACTTTTACCCCTATCAAAAAAAAAAATAATATGGAAAAAATGAGCAAAAAACACCGAGTTAAAAAATCGGTCAGCAACCGCTTCACCGTCACTAAAAACGGCAAGGTTCTCCGGGAATCTTCATTCAATCGTCATCTTCGTCGCAAAAAATCCAAAAAACAACTCCGCCGCCTTAAAGGCAAAAAAGTTGTAACCGGTCGACTGGCCACCAAGGTTAAAAAACTATTAGGTAAAAAATAAACTATGAGAATCAAAACCGGTACAGTCCGACGTCAAGCCCACAAAAAAATCCTCAAACGCGCTAAAGGTTATTGGATGACCCGAAGCAAACGTTACAAAGTTGCTTCTGAAGCTGTTCTTCACGCTGGTCAATACGCCTATATCGGCCGCCGCATCCGCCGCCGGGATATCAGAAAACTCTGGATAGTTCGGATCAATGCCGCTCTGCGTCCTTTCAATATCAGCTACTCAGCTTTTATTAAAAAGCTCAAAGACAACAAAATTGACCTCAACCGCAAAATGCTTAGCGAAATCGCTATTCATGATGCTGCTACCTTTAAAAACATCTTCGAATCCTTAAAGTAGGTGGAGATATTTTTTTAAAAAAATAAGCCCCGCCGCAGCGGGGCTTTTTAGTTATAATAACCATATCTCATGGATCTTCAAAAAATACTTACACAAGTCAAAAATAAAATTAAAAAAATTGACAACCTCGCTGATTTAGAAAAACTTCGTATTGAATACTTAGGCCGGCAGGGGATTATCAACTCTCTTTTTTCACAAATCAAAAATAATCCAGATCCAAAACAATTCGGTCAGCGGTTAAACACTCTAAAAAAAGAAATAGAACATTTGATTGAAGATTGTAGTCTGAAGATTAAAGATTATAGTCTAGAGATTGAGGTCTCTTCTCAGGTAGCTTTACCCGCTGTAGCCTTGGCCAAGGTGGGTCATTTGCATCCTCTCACCCAGACCGAACGCCAACTAAATCAGCTTTTTCAAAAGCTCGGTTTTTCTCTCTATGAGGCTCCCGATATTGTCAGTGACGAATATAATTTTGATCGTCTCAATGTCCCCGTCGATCATCCAGCTCGAGATATGCAGGATACTATTTATGTCCAGGAACCTGAAATTCTTTTGCGAACCCAAACCTCTACTATTGAAAGTTATCTTTTAGCTGCCGGCAAAAATTTTCTACCGCTTCGAGCCGCTTTTGCTGGAGCAGTTTACCGTAACGAAAAGGTCAACCGTAGCAACCACTTTGTCTTCCACCAATATCAGGCCGTAGTCGTCGACAGGCATATCACCTTAAAAGATCTCATCGGCACCATGGATTTAATGTTTAAAACTCTCTATGGTCCCAAAGTAGTCGTCCGTTATCGGGCCAAATATTATCCCGAAGTGGAACCAGGTATCGGTCCAGATATGCAATGTTTTAGCTGTCATGGTAAAGGCTGTCCTCTCTGTAAATTTGCCGGTTGGATTGAAATGGGCGGCGCTGGTATGATTCACCCAAACGTTTTGAAGAGAGCCGGAATAGACCACAAAAAATGGACGGGTTTTGCCTTTGGTATGGGCCTTGACCGTTTCTGCATGGCCCAAAACCACCTAAACGATATCCGCACCCTTATGGGTGGCAACCTCGCTTATAAACCTTATGAATAATTTATGAAATTAATCTATTCCCATTTAAAAAAAATTCTCCCTGACTTATCAGTAAATCCCCAAAAACTTCGCGATGACCTCACTTCTATTGGTCACTTTTGTAATTATTACGAAAAAATTGGCGAGGAAACAGTTTTTGATTTAGATATCAAAGTCAATCGTGGTGACTGTCTTGGTTATTATGGCCTAGGAAAAGACCTTTCCGTTCTCTATGACCTTAAACTTAATATACCCAGTTTCCCCCTAATTACCGGCACCACTTCACTACCTATTCAAGTCACCACCGATAAAGTTACCCGTATCCAAGCAATCAAAATTACCGGTCTTAAAAACACCTCTTCTCCTCCCTGGCTCAAAAATTTCTTAAAATTACACAATCTTCACTCCATCAATCCTGTTGTTGATCTGACCAACTATATTATGCTGCTTTATTCAATTCCGGCCCACGCTTTTGATGCCCAAAAATCAGGCGACAATTTAATCTGGCAGCTCAATCCAGGTTTCAAAGGTTTTACCACTCTAGATAACACTCAACTCACTCTGAACCGAAACATTTTAATGATTAATAACCCCAAAACCGCCCTCAGCCTTTCCTTTTGGGGTGGTAAAAATTGTGCCATTGACTCCAATAGTAAGGAAATAATTTTGGAAATCGCCGTTTATGACCCTACCGTCGTCCGCCAAAATCACCGTCAGCTCCACTCCCAAACCGAAGCTGCTATTAGATTGGAAAAGCAACTTGATCCAAATTTAATTCCTCAAGCCTTTTCTCATTTGGTCAATTTAGTTCTAGAAATTTGTGGTGGCCAGGTCACTTCTCAACTTTTTGATTATTATCCTCAAGTAAAAAAACCTTTAAAAATTAATTTTTCTTCAAAAATTGTTTCCAAGCTTAGTGGTATTAAAATTACTGATAATTTTATTAAAAAAATTTTAAACCAACTCGATATCCATCAGGGTTTTGTTCCCACTCTCCGCCCCGACATTACCAACCCAGAGGCTATTGCCAACGAAATCCTCCGTTTTTGGGGCTATCAAAAAATCCCCATTTCTAAAGCTCTCAGTTATAAAAAAACTACCGATATTACCCCAAAAATTCTATATAGTATTGATTTTCTAAAAGACGAATTAAAAAAACTTGGTTATGACGAAATTCTTACTTGGCCGCTAGTTTCAGCACCTAAAAACAAAAGCACAGCCATTAAAACCCAAAACAGTATCAACACTGAATATACTTATCTTCGTTCCTCGCTCTTTGAAACATTAAAAATACAACTGGACAGTTACCACCGGCTCAAACTGCCCTCAGCCCAATTCTTTGAAATTGGAAAAATTTATCTCAAAAAACAAGACCATTACTTAGAACAATACGCTCTAGGCATTTATCACTTTCAACCAAAAAAATTAATTCTAGATCTAGATAAACTTGGCTTAAATGCAGAAATAAGATCTTCTTTTGCCCAAATTATTTTAAACGAAAAAATTCATCCTAATTTCTATCCTAGTTTATTTTTACCTCAATCTCCCGCTATAGAATTAACCTCTCAAATTATCACTTTAGATGCGAACCTTCTTCTGGGTAAAAAAACGGACCCCTCAATCCTTCTTAAGAAATATCAAAAAATCATCGGTCCAGAAATTCTTTGGAATATTGCCATCACCGATATCTATCAGGAGAAAAAGTCAGGACAATACCGTTATACCTTCCGGGTTAACTACTACAACTGTAACGATAAAACTGCTAAAAAAACCCATCTCTCCGTCTTCAACCTCAATTAACCTCTATTTACTATCTATTTATCTATATCCCCGCTGGTGCTACCGTTGTTCCTATTGTTGGCAATACCTGTATTGTCGGTATCGGTGTATTGGTTACCGGTGCCAAAGTCGGGGAAGGAGACCAGTCCCAGGGCACATTAACTCCAATTTTTATTTCCCTGTCAGCGTTACCACCATCTCTATCCTCAGCTCTAACCTTCAAAGTGTGCACCCCATCATTTAACTGAAAATTATCTTCAAAAGGCCTCTCTCTCCAGGTTTTAACTTCAGTCCCATCAATCCACAATTTAACTTCAACGATCTTTTTAACCGAACTGGTATTAATTACCACCTTAACATTTTTATTGTTAACCTGCTGCCGATCCTGAGGCTCCGCAAAACTTACTCCAACAGTTCCATCATTTCTGCAATATTCACTGGGCACTATGTATTTACTTTTATCAGGCAACCCATTTATCCATCCGTCAATACCCTCCTGCCACCGATTACGACCATCCTGACTCACCGGATCACTTTCTTTAAAATTAAAATATTCTTTCTCATCATAATTCCCTCCAGCTACATCCTCGGGAGTGGCTATCCCAAATTTATCTCGACAAACTTTTAGTTTGACATGAATCGGATCAGCTACACTCGGTTGAGTTCCGTCTATAAAGTATTCATTCTTACTTTCAAAACCGTCATGACTCGGATATCCAGAAACCTTATCAACACTAATATTGACAATTTTTTCGGGAATCGGAAAGTCCTGTTTGTCTCTCTTTGGCAGGGCATAAAGCATTATCCGTCGCCAAATTGGCGCCGCCCCGGAAACTCCAGAAGCAATAGTTCCCATTTCGCTATTATCATTATTTCCTACCCAGACCACACTCAAAAAATTAGGTGTCCACCCCACCGTCCAGTTATCTTTTTTCTCATTGGTCGTTCCCGTTTTAACCGCTACTTGATAATTAGGAATGATTAAACTATTTCTGGCTCCAAAAGTAATCGCTCGAGCATTATTATCCATTAAAATATTAGAAATAATAAAAGCTTCCTGTTCGCTCATTACTTTTTTACCCTTTACCGGTTGAAATTCTTCCAGCACCCGGCCATCCTTGTCTTCTACTTTCAAAATTCCTACCGGCTCCACCTTTAATCCACCGTTAGCAAAAGCACTATACGCTCCAGCCATATCAATCATTTTTACCTCAGCTCCACCCAGAGTTACTGCCAAACCGAAGCGTTTTAAGTTTTCTGGAGTCGGCTCTAAAGTCTTTAAACCCATATCATAAGCCTGAGTCAAAAAGTTTTTCACCCCGACTCTAGCTAGCACCTTAACTGCCGTTGTATTTATAGAATTACCCAAAGCTTCCCGAAAACTTATCGGACCCAAAAATTTCCCAGTGTAATTACTGGGCGTATAATCCCGACTCCCCTGAATCGGAAAGGAGACTGGAGTATCCATAATTAAACTGGCCGGAGTCATTCCTTCCCTCAAGCCCATTAAATAAGTCACCGGTTTAATTGAAGATCCCGGCTGTCTTAGTCCCTGAGTTACTACATTAAAAGCTCCCGAAGTTTTGTCACTGTTATAACCCCGTGACCCCACCATCGCCAGCACCTGACCGTCACGGGGATCGACTATAACTGCGGCCCCATTACTGATCTTTAACTTTTCCGATTTCTCCACTTCCTCTGTCACAATTTTTTGGACTTCATTCTGCAACTCCAAATCCAGAGTCGTGGTCACTTTCAAACCACCTCCTTCAGCCACAGCTTCTCCATACCTTTCAGATAAAATATCTTTAATCCAAAAAACAAAGTGAGGTGCGGAAATTGATGATCTGTTCTCATTAAACTGATAATTTTTTATTTCCTCAAAGGTGCTTTTTCTAACTTCCTCATCAATAAAACCCTCTTCAAGCATCCGCCTGAGCACATGCTCGCTACGACCAATATAGGCATTAGGGGTATTGGAAAACGGGGAATAGACATTAGGCCTTTGGGGTAAACCGGCTAAAATCACTGACTCAGCCAAATTCAGCTCCGATACCGGTTTTCCAAAATATTGCTCTGAGGCCGAACCGACTCCCCAGGCCATGCCCCCATAGGGGGCCTCGTTTAAATACATCAGTAAAATATCATCCTTCTTATATTTTGCTTCAATTTGAACAGCCAAAATAAACTCTTTAATTTTTCTGGTGACACTCACCTCGGGAGTTAGTAAAACATTTTTAACCAGTTGCTGGGTCAAAGTTGAACCACCGGTTAATTTCCTAAAATAAAAAACATTTTTCAAAATTCTAAAAGGTGTCAGTGGATCAAACCCTCGATGTTTATAAAAATCTTTATCTTCTACGGCAATCGTCGCTTTTTTTAAGGTTTCCGGTATCTGAGCCAGAGTCACCGGCTGTCTTTTTTCATCAGCAAACAAATCATAAAGTACCTTACCATTTCGGTCATAAATCCGGGTTGAAAAACCCTCTCTTCTGACTACATTGGTAGGACTCGGTAAATCTTTGGAATAATAGGCAAACATTATTGTTACCATAATTATTCCCAAGGTCATCAATATCAAAAAAACAGTGAAAAAACGATACCAAAAACGTTTTGTTTTTACCGCTGCCTTTAGGCTTCTCCAAAACAATACTACTTTATATTTAAAAGTTTCCCAGAAATTTTTCATTTTATTAAAACACTTAATAGCGGTAATAAGCTTGACAATAAAATTGCCACAGTAGCTAATACTAAAATCACCATCCGCCACTGCTTGCGCTTGATTTTTTTACCAAAAAGACGCATAAATAATGATAACATAAGCCATGAGTCTGACTCTCCCTGGCCTGGGACCTAAAACCATTCAAAAACTGGAAAAGCTCAACATCCGCCATGACCGTGACTTGCTTTATCATTTTCCTCACCGTTATATTGATTTTTCCCATATATCCACCATAAATAAACTACAACCCGGACAAAATTTTTCTTTTAAAGCTCAGGTTATCAATTTTAAAAACATTTTTCTAAGAGGTGGTAAAAACCTCCAAAAAGTCACCGTTTCCGACCACTCCGGTCGTATAGACATTATCTTTTTTAATCAAAGCTATCTCTCTTCTAAATTCAAGGTCGGAGAATCTTTTGCCTTTGCCGGCAATCCAATTGTTTATAAAAATAAACTGACTCTTTTTAACCCTCTTTCCGGTCCCTTCAATACCAACCAAATTATTCCCATTTATCCCGAGACTGAAGGACTAAAAAGCACCTGGTTTCGAAAAATTTTAACTCTTTTTTTTGATCGACTAACTACTAACCTTACCGACCCCTTACCTCCGAAGTTTTTAAAAAAACACTCTCTTCCCAGCCTAAAAACCGCTTTAAAAAATATCCATTTCCCTCAAAATCTCACCTCACTTGAAGCTGCCAAAAAACGCCTTGAACTGGATGAATACTTCACGCTTTTATCCCAGCAAAAAAATATTTATCCACCCCATTTTGTCCTCAAAAACTATTCTTCTGATCCTCTCATTAACGCACTTCCTTTTAATCTTTCTCCCAGTCAAAAATCGGCCTGGACAGAAATTAAAAAAGATCTCTTAAACTCAAAGCAGAGCATGAACCGTCTCCTTTCCGGCGACGTCGGCTCCGGCAAAACTGTTCTAGCCCTACTTTCAGCCCACCTCACTTCCCAAAACCAAAAAACCACCCTCCTACTAGTCCCAACCTCTATTTTAGCCCACCAGCATCTAACTACCTTTAAAAATTTTTTACCCAAAAATCCGCTTTATCTCCTCACCAATAAAAATAAATTACCGCCTAAAATCAAAAATAACGCCATTATTATTGCCACCCACGCAGCTCTTTTCAAAAAAGAAAAAATCGAAGCTAATCTGGCCCTGATTATTATTGACGAACAACACAAATTCGGCGTTAAACAACGAAGTTTTTTAAATAAGACTCACTCCGTCCATACTCTCACTCTTTCGGCCACTCCCATCCCCAGAAGCATTTCCCTGACCCTCTTGGGACACCTCGACTTGTCAACTTTGGAAAAAATCCCCGAAAAAAGTCCGCCCGTTAAAAGCTTTTTAGTACCTCAAAATAAAATCAACGACTGTTATCAATGGCTAAATCAGGATATTACTACCCGTCAGACTCAGGCTTTTATTCTCTGCCCTTTTATCGAAGAATCGGAAACCCTTGGTAGTGTTAAAGCCGCAACCAAAGAATATAAATCTCTTCAAAAAATTTTTCCTAAACTAAATTTAGCTTTAATTCACGGTAAAACTAAATCCATTGACCGACAAAAAATATTAAAAGATTTTGCTGCCAATAAAATCCATATTTTGGTGACTACTCCCATTATTGAAGTCGGAATTGATTTCCCAAACGTTACCACCATTATTATTCAATCGTCTCAACGTTTCGGCCTCTCCCAACTTCACCAACTCCGCGGCCGGGTAGGGCGGGGGAGTCTTCAAAGCTATTGTTACCTCTTTAATGACGAAGACAACAAAATTATCAGCCGTCGTCTTAACTTTTTTGTCCGCCATCAAGACGGTTTTAAAATTGCTGAATTTGACCTAAAAATTCGCGGTCCCGGTGAAGTTTTTTCCACTCTTCAGCATGGTTTTCCTTCCGTCAAGCTAGCTGATATCACCTCCGCCACCAAAATCGCCACCGCCCAAAAACTCTATCAATCTTTAATCGCCAAATATCCCAACATAAAATTAAATAAAATTTCCAAAAACAAAATTACTGGAAATTTAAATTAATAGATTGATAATTGTCGATTGAAGACTGTATAATACCCCTATATGACCGCCTTACCTAAACATTGGCCAAGCTCCCGCCGTCAAGGCAAGCGCCGCGCCTCTATTAAAGCTCGAGAATTAACTAAACTCACTGCCTGTAAAAATTGCGGACAACCAAAAATGCCCGGTTTTACCTGCAAAAACTGTAACAAGTGAAAAGTAAGTTTGACCCCCGACATCAAAAAAGAATTGAACTAATTCAGTCACTTTTTGCCTGGAGTCTGAGCGGAAAAATCCAAAACCTAAAAATTAAAAAAATTACTCAAAAAACACAAAAAATAGATAAATTAATTTCCGAAGCTGCTCCTAAATGGCCAGTAGATCAAATTAACAAAGTCGAGCTAGCCATTCTTCGTTATTCGATTTACGAACTTTTACACAAAACCAAAACCCCGCCCAAAGTCGTCATTGATGAAGCCATTGAAATCGCCAAAGAATTTGGTGATAATTCTTCACCAGCCTTTGTCAACGCCGTTTTAGGTAAAATTTTAACTAAACATGTCCCTATCTCAACTCCAAAAGAAAATTAACTACCAGTTTAAAGATGAGTCACTTTTAAAACTAGCTCTAACTCATCGTTCTTTTTTAAACGAAAACAAACACTCGACCAACAGTAACGAAAGACTTGAGTTTTTAGGTGATGCTCTTCTTGAAACTTGGAGTTCTAAAAAACTTTTCAAACTTTTTCCCGATTACGACGAGGGCGTCCTCACCAATCTCCGTAGTCTTCTCGTCTGCACTGAAAATTTAGCCGAAATTAGCGCTAACTTCGCTTTGGGAGATTTTATTTTTCTTAGTCGCGGTGAAGAGGCTCATAACGGCCGTCTCAATCATTCTCTTCTAGCCGATACCTTTGAAAGTCTAACCGGCGCCATTTTTCTTGATGGCGGTCAAAAAGCCTTAGACCAATTTTTAGACGAATTTTTATTAGACAGCCTTCTGTCTCTTTCCAAAAAAGAAATTTACAAAGATCCCAAGAGCGTTTTTCAGGAGATTGCCCAAGCCAAAAGGGGAGTTACCCCTCATTATCAAACCCTCAAAGAATCCGGTCCCGATCATCAGAAATCTTTTGAGGTCGGAGTTTTTTTGGGAAAAGACCTAATTGCTACCGGCAGTGGTAATTCCAAACAAAAAGCCGAGGCAGATGCTGCTACCAAAGCCGCCTTACTTATTGTATAATCGCCCTATGCTTAAAATAAAATTAAAGCCCACCGGCAAAATTCATCAGCGCAGTTTTCGGATTGTGGTTGCCCCTTTGCGCAGTAAATACAATGGTAAAGTCACCGCTGATCTGGGTTTTTATACTCCTCAAACCAAAACCCTAAATCTTGACAAAAAAGAAGTGGAGAAATGGCTCAAAAACGGTGCCCAATTAACCGAAGGCGTTGATAAACTGCTCAACCCTGATAAATATCCCCGAAAAAAGAAAAAGAAAGCCGCTGAAAACCAAGAAAAAGCTCCAAAAACAACTGAGGAAAAAACCCCCAAAGAAACAGTTAATAATGAAGAAACCCCAAGCCAAGCATGACCGATATCAGAGAATCAGCTGAATATTTAGTCAAAGCGGTAGTAAATGATGACTCTCAGGTGTCTGTGGAGTCCCGTGAAGACGGTAGCCTAATCGTCCTGGATATTGTTGCTCCCAGTGACATTGTCGGACAAATTATCGGAAAAGAAGGCAAAATTATCAAGTCAATCCGTACTCTTCTCAATCTCAGTTATCCTAATACCCGTTATTTACTTCAAATCAGGGATTAAAAAAAGGGTCTTCCCGTTGGTATTCAACAAAATCTTTATTGGTTCCTAAAGTTTCCACGTTTAAAGTCTGGTATTCTTCAAGTTTTGTCATTAAATCTAGCTCTTGTTTATTTGGTGTCAGATCAGCTAAGTCTAGTTTCTCCACATTGGGACTATTCATCTCCGGTAAATAATAAGCCGACATGTTTAAATCCACAGTCGCAATCTCCGCTCCCGGATTTGACTTCATATCTACAGTGTTTATGGAAATAATTGGCAAAGTTCTCTCTAACGCCTTAATTAAATCCACATATTTATCTTTAGGTCCGATTAAAGTTACTTTTATCGGCAACTTATCAAAACGACTTTTCGTATTTTGAGCCTCACCCTCTATTTGCTTTGCGTCACCCATCATCGCAATCATAAAATCATCAATATAATAATCCATCTGCTTAGATACTTGTCTTACTACCCCTAAAAGTAAGTAGGCGCTTCTTTGTGGCAGTAATCCTTGACCTAATTTATCCGTGTTCCCCTTGACCACTTCACTATCCATTGCCTGCAAATAAGCAATTTTTTCATTAGCTTCTTTAGTTTTGCTTTCAATAACTTTAATTTGATCATTTTTTTCTGTTATTAGGGAAAGTTTAGGCACAATTAATCCCAATGTCGTTAATAAAATTATCAAGCCAACCACAAAAGGTTCCAACCAAACCACAATTAATCTCGAATCCTGTCCAAAAAGCTTGTCTGGCATTTTAAAATCTAGTTTCATTGCAGTACCACCTCCAAGGCCACAGTCCACTGACCAGCTTCAAAGACAGCCTCTTTCATTTTCACCGTTTTAACTCCCTCCACTTCGCCAGTGTTAATCCGCTTTACCTTGTTTTCAATATAATCTAAAGTTTCCTTATCTGAAGCTAGAACTTCGATTTCAAACTTTTTATTCTCGTCCATGTTAAATTTTCCCAAGCTAGTTCTTTCCGCAAACAAGTTTGTTATGGTTTCAAAGGCCGTCGAATATTCAAATCTCTCCTTTAAAACTTCGCCCAATACCTTTATCCGGTATTTTATAAGCTGACTTAAGGCAATCTCTTGATCCATGCTTTTCAATGCCTCTAAACTCTGGTTATATCTCCTTTCTTCCTGTTTTATTCTAAAATCAAAAATCAGATTCAGTGCCAAAGTTAATATACCCAAACTTACCCAAATTACCGCCGCTATCAGAATATACTGCCTCAATTTCGCTTGTAAATTCATCCGGTCTGCCTGGAACTTTGCCTGACTCGGTAATAAATTTAAATTGGCACTACTTCCTAATTTCATGCACTTTCTCTCATAGCCAGTCCGGCCGCTGTCGCAAACCGATAACCTTCCGAATTAAGGTCCACTGGAGCTGTAATTTTGGTAGCATCTATTTTCAAAAAGGGTTGTACTACTTGCACTTCAACTCCCAAGATTCTGGTTAATTCCTCAGCCATTCCCGGCATTTTAGATCCGCCACCAGATAAAACCAAAAGTTGTATTTTTTGTTCCCCATTTTCGGCAAACAGTGCCATAGCCTTCCTAATTTCTTCAGCCATACTGTTAAAAACCGGCATAATCGCATTCTTGATCTTTCCTTCCAACTCCATTTCCTTGATACCATAGGCTTTTTTATACTCTTCAGCACTGGCCATATCCAATCCTAAATTAACGGAAATTGCTCGGGTCAGAGACTCTCCTCCTACCGGCATTGACCGGGAAAAATAAATATTACTCTTCCTAAAAGTTACGATATTAGAAAACTTTTCACCAATATCCACCGCCATGGTTGCTTCTGTCGACACTCCCATTTGTTGAAGCAACCGCTTCATCGCTACTGCCGGCGACTCAATTGCGGTCAACTCAAGACCAGCCCCTTTAAATATTTTGACAAAATTAGCAATTAAATCATTTTTAGCTGCAATAGTAAAAACACTCAATCTTCCTGCCTGATCTTCATCCACCACTTCATAATCAATCGAGACTTGGTCAAGAGGGTAGGGGACAAAAGTCTCGGCTTCAAAGCGGAGAGCATCTCGAATTTCCGTTTCTTTTAAAGGAGGTAAAGATACCAGTCGGGACACAGTTTCATGTTCTGGTAGAGCTGTAGCTGCCAGTTTGGTGTTAACCTTTAAATCTTTAAGTAAAACTTTTATAGCTTTGGAAACTTCTTCAATATTTTTCCCGGTAGTTTGCGAACTAATCCAGTCAGTTCCTGGACTAGCTACTTCACCGATACCAGTCAAAACATAATTCTCCTGATTTTTATCCAAAATTACGACTCTAATACTTTTGAGGCCGATATCCACCCCAATCATTTGACTCATACATCCAGTATAGGTATTTTCCTTTAATTACTCAATACCTGCCTCTGATACCAAGGCGTCCAAAAGAAAAGTTGGTAATTTATAGCGCCTTTGTACTACCACTTTTTTGTTGGCTTGAGTAGTATTAACCTCGCCCACCTTACCTGTAGAACTTATTTCTTCGCCCTGAGCCGGAAAGTTGGCATTGCCACTGAGAGACAAGTTCGCCCCGGTAAAAATCGGTGTCACCGTCATCAGCACAGGCTGAGAAGGCAAAGAGCCGATAGTTACATTTTGAGCTCCAACTCTCGTATCGTTAAACCCAGCCACTCGCTGATTAGTATTGGTACTAAAATTGTACCCATAACGTCTAACACCAAAAGTTGTTGCTCCTGTTTTAAAAAAAATGTTAATCGCCAAAGAACCTTGCATCCCTCCGTGAGTGACCGTAATTTGTGTTCCCGTAAAATAACTAGTTCCCAATGCTCCGCTAGCGGTATGGTTAACTAACCAGTAAAATTCACTCTCCCCAACAGGGGTGTATTCACCAAAATCTAAAATGCTTTCTCCTCCCAAATTTTTAACACTCACTTCAGCTTTAGCCGTAGAGCTGGGTACTGCATAATTAGTTGAGCCTGTCTTTAGGTAATAATCAATTCCCGATTCGGCTGCATTAAAAGCATCTCTTAAAGCTTCCTCATTAGTGTCTATCCGCGTTTCCACTGTAGTTCTCCTGGAAAAAGTTAATCCCACTGTCATCACCAGTGCCGATATCAACAGGGCTATAATCGCAACTTGTGCTGGTCTAGTTTTCATTCCATCCTCCATCCTGATAAGACTTTAATAACTTCTATAGGTAAATTTAACACAT
>CAYNEE010000008.1:8664-32964 GCA_964396145.1 uncultured Gammaproteobacteria bacterium | reverse complement strand
ACTTACCGCTCTGCTCTCAAGTCCAATCTTGAAGTCACCGTCCATTCTCTCACCAATTCTTACCTAAAAATGGGCACAATCCTCCACCCTCTCGCCACCGATCCGACTCATATTGACCCCTCGGCTGTTGTCTATTCCCTGCTCCGTCTTCCTAAGAGTATTGACCATGTCAAAACCATTGTCATGGGCCAGGACCCTCAAACCTTTTTCGAAGCCGGTTTCACTGATTTACTCTCCTGGCATCGTTGTCCTTCTCGGGCCCGTCGTCGCAGTCACTATTTCAACCGCAAAACCGGTCACTTGGCCGCCTTTATTAGTTCCGTCACTGATATTGACGACCTCGTTAATTTAGCTATCGCCTATCAAACTGAATGGAACAAGTTTCACAATTTAGCTACCTCTACCTATCCTAAATACAGTGATTTTAAAGCTGCATTGGAAACCGGTGAACTACTGAAATTAACCCAACTTTCTCCCTCAGATTGGGACAAAATCATCACCGCCCTAGGGCGAAACTGGCGTCTTCGTCTCCAAAGAATGTACAAATCTCCTCGTGACCTTCGCCTGCGCCTCCTTGCTGGTGCCTGGGTTGACTATGCTAAAAGCACCCAACAATGGTGGACCGGTCTTACCAAACAGCATTTAGGTAAATACAATTTTTCCAAAACCAAGGTTTATTTTGTCAGCAGCAATTCCCATTCCCTCAGAAACCTCGTCACCGGTTTTCCCCTCAAAGCCGAAAAACAACTACTTCAATACGCCCCAAAAAATTACCAGGCTACCAATCCCTACCTATCTCACCAGGACTTTCTTTATTATCTCTCCCGCCTCTTCGCCAAACACTCCCGTTATCAAAGAGATTATGCTCGTTATCAACAACACCTCGGGATTATCGCCCCAAAGAATAATCATTTTATGGATGTTAACGCCCAAATTATCCCAGTTAGTAGTTTTACCCGTTCTACTTTCCTTGATTCCCGTCTCAAAATTACCAAACCTAAAAAAATTTCCCAAAGCCAGTCCCTTATTTTCAATATTGACTACCCTCTGGGCTTTGCCGCCTATCACATCCTCAGTAAAATTTTAGAAAATGTGAATCATATCGCCGGAGTTTATATTTTAGGTAAAGCCGCCGTTCTCAATTCCGAAATCGGTGATATTCAGATTCCCCGTCTGGTTTTTGACGAGCACTCCCAAAATTCCTATGTCTTCAAAAATATCTTCAATACCTTTTTCCCCTTCAGCAACCGCCAGGGTTCCATTCTCACCAACCAAAAATCAGTCACCGTTATGGGGACCTTCCTGGAAAACGAATCCCTTCTGAAAAAATATTCTGAAAATGACCTGACTGTTATTGAAATGGAAAGTGGCCCCTATCTTTCTGCTATTACCGAAGCTACCTACGACAGTCAAACCCCCAAATCAACCCTGATCGACCTAAATTCCGCCCCTTTTGAAATCGGTATTATCAATTACACCTCTGATACTCCCTATTCTCAGGCCAAAAATCTTGGTGCCGGTTCCCTCGCCCTCTCTGGTGTCGAACCCGTCTATCTCGGCTCCCTCGCCATTTTACAAAGAATTATTGAACTAGAAGAATCTCAAAGCTAGGCCATTAATTTTTCAAATTCTTCACTATCCAAGCTCTCCTTTTCTACCAGCACCTTGGCCACTTCATCCAATTTTTTTCGATTAGTTTTCAAAACTGTTATAGCTTTCTTTTTGGCTCCTTCTACCAATTTTTGCACCTCTATATCAATTTTAGCCTGCATCTCCGGGGACACCTTAGCCGGTTCTATCCAGCTTCTCCCAAAATCACTCGGGTCCACCTGCGGCCCCCAATTAATCGGCCCCAGCTCTGACATCCCCCATTCTTCCACCATCTTTCTAGCAATATTGGTCACGTGGCTGATGTCGCTGCTCGCCCCGGTAGTAATATCCCCAAAAACAAGTTCCTCTGCGGCCCTCCCACCCATTGCCATTGCCATTTGTTTTATGAGTCTTGATTTGGTTTCATGCACCCGGTCCATTTTTGGTGGCACCAGAGTATAACCCAATGCCAGACCCCGCGATACAATCGAAACTCTGTGCACCGGATCTAAATCTTCATAATAATTGACAAGCGCATGTCCCGCTTCATGATAAGCCGTCATCTTTCGGTCATCCTCGGTCTGAGTCCGTCTCTTTTCCGAACCTAATTTTACCTTGAGCGCCGCCTCCTCAATATCACTCATATCAATTTTTGCCTTATTTTCCCTAGCAGCCTTAATCGCCGCCTCATTAAGCATGTTTTCAATATCCGCCCCCGAAAAGCCCACTGTTCTTTTGGCTACCGTTTTCCAGTTCACGCCTCTACTCACCGGCTTTCCCCGGGCATGGATTTTAATTATATCTTCTCTGGCCTCCAGATCAGGCATTTCCAAAACCACTCTTCGGTCAAAACGTCCCGGCCTCAATAACGCTGGATCTAACAAATCCCCTCTATTAGTCGCCGCCAAAACCACAACTGCTGTATTGGTTTCAAAACCATCCATCTCTACCAAAATTTGATTCAAGGTTTGTTCTCTCTCGCCGTGTCCTCCGTCAAAACCGCCCCGCATCCGGCCAATGGCGTCAATTTCATCAATAAAAATTATCGCCTTACCGGCTTTTTTGGCTGTAGCAAACAAATCCCTCACCCTCGAAGCTCCCACACCAACCAGCATTTCCATAAATTCACTCCCAGCCATTGAGTAAAAAGGTACATTAGCCTCTCCAGCCACCGCCTTGGCCAAAAGTGTTTTTCCCACTCCTGCCGGTCCTACCAGTAACACCCCCCGAGGGGCCCTAGCCCCCATTTTTTGGTATTTTTCCGGATGTTTCAAAAAATCTACTACCTCTTCTAGATCTTTTTTGGCCTCTTCCACCCCGGCCACATCTTTAAAGCGCACATTTTGTTTACCCTTAATAAATAGTTTGGCAGTTGATTTTCCAAAACCAAAAATACCCCCGCCCTGGCCGCCTCCGCCTTGTCGGTTAAAAATCCATAAAATAAACAAAATTGGCACTCCTATCGACAGTAATGTCATTGCTACTTCTCCTGCAGCCTTCCAGCCACTCCGGTTTTCTACCGAAAACTTCAGGTTACTGATGTCCACTCCCTCTTTTTGAAACACTTCGGTCATCGAAATATCGTTTTCTTTAGATGACACCAAAGTTTTTTCTTCACCCTTAACTTTAGCCAAAATTTCATTATCCATGACCGTGACCTCTTCTACCCGATTTTCTTTTACTTCTTTGACCAGTTCCGATAGTGGTACTTTCTTAACCGAATCTCCCACCAAAAAGGATAATACCCCCGAAATTATCATGTATCCGAGCAACACATATAAGAGACTTCTCATAATCGACATCGGCCCAATTTCAATTTTTTTTATTTTCACCCCTGGCGGTAGCTTGTCCAAAATTTCCTGGGGAATCTTTTCTTCCTTCTTTTTTACCTGTTTTTTGGGCAAAATTAGTTTTTTTATTTTCTCCCACATCGTCTTTGATTATACCATCTCTTCTAGTTTCTAATTAATTCTATTAACAAATCTCTACTGTCCCCCTCTCCTTCCCTCACCCAAAATTCATGACTACAACTCTGACATTTATAGTGAATTTTAAATTGACCCTTTTCATAAGTAGTCTTTACTGGTTTCATCACCCCCCCGCATCCAGACTGCCTATCCCCAGGTACACTTTCATCTACATGTTTTCCAAACAGACATTTCGGGCAATGGTCGGTATAGCCATCCCCCTTCACTTTATATCCACAGTTTTCACATTTAAAATCTTCTTTAACCCTCTTAAAATTTTTCATAGATTATTTTGTTATCTCCACTCCCATCCTCATGTCTTTATTCAGCTCTCCTTCAAACATAATCTGGTTTCCCAAAACCTCTGCCGCCGGTTCCACTCCATTTAAAGTCCACCCTGTCGGCAAATTAACCGTCATTTTTATAGGTGTTTTTCCAAACCCACTTTGTTTCTGCCAATAACTCAAATAAGAAAATTTATCTCCCTCTAATAGATTCACTTTTTGTCTATATTTAACCTCAACTTCCGCCTTTTTTCCCACCTCTGTCACCACCAACATCCCCACTTCCCTCTTACCCAGAACTTCTTTTATTACTAAATCAGCCCCTCCAACCACCCGTCTTCCCTTCCCTTCTTCGGTTACTGCCACCTCGGTTAGCTCAGCTTCTTTAGGTAAATAAACCCTCAAATAATTTTTATAATCCCCTCCTGGAAAAGCATTACTTTTGGCCGTGTTTTCATAACTAATTCTCAGATCATTTTTAACCTCATTTTGAAGGATGTCGATATTCCGGTTTATCTTTCGGTTAACAAAATAATTTGCCTTGTTTACCCCAAAATTAGCCTCAACCACAAAAAGATAATCAGCGATACACCTTTCGCTACTGCATTTCCCGTCATAAATTGACCCGTCCCAGCCCAAAGCCAACATTGTCCTGGCCGCTTCAGGCTCCGTTAGTGCCACCTGAACTTCATTTGTTTCCAAAACCTCAAGCATGGCACTCAGCAGCTCCTCCCCTTTTTCTCCTTTAACATTTTTTATTTCTTCCATTAGCTGTTTGCTCACCCCACCCAAAAAACTCGCTTTTTGCACCGAGCCTGGGAAAAATTTGTTCTCTGAGTAGTATTCAGCCTTTTCATAAAGGTTATCAGCATTCACTCTTTCCTTAAAATCGGGAATAAATAATTCCCCACTTACTCTCAGTAATGCCCTCGCTGTCGCCAAATTTACCCCAATTACTCCGTCTACCTTCCGCCCCGTTTCCTTTTCCAAAAACCAGGTCAAATCTTTTGCCGCCGCCGGAAAGCTCGCCTGCCAGTTGGCGTCTCTCATAAACCAACCCGCTTCTCCCAAGTATTTCTTAATTTCCTCCGGTGGTTCTACATGCCCCTTAAGCTGCCCATCGGCTTCATAAACGTCCTGAACTTCAAAATTGATAAACTTACCGTCTTCAAAGCTTAAAATCGCATATGAGCCGATAAAGCCCCCTCCCGGCCTCAATTCACTTTCGTTTTGGAGCAAGACTAAATATTCCCTTCTTTTTCCACCCACTCCCAAAATTTCTGGCATAACTGGCAGTGCCTTACTTAAAGTTTCCGCCTTTTCCCGTTCCTGACCCAATCTTTGTCGTAAATCAATTACTTTATTCCTGACTACTTTGGGAATTTTGTCCCATTGTCCCGACAATCTTCCCTGCAAAATGCCCATTCTCGAAACCACTTCGTCTGCATATTTTTGACTTTTATTTATCTCCGCCTGCATATCAACCCTTTTATCACTAAATACCCCTTCCCTAATTTGTTCGCTATTTTCCACCAAATCAGCAGATAATTCCATCAAATTCAGGCCTTCTTCGGCCGCTCTTAAAAGGGATCCGACCTCTCCTCCGGAAAATATCTTCCGTAAGCCCTCACTTCTCACTTTTAATTTTTCCGCCTCCTTACGGCTTTGCTCATATTTACCCTGGGACAGCATTTCCTGGGCCGCCTCAATTCTCCCTGGCAATAACAGTAAGCTCACCATGTTTACCAAAAACCAACCCGCCGCCACAGCTACAATTCCCCCTAAAATCCACCAAACATACTTCCCCGTTTTCACCTTTTTTCTGGTTTCTGGTTTCTTGTTTCCAGTTTCTTTATTTTCCTCCCCTTCTTTCGTCAAAGAAGTGGCTGGGGGTGGATTTTTTACCTCGCCGGAGTCTACGAAGGCGGGTTTTTCCTTTAAATTTAACAACTCAAATTTATCAATCAATGACTCATCTTCGACTGTAATCGGTTCCTGTTTTATCTGCATTTCTTTGTTTACTACCCATTTTTTCCTCAAACCCTCAAAAGTTATTGCGGGCTTCACCTCGCCGAAGTTCACGGAGGCGGGCTTCACCTCGCTGGAGTCCACGGAGGCGGTTTCGACTTCAGTCGGAATAATGTCCCCACTTTCCACCTCCACCTCATACATCCTCTCTCTCATTTCTTCCGCTTTTTTTCTAGTTTCTGGTTTCTTATTTCTAGTTTCTTTTCTCTTACTTCTACTCTCCTCATCCGCCCTCATTACAAATTCCTGCACCACCCCCCTAGCTCCTTCCCGAAATTCTATTTCTGGCTGCCACCTCAACCAATTTACTGCTTTTTCCACCCCCGCAAAATCTAACCGTCTAAGTTTTGACACCACAATTTCTTTATCCTGAATCACCTCTTCTTTGGTCATTTTCGCCTCATCAAACAACACCCTGGCCATCACCAGCGAGTCCATCTCTTTGCCCTGTACTTCCATCACTTTTCCTTGTGTTCCCGGCACAAAACAGGCCCTCAGAGCTGCTTCTACCACATCCTCGGCCGCTATCAAAGAGAAATTTGTCTCTAAGCTTGGCAAAACTAAATTTTTATTTTTAGCCGCCAATTTAAATGCTTCACCCACAAAGCTCTCTTCCGACATCCCGGCTCCATAAACATTTTCCATCAACAACATCCGCCAGTTTAACTCACTATTTTTTAATTTTTCCCAAAGTTCCATCATTTTTGAGAAATCTTCCATTAAAACTACCACCAATCTCTGTTTTTTGGACAAGGACTTCCACAAAAACTCTTTACCTTCAAAATCAAAAACATATGCCGCATTTTCCACCATTTCTTCACCGTCCCACCAAACCCTGATCTCGTCCTGTTGCAATCTCTCCCTTAATTTATGGGCCACAAAATTCTCGCCGATTATCATTGCTCCGTTAAGCTGCCCATCCATACCTCCATTTTAAAGCAAAAATATCCTTGCGGAAATCTTTCGGTTATTTTACGGTAAATAATCTTCAAAATATGTCATAACTTGTCATACTCTCTAGTTATTACGTGAAAAAACGTTAGTACTTTAAGTATGAAAATATCTCAAAAACTCTCTTCTACTGATTCTAGTTTCTCGTCTTCTTTAGTTTCCAGCTCATAAACAACACCGACAAGGCCTCAGTACTTACCGTTACCCAGGCCGCTGCTTTTAGTCCAAACATAGGTATAAATATCCAATTAGCGCTAAAATTAAAAACTAACACCAATAAACTCAAGCCCAGCATTTCCTTTTGTCCTTCCCGAGAAATCAGGGTAAACCCAACTAAATGTCCAAAATAAGAGAAAAGTAAGGCAAAAACTAAAATTCTAAGTATTACCGCCGCCTCTTCAAAACCACTTCCACCCAGGATATTTATCATCCATGGAGCCAATACCCAACTGACACTAATTACTACCACCGCCGTCACCAACAGCAATCCCGCCGTTAACCAGAAAACCTGTTTTGTCTTTTTTCTTGCCGATAAAGTCGGAAAAACTCCACTCACTAAAAAATAAGCCGGTTGTATCAACACCGCATAAATTTTATAGGCAAGACCGTACCAAGCAACTTCGTTTTCACCCAACAATCGGCGAATCATTAATGAGTCTACTGCCCGATCATAAGCCGAAAATATCAACAAATATACCGCCATCGGCCAGCTCATTATCAGTAATTTTTTTATTAACTTTTTATCTCTTTTTCCAAAGTCAATTGATCCTCGGGCCAGCCACCAGGCATAAACCAAGCTCAGCATCCTGGACAAAAGATACACCCCAAACACCCACAACAAACTTACTTCACCCCGATACAACCACAAAGCCACTAAAAACAAACTAGGAAACATCACCTCCGCCAAAACCTTCTTTTCCATTCTCAGTCTCGTTTGCCAAACTATCCCCAAGCTTCCGGCAACCGAAGTAAACAACAGCATCAACCACGCCAAGCTGGCCTCAACTCTAATCTCAGCAAAATCCGGCCACAAAAAGGTTACCAGCATTGCTACCCCAAAGCTAAATAGCGCCATTTGTAGCCTCAAAATAGCTACATTTGACCAGATTTTTCTTCTACCGGCTTCGT
The DNA here is from genome assembly GCA_964396145.1 of uncultured Gammaproteobacteria bacterium. Taxonomy (GTDB): domain Bacteria; phylum Patescibacteriota; class Microgenomatia; order UBA12405; family UBA12405; genus UBA12158. The sequence goes on along the minus strand of CAYNEE010000008.1, from coordinate 25,016 downwards.
CTATCTCTTTTGATGCCTCTCTCACCCCGATTATCGTAGTTCCAAAATCAGCCAAAGTATCAAAAAATACCGACAAAGAGCCGATTAGTAGGAAATTACCATAGCCACCCACCCCAAGTTTTCTCGTCAAAATCCCTGTTGTTAATAGGGCCACTCCCACCATTAGGGCCCGTCCCAGGGTCTGAACTGCCGTATTTAAAGCCAGGCGTTTAAACATTTTCTAATTTTACCCCAAAATTCCCAAAATAACGGCCAGAAGCCAGCTGTTTTGCGGTAAAGTCAGCCAATAATGGTCGACCATTCCCGTTACCAGAATTATCAATCCCATCACCAAGCCAACTTTTCGAAATTTATCCTTAAGCAGCCAAAAACCAACCACCACTCCCACAATTCCGACCTCACTTAAACTCAGTAATAAAATGTTGTGCACCGGCTGTAGCCAATAGAAAGCCCCCTTTTGGTATTCAGGTAGTCTTTTAGTAAAATTTCCTGCCCCCACCCCAACAAAAGGGGAATCCTGGATCATTCGCCAGGCAGAGCCATTAAGACTCATTCTTTTTTGCCAACTCAAACTATCCCATCCGCCCACAAAACTTTTCAGATCATATTCTCTTCCCACTGCTCCTAGCACTATGGTTACCAGTCCCACTCCTATCATTATCTTTCCAAAAATTTCTTTCCATTCTAGTCTCTGGTTTCTAGTTTCTAGTATCCATATCAATATTGTAATTGCCCACACCGTTCTGCTCCCCGTCAAAATTATTCCCAATATTGCCGCCCAATTTACAATCCAATACCAAATTTTTACTTTCATCGAAGACTGGAGTCTTATAGTTGAAGATTTTTGCTTCCAATAAGTCCATGCCAGCAATAAAAATCCAGCCAGTGAATTCGGGTGAGAAAAAGTTCCATAGGCCCTGATTGCCGCCTCGTCGCCCCAGCGCATTTGGGCAATCCCTATCGTCCCAAAGCTAAAACGTCTTTCCCCAAGCCACCACCAAATTCCCTGCAGGCTCCCACCCTTAGCCACCTGCGCCACTGCCAAAAAACACTCCATAAGTATCCAAATAGGCACGATTATCCTCAAAATTTCTTCTACCTTCTTTTTATTTTTTGACACCAACCAAACCGTAACCAGCCACTGTCCCACTCTCAGCCATCGGTATACCGCCACCCACTTTGCCGCCGCTACCGCTATATTTCCCGCCACAACCAAAAGCACCACCACATATCGCCAAATGCTTTCATTTTTCTTTCTCTTGAAGATTGAAGTCTGAAGATTGAAGATTGTAAATATCACCCATAAGATATCCGTCAAATATAAAATTATCGACAAATAGTCTACCTTAACTCCCGCCACATAACTCTCCGGCAACCAAAAATGCCTACCCAGCTGCGTTGGAATCAAAAACAACCACAAAAAGGTCAATATTCTCTCCACGCCCTATGCTACCACATCAGAAAATCTCAATATCTTTCCGTTTGTTTTTTTGGAATACTTGGAATTTAGTTATTGTGATTTCTTGATTACAATATGTCTTTCTTCACCCTCTCCCTCAGAATCTGAAGTTATTCCTTCAATTTCGGCTAAAGTCATGTGACAAATTCTTCTTTCGTAAGAGCTCATGTTTGCCATATGCACCTCTTTGCCTGTTTCCAAAACTTTTTGAGCCAAATCCCGAGCCATTTTTTCCAGTCTCACCCTTTGTTCCTCCCGATAATTATTTATATCCAAAACCACCCTCACCCATTCTCCTAACTCTTTTTTAACCACCAAAGACAAAATTAACTGTAGTGCCGACATGTTCCTGCCTCGGAACCCTATCAATCCGCCAGGTTGAGGAACAGTTACACTGACTAAAACCTGTTTTTCATCCGTTTCTCCAGGAATATCCTCCACAAAAGCGTTTTCTACTTCGTAGTTAATTTTTCCTAAAAGCTCGCAGGTTAAATTTAAAATTTTTTCGTTTCTGGCTTTATTATCCATGTGGCGATTTTAACACAATAATTTACTTTTTAGCCTCACTTTTAGCCATAATTAACTGCTGTCCGGCCATGGTTAAGCTGTTTACAAACCAGTAAATCAAGATTCCTATTGAAAAATTCAAGCCAATTAACAATGTCATCATCGGCATCATATAGGTCGATTGGGTTCTCATCGCCGCCATCATATCATCACCTTCTCCTGGAGTCAGTTTGGTGTACGCTGTATCGTTTGCGGGCTTTGCCACGCCAGAGTCCCGTTTCGATGGGGTAGAGGCGGGCAACATCCTTTTGGCTGTCCAATATTGTAAATAAGCCGAACCTAAGAGTAAAACTAAAGGCAATATCCAGTTTACCCCCATTCCTCCTTTAATAATCTTCATTGGCGTTTCTGATAATTTTACTCCCAAAAAACTATCACTAAACCTAAAGTCTTCCTTGACCTGAAACGAGGTTATTAGTTGTTTATTAATATTTTCTGCAGTCACCTTACCGTCAGCATATCCGGAAACCATATTAAATGCTGAAAAAAACAACATCAGCACTACTATCTGTAAAATGTTTGGCAAACACCCCGACAGGGGATTAACCCCTTTTTGTTTGTACAGCTCCATTTGAGCCGTCGCCAAAGCTGTTTTGTTTTTGCCATATTTATCCTGTAATTTTTTCAACTCCGATTGTAGCTCCTGCATTTTTCTTGCCGACTTTAGGCTTGGTAGCACCAAAGGCAACAAAATTAAACGAATTAGAAGTGTGACCACAATAATCGACAGTCCCAGATTACCCACCAGGTAATAAGAGCCAAAAAGTGCGTTAACAAAGGGCGCTATAAAAGGATTCATGAGGCTATTTTAGCAAATCCACCCCGCCTTTATTCCACCTATTACACCGCAGGACCCTCTTTAATCCCAAAACCAAACCTTTGACTACTCCGTATTTACCAACCGCCTGATAAGCATATTCACTGCAGCTCGGCACAAAACGACAGTTTTCACCTCTGGATAGGTATTTTTTGTAAAAAACCAAACTCCTTAAAACAAGCTTTTTAAACATGTCTCCATTTCCTCCTCACTCTTTCCTAAAATATTTTTTTTGACCAGAAAAATCCCCCTAAAACCAGCCGGGAACATTTCCATGTTTTTACCTATAGTTAGGTACATTTTTCTTCTTATTTGGTTCCTTTCCACCGCCTTTTTCGAAATTTTTTTGGAAACAACTACCGCAAACTGTTTTGTGGGGACACTTCCGATTTTAGTCGGAACCATATCCCCAACCACACTAAATAACTTTCCATTTTTTAGCTTCCCTTTCGCCTTAATTTCCTCAAAATCCTTCCTCTTACTCAACCTGTATTCTTTCTTCAGCATGATAATAAATTTTATAACCCCTACCTTGTCAAGGGAAGGAGTAGGGGAAGGGTTTTTATTTACTGCTCACCGTCAATTTTTTTCTTCCTTTGGCTCGTCTTTTTCTAACTACCTTTCTTCCTAACGCCGTACTCATTCTCTTTAAAAAACCATGTACCTTGGCTCTTTTTTTGGTTTTTGGTTGATACGTTCCTTTTTGTTTCATGGGGAAATTTTACCACAAAGATCAAATAAAATAACCAAAATATTTTTCTTCTATTTTCGTTTCTAGTTTCTAATTTTCTGTCTCTTGTATATTGTGGAAAACTACTTTATTATTATGTGGATAAGCCCGCCTCATCTTTCCCTGCCGGATGTTATTTTGTCTTAACTTAAGGAAATAAATGATAATTAATTTATATAATTATTTTTATTTCCCCTCTTTCTCAAAGAGGGGATTAAGAGGTGATTTATGGACCTAGCTCAACTCTGGAAAAACACCCAAGAAGAGCTCCGGGTAGTTTTAGCCCCGGCTGTCTATCAAACCTTTGTCGTTAAAACTCAGTTAATTTCTCTTGTTGATCATCAGGCTACCATCGCCTGCACCAGCTCCTACCTCTGCGATCTTAACCAAAAACGTTACTATCAGCTCTTTAAAAACGCCCTCGACAATCAAACTAAAAACAGTAACTCCCTCCAGTTTGTAGTTCAAGACATTATCAATCCTGATACTCCCTCCCCGGCGACCACCCCCCTATTCTCCTACCAACCGAAAACATCTGCCGTTTCCTTTAGCTCTGCCGGTCTTCACCCCCGCTATACCTTTGATAATCTAATTGTTGGTAATAGTAATAATTTTGCCTATGCTGCCGCCCAAGGTATTATCAAAAACCCTGGATTGTCTTACAATCCTTTCTTTCTTTGGGGAGGTGTTGGGGTTGGCAAAACCCATCTGATGCAAGCTATCGGCCACGAACTCCTAAAAAATAATCCTGAGTTAAAAATTAAATATTTCCCGGCCGAAACCTTTGGTAACGAGCTTATCAACTCTCTTAAAGGCAAATCTACCGCCCAATTTAAAAATAAATACCGTCAACTAGACTGCATTTTAGTTGATGATATTCAGTTTCTAGCCGGCAAAGAATATATTCAGGAGGAGTTTTTTCACACTTTTAATGCTCTTCATTTAGCTGGTAAGCAAATTATTCTCACTTCCGACCGTAAACCCGGCGACATTAAAGATCTTGAAGACCGTTTAGTTTCCCGTTTTATGGGTGGCTTAACTGTAGATATTCAACCCCCTGATCTGGAAATGCGCTCGGCCATAATTCAACAAAAAGCTCAGGAGAGGGGGATAGATCTTACTTTTGAGGCTGTCCAGCTTTTAGCCGATAACCTTAACTCCAACATTCGCGACATCGAAGGCAAAATCCAAGATATTTCAGTTGTCACCTTATCTCAAAATCATAAATTAGTAGATGTTGATTTTATCAGCCATTTTCTAGGCAATACCAACAGCTCTCTAAGTAGTGATTTTTCCTCTTCCTCTCCTAAAATTAACGCCCGTCACCTTATTTCCGTTTGTGCCAAATATTTCAATCTTAAAACTGGAGAATTAACTGGACCCTCCCGAAAAAAAGATGTTGTCAATGCTCGCCATCTCACCGCTTATTTACTGCTAAACGAACTCAATCTTCCTCTCAAAGAAGTCGGTGATCTTTTAGGTGGCCGTGATCATACCAGCATTATGCATGCCCGCGACAAAATCACTGCTGACATTCAGACTTTTCCACAACTCTCTCAAGTTATCAACCAAATTAAAAACTCTCTCTAACTTTTTCCACATTTTTTCTTGGCTTTTCCACCAACTTTTCCACATTTTTCCCTTCACTTTTCCACCGAACTTAACCCAAAAAACTATTACACTTATAGGCTATAAAAACTATTTTTTAACTAATATTTCGCTCATCTTCACTAATCCACACCCCCCACTACTAACTATTTATCTATTCGTCTACCTATCTTCTTCCTCTTTCCACTATTCCACTTCTCCTAACACTAAAACTACTGTTTTCTAAACTCAAAATCTGTTAATATATAGGTCAATGAAGTTATCCCTTTTAAGCGAAAATCTCTCTCAAGCCTTGACCGACACCTCCCGTTTTGTCGCTTCCAAAATCCAACTACCAATTCTTAATCATATTTTATTTACCACTGACCAAGGTCGGCTTAAACTCTCAGCTACCAACTTAGAATTAGGCATTAATTATTGGCTTGGTGCCAAAATTGAAACCGAGGGTTCTTTTTGCCTTCCAGCCAAAGAAATTACTGAATTCGTTTCCTATCTATCCGCCGGTAAGCTTGATTTTTTCCTAAAAGATAAAAATGTTTTAACCTTAACTTCGGATAAAACCGAGTCAAATTTTGCCTGTCTTCCGGCGACTGATTTCCCTTCTATTCCCAGTCTTGATGAAAAAACTGCTTTAGAAATTGACCTCTCTTTATTAACTCAGGCTATTAATGAAGTTGCTTTTGCTGCCGCAACTGACGATTCTCGTCCGGTTTTGACTGCCATTCTTTGTACTTTTACTCAAAACGAACTCCGTTTGGTTGCTACTGACGGCTTCCGTCTCTCTTTAAAAACAATTAAATTAACCTCTCCCCTAGCTTTAGAGAACGATACTGTCAATTTGCTTATTCCCGCTCGTTCACTTTCTGAAGTAGTTAAGTTAGCTAAAGGTAACGGTAAAATTAAAATCGGTTTAACCAAGGATTCCCATCAGGTAGTTTTTGTTTTGGAAAATTCAGAAATTGTTTCCCGTTTAGTTGATGGGGAATTTCCTGATTTTGATAGGATTATCCCCAAGGAATCTGCTACTAAAATTTATCTTAACAAAGAAGAATTTGCTCAAGCTGTCCGCCAAAGCTCTGTTTTTGCTAGAGAATCTGCCAATGTTGTCAAGTTTACTGTCAAAAAGAACTCTTTGGAACTCTCAGCCAATGCCCCTCAAATCGGTCAAAACCGGGTCTCTCTAGAAGCTAAAATTGACGGTGAGCCATTAGAAATCGCCTTTAATTATCGTTTTGTCTCTGATTTTTTGGCTATTTGTCAGGGTGAAGAAATTATGATCGAACTAAACGAAGCTCTCTCTCCTGGTATCTTCCGTGACCAAGTCGACCCCGACCTTACCCACATTATCATGCCTGTTCGTATTCAGGATTAATTCTAGTTTCTAGTTTCTAGTTTCTCAAATACTATCTTTTGACTCTCAGTTGCTACTTTATTCTCTGTCATCCATTCATAAATCATCTTGCTAATTATCTTCTCATCTATTCCTTTGTTCGTTTTTATCAGTAGTGTTCCCGGCTCTGTATAACGCTCCACAACATAACCCTCACCTGCATATGGTAACTTTTCCCATAAGGGGTACTCTTCGTTAATTTGCGGGGCAATGGTTGGGCTTGGCACCACGGTTACGGTTGGTCTTAGATCCTCCCAGACAATATCCTTGTATTGCCATTTTACAATTGCCATTAAAATTACTAAAACTATCAAAAAAATTATCAGCGGATATTCAAAAAATTTCCTCTGCTTCATCTTTCTGCTCCTAGAAGAATAGTTATCTTTACAGGTTTTTGTTCTCTTTGAGAAACCGTGTTACCTTCCAGTAGAAAATAAGGACCAATTGTCTCTTTAGTATTGTCAAAAATTTCTACCAGTTCAGTCTGAGTCACATTAACTTTGTTTATATCTTCATATAAATCATTAACACCGGCCCGGTAATTTTGAGCAGGACTTTTCTTCGCCTCTTCAAGGCTCATAATTTGCCAAAATCCACCGGTTTTTACTACTTCTGGTTTTAAGTAAATCGAAAATTTTAATAAATTTCCTCTCGCATTAAAATAAGCCTTAAAACTCTCTCCATGAAAAGTTGTCAGTTTTATTCCGTCAACCACATAATCACCGCTAATTTCTAAAAATTGAGCCTGATTTTGGGTGCTTTCGACCATATACGGCTGTTCGTATTTTCGATAAACCGGCAAACTCCATTCTATTTCCAAATTTTTTTCACCGTTTAAGTCTTGCACCATTTTTTTGACTTTATTCTCCGCTCCGGTCACATCCCAATTTGTGGCTGTTGGTAAACCACCCACATTTTCAGGCATATTTGTGTATTGGATATAATTAAAATCTTTTTGTATATAGCCATTTTGCCCGTCTATTCCCATGTAATCTAATATTTCTTTTTCTTTCTGAATGTCAATTGTTTTCTTTTTAACACTCAATTTTTCCAATTCTTTGGGTAAAGTCTCTTTAATCTCAGGACTCCAGCCTACCCCCCCGACCTCTTTAAGTGTTTTTGGAAATTCTTCCTGTCTAACCAAATTAGGAGTAGGCGAGGCCGTTCGGTTATCAGGAATACTCCCATCTCCCTTCTTTTTAGGTTTGCTTAAAATCAAAAATACTCCTAAAAACAAAATTATTAATAATATCCACCAATATTTTTTAATCATAATTTATTTTAACCTCATCGGCAGGCGCTGTTAAACTCCTCTTGGGTTAAACCAAAATAAGGTCCGGCATTATCCCAATCTATATTTGCCCCCACCACCTCATAGTGTAGATGGTTTCCTGTAGAAAAACCCGTATTATCCACAATTCCAATCTGTTGACCTGCCGCCACCGCCTCACCATCCCCGACTGTATATCCACCAGGAGGCATATGAGCATAGCGGATAAAAAAATCATCTCCGTTGTAGTTACTATGTACGTCTACATAAAAACCATAACCGTTTCCTTCTCCCAACCTAGCTATTCCTGAAAATGTTGAATATATTGGTGTCCCAAAACCTGCTCCCCAGTCAATTGCCCAGGAATTTCCATGTGAAAAAGAATCGAACGGACACTGAGTAATAGATCCTGCTACCGGTGCTCCTCCAGGACTAATCATTGACGGACCACCACCTCCACCACTACTACAGATATAAGTTTGCCCATCATCTCCAATAATTTCTTTTGTCGGTCCGGTTAAAGAAAAAGGTGCCCCAGCCTGTTCACAATTTTGTCCGCCTTTTTCTACATAAATATCTTTTGGAATCGGTACACTGGCAATCCAATCCCAAGTTTTGTTTTTCATATCGTTAAAGTAATTTCTCCCAGTATTCCCTGTTTGTTTTTGACCCACATCCGGATCGCACTGTCCGGTCAGGTAGCTTGATGCCCAGGCCAGCCAATATCCATCCGGACCACTTAGTTTTGGATCAGTTAAATCACAATTACTGGCTGGGTCCAAGTTTAAAAAAACCTTAATTTGAGCATCAAAATTATTTTCAATCGAGCTGTCATTTATTCCAAAATCCTGAATATTACCATGATCATAGTTACTGGCCGCTGATTCGTGTGCCCAAGCCCATAATGAATATAATGGATTGATACCGGCACAAAGAGATCTGTTAACCACATCATTGAAACACTCTTCCGCGTGACTTTTTCCTGACCACCACTGATTTGCAATTCTGAAATAATTCTCTTTACCCCCTCTCAAGCCCGGGATCTCATTTTCAGGAGCATTTTGATCACAATTAATTTTTCCGTCGCTGGGTAGTCCTCCCGGTCCATCTCCTCTTTTTAAAATACATCCGCTTAAATCGTCTGGCGGCACAATAGATGAAATTTGCTGATGCTGAAACATGCTATACACAAAAGTACCGATAAAAAAAATCGCCACTACAGGTGTTAATGCTGTTCCTATTTTAATAAAGCTAAACAAAGCTGGTATCCCTACTAAAAATGCTCCCACGTCAAAAATGAACTGCCCCACCTTGCCCACGAATTTACCCAATCCTAAGTCTTCTGATAAAAATTTCTGTATTTGATTAAGTTTTGTCCCTAATAATTTCTCCGCCACACCCTTAACCGTTTTAATAACCTTGGATACCACCACCCCAGCTAGGGCTACCACCGCAATCACTTGTCCGACTACCGGCAATGCTTGAAAAGCCGCCACTGCTCCGGCCAAAGCTCCGCCACCGGCTGCAGCCCCTCCCGTAGTCGCTCCAACTGTCGCTGCCTCTCCGGCCGCTACCGCTCCTTTACTTAAAACAGATTTCAAAATTAGCTGGATTCCTTTTACCGTTCCTTCCTTGGCCATTACCGCCGCTGAATTTTGAATAAAGGAGGCCAATGCCTGATTGCCGATCTTTTGAGCAATAAAACTTGCCGCTTTTTCCGATCCTTTCAAAAATAAACTTTCTCTCCAAGCCTGCAATCTGCCGACAGCTCCGGTGACCGACTGAATCCGGTTAAACATCTTAAGAGCTTGCGGACTTCTAGACAAAAAACTGGTAATTTTATCAGTCACCCTAACTTCATTAATTTTTGGCAATTTTTCCGCACCAATTTTCTCTCGAATCAGGTTATATCTTTTTACCAAAACATTAAACTTTTTTGGGGCCTTGACCATATTTTTTGCCAAAAATTGAGCTTCCCGGACGCTTTCCTCCGCTTGCCATAGACTACTTTGGGGCACTGTTGTCTCTACAAAACGAACCGACTCCTGAGTGTCGGTCTCCAATATTAAGTTGCCCGGATCATTGTAAAGTTCGTTTAAAACTTCGGTGTATTCTGTTATTAATTTTTCATCGCGTATTCCGTTCTCCCTTAGCTCCCGACTAACCCTTTCCTCAAGTTTACCGGCTCGAAAATAGACTATTGTTTGCAAATTATCATCTTTAAAACTTTCGGCTGCTACCGACAATTCTCTAATTGTAGTCGTTTTCTCAGAAACTTCTTTGAATTCTTTGGGTAAAACTAATTTTTCATTTTTTTCCCAAGATTCTAAAATTGCCTTTTTTAGTTCCTCTTTAGAATTTTTAGTTATCAACAGCGGTTCTGTCTGTAGTTTTTTTGAAATGTTTTCTACTATCCTTTCAGCCTCAGCCTCAACCTTTATTTCCGCCTTAACCTGATTAACTTGACTCAAAACTCTCTCAGACTCTTCACTCTTTTTTCCATATTTTTTATCTAATTCCTTTTTCAAATCACTTTTTTCTTCGCTATAAACCGCTTTTTCAATCTCCTCATTCAATTTTCTTGCCTCTAGTTTCTGGTCTCTGGTTTCTTTTATTTCCTTAATAATTTCCTTTGTTACTTGCTTTCCAAAATCCTTCTCTAAAATTTTCTTCAACGCTTTTTCGTCAAATTTTTCGCTTTTTATTGCCTCCTTTATTGCCTGTTTGGTTTCTTTTTGTTCTATTCTCGTCTCTAGTTTCTGGTTTCTAGTTTCCACCTCTTCGTTTTGTTCTCTTTGAATTTTTATTAGCTTAAGAGGTTTTCTGGGTTCTGTTTTTTCTGTTTCAGTTTTGAGGGTTTGTGCTGCCAATTCTTTCTGTTTTTCTAAAAACAACGCCACATCTTTTTGTCCTGTTCTTAGGTATATTTCGTGTGAGATCCTCTCTTTTTCTCTATTGTTTTTCGCTTTTTCGTGTGCTTCAACCAGTTCTTCTATTGTTTTTTGATTCAAATCACTTTCCGGTTTTTGCTCTTCATTTCCAAGTAAATCTTCTATGTTTTTTTCTCTTATTTCCGGCGGTAATGCTTCTAGTTTTCCAATTACCTTGCCTAAATCTTTCTCATCAAAGTCACTTAACAAATTTAGCTTCCTAAAAACTTCCCTGGTTTCGTCATACAAATCCCTATCTTCCAAGAGATTTCTCTCCTCCAACCCTTTCAATGCCAAAATTAGGGTATTAATGCTCAAAAACGACTCAGCCATAGAAAAATTATATCCTAAACCTGGTTATCATTTCCGAACAATTCCTCGTAGGTTAACTTGCTCTTATCTTCAGGTTTCGCCTCGTCGGGGCTTGCGTGGGCGGATTTCTTTACCAATTGTGGTGGCTGGGGGATTTTTACTTCTTCCTGTTGGTTAATTAAAAATACCGGATTTTTTGCTACAGAGGTGCTTTGTGGTGTCGCCACCGTTTCAGCCTTAAACAGCTCTTTTGATTTAGGCATGTCGGTCTTTTCTGAAGATTGAATATTAAAGTTTGTAGATTGTTTTTCCTCTGTTTCCATTTCTTCAATTCTCTTTTTTAATTTTTGTTCCGGTGTTTCCTCTACTTCTACCTCCATTTCCGGCTTTACGCTTTCTTCCTTCGCCCCGCCGAGGTCCAGGGAGGCGGGCCCCGTCTCTTGCTCCTCTCCTTTAGTTGAAGCTTGAAGATTGAAGTCTGAAGATTGGTTCTCCGGTAGTTTTTCTTTTACAATTTCTGCTTGTTTTTGGGCAATTTTAGTCCTCAATAAATCTTCCGGGTTGGAAGTTATTAGATCGTGTTCCTCTTTAGAAGCAATTACCTGAATGGCGACATGATTCTGTCCGGCAAAAAAGATCCCTTCACCTTTATCTGCAGACAACAACAACTGTTTTTCTCCCTCAGATAGGTAAAAAGTGTTACCGATTAAGTCTATTGCTGCACTGTGCTGTTTCAAAAGAATTTGAATGGCGCTATTGGTAACTATTTCCTTACCATAGGCAGTTTGTAAAAAGTCATCCACGTCCTGAGTAATCGTGGTCACTCCCAGATAATATTTCCGGCCTCTTTTTACAATTCCTCTTAAAAATGCCGCTGAATCTTCATATTGCATCAGATACCAGGCTTCATCCACCACGAGAATTCTCTTTTTTAACTCTTTTTTAACCACTGTCCAGATGTAATCCAGGATAATATGCATGGCGACCGGCCGCAGGCTCTCTTCCAAGTTTCTAATCCCAAAGACCACAAATTGGTTTGTCAAATTAACGGTTGTTTTTTGGTTAAAAATTCCAGCAAAAGATCCTTTAATATATTTTTCCAGCCTTGCCGCCAAGCTTTTCGCTTTTTCTTCCTCCATGCCGATTAGAGCTTTGTATAAATCCTCAATAAGCGGGGCTTCTTTTTTCTGGGTTTCTGGATCTGGAGTAATTCCCTTGGCTCGGTAGGCTTCCATCACCGCCTTATCCAAAATCGATTCTTCAATCGGATCCATGGCTCCAAGCATTATTTTAAACATTTTATGCAATGTCAGCACTTTATCATTGAGAGCGTTTTCTCCCTCTTCCACCACCAAAGATAAGTCAAAAGGATTAATTTTTGACTCTTCTCCATAACCAAAGGCAATATATTGACCACCCACTGAATCTGCCAGACTCTTATATTCATTTTCAGGATCAATGACAATAATGTCTACTCCCATCATCAACGACCGCATTGCTTCAAGCTTGATCATGTAAGACTTACCCGCACCGGCCGAGGCAAACACTACCGAATTGTAGTTTTGCATTGAAAACCGGTCAAAGATAACGAGCGATCCGTTGTGTTCATTTATTCCGTACATTATGCCCTTATCATCGGACAAGTCAGAAGACACAAAAGGAAACGTTGAGGCGAGTGAAGTCGTGTCCATGTTTCTGGTGACCTCAATTCTATCGGAGCACAGAGGTAGGGTAGTCGCAAAACCTTCTTCCATTTGCAGAGTGGTGTTTTTGGCGATTATCATCAGTGCTCCCAGTGCCGATTCTAGATTTTTGGTAATTCTGTCTAATTCTTCTCTGGTATTGGCTGAAAGTGTCATATAGAGCCCAAACTGAAAAAACCTCTCTTCGCCCTTAACCAAATCAGATTGTAAATTCAGAGCATCTTCGAGTTTCGCCTGTGTTGAGGGGTTAATTAGCCTACCTCTCTGGACATCGGTGCTAATTTCCGCCTCCATTTCTGTAATTTTTCTCCTCAAGTCATCCAAAACTGCCCTGCCATCAGTCGGATAAACATACATTGCCACTCTCATCGAGGCATCAAAATTAATTAATGTCGACAGCCAATTCATTCCCACTGTCCGGGGATACCCGGCCACAAAACAAGTCCGGTAGTATTTGTTATCAATTCGGATATGGTTAAAATCAACTTCAATCGCCGAAGGAGCAATTAAATCTTTAATCGATACCAACCCTTCCACAAAATCTTTTCCCACACCAGCTTTGTTCTCCTCTGGTTTCTCATTTCTAGTTTCTGGTTTCTTTTTAAATTTATCTAAAATTCCCATATATTTACGCCTTTGAATTTACTACCGGTGCCGTATAGTCGACATTTTTTAATTTTTGGCCCGAAAAATCATCCTCGTTATAGTGTTTATAAAACATTTCAATTAGCTCTTTTGTTTCCAAAGCCTTGACCTCCAGCCCCAAGCGGGAAAAGAGCCTAACCACATGATCTTGTCTTGGACCCAGCGCCGCCTTGGCCTTTTCCAAAATATATTCCTTAGAAAAAGGGAGAGTAGCATTTTTTTTAATGGGATTAAGCGACCCCATAATTTGTTTTTGGGCCCCCTTAATTCCCATCTCGGCACTGGTAAAGGGAATAGCTATATAAAAAGTTTTTGACAAAACATCGTTTCTTTTCACTGTTTCTTCTATAAATTTACGGTAGGAAATTATTCTTTCTTTCAGTTTAGGATTCGGTTGTCTTTGTAAAGCGGCATCCAGGTTTGACATATAGCTGCCGATATCTTTTGAAGTTGAACTGATGACAATTTGAATATTAAAATTTAAAGAATTTAAAATACCTCCGTAAGCAAAGACCAAGGCCGCCTGCTCCCTTTCTGATAATAGATCAAAATTAACCGAAGATAGCTGTAAAACTTGACAAGCTGAACCGTCTTTTAAAATAACAATTCCGTCAATAATATCCTCAACTGGTAAGTTGTCCTGAGTACTGCCCTTAATGGCATACTTCAAAGTGTCATTGCTCATTTATACAATCATAGCTTATTAACTAAGCTTTGGCGATAATTTTTAACGGTTGGACAATTTTCCCATCCAACTCCACCTCCACCCGGTCAAATTTCAAGTCTCCCTTTTCCGTTACCACCAAGTATTTTCCCTGACTTAAGGGTGTCAGCGTTTTAAATTGTCCTAGTTGGTTGGTTTTTAAAACCCGGGCTGAATTTCCGTTTTTATCCTGTAAATCCACAATTGCTCCTTCTACAATCTTTCCTTCTGCACTCAGGACCATTCCCACCAAAACATTTGGAGTCTCTGGCATGCTTGGCATTGGAATACTTCCAAAAACCGCGTCTCCAGTAGCCTCCAATTTTTGGGTTTTTAAATCCAGTCTTGGCCTCGGCATTTGTTTTTCTACCTCTTCTTTCTCGTTTCTAATTTCTAATTTCTCTTCTCCTTCTGGTTTCTGGTTTCTCGTTTCTAGTTTCTTTTCTGTCTTTTCCTCCATGCTTTCGGCAATCTTTTCTGCTTCTTCTGGCTTCAGCTCCTCTCTAATTTTTTCTTCTCGCCCCACAGACGGCAGAGAATTGATAAATTCTCTCACCTTTTTTTCTTCTTTTTGAGGCACCTCAATTTTTTCTTCCTCTTCCTTTTCAATTTTTTTAGTCAGATCAATATCCAGCCAATTTTCCGGTTTTTTCTTTTTGTATAAAAAAACCGTTGGTGAATAAACCGATTTCAAAAAAGCTCCGATCCAGGTTTCCAGCGGTCTGTCCTGATATGGTAAAAAAGCCAGTGCCAGTCCTCCTGCCGCCAGTACCAACATTAAAGGCCACTTAATAAAAAACGGCAAAGCAGTTGTGTTAACCAAAACCGCCAAAATTATTCCTCCCGCCGCTTTTCCAAATTGTTTCAGCGTCATATCTCCTACCAATTTAAATTCGTAAGAGCTGATTTGCTGTGGAATCGGATGCTGTTCCATTACTAAATTCTACCCTAAATTCTAGTTTCTAGTATCTTGTTTCTAGTTCTTTTTGAGATAATAGCTTATGTCTCATTTGGTTATTATCGACGGCCACGCCATTGCCCACCGTGCCTATCATTCTATCCCGCCACTTAGCCTCGGCGGTCAACCTGTCAATGCTCTCTACGGTTTCTATTCAATGCTTCTTTCTTCCATCGACATTCTTAATCCCAGCCATCTTTTGGTTTGTCTCGATTCTCCTGGTCCTAATTTTAGAAACCAGGAATTTATCGGCTATCGCGCCAAGCGCAAACCCGCTGACCGGGATTTAGTTTCCCAGTTGCCGCTTTTACCCCAAACTATAGAAAATGCCGGTTTATCTGCTTTATCTATGGGTGGTTTTGAAGCCGACGACCTTATTGGCACTCTAGCTCGTCGTGCCAAAAAATTAAAAAATTCCGCCTCCAAAAAGCCCTTTTTTGAAAAAATTACCATTATTACCGGTGACAAGGATTTAATGCAGTTAGTTGACTCCAAAACCTTTCTTTTTATTCCCATTCGTGGCCTTTCCGAAACTAAGACTTACGGTATCGCCGAGGTCAAAGACCGTCTCGGTGTCCTCCCCACCCAAGTAATTGATCTCAAGGCACTAATGGGGGACATGTCTGACAATTACCCTGGTGTTGCTGGTATTGGCCCCAAAACAGCGATAGGTCTTTTAGAGAAATATCAAAACTTGGATAATATTTACCGAAATTTATCTGATATAAAACCTATAGTTAGGCAAAAATTGGAAAAAGACCGCGACAATGCCTATCTTTCTCAAAAACTAGCCACCATCGTTACCAACATTCCCATTAAATACAAATTTAAATCTGCCAAACTAACCCAAGACAAATTTATAGGCCTTCTTTCTCTCTTTGATCAATATCATTTTAAATCCCTTTCTTCTCGCCTCAAACGAAAATTAAATGTAGGGGCTTCGCTAGCCGAAGCCCGTCCCGGTTCCCGCCAAGGAACTTTATTTTAATTTGTTACACTGGAATTGTGACACCAGAAAAACCCAAGTCCCCAACCCGTCTTGCCAGGCTTGCCCACATTGATAAGCTCTATAACTTCGACCCTGAAGACACCCGCGACCCCAAACCAGATCCTTTTCAAGGACCTTACCTTTTTGACCCGGAAGATCCATTTGAATCCGATTTTCTCCCTAAAAACAATTCCACCCGTAGTTCGCTTCCTAATTTCTCTGACCCTGAGTATCTAGACGACCTTCCTTAAAAGTTGAAACAATCCGGAAAC
>CAYNEE010000008.1:5388-8564 GCA_964396145.1 uncultured Gammaproteobacteria bacterium | reverse complement strand
CTCTGACCCTGAGTATCTAGACGACCTTCCTTAAAAGTTGAAACAATCCGGAAACTGCATTTATTTTTGTTATCATATGCCATGCGTATCGCCCTGGTTCACGACTATCTCAAGGAGTATGGTGGTGCCGAGGCGGTTTTCGAAACTTTAACCGATCTTTACCCCCAAGCTGATATCTTTACTTCTCTGTACGCTCCCGCTTATTTTGGCCCCCACCGCACCCGTCTTGAAAAAAAATGGCAAGACAGAGTCCACGCCTCTTTTTTTAAGTTTATTCCCTTTGCTGACAAGCTCATTTCTCCCCTCCGTCTTCTCTCACCCTTAGCCTTCAAATCCTTTGATTTTTCCAATTACGATCTTATTATCAGCTCTGCCACTGGTGCTTATTTTCCCAATGCTGTCAATAAGAAATCTGCCAAACTTATTTGCTACTGTCACACCCCGCCCCGTTATCTTTATGGTCTTCCTACCGCCCGCAATTTTCAAAAATACCCTCTCTTAAAATTTTTTGCTGATATTGCCAATCATTTTTTACGGCTGGCTGATTTTAGATTTTCCCAAAATGTCGACCAGTATATTGCTAATTCTCAAACTACTGCCGCCCGCATCCAAAAATTTTATCGCCGCCCCTCGGTCATCATCAACCCACCCATTGATGTGCCATCTAAGTTAACTAAATTTGATTTTTCTCTCCGCCCTGTCAAGGGAGGGGCTGGGGGAGGGTTTTACCTCACAGGAGGTCGCTTGGCCAGAGCCAAGCGCTATGACATTGCCATTTTAGCCTGCAAAAAACTTAATTTATCTCTTAAAATCTTTGGCCGTGATTTTGCCGGTTTTGAGGCAGAATTAAAAAAAATAGCTGGCCCAAAGACCGAATTTTTAGGCGAAGTTACCCAGTCTCAAAAAGAGGCCATTTTTAGAAACGCTAAAGCCTACCTTTTTTGCTCAGACAACGAGGATTTTGGGATGGTTTCAGTCGAGGCCCAGGCCCTAGGTTGTCCCGTTATCGGCTACAACAGTGGCGGTATTAAAGAAACCGTTGTCAGTGGCAAAACCGGCATTCTTTTTGATAAACTCACCCCCGATTCTTGCGCGGCTGCTATTAAAAAACTTAATAAAATTAACCTTAAGCCCACAGATTGTCACCAAAACGCTCTTCGTTTTTCCCGCCCCGTTTTTATCAAAAAAATCCGCTCTTTAGTCTCCCGTTTTGGCCGATAACCACCTTTGGCAATCAATTGAAGCCTTGGCACCTGCTCCTGCTGCTACAATTGCCTGTCGGTACCACTCATCCATACAGTCCCCAGCCGCAAATATTCCCGAGGCTGAGGTCATACTGGCATAGACTTTGTCTGTGCCAGTGATAATATAGCCGCTTTCAGTTAAATTCACCACATCTTTGATAAAATCCGTTGACGGTACCCGGCCAATAGCCACAAATAACCCATTTACAGGTAAAATTTTCTCTTCACCCGTTTGGTTGTTTTTAATTTTAATATTATGTAATTGGATATTGTTTGGAACACCTGCTTCCTGGTCATCAGAATTTATCTCCACCACTTCACTATTCCATATTTTTTCAATTTTATTATCGCCAAGAACTTTCTTGGCTTCAGCCGGAATTGCCCTCAGCTGGTCGCGGCGGTGGATCAAATATACCTTTTTGGCAATTTTGGATAGAAACGCCGCATCTTCACAGGCCACGTTTCCCCCTCCTACCACTGCCACCAGCTGATCTTTAAAAAACATCCCGTCGCAGGTAGCACATCCAGAAATACCCCGGCCAATTAATTCTTTCTCCTTTTCTAGTCCCAGCCATTTAGCTACCGCTCCTGTAGCCACAATCACCGCCCTGCTTTTTATCATTTTTCCCGAATTTAGTTCTATATTGAAGATTGAAGTCTGAAGATTGAAGTCTGAAGATTGAAGCTTGGAAATTGTCTTAACGCTGTCATAAACAATTTCCACCCCCAAATTTTTAACTTGTTCCTGCATATCCATCATCAGCTTGACCCCGCCAGTTCCATGAGGAAAACCCGGCCAATTGTCAACCACTGTGGTAATGGTCAGCTGCCCCCCGGGTATGTTTCCGGCAATAACCACTGTTTTTAAATCAGCTCGGACATTGTAGATGGCGGCCGTCAGTCCTCCTGGACCCGAACCAATGACTACAGAATCATAAACATTTTCTTCCATGAGTATTATTTTAACCCAAATTGTTCTCTCTGGTTTCTAGTTTCTAGTATCTGGTTTCTTTATAATGTATTTATGCACTCTGCCACCCGCAAAGCCTTTAAGTTTTTACTCAAAATTGTTCACGACCGTTCAGCCCTGGTTCTTTGGACAGTTATCCGCTTTGTTTCCGCCATTTTTCCTTTAATTACAATTTTTCTTTACTCTCGGGTTATAAAATTACTCGAAATTAAGGCACCTTTTTCCATGCTCGGGGTGACACTGCTCTTGATTCTTTTATCCCGATTTATTGACAACTATCTCCGCCTTCTTTCCATTTCTAAGCTTGAATATTTGATCAGTAATCTCAGCATGGATATTCACAATTTCTTTCTCCTAGATCACCAACCAGCTACCAAGGCCGAGCGTGCCGTCACTCTCCAGGCTGTTCGCAATTTTTCTGATGCCGCCGCCACCACTCTCAATCTCATTAAACAACCTGGCATCGACAGTCTCGTTTCCTTAATTTTTATCCCACTTATTTTATTTATTGCTGATTTCCCCGCCTTTGTCATCACTTTTGCCTACATTCTCAGTTACTATTTTATTGATTATTTCACCACTCAGCGCTACTCCCATCTCCGCGACATTCAAAATTCCAAAACCGAGGCCTATTATGCCAAAATGCAGGAAAACAATGACTTTGACTTAGAGCAAATTTCCTACAACCGCCATTTTCGTCGGATTACCTTTTGGTCCTTTAAGGAATGGAGTTTTTTGCAGGGAGCCTCAGTTATTTTTTATTTTTTAACATTAGTTTATTTAGTTTTTGCCGTTCTTCGGGGCGAAAAAAATATCTCTGACCTGGTTTTGGTGATGGGTTACGCCACCCAAACTCAAACTTATTTAAATGCTTTTTCCAACATAAAAGACAGTTTTACTGATATGAACATTGGTCTGCGGCACCTGGCTGACAACAAAACCATTTCTGCAATCGACATCGA
>CAYNEE010000008.1:0-5288 GCA_964396145.1 uncultured Gammaproteobacteria bacterium | reverse complement strand
GTTTCTGGTTTCTTTATAATTCATTCATGCCTGAGCTTCCCGAAGTTGAAGTCGTTAGACTCTTTTTAGAAGATCATCTTCTTGGTAAAACCATTAGTAAAATCAAAATTCTTAGCCCCAAATCTTTTGTTGGCAACCTCCATTTTGTCGAAGGACAAAAAATTGTCAAATTTTCCCGCATTGGCAAGCAACTTTCCGTTCATTTATCCAACCGTCTCGTTCTCTTGGTTCATCTTAAAATGACCGGTCAGCTTATTTACGAGGGCTTTACTCTCGGTCACCCCACCAAAGAAGCTTCTCTCCCCATGCCGGTAAAATCCACCCGCCTAATTTTTACTTTTAGTGACCGCTCTCGGCTTTATTTCAATGACCAGCGTAAATTCGGCTGGGTCCGTCTCTTTAGTTCTAAAGCATTAAAACTCTTCCAATCTAATTTGGGTCACGATATTCTTGATCCTCTTTTTACTCCGGAATACTTCCACTCCCAACTTCAAAAATCCCGCCGGCCCGTCAAAATAGTTCTCTTAGACCAGCATTATTTTGCTGGCATTGGCAATATTTATGCCAATGACGCTCTTTTTTTGGCTCATATACTCCCCACTACTCCCGCCAACCGAGTTTCAAAATCTAAATCCCTCAAGCTCCATAATTCTCTACTTTCTATTATGCGCCAGTCAGTTCTTTCCGGCGGTTCCACTGCTCGGGACAATAAATATCTCCGCCCCGATGGCACCAAGGGCAAAAACCAGTTTTTTTTCCGGGTTTACGAAAGAAAAGGGGAGCCTTGTCTTAAATGTAAAACTAAAATTAAATATCAAAAACTTGGTGGCCGCGGTACCTTTTACTGTCCAAAATGCCAACAATAATACCCACAACTTTGCTATAATTTCCTTATGCAAGATTTTTTCGATTTCATCAAAAAACAAGGTATTGTCGGTTTAGCCACCGGTTTTATTTTGGGTGGTGCTGTTTCCAAGCTAGTTAGCGCTTTAGTAAGCGACATCATCAACCCCTTTTTAAGTGTTGTTATCGGTATGGCCGGAGGTCTCAAAGACGCTACTTTTAAAATTGGTCCCATCGAAGTTCTCTACGGCCATTTTATTTCTACCCTCATCGACTTTTTAGTCATAGCTGTCGTTGTTTATTTCCTTATCCGTCTTCTCGGTCTCGATAAAAAAAACGACGATAAAAAAGAAAACAAAGTCATCAAAAAAGCCAAAAAAATTCCCTCTCGTGTAAAATAAAGCATGCTTTTTCTTTCTGCTTTTATTCTAGTTTTTAGTTTCTGGTTACTGACTTCTTCCGTCCAGGCTCAATGTCCTGTCTGTATTGTCACTGTCGGCGGCGGTATGCTTTTGGCCCAAAAATTAGGTATCGATGATTTTCTTGCTTCCTTGTGGCTTTCTGCCCTGAGTACTGCCATTGCCTATTGGCTTGCCACCAAGGCAAAAATAAAAATTTTTCAAAATCCCTATCTTTTGTCTTTTTTGATGTATTTAACCATCCTTCTTTATTTTCAAATTACCGATCAGATAGGCGCCCCTAGTAATACTCTTCTGGGTATCGACAAACTTATTTTTGGAACCACTGTCGGTCTGTTGACAATGTTCTTTGCTAACTGGTTTTATCCCTATATTAAGTCCAAAAACAGTAATAAAACCCCTTTTCCCTATGCCAAAGTCGCCATCCCTCTAGCCTCGCTTCTGCTGGTTACTTTATTTTTTAAATTGGCTTTCAATTTATGAAAAAAATACAACACTCTCCAGATCTTAATCTTGCAGATTTTATGGACAGGGTTAAAGCCGCCGAAGCCGGCCACAAGCTCGACCTTAGTTCCGACGAGGACCTCTCTATCGCTATCATGAATCTTATTAGTATCGAAGAACATCTCTTTTTTACCGGCAACAAAACCGGCAAAATCAAATATTTTCAGATTCTAAACGAAGCCCGGGAAATGAGAAAAGAACTAATGAAGCTCATTGTCAAAAATCCAGAGGGGGAGATCTGGTGTACCAGTAAACATCTTCTGGCCGCCTCCATGCGCCTCTTTGAAGTTGGTACTAAAGCTCAAACCAAAGGTGATCACAAATCTGCTTATAAATTTTTTGAAAAAGCCTATCACCTCTACAACCTCTTTTGGGGTATCAATCTTGGTCTAATCAAGGATAAAAATCTCCCCGCCTTGTCAAGGGAAGGGACAGAGAAGGGTTTTAAACCTATCTCTTACAAAAAATCCGATTTTTTAGGCAAAGTCAGTGGAGTTATCGGTAAAATTCTTGATTGCTGCCGCGAGTAATTTAATAGCCCAATATCTTTTTTAGTTCCTTATTATTCAAAATTGTTACCTGACGTCGGTCGTTGTCAATAATCTTGTGTTTTTCCAGTTTCAACATCTGCAGAGTTACCGTTTCTCTGGTCAAACCTGTCAATGAAGCAATTAACTTGTGAGTAATTTTAAATTTAGCATTAACCTTACCGCTCCGACTAACCCCAAATTCCTTGGCCAGATTATAAATCAATCCCGCCACTTTGGCATAGGCATCTCCACCGATTAGCTGTGACATATAGGCTGTTAAATCCAAGAACTTTTCCATAATCGACAGGTTTATAGCCTCATCAATCAGGGGATTTTTCGCTAAAAACTTTTCAAAATCAGCCTTTGGAGCAATTAACACTTCCACCGGAGTTAGACTTTCAATAATATGTTGACATTTTTCACCTGTTTTAAGGGAAATTAAGGGAAAATAATATAGTGGTTGAAATACCTGAATTCCGATTTCCTTTTCTTCCTTGTTTAAATCATAGGCCCACAAATAACCGCTTTTTACCCAATAAACCGAATCAAAACTTTGACCAGCTTCAAACAGAACCTGCCCTTTCTTATATTTCTTTACTTGATAGCTGTCAAAAAAGCCAGACAGCTTCTTTTTTATTTCTTCTCTCATCCTGCTTAATCAATTTTATCACAGTTCCTCGAGCTCCTTTTGCCAGAGTTTAATTACCTCAAAGCTCTCTTGCCAAAACTCTTTTTTCTCTATGTTCACCCCCACTGCTGCCAAAATTTGACTCGGTTTCTGGTTGCCGCCGGCAGCAAGCATTTTGATAATTTTTTTCAAAAATCTCCTGTCCTTTTGATATTTTCGATATAGGCTATAAGACAGCAATTCACCGAAATTGTAGGCATAACAGTAAAACGGACTCTCAAACAGATGCGATACATATGACCATTCATAAGCAAAAAGGGGATCGATGTCCACACTCTGGCCAAACTGTTCTTTCAGGTTTCTCAAATACATTTTTGATAAATCCTCGGGTGATAGTCCTAGACCCATCTTTTCATGAGCTTCAATTTCAAATTTTACAAAATAATTTTGCCGGCAAATACTGGCATAGGCATCAGCAATTTTTTCAGAAAACCAGGACTTTTTTATTTCTTTATCTTTTTCTTGAGACACCATTTTTTCAAAAACTACCAATTCCGCCAAAGTTGAGGCAGTTTCGGCCAGAGGCAGTCCAGATTGCTGTACTGAGGCCAGGTGTTTGTTTGCCAAAATTGAATGTGTCCCGTGCCCCAATTCGTGGGCGAGTGTGCTAATATCACGTGTTTTACCAGTAAAATTAAGCATTATATAGGGGCTAATTTTTGGCTCGATAGTGGCGCAAAACGCCCCGCCTATTTTTACCGGCGAAGGATAAACATCAATATGTTTTTTTTCAATTATCTCTTTAGCTGCTTCAAAAAATTCCTCTGAAAATTCCCCAAAACTCTCTAAAACTATTTTTTTGGTCTCCTCATAACTAATTTTTTTATCTTTCTTAGACAAGGGTGCATAAATATCAAAACGTGTCAGTTTCTTTACCTCAAGCTCTTTTGCTTTCCATTTAAAATAATTCCAAAACACTTCTCTTTGCTCTGTACAAACCTCAAGCAAACTCTCCACGGCTTTGTCTGGAACATCGTTACTCCAATTTCTGACACTGATTGGATTTCGATAACCCCGCAGCTTGGCTTCATATGCCCAATCCCTAACTATTCCCTGGTACATTGCAAAAAATTTATCTATATTCTCTTTTTGTTTGCCAAGTAAAGCCCTATAGGCCCCCTCTCTTAGTTTGGCACTCGGGCTGTGGACATAGCTTAATAATTCTGCCTGGCTTTTAATTTTTTTACCTTCAAGCTCATATTCAAATTCGGTTTCCATCATCCGTCTTAAATCACCGATTACCCCTACTCCGTTACTGTCTTTGTGTCTGATAATTTCCTCTTCTCTCTCATTTAAGGAAAATTTTGCTCCTTCCCGACTCCTCTTTAGGGCATATTCCAAATCTTCAATCACTCCAAACAATCTTTTAGCGTTTTTGTCATCCAGTCTTGGTTCTATTTTTCCTTGTATCCATAGACCGATTTTGGTACTTACTTCACTTATTTTTAAACCCAAATCCTCAGCCTTTCTGGTCAACACTTTGGCCCGTTGATCTTTTTGGTCCACCGCTTCCATCAAGTGTGGCAGATATGCCAATCTTGACAGTTTTATTCCCATTTCCTCTTCAAATAAAAGCAATTTTTTAAATTCTTTCTGACTCATTTTTGGCGACAGTTTTTTTACCAAGAGTTTAAGTTTCTCCAGGTCTCTCTCAACTTCTTTAGATAACTTCTCAAAGTCCTTGACCTTTAAAATATCTTCTAAGTTCCATTTCATAGCCTATTGTACCTCGACTCGTCGGAGTCAACGAAGGCGGACCCACTCTTTCAATAATTGTTTCTTTTCTTCTATGCCCAAAGAGTAGTTTTTTTGATCTCTCTGCCTTATTACCTCATACATCACTATTGCCGCAGCTACCGATATATTAAAACTCTGCACCATTCCCTTCATTGGGATATAAATTTTTTCATCCGCCCCTGCTATTGCTTCTGCCGATAAGCCTCGATGCTCATTTCCCAGTACTATAGCAATTTTCTGAAGATTGAAGTCTGAAGATTGAAGATTTTTTGAATCCTTATCAAGAGTTGTCGCAAAAATTTTGAAACCCTCTTTTTTTAATTCTTTATAACAATCTTTTATACTTTTAAAAATTTTAAAACTTAGCCATTTATTGGCACTACTAGAGCTCGCTTTACCCACTCGTTTTGGATTAATCATTTTTTCCTGTGAATAGACTAAATATATTTTTTGAAAACCCAACCCCTCCGCTGTCCGCCACACCGCTCCAGCATTATGCGGATCAGCAATATTTTCCAGCACCACCACCCCCTCCTGCCGGTTTTTAATTACTTTTTTTATTTTTTC
>CAYNEE010000007.1:0-34924 GCA_964396145.1 uncultured Gammaproteobacteria bacterium | reverse complement strand
AGTTTAGCATAAATAATAAAGGTATCAAAAGTTTCAAAGATGGCCGAAATCCAACCGACGGTACCGTCGCGCCACATTTGTTGCCTGACCAATCTTTCCCAAAATTTGGTAAACATCATTCTAGGAAAACGCCACCAATAAACTGGCGGGTGCTTGGCCTTAAATAGAGCCTCAGCCTCCATATCCGTCCAGGTCATGGTTTTTTTAAGCATGGAAGTGAGGTCGCGGTGAGTGTAGTGGAGAAGATCATTTTTTAGATAACCTAGAGAACCGGTTATTTTTGGCTCTTCGTGGAGATAACCAGTGTAACCAGAAAACTTTTTACGAAGATAGAGTCTTTTAACATAATCCGGATAAGTACCACCGTAGCGGACTCTTTTACCTAAAAAATAGTTGGCCCGAGGAATGGCAAAATGACTATGCGAAGGTGAAGTAAAGATGGTTTTTAAAATTTCTTCTTTAAGTTTTTCGGTAACCCGCTCGTCGGCATCCAGATAAAAGAGCCAGTCACCGTGAGCAGCTTTGTAGCCTAAATTGCGCCATTTACTAAAATTTTTGTTGTATTCGTCAAAAGTTTTAACATATTTTATGGGTAATTTGAGAGATCTGGCAATAGACTCGGTCTGATCATGAGAATTGGCTAGAACCAGCACTATTTCATCGGCAAATTTGGCTGACAATAGGCAATCTTTAATCATTTCTGCCTCATTACCGGCCAAAATTATGACACTGAGTTTCATTGCCAACTCCCCCGTCCAAAACGCTTTAAATAAAAATCAATGACTCCCTGACGACGCCAATAAGAATTAGAAAATAAGAATCTAAGGGATTCGCGAAAAAGAGCCAATTTAGTTTTAGCAGTGGCAAATTTTTGTCCAAAAAGGAGACGATTTCTGGTTATAAAATATTCCTGAATTTGAGAACCTGGTTTTGAAGAACCGGAATTGTGGTGCCAAATAACAGAGTCAGGTACTACTAATAGTTTGTAACCGGCGCAAAAAGCACGATACGTAAAATCGACATCTTCAAGATACAGATAAAATCGGTCATCAAATAAACCGATTTTTTGGAATAATTGTGTAGGTGCTAAAAAACAACAGCCGCTAATAAAATCTATTTTAAAGTCGGCTTGGTCATATTGACCAGAGTCGACCTCGTCAATGCCGATATTGCTGCCGTATATATTTGACCAGTCGAATTTGCCACCCATAGCCCAGATAACCTTGCCCAGATCTTTTTTATGATAGTGGCTCTGGTATTCATAACCAGGAGCAAAATAAATTTTTGGGGCAAGAACGCTTTTGGGGTGAGCCCTGGCAGCAGCGATAAGTTTTTCCAAAAAATCCGCTTTGACCAAAACATCATTGTTGGCAATTAGAATATGGGAAAATTTTTGTTTTAAAGCAGTTTTGATACCTAAATTATTACCTCCGGTATAGCCTAAATTTCGGGAAGATTTTAAAAAGGTAATTTTTTTATTTTTGGAAAAGCCCTTTTTGAAGGCAGCCAGTGAGTCGTCTGAGGAATGGTTGTCAACCAAAAATATGTGCCAGTTAAAAGCATGAGATTTAATTTTTAGAAAAGAATTGAGAGTGTCGATGGTCAGTTGAGCTTGATTCCAGTTGAGAATGACAATAGCAACTTTGAGATGCATTAAAAATTCTTGGTCAAACGGTCAAAGGCCAACCTGAGTTTGACAAAAATTAATTTGAAAATATTGGGCTTGTATTCTTTTTGAAAATATTTAGTAAACCAGTGGGAATACTCAAAGGTAGCTTCCTGACTGGCTGAGACGAAAGACTCTTTAGCTAAAACTTTGTCCTGAGAACCTTCAATTTCCCAAAGATGGATATAAATGAGAGCGACAGCAAAGGCTTGAAGGATAGAGAGAATGAGGCCGTGCCAGCCGTCTTTGAAGCCCTGAGCAGCAAAAAAGCGGCTATTAAATTCCTGAATTGGCCGGAGAATAAAATCGCTGGTTTTAAGAGTGTATTGATTCTTGTGAAGCTCCTCAGCTTGAATCCGGCTGTAGCGTAGGGCACGGATAACGAATTGAGACAGACTAGTGTAATTGTTGTGGCGGATAGCCAGCTTTTCCGAGTCAAGGAGAGTATGGGCATTGCCCTTTACCTCAGGTTGACTGTGAATTTCTTTTTTCCAATCAACATGGCCACGACGGAAAAAACGGACAATATAATCAGGCCACCAATTGCTATGATGAAACCATTTACCTAAAATAATGTTTTTCCGGGGGATGCGGACATAGTCAACATCAGCCCGATGAGAAATTTTGATAAGTTCGGATTTAAGTGTTTTGCCTAGGTACTCGTCCGGATCAAGAAGTAGAACCCAGCGACCAGTTGCCTTGGAAAGAGCGAAGTTTCTGGCTGGTTCGACATAACTCATGGGCCGATAAGAAAAGACTTTGGCGCCAGCTTTTTTAGCAACTTCGGCACTGGCGTCACTTGAACGCATATCGACCACAATAATTTCGTCAGCAAAATCACGGAGTGAGCGGAGGCATTTTTTGAGGTTGTCAGCTTCGTTTCGAACGTTAATAACGACAGAAATGTGAGGACGTTTAGCCATAATATTTTAGTTTATCATCTTTGGACTTTATAAATGAGGATTTCAGAGTTTTCAAAAATTTTATTTAAAAACATTTTATCTACCAACAGCTGTGTATTTTTCTCATAAACCTTGGGTAAATAGATATAATCGATCTGATTATTAACTAAAAAACCCCTGTCAGCAAACTCATTTTGCTGGGCAAAAAATTTTTCGGAGGCAGTTCTGCGTTCTTTCCAATTGTAACCTGAGTTTTCCAGATTCATTTCATCAGCAATAAAAACTGGATGTCGACTATAAGCGGAAAGATAAGAAGTGGTTTCGTAGGCATGTAGAGAGATCGGAGTTTGAGGGTGATGATATTTATAATACTTATCGTAGGGATAGCTGAGAACGATACCGGCAGGTTGTTGCCGAAGAAAGCTTAAAGCCGAAAGTTCTTTAACCGATATTGCTGCCGGAGGAATTTTACCGATAAAATTAGGTAAAAAAGAAATTAATGGTAATAAAGAAGAGACAAGTACGAAAGGAACAAATTTTTGGTGTTTAGTTAAAAACTTAGATAAGAATAAGTTACTGAGAAATAAGGCATAGTAAAGAAATTGAATGGTATTCCAGACGGTACCTTTTTGCACAAATAAAAGAGGAACTAAAAAACAAAGAAGTATGGAAATAAAATATGCTTTTTCTTTTAAAATTTCCCTAAAACCTAAAATCCGCCAGGAAAAATTACCAACCATAAAAATAACTATGCCAATTAAATAGTATATAAAAAGCTTGATATATTTAAAAAATACGTGACCATAGGCAGTTCTGAAAGCAGTTAATTTTGGAATAAACAGGCGATCTGGTGAATCAATTAATGAGTCAATAAACCAAAAAGGATGCCATTCGATTAAACCCGCGGAAGATGAATTATAAACTAGAAATAAGACAGCAGCGACAACAAAGGATAAAAGGAAGATAAAACGGTATTTCTTATTTTTTAAAACATAAAAAAAGAAAATGATAAAGGCGGGTACAGCTGAGTAAACCTTGATGATCGGCAAAAAGATAATAACAAAGAAAAGTGCGTATTTATTGGGTTTTTTGAGAGTTAAAAGATAAATAAGTGTCAGGAGCAATAGAATAGAGAGCATAAAAGGGGGATTTAATTGATTGCTTGGCGACTGCATCGCCCAAAAAAGTGATTCGCCTCCAAATTGGCGATCTCTTAAAAAAGTCACTATCCAACCAAAAGAGTTGCCAATGGAGTTAAGAATCATGAGAATAAGACCACCAGAGAATTTTTTAGTAATCCTTTGACCTAAAAGAAAACTGAGGTATAAAAATAAAACTGTGGTAATGACCGGAAAGATCTGAAATAACCACAAAGAAGAGTCAATAAAAGTAATTTTGGAAAGAAAAGCTATCAGGATATTAAAGAAAGGATGGTAGTTTTTAAGAGTTTCGCCGGCAAAGATCGGCATTTCGATTTTTAAGGGATTGGAGATATGGTTGATAAGACTTAGATGCCATACTCCATCGTGACCATTAGGTCCCCAAAAACCAATACCGTAATTGTAGTTAAGGCCACTTCTGATAACCGGAATCACCTGAATAAAAAAACAAAAAAGGAAACAAAAAAGAAAAATTATTTTCTGCTTTTTTGTAATTGCCGGTAAAACCACAGCAAATCCTCCCTTTTAAAGAGTAAAAAGTAAAGCAGATACACAAGTACGGCGACAATAACCTTGGCAATTAGGCGGGGTAAAACTGCCAGTGAAGTTAAATTGAGAGGAGTGACAAAGATAAAGATGAGAAGACTCGCGACTAGCGGATGGACAATGCTTTTTAGAATATCTGCCTGATAGTATTTGTAGGCAAGGTGCCAAACTATAAAGGAACTTAAGCCGACAATGAGGCTCGCTACCGCAGTACCTAGGTATCCGTATCTAAGGCTTAAAATGGGGAAAAATATCCAGGTTAGAACTGTCCACATAATCATTAGCTTGGTAGTAACTTTGATCCGCCCGGTAGCATTAAAAGCATTGGTAATCGGGGTGGTGACCGAAGCGATGGCGTAAGAAGCGGCGTAAAAATAAAGTGGCACTATTGCCGGGCTCCATTTACTATATTTGGGAATAAGAGCGATAAAATCAGGGGCAATAAGAGAAATACCCAAAAGAGAGGGGAAAACTACTAAGGCTACAAAGAAAGCACTTTTTTCTAGAGATTTTTTAAGAAACTCCCGGTCGCTTTGAAGTCGGGAGAAGGTAGGAAAGGTAACTCGCATAATAGCATCCATAAAACTAAGCGGGATCCGGGGCCCTTTTTGAGCCCAGGCTAAAAGACCAAAGGATTCCCGACCTAAAATATCGGCGACAAATAGATTGGAAAAGCGATCTTTTGCCACAGAAATAAAAGAATTAAGCTGAAAGGGAATACCAAAAGAAAAGAGTCTTTTAGCAGTTTTTCGGTCATAAGCAAAACCAACAGGCCAGCGGCTAAGCGAGTACATAATAATCAAGCCGATAAGGCTTTTCATAAAAGTAGCGATAGCATAGGCATAAACTCCAAAACCCATCCAGGCAAAAGCCACGGCTAAAGTGTAAAAAAGAACGTTTTCGATAATGTCGACGGTAGAAATAAGTTTAAAATTTAACTTTCTTTCCAATAAAACCGAAGGAATAGTTTTAAGAGAACCGGCTAAAAAAGAAAAACAGAGGGCAATCATAATCCACATTTCTCGGTCACCGTAACCTCTAGATTTGCTCAACTGAGGATAAAAAATAGCGACAGCAAGCAAACAGAGAAAAACCAAAAGTTGTTGAATGGTAAAAGTGGTCCGAAGGGAGACTTTATCCGGCTCTTCTTTTTGCTGGATTAAAGCTGAGGCTAGGCCAATGTCAGAAAAATAACCTAAAATGCCGATAGATTCAGAAACTATAGCAAAGAGACCGACATCGGCAGTACCTAATAGTAAGGTCAAAATGAAAAAACCCAGGGTAGATATCCCCTGAATTCCAAAATTTCTCAGAGTGAGAAAGAAAATATTTTTAGTGGTTTGTTTTTTTAAGCTTTCGAGTTGTGGCTCTTCCATGGCCTTTTTAACAAGCAAAGTGAAACAAAAATCCAAGAAAATAGGGAAATAAGGTTGCTAATTTTACGGATGGGGGTATCGTAAAATTTAAGATAAATTTGGTGTTGCCCTGGCTCTAAATCGACGGTGATGCGTCCCAGCTCCGGCTCGACTTCAAAAACCTGTTCTCGGCCATTGTCGATTAATTTGAAATTGGGGAAGTAAAGGGTAGAAAGGGTGAATTTGGCGGGAGTTTCATTTTTAAGGTTAAAAAGTTGCCAGTTAGTCCCCTTCTGCCAACCCAAAAGCTCATATTCAGTATTAGGAGGAGAGACAGCGTCAACAATATCTTTAGCGGCTGATTTGGCCGCGGTAGAAGCAGTTTTTGGTAAATAATCATAAATTCCCGAAGTTATTTGATTGGTCCAGGCATTACCGGAAAATTTCTCTTCATCTGTGAGAGGACCAAAGGAGACTGGAAAAAAGTATTTATAGTTGAGAAAAAAGACAATTAAAGCCAAAGCGGGGGCGATAAAATAAATCAATTTGGGACGGATTTTGTCAATAATCGAAGGTAAAAAAGCCAGGTTTAGAGAAAATAGAAAAAGGGTATGGTTTAAGAAACGCCAAGGGAATTGAATTTTTTGAACTGGTGATAGAATTGCCCAAAGAAAGGCAAATCGCTCATGTGTCATCACAATACTAAATAGAGCTGAGAGAAAAACCAAGATGACTAAAAAAAACTTGGCTGAAGGTCTTTTAATAAAACGATAGAGATAGTATAAAAAGATAAATAGGGGGATTAGATAATAAAGAGTACCTATAGAAAAAGACATAGCATCAGGATCACCCCAAACAGAAGGACCGTCACCCCAAAATTGACTTAAAAATAATTGTCTTAGACTAAGAAAGTGAACAGAATAGTGATAGTAGTTTTGAAACATGGTTTCAATTTGGACAAGTTTTGTTTCCAGTAGAACCGGAAGGGTGAAAAAAGCAGATAAGCCCAAAGCTAGAAGACTAGCCAAGAAAAGTTTTAAGATAGGTTTTAGGGTAAATTTTTTGTAAGTGACGAGATACCAATATAAGCACCAGGGGGCAAAAAAGAGAGTAAAAGTAAGTGCCATAGGATTGTGAGAGAGAAGCAGGCCAGCCCAAGAGAGGGCAAGGAGAATGAGGTGATTAATTTTTTGAGGAGCAGTAATTAGTTTTTTGGAAAAATAGAAAATAAGTGGGAAAAAGAGACTAGCCCAGGCTTCATTGAAAGCCCCCCGAACAAAAATATTGACGGCTCGATAAGGAGCATAGGTATAAAAAATACTGGCTAGAAATCCTCCGATAGGATTGGTTAATTCTTTGGCCAAAAGATACATGGCCAGGGCAGAAAATAAAATTAAAAGCATGGCCGAGGCTTTGATGCTGTACATATAGGAAAAGCCCAACCAGTGAAAAACCTGGGCAACTGCTGAGGGAAGCGGCGGGTAAAAGTTAAAAAGAGGATAGCCATAGCCAAAGCCTAAATCAGGAGTCCAGCGACAAGGAATTTGGCCGTCTTTGAAACATTTATCCATTTCCAGAAGGCGCAGCATCTGCATATCGTCGTGCATGTTCCAATAGACCCCGGGTTTAATGAGAAAATTAAAGGTAGGTAAAACCAAGATTATAAGTAGTGCTGGCCAGAAAAAGCGGGACTGGAGAAACTTTTTAAGCATAAGCTATTTTACAAGAGTTTGTATAAATTGAGACGATCGCCGTCAGGTTTAAGAAAACTTCTAACCAAAGTTACTTTGGACTGTTCGGAAGTGTTGAGCTTGAGACGGGAGGCATTAAATAAGAGATAAACTTCGTCACCGTGCTGATAGGCATCAACTAAATTTGCCGGTATTTCAGTTATATCTATGCCAATACCCAGGATGGTTAATTGTGGGATCTGATTTGTATAAATTTGGAGACCGTCGGGGAGGGTGCCAAAATAACCTTCGGTGCCCACGATTACATTGGCAAAATGAGAACGGTTGATAAGGTAGGAGGCCGACTCTTTGATCCCCCAACCTGAAGTCCAGCTAATATTGTAGCCGGAGTCGGTTTGAGGTAAGGAAACAGTATAAGGAGAAGAGGAAAGATGAATTAGCCGAATCAAAGGTAAGATAAAAATAAGGATAACTAAATAAAAGTATTTCCGGTTAAAAATTTGAATCAGGAAAAAACTTAGCAGAATGATGAGATAGGGTAAGACAAAAAGAATGTAACGGCCGGTAAAGACTTTGGCCATAGTGGCATTGCCTAAAAGTGGTAAAAGAAACCAGAGACCCGCCTGCGTAAACTCCGGCGAGGCAAAGCCAGAAAGGCTTGATTTTTGAAATTTACGGAATAAAAAATATAAAAGAGGAATGAGTAGAACCGGGAGGGTCAGATAAAAGTGAAAAATGGTAAAGGTGTCGTGGAGATGAGGAATGAGGGGGTCGAGAGGATGTTTTAAAATTTCTCGAAGAGACCAGACATAATCTTTATTTCTCAAAGCAATTTGGGAAAAGGCGGGTCCAAGACGGAGAATATTATAAATTATTAGAGCAATAAAGGCCGAAAGAAGGGGAAAATATATCTTTTTTAAGTTATCCAGTCGATAAAGAATAAAAGTCAGAAAACTTAAGATAATAAAGTAAAGAGCCGGAGATTTTGTCAACCAAGCCAGACCTAAAGAAACTCCCAACAGAAGAGATAGATCTAAAGCCGGTTTTTGGGCAAGTCTGAAGCTGAGGTAAAAACTGAGAATTCCAAAAAAAGAAAGTAAAGTATCGGCAGTAGCTAGCCGGTCAAAAAAGAAAGAAAAGGGCAATAAAAGATAAATAAAGGAGGCGGTGATATTGCCGGTAATTAGAAATAAAGTTGTCAGTATCCCGGCACCAGCAAAAACAGATACAAGTCGACCCGCAATAAGTGGATCAGAAACAAACTTTAAAAGAGCGGCATTGAGCCACATAAAGAGAGGTTGTTTGCCGTCAGTTAAGGGAACAAAACGAAGAGTGTCAACGCTTTTGATAATCTGTGCCCAGCGAACATAAATGGCTTCATCGCCAAAAACCGGCAGGGAATTGAGATTAATGAGTCTGGAAAGAAAATAGATAACTAAAATAATACCTAATAACAGGTATTTTTTATTTTTTGTCATAAACACCTTTGAGATTATTGGTAAAAACCCGCCAGACTTCAGCCGCCATCCGTTTTGATTCCTTGATGTATTTAGCATTCTTGTCACCTTTGGTGGTGCTGACATCTTCATCCTGCCATAGAACCGGAACCTCTTTGGTTTTATAACCTAATTTGTCGGCGATAAAAAGCATCTCAACATCGTAGGCAGAAACCCGCCAGCCTTGACCACCTTGAATATGTTTTATAACCTCAAGGCGGGGAAAAATTTTTAGAGCGATTTCAGTTTTCATGGACTTGAAGCCACATTGAGTGTCTTCGATGTGGCTTTTTAAAAGAATTTTACGGAAAGCAGAGAACACTTTTGAACCTAAAAGACGGATAAAATCAAAACCACTGCGTTTATTGCCCCGGGAACCAATAACAATATCGTATTTCTTATCATAGAAGGGGAGGAGTTTTTTTAACTCAGAAATGGGAGTGGATTGGTCCATATCGGTAAAAAGAACCAGGGGGTACTTGGCCTCTTGGATACCACCCCAGAGTGCACCGGGTTTACCACCCTTAGGGAGATCTAAAACCTTAAAACCACGATGGGATAGGGCAAATTTCTTGGAAATTTTGAGACTATTGTCGGTGGATTTATCATTACAAACCAGAACCTCCCAAGGGTATTTTTGAGTTTTAAGAAAGTCGTAAACTTCGGTCAGGACTCCCCTGTTTAAATTATTTTCTTCGTTGTAGCAGGGAATGATGACGGAAATGCCTTTCATGGTGTGATAATTATAGCTGTTTACCGTCGGGATTGGGTAATAAACGGTAAACTTTGACACCATTTTGATCAAGCTCTTGGTCAATTTTAGCCCATCCAAAGGCAGCAATTCCCCACTCCGGGTGGTTGATAGGCTGACAATTGATATCAGGATGAGGTTCACAGACTACAAAAAGCTGCTCGGTTATTTTGTCTTGGAGTGGGTAATAAGGTAGATTGGCTTCCTTTATAAAATAAACGTAGGCTGGATCGTAGTTGGTTTTGGCGAGAAGAGTAAAGTTAAATTCTTTGTTTTCGGAAAGACGACTGATGGTGTCAACGATGGCTTTGGTATTGGCCAGTTGTCGATTTCCTGGGTACTTGAAAGGTAGATTGACTATAGAAAAATAAGAAAGCAAGAGTAGTGTGGGGAGAGTGACCAGGAGTGGGGTTTGGCTGAGAAGGTAGCCAAAAAGTAAGTAGACAACCGGAAAAACAAAAGCAAAGTAATGGTCATATATATGCTGCTTGTAGAGACCGAGACCAATGAGAGCAAAAAGGTACCAGAGAACGGAATAAAGAAAATACTTGTTCTTAAATTTATTTTTGATAATTAGGGCGATAATACCCATAAATAGGAATAAAGAGACGTAGAGGCTAATTTGACTTTGGTGAGCTGCTAAAAGACTGGTGTTAATCTGATTAAAGAGTTTGGGAATGAGAGGGATAGATTTGTAGGCCTTGAGGTTGACAGTTGTTTCTCTCTGAGTAAAGAAAGTTTTTAGAGAATTAAAATTTTGTCCTTGATGTTTGATGTCAAAGAGAATTTGGGGGGCGAGAGTTAAAAGAAAAATAAAAATAGCAATAAAGGTGGGTTTAAGTAGTTTGGGTTGATAATTTTTGAGCCAGATAAAACCAGCTACAGGCAATAAAATTAATGCTAAATAATGAGAGTTGAGACACATGGCGAAGGCCAAAGCCGCCAAAGGGTATTTTTTTTCAGCCACCCAGTAGATAAAAAGCAAGGAAAAGAACGGCATAATGTTTGGGTTCCAGGAAAAAGTACCATATTTGATAGCCACGGGAGAAATAGCATAGAGAAAAGAAGCGATTAAGGCGGTAGTAGGATTAAACCATTTTTTACCGACAAAATAGATAAACCAGACAGTTAAAACAGAAATAAAAGCAATAAATATGGCCGGTCCTAAGGGATTAAAATTGGCCAATAGCAGTGAAGGAGCAATTAGATAATAGTAAAAGGGACCCAGATACATGTTGCCGATGCTAGTTTGAGGACCGATAAAAAAGAGATTGCCGTTTTTTAAAAAATCCCTGACGATGAGTACGTCTCTACCTTGGTCACCTAAAAATTCAGCATAGTCGTTGATTTTATAAAGCCGAAGAGTGGCGGCTAATAGCAGAATTAGGAGAATCAGCCAATTTTTTTTAATAAACTTTTTTAGTTTAGACACGGGAAAAGGTGAGTTTAAACCATAATTTAAAAAGATCTGAAAAGCTTTTAAGGATGACTTTGAGCTGACGTCCGGTAGCCTGACCTTCGGTCCGGGCATAATGATGAACACCTAGCTGGGTAATTTTGAAACCAGCTTTTTTAGCTTTGATTAATAGTTCACTGGTGATAAAAGCTCCCCTCTCTGACTCGAGTTTAGGAATAGTTTCAATAACTTTTTTACTAATTAATTTAAAAGCACAATCGATATCCCTAATCTTAAGACCAAAGAGGATAAAGACAATCAGTTCCCAGATTTTGGAAGTAAATATAACCATTTGGGGGACCTGTCTTTTGAGATAATAACCGGCAACAATATCGGCTCCAGTTTGTTGCTGCTTGTCAATTAATTTGGTAATTTCGGAAAAGTCAAATTGACCGTCAGAGTCAGTAAAAGAAATCCAGTTATACTTAGCACCATAAAGACCACTTTGGAGAGCGCCGCCATAGCCCCGGTTGGGATTGTGGGTAATTACCCGTAGGTTAGGGGCATATTTTTTCCTGAGAACCGCAGCAACTTCGGCTGTTTTATCTTTGGAGCCATCATTGACAATAATAATTTCCCACTTAGCTGCTATTTTTTTTAGAATTGCAGCAGCCTTGTCGACAGTATTGGCGATATTTTTCTCTTCGTTATAGGTAGGAAAAAAAACAGACAGCTCAGAGATCTGAGTTTGCTTCATATAGAGAGTATAGCAAAGAGCTTGACAAGATGAGATTCAAAAGATATAATACCCTGTAATAATAGTTATTAACCATAAATAATATGAAAAAACTAATCGTATCTTTTGCCTTAATGGCAGCTTTGGTTTTTCCTTCGGGAGTTTTAGCTGACAGCTACTCACAGGAAAAAGTCGAGTATAAAGTGTCTATCGATAAAAAGATCAGACCTATAAATGATGATAAATACTACGACAATATTTCCCGTGAGCAAAAAGTCTTTGTCAGTGGAGACCTAATGGACTTTAATATCGTGGTCGCCAACACCGGTAAAGATATCCTTTACGATTTGGTAGTCACCGATTATTACCCTTGGGTTAACCAAATTATTTTGGCTCCTGGTGAAATCAATAAAAACAATCGCACCGTTACCTGGAAAATTTCCAGCTTGGGTGTAGGTGAAACCAGAAGCTTTTATTTGAGAGCTAAAGTGGCGACTGACAGCGCTGCTTCTTCCCAAACTAACGTAGCTACGGTTAAAAACAATAATGTTTCTGACCGTGATACTGCCACCTTTTATATCACCAAGAAAACTACCCCTAAAACTGGTAGCAACGACCTTTTAGTCAAAAGTGTGGTCATAACCAGTGTCGCTTTAGCAGCTCTGGGAATCAGAAAATTGGCTAGAGGATACTAAGTAGATAAGTAGTAAAACCCGCCGAAGAGGCGGGTTTTATTTGGTAAAGAGGCGGAGACTCATGACAGTCGCCGGAGAATAACGACTAGAAAAGTCCTGATCAGGTCCAAACCAAGGATCATGAATTTTATAATTGCCATTGCTACCGCTGATAATGACAATAAAATGCATGCCGGCAATATTTGACATGCGCATTTGAGCGACAACATAACGGCCAGCACTAAGCTCCTTGTCAATGGTTTCGGTATTGTAGGCACTAGTGCGGTAGGAATGACCAGCAGGTACTAAGGGACTAAGCATATAAGCAGTGTTTCCAAAAAAGCGGTTAGGATCGTCGGCATAAACACTAGGAGTCAAGGAAGCGTTACCGGTTTTTTTGTGAACCATGGCAACGCTACTAATGTAACAGCCAACCGCGCCAATGGTGTCGTTTGAATTTCCAATATATTCATTGCACCAGCGAGGGTCACGCTGGGAATAGAAATTACCGTCACTACCTCCGCCAGGAGAGGCTGCCAAACAGGTACTACCGCCGGCAGAATCGGCAAAACGGCGAAAAGAAGACAGTTGCGCTTGGGCTTCCTGTAGACGGCGCTGGTAAACAGCCTCATCGTTTTTTGTATCCTGGAGAAGCTTGTCTTTGGAGGCTTTTTGGGTTGAGAGACTTTTTTGTTGGGCAGCTAATTGCTTTTCCATGGCCTCAAGCTCTGTTTGTTTTTTGGTTTTTTCCTGTTTTTGAAGGTCAAGATTGGTACGGGTAGTCTCCATGTCAACCAGAGTATCCTGGCTTTTTTGCTGGAGAGAACTTAGGTATTTGTAACTTTGAAAAAAGTCGTTAAGATTACCTGAGCCGAAAATAGCAAAAAAAGGAATCCGTTTTTGAAGCTTGTAGTTTTGATTGACCTGCTCAATATATTTTCCGGAAAGGTCATTGAGGGAAACATCTAAACCGCCGATTTTAAGGCTTAAATCAGCAATTTCCTGCTTGATAACTTTGATATTGTTACCGGTTTGCTTAATTTGAAGCTCAATTTGGGCAATTTTGGTATCAAAAATTTTAATTTGGTTATTTAGGGTATTCTTTTGCTTATTTAATTCTGACAATTTAGCACTAAGCTCGGCAATTTGCTTTTGAACTTCTTCGAGGTTTTGAGCCTGCGCCAAGGGTGAGATAAGTAAAAAAGCCAGAGTGAAAATAAGAAGAATTTTTTTTACCATTTGATATATCTTCTAGCTCCGAGCCAGCTAGCCGACAGACCAATGAAAAGACCAAAAAAGACCTCGCCGATGAGAATTAGGATTTCCAAAAGAGAGAATTCGTTGATGAAAATAATGGGCCGGAAGAAATGATTAACAGGATTGCGAATGGCAAAAATAGTTAGGTAACTAAGGCAAAAACCGATAAAGGCTCCCAGGGCACCATAAATGATACCTTCAAGTAAAAAGGGGCGTTTAACATAAAATTTAGAGGCCCCCAAAAGCCGGGAAATGCGGATCTCGTCCTTGCGGTTGGTAATTTTCATCCCGATAAGACTAAAGATAATTAAAAAAGCAATGACTAAAAAGATAGCCACCAAAGCAATACCAAAAAAACGGATGATTTTGGTCCAATTTAAAAGCGACTGGATAATGTCTTTTTGGTAAATAACCTCATCGACTTCGGATTTCGAGGAAAATTTTTGGGCAATGACTTCCAGAACCCGAGGGTCGTTCGCCGAAACTTCAATTGATGCCGGTAAAACAGAAGCAGTAACCATCTCGGTTAACAGGGGATTGTCTTTGTTCATTTCCTTGTAAAGCTCAAGGGCTTTTTCTTTGGAAATTTTTCTAATTTCCCTAACCTTAGGATAAGTTTTAATTTCGTTTTCCAGAGCGGTAATTTTTTCAGCCTCCAGGCCGTCTTTTAGATAAATAGTAATTTCAGGTTTGGTTTCAAAATAACTTAAAACCTGATTAAGACCACGATTGAGATAAACAAAGGTATTGAGAACTAAAAAACTAAGAAAAACGGCAATAAAGGCGATCAAACTCTGAAAGGGAGAACGGCGGATATGATGAAGGGTGAGTTTTAATAGTTTCATTTGTCGAGTTTAATAACTTTTTTGTCCAAAGACTCAATAAAGTCCATGTTATGAGTAGTCATAATAATTGTAGTTTTAAATTTCTCGTTGATTTCCTGAAGAATTTTAATCAAATTCCAGGCATTGGCCGGATCAAGATTACCAGTAGGTTCATCGGCCAAAATCACTTCGGGCTCAACGCTGAGAGCCCTGGCAAGAGAGGCTCTTTGGAGCTCACCTCCAGAAAGCTGAGAGGGAAAGAGAAAATAGCGGTGCTGGAGCTTAACCAGTTTAACTACATCAGTAATTCGAGAAGAAATTTTATCGGCAGGATAGCCAACAATGTCTAGGGCCAAGGCAATATTTTCTTCAATAGTTAGGTCATTTATCAGCTGAAAATCCTGAAAGATAACCCCTGTTTTTTTGCGGAGGCGATCAATTTCTTTTTTATCTTTAATCTCACTGAGTTTTTTATCGTCGATAATGATATGACCGCTACTGGGTTTAACCTGATTTAAGATCATTTTGATCAGGGTTGACTTGCCTGAGCCGCTAGGACCGGTAACAAACAAAAACTCCCCCGGTTTAATCTTGAGGTCCAAATCACGAAAAACGTTGATAGGACCGTAATTTTTAGTAACTTTGTCAAAAACAATTTCCATAATTACTCAACAATCTTAATAGAACCAACGTCCATGAGCCAGCCAGTTTTACTGGAAGTATTGGTTTCTCCCTTAACTTCAACCTTGCGGTCAACAAATAAATCTAAATCAACAGCCGAAGAGGTTAAAGAAACTCTCTGAGAATCGCCGCCAGGACGGACTAAGATATGAGTGCCAATACCGTTGACAGCGCCTTTTTCTATAGTACCCGTAGCCGAATCTTTGAAATTGGCTGAGGTATTGCCGTAAAGTTTACCAACCTGAAGTTCATCCTGATTTTTAATATCGTCGGTACTTAGGGCACTTTCTCCACCAGGGAGTAAAGAGACAGAGCTGCCATTTTGGGGGGTGATCGGAAAAAGACGAGAAGCGGCAAAGCCCAGGACGGAGGCAATTAAAAGCATTAAGAGAATTATTTTAAGTGAAGGCGAATTTGAGGCTGTCGAAGGAGATGAATTATTTTTTGAAGACGGAACAGCAGAAGAGTTGGTTAGATTTGGTATTTCCATAATTCAGTATAACAAATCAGGACTTTTTAAAAACAAGCATCAGCGTGTCCCGGCGTCGAGGAAATAGAAGCAGTAATCCATAGAAAAACCACTTACCCAGGCGGGTAAAAAGAGCCTCTGATTTAACCTTGTTACGAAAGGGAGGATAGGCGGCCAAATGTTGAGACTTGGTCAGTTTTAAAGAAGGCGGTATCAGGGATTTTATTTCTGTAACCGTATATTCCCGCTGGTGACGAAAGTTGTGGTGCTGCTCTAACTGAAAAAGAGGAAAATAAATATTTCTTCCTAAAATCAAGGAAAAAAGATTGTGAAGTCGAATAGCATTGGGAGTGGTCAGGATGAAATAAGCACCTGGTTTAAGAATTCGGCTGATTTCTGAGAATAGTTTTTCTACACCAGTACCTAAGTGTTCTAAAACTTCGCTCATAATGACCAAATCAAAAGTCTTGGCAGAGTAATCAAGCTTATCTGTTTCCAGATTTAATACTTTTACTTTCGGGTCAGAAATTTTTTCCCTAACAGAGGAAACTCCGTAGACTTGTACAAAATTTTTTCTGAGAGCCTTTAAAAGGTAATCAGGGTAACAACCAAGATCTAGGATTGTAGAATTTTTGGCTAAATTAAGCTCAAAAATAAGACGAAGTAGTTTGTTGAGACGATACTCGTGAATGGCTAGATAATCACTCATTTTTCAAGGAAGAATCAATAAAATCATGGAGAGTTTTAAAGTCCTGAGATTGGGTAATAAACACCCATTGACGGTTTATAAAATAGGGGGGGTGATAAATGATATCGCTTTTAGGATTTTCGCCGGTGGGGATAGGATGACGAATTATCTTTAAGCTAGGTAGCGTTGAAAAATGATCCAGTCCGTAGGAAAAAAGCTCAGTGTCTTTAAAATTGTGTTCCAGGGACTGCCAAAAATTATAAAGACCGGGAATAATTTTAGGGTTGCTATTAACTTCGCTTTTGAGGCGGTCTATTAAGGTGTTGATAAGTTGCTGCTGACGGTCAATGCGACCAAGATCAGTACCGCCATTGGCTGCCAGGTCACTGCTTTTACGGGAACGGACGAATTCGGAAATATTGGTAGAATCAAGATGGTTCCATCCTGCTTCAAATTTAACAGTTTTATAAATTGGAATTTCAGGAGAGGGATTATTGATATAGCTTTCGTTGGGATATTGGTTGTCAACAAAACCTTGTTCTAGATAGATATCAACTCCACCCAAGATATCGGCTAAATTTTTAAGATCATCAGTATTTAAAACCAGGACTTTTTTAATTTTTTTACCAGTGATACGGCTAAAATTATCGGTTATATAGATAAATTTTTGAGCCGAATCTGAAGCCTCTCTCGCGGTGGGGTAAATTTGGTTAATTTTACTTTTTAAAGAATAATCCCAAAGGTCACGAGGTAGAGAAAAAAGATGAAGATGAGAGTCGTTAAAATCGAGATGGCCATAGATAATAGTGTCGGTGGTGGTGGTTTTTTCCAAGAGATCATTTCTTTTATCGGCACCTAGGACTAAAAAATCCAAACTGTCTGTTTTTGGTAAAGACAGGGATTCTTTAAAAGTTTTGGGGAAATAGAGAAAATTACGATGAGTAAGCCTTGAAAAAAAGAAAATAAAAAGTGAAGTTAGAAACAAAAGACTAAAAATTAGAATAAAAAGAAATTTTAGGGTTTTTTTCATAGTTTTAATTCGGCGGCAATAAAGGCATCAATATCACCGTCTAAAACAGCGGTAGTGTCGGAGGTTTCATATCGAGTTCGAAGGTCTTTGACCATTTTGTAGG
This sequence comes from uncultured Gammaproteobacteria bacterium, assembly GCA_964396145.1. Lineage (GTDB taxonomy): Bacteria > Patescibacteriota > Microgenomatia > UBA12405 > UBA12405 > UBA12158. The sequence continues at coordinate 17,499 of CAYNEE010000007.1, read as the reverse complement.
GGTGAAGGACGTAGGAGCGGATTTGGTGTCCCCAACCAGCGATAACATTATCGCCTTTTATATCCTGTTTTTCGGCAGAAAGCTCAGCTTCCTTGATAGCCCAAAGCTTGCCGGTAAGCATCTGCATGGCAATGAGCCGGTTTTGATCCTGAGAGCGCTGGCTTTGGGCGGAAACGGTAATGCCGGTGGCTTTGTGGACCAGACGGACAGCAGTAGAAACCTTGTTAACGTTTTGACCGCCATGGCCACCGGCTCTGAAAGCGCTAAACTCCACGTCTTCTGGGCGAATGTTAATGTCGGTTGAGTTTTCAATGACCGGAGAGACTTCAACTTTAGCAAAAGAAGTCTGGCGAAGTTGATCAGCATTAAAGGGAGAAAGACGGACCAGGCGATGAACTCCATTTTCACCTTTGAGGTAACCATAGGCAAAATTTTCATTAACTTTAAAGGAAACAGATTTAATTCCGGCCTCATCTCCGGGCGTCAAGTCAAGAAGTTCAAAGGACCAGTTTTTTCTTTCAAAATAACGAAGATACATACGTTGAAGCATGGAAGCCCAGTCCATAGCTTCGGTACCACCCTGACCGGCATGCAGAGAGAGGATAGCCTGATTTTTATCGTATTTACCAGATAAATAAGTTTTTGATTCCAATTCGTCGATATTTTGAGATATTTTTTTAAGATTAGATTCCAATTCCCCTGCCATAGCCTCATCAGGGCTATCGGATAGCAAGGTCAGAAATTCTTCCTGAGACTTGAGTTCTGATTCAATAGTACTGATAGTAGTAATGGTTTTTTGTAAATCAGATAGTTCCTGCATGATTTGAGAGGCTTTTTCCGGGTTAGACCAAAGAGTTTCATCCTGACTTTTAGTTTTTAACTCTGACTCTGCCGACAGTAGAGATTGATAATCAAGCTTTTTTTTAATTTCCTCTAATTTATTTTTTAAATCTATAGGGTTCATTTTTGGTCAATACTTTTAATAATGTCTTCGTAAATTTTAGTTACGACACCTTTTTTTATTTCAGTAATTTGACGATTGGCAAAACTTAAAAATTGATCCTTGTAGACAGTAAGTGTCTGAGAAAAATCCTGAGTTTTTAAAGAAGAATTATTTGGACTCAGGTTAATAGTGGGGGTGTTAGTTTTTAGGTCGAGACGATTGGCGGAGAGATAACCAATGGCCAAATAGAGAAGAAAGCCAAAGACGATCCATCGAAAAATTACTCCCAAGCTCAGGTGAAAACTTTTAGATTTTAATTTTTTAACCACAAAATTATTGTATCATTTGGCGGAAAGCCAGTTGATGATGGGAGTATCGCCGTAAAAACACTTGTTCTCGCCCGGTGAGTAAGCTAGGGGCACACCAACACCCTGACTGGTATCAATCTCGGGGCATTTTTTGACGGTCTCGTTTAAAAGGTGTTGATTGCCCTGGTCATAATAGACTTCTTTTTTGGCAATTTTTAGTTTGTCACTCAGCTTGTGTTCACTGATATATTCTTCAACTTTTTGACAATGGGGACAACCGACTCCCCAAAAGAGAATAAGATCAGCTTCAGAATCAGCAAAATTCTGGACTGGGGCAGCAGGACTGAGGTTTTTGAAGAAAAAATAGCCCCCCGCTAAAACAGCGATAACCAAAAGAATGATTATTTTTTTCATTTGGTTTTGGTGGTCATACTAACAATTTTGTCACCCATTTGAATTTGATCGAGGACTTCAAAGCCAGAAACAACTTCACCAAAATTAACGTAGTCACCGGTTAAATGTTGACAACCCTCATCAGTAAAACAAATAAAAAATTGAGAATCGTTACTGTATTCTTTGGTATCGGGAGTCCGAGCTAAACCTAGGCTACCTCTTTTAAAAGGGAGAGAATTAAGTTCCGATCTTTGGCGATTGCCGCCGGTGCCGGTACCGGTCGGGTCACCTCCCTGGGCCATAAAGCCAGCAATTACCCGATGAAAGGTAAGGTTGTTGTAAAAACCGCTATCAACTTTTTTTAAAAAATTAGCGACAGTATTGGGTGTTTCTTTGGAATATAGTTTTAAAACAATTTGGCCGTCTTTGGTATTGAGAGCCACTAAAGTGTCTTCGTTAGTCATATTTTTTTTGGGTGAAATTGTAATTTGAATGTCAACCGGAGAGGGAGTGGGGGCAACCACAGTGGCCGGTTTTTTAGTGCATGCAGAAAAAAAGATTAGGGACAAGGCGAGAATAATAATTTTCATAGACTATTTTAGCAAAAGGAGAACACGAGGAACACCCTGATTGATATCCTCTTTATGGCCGGTGTCCGGAAAATCATGAATTGATTCCATTAATAGACCATAACTATATGAATAGTAGGCACCTAAACGGGTGCCAACATCATGAACGGTAAATTTATGTTTACTATCGTCATAACCTAAAATAATTAGGTTGTGATACCAGGGACCACCATTTTTGAAATTTTTGTTTTCAGCAAAAAGAGTTTTGCCATTGGCGGGAATAACAACGGGAATATCCTGTGATATGGCCTTTTTTATGTCTTCAAGAGTTGGGTTGTCAATAATTTGACTCCGATAGCCCCATAAGTCTGCTGCCATTGAAGCCATCTGAGTAATATTGACATCGTGTCCCCATCCCTGCTGCCGTTCATAGTCAAAAAGTTTATTTAAATCAGCAACCATTTCATCAACTGAGGCTTGTTTTTGCTGATAGAAATAATGGGCATTGAGGAGCGCTGCCTCCTCACAGGCATCCTGCCAGGGTTGATCCCAATTTTTCTGCGGAGCTTGAGGTACAAAAACAGTTTTTAATAAATGCTTATTAGGAAGACCGGATTCTAAAATGTGGGTAGGCTGGGGCTTGATGTCTTCAACCAGAACTTCAATTTGGTTTTGAGTAGGAAGCCGGTGACGGAAAAAATAAAGAAACGAAAAACCAGAAACAAAAAGCAAGAACAAAAATAGGAGGAGAGATTTTCTCATTAAGAGTATTTTAGTGGTAAAATCGACGGATGCAAAAAGCAAGTGAAATCAGAAATATAGCAGTCATTGCCCACGTAGATCATGGCAAGACCACTCTGGTGGATGCACTTCTAAAACAAACCCATTCTTTCAGGGAAAATCAGACCGAAATGCAGATGACTCGGATTATGGACAGTAATGATTTAGAGCGGGAAAAAGGAATTACGATTTTGTCTAAAAACACGTCTGTTTTTTATAAAGATACAAAAATTAATATTGTGGATACTCCAGGTCATGCCGATTTCGGAGGTGAGGTAGAACGGGTTTTAAATATGGTTGACGGAGCACTTTTGATTGTCGATGCAGCCGAAGGACCCCTGTCACAAACTAAATTTGTCCTAAAAAAAGCTTTAGATTATGGTTTAAAGATAATTCTGGTAATTAATAAGATTGACCGCAAGGATGAGAGAGTTAGGGAAGTGATCAGGGATACTGAGAATTTATTTTTAAGTTTGGCAGCTGATGAAAATTTACTTGATTTTCCGGTGGTTTTTGCTATTGGTAAAGAAGGTAAGACTTATTTTGAGATGCCTGTAAGCCCGGAGGAAAATGGTGATACAACTCCCCTCTTTGAGACGATTATAAAATACATCCCGAAGGCTTCCAAAAATGAAGATTCCCCTTTTCAAATGTTGGTCTCGGCCTTTGAGAAAAATGAATATTTGGGTAAATTGGCAGTAGGTCGGGTTAATGCGGGCACAATTAAAAAAGGTACTTTTGTGTCTTTAGTAAACTCTGATCAAAAGGTCCTGGGAAACTTTAAGGTTGAAAAAATGTATGTCAATGAAGGAATTAATAAAATAGAGGCCGACGAGGCTGGTAGTGGAGAAATTGTGTACTTAGCCGGAATTCCAGAGATTAAAATTGGTCAGACCTTGACTGATATTCACCATCAAGTAGCTCTTGAGACAATAGAGATAACCGAACCGACACTAAAAGCCTCATTCGGACCAAATAGCGGTATTTTTGCTAAAGAAGAGGCTAAATTTTTAACTAGCAGAGAACTTAAGGAAAGACTGAGAGAAGAGGCAGAAACTAATTTGGGGCTGAGGGTAACCGATGATGTCACCGACAGTATTAGGATGATAGTGTCGGGACGTGGAGAGCTTCACTTGGCAATTTTAATTGAAAAATTACGACGTGAGGGTTTTGCTATGGAAATAGGTAAGCCGGAGGTAATTTTAAAGGAAATAGAAGGAAAGACTTATGAACCTTTTTCTGAGTTAACTATATTGACTCCAGAGGAGTTTGTAGGTGCTATCACCGCTGAGTTGGGCAAAAGAAAGGCGGAAATGCTTGATATGATCAAAGATGACAAAGAAGGCATAAAAATGGTTTATAAAATTTCGGAAAAAAATTCTTTGGGACTGAGAAGTCACCTGATGACAGAAACTAAAGGACAACTATCAATGAGTTTTTTGTTTTTGGGATATGAACCTAAAAGTGAGGATAATTTAAAAAATAGAAACGGAGTTATGATTGCCTCAGAGAGCGGTAAAGCTCTGTCTTTTGGCCTTGATTTAGCCCAAAAACGAGGAATAACTTTTGTCGAACCTACTGAAGCGGTTTATGAGGGGCAAATAGTCGGAGGTAGACCGGTAATAGGAGATTTAGAAATAAATGTCTGTAAAGGCAAGCAATTAACTAACATGCGTTCAGCCGGCAATGATGATGCCATAATTTTGGCACCGGCAGTTAAATATAGTATTGAAGAAGCATTAGATTTCATAGAGAGTGACGAGTTAATTGATGTAACTCCTAAAGCAATTAGGCTCCGTAAAAAGCACTTAACTAAGGTTGAGAGAGTTCGGGCACAAAGAGCTCAATCTTTGGGGTAAGAGATCCTGGTTTGGGACCGTTTTTGAAGAATTCAATAATACCTTTGGTAAAGGAAAGTTGGGAGAGAATATACACTAAAAGTGAAATAACGACAACAGTTCCAAAAACTGAACCTAGGGCAGTAAAGACACCGGTGGTAAAAGCTTTACCGATTCTTTTGTAGGGGTGATTTTGAATTTCCAGTTGATGGGTCAACTTTTTAATCTCTTCAATTAATTCGACATTTTTGTCGATAATTTTTTCGGTTTCAGTACTTGGGGATAAGGTGGATGTGGGCATGTGGAATTTCGTCTCCCATAGTTAAAAAACTAATAAATTTGGCTTGATGCTGATCTTTGAGTTTGAGAGCAAGATCACGGGCTACTTCCCAAAATTGACCGAAATTGGGGACATCATAGACCCAACGGTAGTGATCTTTGGGAATTAGTAGAGTATGACCTGGAGAGAGAGGTTTAATATCAAGGAAGGCTAGATAATGATCGTCTTCGTAGACTCTTTGACAAGGAACTTCACCTCTAATAATTTTACAGAAAAGACAATCTTCCATGACCTATTATAAATCAGGGTGAAGCTTTTGAATGCATTCTAATACGAGTTTTTTGGCGTTTGATAAAGACAGTGGAATTGTCGCACCGGCAGCGGCTTTGTGACCACCACCAAAACCAGTGGCTACGGTTATTTGTGACAAATCATATTTGTGAGAATCTCTGGTACGCATACTGACGTCAACCTTGTTCGGCTGGGATTCAATCATAGAAATGCCAATCTCCCAGCCGACTACTGATTTGAGCATGTTGGAAATTCCGGAAGGAATTTGGTCAGGATTAAGACCGCTATTTTTAATTTCTTCAAAAGATAGTGAGGCGATAGCTACATGATCAGAAAAATGAGTTTCAATATGATTGAGTATTAGTCCTAAAAATTTTAAGTTATCTGGAGTATCATTGTTTTCAATTTCAAAAATAATTTTTGTAAATTTAGGGTAAATTTGACTTAATTCAGCAGCGGCGGTAAAAGTACTAGCTGTTGTGGGAGGGTATTTGTAACCACCGGTATCGGTGTGAAGACCAGCCAAAAGACAGGCAGCTATGGCTGGGGTTATCTTGGCTTTTAACTTTTTAAATAATTCATAAACTACTTGACAGGTAGCAGGGGAATTTTTGTCAATTAAATTAAGGTTGCCATAAGCCTGGTTGCTGGCGTGATGGTCGATAACGATAGTTTTAAGATGGGGAGGAAAAACAACTGGGGCAATTTTACTAATTTGATCTGGAGCGGATGAATCCAAAATTATAAATAAATCATATTTGGATAAATCAATTTGGAAAAAGTTTTTAGGAGTAATTTTATTGCTGCCAGGTAGGGATTGTAAATTAGCAGGGAGATTGTTGTCACCAGAGATGAGGGTAACTTTCTTTTTTAGTGATTTTAGAAAATGATAAAAAGCTAAAGCTGAGCCGGCTGAATCAGCATCAGGATGGGGGTGGAGGTGGAGGAGAATGTGGGAAGAGGCGGCTATTGCCGACTTAATCTGAGAGTGGATTTTTGTCATTATTTGGGTTGGTAGGGAATACTGATAATAGTAATATTGTCGACTCCACCAAGAGCATTGGTTCTGTCTACCAAAGACTTAACAAAATCGGAATTTTGTGGGTAAGATCGCTTGTATTTAAGAATCTGTTGAGTAGTAATCTGTTTTTTGTCTATATATCTGGTAAAACCGTCTGAAGCTAAAATAAGGGTTTGGCCCGGTTCTAAATGAACCGAATTTTGGTTGGGTTGACGAAGTCTTGCTAAACCAGTGTCGGGACCCATGGCCTGAGTGACGATACCTTGCGAATCTTCATCACGTCTGGTTATTTCGGTCATTTTTTGTAAACGACTGTCTAAAATCAAAGCAGAACTATCGCCGACAGAATAAACGTGATAATGATTTTTGTCTTTTCTTGATTGTTGGGCCAAAACTAGAGTACTGGCACCAGCATCAATCTCTCTGTTGATAGATATGAGAGTGTTATCAGTAATATATTTAGCCTCTGAGGCATATTTATAAATAGAAGAAACTAGAGAATTAGCGGCGACTTCACCAAAAGGTTGACCACCAACTCCGTCGGCAACAGCAAAAACATTATGTAATAATTCTGAATTTGGCAAATCAGAAGCATCAAAAATTAAAATAGCATCTTCATTGTGACTTCTTTTCCGACCGACATTGGTTTCACCATAGGGTTTTAATGATAATGGAGTTTTATCAAATTCTTTTTGGGGTGATTTGGAAAAAATATCTCGAAACATTTAATTTATTGTACCTCAGGGTAATGACATTTTTTCCATTTTTTACCAGAACCGCACCAGCAAGGGTCGTTGCGGCCTAAGGTTTTGACTACTTTGGGGGTAGTTGGAGGAGGCAGGGAGGCTTCTGAATCTTGAGTAGGGGTGGGGGAGTCTGGGGTAATCATCTCTCCCCTACCTTCTTGAGTTTTAGCAGCTGAAGAGGTTGTGGGAGCTACTGGCTCAAGACGGAAAAGCATGCGGGACAGATTGGCTTCGAAACGAGTCATTAGATTTTGGAACATGTCGTAACCCTCTTTGCGGTATTCAATCAATGGATCTTTTTGGGCATAGCCGCGCAGGCGGACTCCCTCACGCAAATCATCAAGAGAGGTGAGGTGTTCTACCCAGAGAGGATCCAAAGACTGGATAACAGCATAGGAGAGAATATTGTTGGCAATGTCAGAGCCAAAAAATTTCTGGCGTTCTTGCCATTGGGTTTTCAAAAGGTTTTCCAAAAGTGCGGATGGGTCTTGGCTTTTTTTAATATCTTTGACCAATTGAAGACGGATAGCTGAAGGCATGGGTAAAATTTCTAAAAATTCCAAAGAGAGCTTGTCAGCATCAACCTTACCGTTGAAATCAGAATTAACAGCGATAATCCGAGATAATTCATTATCTAGATATTTGAAGACATGATCATAGTTTTTGTCGGGACTGTTTTTGGCGTTTTCCAAAACTTCGTCACGGAGTTTATAGACAATTTGACGTTGTTTGTTAATGACATCATCGTATTCAACTAAAGATTTACGGACATCAAAATTGTAACCTTCAACTTTAACCTGGATTTGCTCAAGGACACGAGAAATCATAGGGTGAGTTAAGGGTGCGTCTTCGGGCATATTAAAACGACCCATGAGAGCAGAAATTTTTTCTCCCCCAAAAATACGCATTAAATCATCATCCAGAGCCACGTAAAATTGAGAAAAACCGGGGTCACCCTGACGGCCGGAACGGCCACGAAGCTGGTTGTCAATACGGCGAGACTCGTGACGTTCGGTACCGATGACATAAAGACCACCTAAGTCGATGACTTCCTGGTGTTGTTTTTCCCAACTTTTAGGATCAATTTTTTCTTTGGGACCTCCTAAAATAATATCAACTCCCCGACCGGCCATATTGGTGGCAACTGTTACCGCTCCTTTCATACCAGCCTTGGCAATAATTTCTGCCTCGGATTGGTGATTTTTGGCATTTAACATCTGAAAAGGAATTTTTTTATTGCGAAGCATTGAGGAAATAATTTCGTTTTTGGCAATACTGGTGGTACCGATTAAGACTGGCTGGCCTAAATTATGAAGTTCTTCAACTTTGGCGGCAATAGCAGCGTATTTACTACGTTGAGTTTTAAAAATTAAGTCATTTCTGTCCTGTCTTTGAGTGTCTTTATTAGTCGGAATAATAATGACATCAAGGTTATAGATTTTTTTGAATTCTTCAGACTCAGTGGCGGCAGTACCAGTCATGCCGGAAAGCTTGTCGTAAAGACGGAAATAATTTTGAAAAGTAATAGTAGCCCAGGTTTGGGATTCCTGCTGAACGCGGACATTTTCCTTGGCTTCTACCGCCTGATGAAGACCGTCTGACCAACGGCGGCCATGCATTAGCCGACCGGTAAATTCGTCGACAATAACTATTTCTCCGTCTTTGATAACGTATTCTTTGTCCTTGTGAAACAGTGCCTGGGCTTTGATAGCATTTTCGATGTAGTGAATAGTTTCAAAGGATTCCTCATAAAGATTGGTGATATTGAGAATTTTTTCAACTTTCCTAATACCAAATTCAGAGAGGGTGGCGGATTTTGATTTTTCATCAATGACATAATCTGTAGGTTGTAATTCTGAGGCAATTTGGGCAAATTTATAATATTTTTCGACAGGCTGGTTGTTGGGAGAAGAAATAATTAGGGGAGTTCGGGCTTCGTCTATAAGAACAAAGTCAACCTCGTCGACGATAGCAAAATTATGATAAGGACGCTGAACTTTTTGAGAAAAATCCCCCACCATGTGATCGCGAAGATAATCAAAGCCAAATTCATTATTGGTACCATAAGTGACATCAGCAAGGTATGCTTCTTGACGAGAAATAGGACGCAGGTGGGCCAAACGGTCATCAAATTTTTGAGTTTCATCAGTAAAATCAGGGTCAAAAAGAAAAGATTCTTCGTGAACAATGGCAGCAGTGGAAATACCTAAAAGATGTAGAGCCTTAGGGTACCAGCCGGCACCAACTCTAGTCAGATAATCGTTTGGAGTAACTACATGGACTCCCCTACCAGAAAGAGCGTTTAGGTAGGCAGGAAAAATAACCGAATGAGTTTTTCCTTCCCCGGTGCGCTGCTCAGCAATAGAACCCTGGTGGAGGGCAATGGCAGCCATCAGTTGAACATCATAGGCACGTTCACCAACGGTTCTAAAAATGGCTTCCCGAACGACAGCAAAGGCTTCTGGTAAAAGATCATCAAGGCTGCTACCCTTTTTTAATTTGTCCTTAAACTCGGAAGTTTTATCTTTGAGTTTTTTATCGGAAAGTTTTTTAATTTCAGGTTCAAACGCATTAATTTTTGATATTAAAACATTGAAACTTCCCAATCGTCGTTGATTTTCATCAAAGAGATTTTTAAAGAGTTTAAACATAGCTTTTATATTGTACAGCAAACCTCCCCGATGGACCGACTAAGTCGGCCATCGGGGTTAGGTGGCTCCTCTACGATTTAGGGGAGATGACTTTAAGGCCACAGAGTGGCCAAAGCACCTCAGGAATATTGATACTGCCGTCTGCCTGTTGATAGTTTTCTAAAATAGCCAACATTAAGCGGTCGTTGACGACAGTGGCATTGAGAATATGAACGTATTCGTTTTGATTGTTGATTTTAACCTTGGTGTTAAGACGGCGAGCTTGATAGTCGCCACAGTTGCTACAAGAACTGGTTTCTTTGTAAGCATTTTGGCCGGGAAACCAGGTGTTAATGTCATACATCCGGCGGTTGGGTTGAGGAAGATCACCGGTAGAGCATTTCATGACCTGATAGTGGAGGCCTAATTCCTGTAAAATTTCTTCTTCGATAGAAAGCATTTCGAGACACATAGCGTCGGAGACTTTGTAATCCGGGAGAGTGAAAACGTTCATTTCCACCTTGTTGAAATGATGAACCCGAAGCATTCCCTTCATATCTTTGCCGTAGGTACCGGATTCGCGACGGAAACAGGGAGAGAAATTAACGTATTTTATGGGAAAAATATCTTGACTTAAAGTCTCATTCATGTGATAAGGAACCACAGAATGCTCGGAACTACTGATAAAAACCAAATCGTCTTCGGGGAGGGAGTAGTAGGCGCCAAAAAGATTTTTATTGCTGGTATAGCCACAGGCCCATTCCGTCTGAGATTTAATCATAAGAGGCGGCAGCATAGGATGAAAGCCCCTTTTTTGAAGTTTTTGAATGGCATAGGTCATTAGAGCCATCTCTAAAATGACGAGATCATTTTTGTAGTAGCCAAAACGGGAACCAGAAATTTGGGCCGCTTTTTTAGTATCAATAATATCCAATTTTTCGCCTAAATCCTGATGATCTAAAGGCTCAAAATCGAATTTAGGTTTTTGGCCAACGGTTTTGATAACTTCATTGTCAGAGTCATCCTTGCCTACAGGGACATCCGAGGCAGGAATATTGGGGATCTCTTCCAGGGCTAAGTTGAGCTTGTCTTGGGTTTCTTTGAGGGAATTTTCAATATCTTTTAGATTTTCTTTGATTTTTTTAGCGCTATCTAGTTGCTGGGGAGTGGGTCGGCCTTTGATGTCTTTGGTAATTTTATTTTGGTCTGAGCGGAGGACTTCGACTTGAGTGAGAATTTTTCGATAATCGGCGTCAAGCGACTGAACTTTGTCAAAAATAGAGACATCAACCTGGCGGTTTTTTAGGGCAGTTTTAACTAGTTCGGGCTCGTTGCGGATGAGATTAATATCGATCATTGACTGCCGCTATTCTAGCACAAAATTTTAGTCTTTTCTCCGCAAGTTTTACCGTATATAAATATATCAAAATACATAAAAGATATATAATAATGAAAATATATTTTAATTTATGCCTTTAGATAGGGAAAAATATAGTTTGAATTTTTTAGAACAAAAAAGCTTATAAGTTTATGTCTGAGGATATTTTCCGCATGGAGTCAAGACAGACTTCGATAAATTTTTCCAAAGGTATCGATAATTTTTCCTCACACATTTTGACATCTTGGCGACGGGTACCAGCGGCAAAACGGGGTTCTTTTAAGAAGCGTTTCAGAACCGAGCTAGTTTTGACATCGGCAAGTTTTTTACTGGGATAGACGAGAGTCACGGCGACGATAAGACCAGTGAGAGAGTCGGCACAAAAGATGGCCCAGTCAGCCTGATTTTTCGGATCAACTCCGGTCAATTCAGGGGCATGAGCCTTAATGATATGGTCAACAGTATCAGAAATTTCCAGGTCAAAATTTTTCAAAACTGACCTGGTTTGGCGAGGATGATCGGCTTTGGTACTACCAGCGTAGTCGATGTCATGGACGAGGCCGGCAAGACTCCAGTCATCACGAGGTGGCTCCCCCGCTCCAAGTTGGTTTTGGGAGGAAAGGTAGTCATAAATTCCACCCATGCAGGCTTCGAGAGCCAGAGAATGATAAAAAATGTTGGTTTCTAAATTGGACTTAACAGCGGCTAAATAATTATCCCGATTCATAGTCTATTCATTTCTCATGGAAGGGAAAAGGATGACGTCTTTGATGGTGGGAGAGTCGGTTAGAAATTGGGTAATACGGTCAATACCCATACCCCAGCCGGCAGTAGGCGGCATGCCGTATTCTAGAGCTCGGATGTAGTCATCATCCAATTTCATAGCGGCTTCGGCACCTTTTTTACCTAATTTCTCCTCTTCGAGCCAACGGGCTTTTTGATCAGCAGGATCATTGAGCTCATTGTAAGCCTTGAGAAGTTCAGTGCCATGAACTAAAAGCTGAAAGGAAGCAATTTTTTTAGGATCATCAACTTTTTTCTTGGCAAGAGCTATCATTTCCGCCGGATAATCGGTTAAAAAGAGAGGGCCATCTAGGTATGGACGAACATGTTCTTTATAGAGAGCATCTAGACAAGCACCTAAACCAATAGCGTTTTTATAATCAACCCGAAGCTGTTTTTTCTTTAATATATCTTTGAAATCGACTTCATCCTTTATTTTGTCGATATCAATATCGGTATATTTAAGGATAGCTTCGCGGAAAGTAAGACGTTCAAAAGGAGCTTTAAAATCAATATCTTTGCCTTGAAAGTTTACTTTGGTTGAACCTTTGATGGTTTTTACTAAGTTAATGATTAATTTTTCCGTAAATTTCATAAGCACTTCATAATCGACGTAGGCCCAGTAGAACTCAAGTTGAGTAAATTCAGGATTATGGAAACGGGAAACGCTCTCGTTTCTAAAATCACGAGCAAACTCAAAGACTTTTTCCAGACCACCAACTATAAGTCTTTTTAGGTAAAGCTCGTTGCTAATACGAAGATACATTACCTGATCTAGCTCGTTGTGTTTGGTGGCGAAAGGTTTAGCTGAGGCACCTCCATAAATGGGTTGAAGGACTGGTGTTTCGACTTCCAAAAAACCTTCTTTTATCAAAAATTGGCGTAAAGTTTCGACTATTTTAGTTCTAGTTAAGAACACTTCTCTACTCTCGGGATTAACAATAAGGTCAACATAGCGTTGACGATAGCGCTCTTCGGTATCGGTAAGGCCATGCCATTTTTCAGGTAAGGGGCGTAAATTTTTAGCAAGGAGAGTAAAGTCAGTGACTCGAATAGTGATTTCTCCAGACTGAGTTTTAAAGACACTACCAGTAGCGGTAATGATATCGCCAAGGTCCAGCAGTTTGACCAGGTCCATTTTGTCACCCAGAGTGTTTGCCTCAAAAAAAAGTTGAATTTTGTCATCTCTATCGACAAGATCGGCGAAAAGAATTTTGCCGTGACCACGCAGTAACATGAGACGACCAGCAACGGTGACAATCTGATTAAGTTTCTTTTTAGCCTCGAAAGTTGAGTCCTTTTTAGACAGATTAGGTTGAGGGTAGGTGTTTAAGCCCAAATCATGAATTTTTTGAAGTTTATCGCGGCGCTGAGAGGTAAGGTCGGACATGACCTATTTTATCAGGCAATGGCAATGATTTTGTAGGTAATTTTACCGGCGGGAGCATCAATGGAAAATTCGTCTTTGACTTTTTTGCCAATCATAGCCACACCAAGAGGTGAAGTTGAAGAAATTTTGTTTTGGGAGGGATCTGCTTCGAATTCACCAACCACATAAAAAGTTCTCTCACCATTGCCGGTAATTTTAGTTTTGACTTTGGAGCCGACCTGAACTGTTTTGGAGGCTTTTTTAGCAGTAATAATTTCGTAGTTATCTAAGACTTCTTCCAGAGAAGCAATTTTACTGTTAACGACTTCCAATTCTACTTTTAATTGTGAGGCCAAAGAATCCTCGCCGGATTCGTCGGGCTGAGCCACTTCTTCTATTTGAGTAATAAGATGATCGGCTTTCTTTTTGAAATCTAATAGATTGCCTTGAATTTGTTTGAGACCTTCCTTGGTCAATTGATTTTTGGACATAAGTTTCAGGTCCCTATGTTAAACTAGGGAGTAAATTTTGTCAAATAAAGTGTTTAATTTTTTTCGATTCGTTCCAAAAAAGCGTCAGGTTAGGATAAAAAAAGACAATGGCCTGATTTTTCATAATCCCGGTATAGGGCGACGCCTACCTTTTTATATCGCTAATTTGTTTTTTTTGGGAGCGATAGTTTATGGTTTCTATCTATACTCCCCATTAATAAGTGCTGTTGGTAGATATGAAAGAAATAAAAACAAAAAAATTGTACTTGTTAACCCCACGATAACCACGGTCCCGCCAAAGACCGGAGAGATAGTGACGCCGACTCCGGTAGACACGAGCTACAGAATAATTATTCCTAAGATTCAGGCAGAGTCAGAGGTAAAGGAAAATGTATCTCCTTTTGATCCGGCAGAATACAATCGAGTTTTAAAAGAAAATGTAGTCGCCCAAGCAGCCGGTTCTTTTCCGCCAGGAAGTGGTAAAGGTAAGTCGGCCTATATTTTTGCCCATTCGACAAATGCCGGCCCCGCCAGTGTCAGAAATAATGCTGTTTTTTACCTGCTTGGGAAACTAGAACTAAACGATCAGATTTTAATAAAGTATCATGGAAATGAAAAATATTATCGGGTATATGATAAGAAAGTGATAAAGCCAGATAATTTAGACTATTTGAGTCATAGTGACCCCGAAAAGGAAGTTTTAATTTTACAAACCTGCTGGCCGATAGGAACAGACTGGAATAGGCTATTAATATTTGCGGAACCGATTTAAAAATGATCCTTGATTTGAGTTTAAATCGAAATAGAACTGATTTTTGGCCTGATCTAGAGAAAGCAGTAATTCAAAACGGTTATGAGGTAGAAAGAATAAAAAAAGCCTATGATATGGCTAGAGATTTTTATAGGGATCAAAAGAGAAACTCAGGAGAACCGTATTTATCCCATCCAGCCTGGATGGCAAAATTGATAGCCCAACTTAAAGTGGGTGAAGAGGCAGTGATTGCCTCTCTTTTGCATGAATCAGCAGCGAATGGGGTAGGCTTAGAAAAAATTTCACAAGAATTTGGAGATGAAGTGGCTCTGTTGGTAGACGGGCTGACTGAGGTGAGAAAAAAGACTGGCGGAGTTGAGGTCCAAAAAAATAATGTAGAAATTTTTAGAAGGTTTTTATTTTCCTCTGTTGACGATGTCCGAGTACTGATAATTAGACTGAGTGACAAACTTCACGATGGTTTAACTATTGACGGGCTGTCTCCCGAGGAACAAAAGGATTATGCTCAAAGAGTTTTAGGTATTTATTCCCCTATTGCCGAGTATGTCGGCCTGCACTTTTTCAAAAGAAAGCTTGACGACATTGCTTTTAAGGCGATGGATCCGGCTATGGCGAAGAGAATGGAAGTGCTGATTGAAGAAAGAAAAAATGATGAAATTAAGGCTTTGGCTTTGGTACAGAGTGAGATTGAAGAAATGCTTAAAATCAACAATATTGATAAATACGAAATTCAGGGAAGAATTAAAAGTCTTTACAGCACTTATCTTAAAATAAAAAGTAAGGGTGAAGAAAGGGTCAAAGATAGGGTAGGAATCAGAATTTTAACGGAATCTATTGCAGATTGTTACAACATATTGGGACTTTTACATGCCAAGTATAAATATTTACCAGAAGAATTTAATGATTATATTTCCGATCCAAAACCCAATGGTTACCGCTCTCTTCAAACCACCCTAAACTGGAGAGGGAAAACTACCCTGGAGGTTCAAATCAGAACCTTTAAAATGCATGAATTTAATGAGTTTGGTCCAGCATCACATATTGCATATAAAATGAGCAGTGAGGGTCAGAGTGGCAAGGGATATGAATGGGTTAAAGAGCTCATTAACTGGCAAAAAAATGAAAAAAATGTCAATACTTACAAGATAAATGTATTGAGTAATTTTATATATGTGTCGACACCTCGGGGAGATATTATTCAACTGCCAAAGGGGGCCACGGCTCTGGATTTTGCCTACAGAATCCACACCGATATAGGTGACCATTGTATGGGTGTAAAAATTAACCAAAAGATGGGGAAAATTTCTACAGTTTTGAAAAGTGGCGATGTAGTAGAAATTATTACTAACAATAAAATTAATGTCCGTAAAAATTGGCTGGAATCAGTCATGACCCGGTGGGCCAAGGAACATATTCGAAAAATGACACTTAACGAGGTTTAGTTTAGGCTGTTTGAAATGAGTTTTTTGCGATATGCATTGGCAAAACGATGAGCTTCGTTGCGTAAGTTTTCCAGTAAAAGCAGGGCTGAAGAATTTTCGGGTAAATTAAATTCTACCCATTGATCTTGGTTTTTTAAAACTATAGTTTCATATTTTTTGGCAAGACCGATAAGAGGAACGTCGGTAATAGTAGCAACAGAGGAAACCTGGGGTTTGCCGCCATCTACAACAATCAAGTCCGGTGTGGGCCATTCGGGATGGTCAAGACGTCGGGAAACAACTTCTCTTAACATAAATTGATCATCAGCAATATGTTTGCTTCTAATCTTGAATTTACGATATTGGCTCTTATCAATATGACCATTTTGCCAGACAACCATTGAGCCAACAAAATATTTATTGCCAAGCTGGGAAATGTCATAGACCTCAAAGCGGTTTATTTTTTGAAGTTTGAGATAAGGTTTGAGAACTGTTTCCAGCTCATTGATGGCCTGTGAATCCTTGTCGTCACTAAGGTTGATATTTTCAAAGAGAGATTTGAGATTGTGCCAACCGGAGGTGATATAAGTGAGAGAATCAATCTGTTGTCGAAGAGTCAAAGCAGATTCATAATCCTGATTTTTTGAGGCCATTTTCATTTCTTTTTTTAAACTACGAATGAGAGAGCTAAAACGGCCATTGAGAATTTTTTTAATTTTGGAAATGTTTTTTTTGTACAAAACAGGGTTGGGATTTGGTCCGGGACAGAGACCTAAATGACAATAAAGACAAGGTCGGGGAGGATGACGTTCCTGAGAACGGAAGGGGAAAATTTTTCTTAGAGTTTTGAGGAGGGTGACAACAGCAAAACCGCTAGGAAATGGACCGTAAATATCGGCTTTGGAGGGAAGAGTGCTGAAGTGAGCAGTAAAAATACGGGGGATTTTTTCCTTGGTAATGCAGATATAGATATAGGAACGGTCATCTTTTAAGAGAGAATTATATTTGGGAGTATGCTTTTTAATGAGAGAAGCCTCTAAAATCAGGGCTTCGATTTCAGAATTAACCGTTTTGGTTTCGATAGAGGCAATTTGAGAAACTAGGGTTTGAGTTTTGGGACCGAGGGCGTCGTCTCTTTGGAAGTATTGAGAAACTCGTTTTTTGAGGTTAATGGCTTTACCGACATATATAATTTTGCCGGTTTTATCCTTGTAAATATAGACACCCGGAGAATCGGGTAGGCTTTTATAGTCGATCACTTATGTATTATATAATGAAGCATGAGCTTAAAAGAAAAGATTTTGACATTTTTTTTTGGAATAATCCTGATAATTTCAGCCGTTATCCGTTTTGAGCAGACCAAAAATGGTCAATTCCCTTTTACCTATGACCAGGCTAGAGACATGCTTGACATCCGGGCTTTGGGTGAGTTTCGTGATCTCTGGGTGATGGGGCCAACGACCTCAATTAATGGCCTGAGATTGGG
>CAYNEE010000006.1:33780-39147 GCA_964396145.1 uncultured Gammaproteobacteria bacterium | reverse complement strand
GCTCCTTCGGGGACGTGAATGTGAATATCAATTTTGTGAAAATCCTTTTGAATCCCCCATTTTTGAGCCTGACTTCTAACAAAAGAAATGGCTGCCTGAGCGGACTCTTTCATAACTGAGCCTAATTTTCCGGTTAAAATTAATTGACCTTTTCCGGGCATAATATTGACTTCGATAAAAAGAATATCGCCCCCCACGGAGGTCCAAGCCAAACCCGTAGCGACACCAATTTCATTTTTTTTACCTTTAAGCTGGGAAGTAAATTTTTCCGGTCCCAACATCTTTTTGATGAGGGTCCGGTTGTTTAGGTTAACTTTGACAACTTTTTTGGTAACAATTTTTTTGGCAGCTTTTCTAAAGAGTGAGGCAATTACTCTATCAAGACTTCTGACACCGGCTTCACGGGTATATTTGTCGATGAGAAAACGAATGGTTGTCTCTTCAAGAACCGTGATCTGTTTGGATTTAAGACCGTTGGCTTTAAGCTGCTTGTCAACTAGATAATCCTTGGCAATGTGATATTTTTCGTCTTCGGTGTAGCCGGAAAAATTGATAATTTCCAGGCGGTCTCTTAGAGCAAAAGGGATAGTTGAGACATCGTTGCCGGTTAAAATAAAAAAAACTTTTGATAAATCAAGAGGGAAGTCTAGATAATGATCAGTAAAACTATTATTTTGTTCGGGATCTAGGGCTTCTAAGAGAGCAGCCGAAGGATCACCCCTGTAGTCGGCACCTAATTTATCAACTTCATCTAGCATAAAAACTGGATTCATGGATTTGGCTTCTTTGATGCCGTTAACGATACGGCCAGACATGGCCCCGACATAAGTACGACGGTGACCTCTGATTTCAGCCTCATCTCTGATGCCACCCAGAGAGGCTCTAACAAAATTTCGACCAAGAGCACGGGCGATAGATTTCCCCAAAGAAGTTTTACCTACACCGGGAGGACCGATAAAACAGAGAATGTTGGTGATTTTGGCATCTTTGTCTTTTTGCTGACTTTTGAGTTTAATGACTGATAAATATTCCAAAATTCTTTCTTTAATATCCTTAAGACCATAATGATCGCGGTCTAATAGTTTTTGAGATTTATTAAGAGAAATAGCAGCGTCGGAATATTTTCCCCAGGGTAGTTCTAAAACATTTTCTAGATATGTTCTGAGGTAACTTGATTCAGGAGCCATAGGTCCCATTTCCTGCATCCGGTCTAGTTCTTTGAGTAATTTTTTCTTGATAGTAGAGGGAATTTTGGTTTTTTTGATTTTTTTGGCCAGTTCGTCAGTGTCACCGTCACCATTTTTGCCTAATTTTTTGAGCTCTTTTTCAATCTGATGTTTGCGCTCTTCGAGGACACTGCGCTTCATGGCACTGTTAAATTTGGCCTGAGTTTTTTCTTCAATACTGCGTTCCAAATCGGCCACTTTCATTTCTTCAATTAGGAGTTCGGTGGCACGGGTAAGACGGTCACTCACGGAAAGAGTCTCTAATAAAGCCTGTTTTTGAGGAATTTTAGTATTCAATGAGAAAACTACCTGATCGGCCAGATCTGAGGAAGAGACACCAGTTGAAAGCTGCATCATGGCGGGCAAATCAAACTGACGACCAAGGGCAAAGGCTTTTTTAAGTTGGGAGAGAAGAGTTTCTGCTGATTGCTGGACCTGAGTAACAGGTTCGGTGACTATAGGCAGTTCATCACATTCGGCTAGAATAAAAGGGTCACTGTGAATAAAATTAGTGATGTTGATACGCGAAAGACCTTTGACAATGGCGTGCAGACTGCCATCGGTCTGTAAAATATGTTCAATCCGAGCAATAACACCGACTTGATAAACATCCTTAAGTTCGGGTTTATCTACATCAGGAGATTTTTGAGCAGTGATAATAACCAGTCGGTCATACTTATCGTAAGCCTCGAGTAAAGAATTGCTAGATTCTTTACGGCCAAAAAATAGCGAGGTCTCTACGGAAGGAAATAAAACCACATTACGTAGAGGAATTAAAGGTAGGACTTTTTTCATTATTTAGCAGTCTAGCATTTTAACTGCTAAGTGTCAAAGGGGTAATTTAGTAATTTTTGAGTTAAAATAGAGCGATGTCTGATAAAAAAAAGTATGGAATAGTGGCCATAATCGGTAGACCTAATACCGGTAAGTCAACTCTTTTAAACGCTATATTGCAGCAAAAAGTAGCTATTACCTCTCCCCTGCCCCAAACTACTAGAAAAAATATCAATGTGGTTTATGCAGATGAGAGGGGAAAAATTCTATTTATAGACACCCCGGGAGTATTGGGAAAAATTGAGGATTTAATCGGCAAAAAAGTAAATCTGGAATTGCCCAAAACATTAAATAATATTGATGTGTTAATGACCGTGGTGGATATTTCCCGACCAAAAAACGAAGAAGAAAATAAAGTAATTGCCCTGGTAAGAAAAAGTGAGGCTAAAAAAATCCTGGTCTATAACAAAATTGACAAGGCAGTGGGCAGTAAAGACCATTTTGCCGATTACAACTATCTTGAAGACGAATTTGACGAGTATGTAAAAGTGTCAGCTCTGAGAGAAAAAGGTGTCAAGGAAGTAGTTAACAAAATTTTTTCACTGTTACCAGATAAGGCGACAAAAGAAACCAAGATGGTGGTGGAAAATTCTCAGGATCAAACAAAACCGCTGATTGACTCCAGTCCTGAGGAATACGTCGGAGAACTAATTAGAGAAAAGACTTATCTTTTTTTGAGAGATGAGGTGCCATACAGTATCTCGGTAGTAGTAAAAAGAATTGAAGATAAGGGCAAGATTCTGGTGATTGAGGCGGATATAGTTACTACCGCTGATAGATATAAAAAAATTATAATTGGTAAGGGAGGTCAAAAAATAAAAGAAATTGGCTATAACGCCCGAAAGGAATTGGAGCTGATGACTCAAAAAAAGATTTTTTTGGGTTTAGAAGTAAAGGTGGACAAACATTGGATGGAGCAGTTTTAAATTGACACTCAAAGCCACTTGCTTTAGACTAGGATAGTTATAAATTTTTTTAAAAAATATGTCAAAACAAAAAGGAAATTGGTTTGCTGCTGGACTTTTGGGAGCAGTAGCCGGAGCCGTTGGTGGTTTATTATTAGCACCTCAAAGCGGTAAAAAAACTCGCCAGGAAATTTCTAATTTAGCTGCGGATCTCTCTCTCAAAGCCAAGGGTAAAGCTTTGGAAACTAAAAAAGAAGTAACAGCTGCTTTTGGTAAATACTCTGAAGAAAGCCGGGCTAAATATGAAGAAATTAAAAGTTCTCTGATGGGTAAAGTAGCTTCTATAAAAACTACCGGAGAAAAAATTGATAAAGTCAAATACGGTAAGTTGGTAGATGAAGTTGTAGCCGGTTTTAAGGGTGATTTAAAAAGCAGTAAAAATGCAGTTACTAAAATTACCACTTATCTTAAAAAGGACTGGGAGAAAATCAAAAAATCTTTAACTTAACTCAGAAGCGATTAAATCGTTGAGTATTTTTAAACTGTCGGTATCAATAATTGAGACCGACAGTTTTGCTTTCATCAACTTTTCAGCTTTCTTAACCTCTTTTGGATCAAGGAGATCTGACTTAGTTAGAATTAGAATTTCTTTTTCAGAGGCTAGACGACTAGAGTAATTAGCCAACTCCTGGCGGACAGTCTCATAGGCCTGTTTTAAATCAGGGTTGTCGAGGGCTAGGCAATGAATAAGTAGTTTAGTTCTTTCAATATGTTTTAAGAATTTAATGCCCAAGCCCTTGCCGGTACCAGCACCCTCAATTAAACCCGGAATATCGGCAATAACTTTATTTCCCTTAGTGACACCCAAATTGGGTTCTAGGGTAGTGAAAGGATAATTGGCAACTTTGGCATTGGCAGAAGTTAATTCATTTAACAAACTACTTTTACCAGCATTAGGCAGACCGATAAAGCCGACATCGGCGATAAGTTTGAGTTGTAAAAAAATATTTTTAGTATCAACTTTTTGACCAGGCTGGAATTCTTGAGGAGTTTGGTTGGTGGCAGAGCGAAAGTGCCAGTTGCCCCAACCACCCCGACCACCTTTGGCCCCTAAAAAAATTTCACCGACACTATTCATTTCCTGACTGGTGCCATTGTCATAAGAAATGACCGTACCAACGGGAACTTCTAGGGTAATGTCTTTGCCGTTGCGGCCTGTACGGTTGTTGGGACCACCTCTTTGACCGTCTTCGGCGGCAAATGTTTTAGAGTAACGAAAGAGACCTAGGCGGCTAATGTCGGAAACAGCTTTGAAATAGAGATTGCCGCCATCACCGCCCTTGCCACCATCGGGGCCACCCTTGGGACGGGAACCGTCGGAGTAAAAATGAACTATACCATCACCGCCGTTGCCACCTTTGATTGTAATTTGAGCCTCGTCAATAAGCATGACTTATTTTAGCGCATCCAGATAGTCTCGTTTTTGACGAAAGCCGATAAGAGTGTTTTTTAATTGTCCTTTATCAAAAATAAGCACCGCAGGAATTGAGGAAATACCATATTGAGAGGCTATAGAAGAATTTTCGTCAACATTTAATTTACAGACTTTAACTTGCTCCGAAAGCTCCTTTGCCAATTCCTCAATAATAGGTCCTAGCATCTGACAAGGTCCACACCAAGGTGCCCAAAAATCGACTAAAACCGGTAATTTGGATTGAAGCACTTCTGTTTTAAAATTATCCTGAGAGAGGGTGATTGCCATAATGAATTAATCGTTTTTATTAACTAACTTGGCAGTGTAAACAATGGTTTTGAGGGTACCGTCTGAACCCTCAATGTGAGTCGAACCGGAAAGGGTGACATATTGGGCCAAATAATCAGACAGAGCAATTTTTAATTCCTTGATCTGGGCTTGGTAGTCTTTAATTTTTTCGACCAAAGTAACTGACTCTGGAAGCTTTATAACTTTTTGTTTAGCCTGAGTTTTTAATTTAACCAATTTTTGAGCTTCGGCGGCAACCTCTTTGTACTCCTGATTATTGTCCAAAATCGAGGCCAACATGTCCTTTTGAGTTTTTAATTCCTGACTTAATAGCCGAAGCCGGTCATCGTGACTTTTAACTAAATTTTCAATGTTGATTAAAGTGTCGGAATTAGCCATACCGTTTAATTTAGCAATTAAGAATTTTTTCTTCAAGGGAACAAAGTTGCTCAATTGAGGTCAATTGAACAATTTGCTGACGCAGGTCTTTTGCCTGAGGGTGGCCAGAAACATAGAGAAGAAAATGGCGACGAAGCGGATCGAAACGACGATGGGGAAAAATTTTTTGATAATTTTTGGCATGTAAAAGCATGGCGTCATATTTTTCTTTAAAAGAAACTTTTTGATCAGAAAAAGCCCA
>CAYNEE010000006.1:0-33680 GCA_964396145.1 uncultured Gammaproteobacteria bacterium | reverse complement strand
TTTTTATTTCGGCGGGAAAATTTGGCACCGACACGGGCATGATGAGTCCGGGAATCATAAACCGACTGACGTTGATGTTCAAAACTGGATGGCTTTTTAAAAGGTTTTTTAGAATCTTTTTGGTCGGTTTTTTTTCTGTCAAATCGTTTGGTTTCTTTTTCGCGTCTTTCAGGGTGACGGTTGAGTGCCTCTTCATGACGGGCTTGGCCCTCAGGGGTCAAAAAAGGGTCAGGTTGAGCATAGTCAACGATGATGGACAAATCACCTAGTTTATAGCCGTGTAAAGATTTTTTGGCAGAGATAGCCTCTTCTAAATTTTCAAACTCGACAAAGGCCAATCCCCGACTTTTACCCCAACGATTATGCATAATTTTTAAAAAGATGACTTTTCCAAAAGGAACAAAGAGACTGAGAAGCTCCCCTTCGGTGTAGCGATAAGGCAGGGAACCGATAAAAAGACGTTTGTTTGGCGAAAATTTTTGCTCCATATATAGGTATTATATAATAATTGTCATGTTCGAATACGAAAAGCTAATTTTAGGAGAATTGGCTACTAATTGTTATCTCTTGTGGGAAACAGAGAGTCGGGAAACGATAGTGATAGATGCTGCTGATAGTGCTGAGACAATTTCTGAAGAGGTAGAAAAAAGACATTTAAAATTAAAATATGTCGTGTCTACTCATGGTCATTTTGACCATAATTTGGCGGCATTGGATTTAAAATTAATTTATCAAGTTCCCTTTTGTGCCAGCCAAAAAGATTTCTTTTTGCTGGAAAGGCAGCAACAAAGTGCTAATCATTTTTTAGGGGCAAAAATAAAAGTACCAAACTTTAAAAAAATCGATATTGATTTGAATAAGACTAAAAGTTTAAAGCTGGGAAACAATAAGATAGAAATTATCAAAACGCCTGGACATACTCCGGGAAGCATTTCGGTCTTGGCTGACGAACTCTTCTTATTTAATGGAGACTTAATTTTTGCCGGAGGGATGAGAGGTGATACTAGACATAAATATAGTTCAAGTCGAGAGATATTTAGAAGTATTTGTAAAATTTTAGAGCTCCCGAATAATGTAGAAATATGCCCAGGACACGGGGAAACCACGAAAGTGTTCGAGGCCAGAGAATTATTTAATTGTCAGTACTGCGAATGGAATTAATAGTCTCCTCAAAATTTTGATGATTGTCTTGTTGGAGAGAACTGAGTAGCTCAATAACCGATTCTTCAAAATATTTTTTAAGAGATTTGACCTGCTCAGGGCTAAGCTTTAGTTCAATGGCCAATTCTTCGATTGTTTTCATAGAGAATTATAACCTTTTGCGTTAAAATATGAAAATCATTACCCCGTCGTCTAATGGTAGGACATTACGCTCTGAACGTAAGAATTGTGGTTCGAATCCATGCGGGGTAACATATATGATAGCTTAGTTCTATATATTTTGATTCTGTTTTTAGAAGAGAAAGTGTATAATCGCCCAAATGAGTTTTTTAGCAAAGGTACCTGGATTTAGGTCAAATATATTGTGGAAAAAAATAATGTCCTCAATTTTTTATTTTTTTGCTGTAACAACGATTGTGACTGCGGTATCACCAGATTCAAATAAAAGACAGAGTTTAGTTGAACCAATCCAAATTCCGACTGTTATTCCAACATTAAAGCCGACTTTAATGCCCACTTTGATTCCAACCATACAATCCAAACCTACTCTAATACCAACAAAAATTCCTAAACCAACACGAATTCCTCTACCCACCAGGATAGTAATTATAGAAACTAAAAAAGCAACTGGAGTAGACAATTACAACTGTGATTGTTCTAAAACATGTTCTGAAATGTCTTCTTGTGTAGAGGCCCAATATCAACTAAATGTTTGCGGCTGTAATAGAAGGGATGCCGACCATGATGGAATTGCTTGCGATAATGATTGTCAGTAAAATAAATTAATAAGCGTTACTTGCTTTTATATTTTTACTTAGGGTGTTTTTTCTTTGGTATTATTGTGTAGATGAATCAAATTAGAAAAAGTAAAATTGTGGCGACGGTGGGACCGGCGACAGAAAGTGAAAAAATTTTAAGTGAAATTGTTCAGGCGGGGGTAAGCGTGTTTAGACTAAATACTAAATACAATGACAAAGCGTGGCATCAAAAAATAATTAAAAGTATAAAAAAAGTGAGCGGCGGTAAAGTGCCAGTTCTTTTGGATATACCGAGGCTTGATTTTGAGATTTTTGACAATGTAGATATGGTGGCTTTGTCATATATTAAAAATGCCGAAGAAATTGAAAAAGTTAAAGAGAGACTAAAAAGACAAGGGAGAAAATTGCCAATTATCGCCAAGATTGAAAATATTTCCGCTTTGAAAAATTTGGAAAAAATTACTTTAGCTGCAGACGGAGTCATGGTGGCTAGAGGCGACCTGGGGCGAAATATACCTATAGAAGAATTGGCCACACTTCAGGAAAGAATTATTGATACTACCAGGCTAGTTAGCAAGCCAGTGATAGTCGCTACTGAAATGCTTTTGTCGATGACCAACAATCCCCTGCCGACCAGAGCCGAAGCTTCAGATGTAGCCCATGCCTTATTTGACGGAGCAGATGCAGTGATGCTTTCAGAAGAAACCACTATCGGAAAATTCCCGGTTGAGGCAGTTAAAGTTATGAATAGAATTTTGAGTTTCAGTGAGGAAAATGGCTCTATAAAAGAAATTGAGTACAGTAAAGAAACTCTAGGGGAAACAATTATAAAAGCGGCGAGAGATTTATCTAAATTTGCGGACACGGTGGTGGTGTTTACCAAGTCGGGTGGCTCCGCTCAAAAATTGAGTAACTATCGACTGAATAAAAATATTATTGCTATTACTGACCAAACTGAGGTGGCCAATTTGTTAAATATGTCCTATGGAGTTATCCCCTATTTTAAAAGATTTAGTGATAAACATTTTGATAAAAATAATGATATTTTTGAAGAGTTGAAAAAGGTGAAAATGATTAAAGATAAAAGTAAACTACTACTGATTCACGGTAACAACTGGTTGGAAAGTGGCTCGGTCAACGCACTAAGTTTTGTCGAAGTTTAGTTTTTGTAGTAAGACTTGATTTGAAAAAGAATATAGAAATAAATGAGGCTGGAAATAATAAAACCATAAATGTCAAAGCTAAGCATCCGACCCAATAAGTAAACAAGAGCAGAATAAAAAAGAAGTTGCCAGGACTGAAGACTTTTTTTAAAAAGGCCAGGGAGGGCAACGATAATTAAAATAACCGAAATGAGAAAAGTAATTCTTGAAGGAGAAAAGAAAAGGCGATAAAAACCAGTGCTAAAAAGTAAAGAAAAAATGAGAAAGTAAGGCCCGTATTCAACAATAACTTTTTTAATATTTTTCGGTAACTTAGGAGCCTTTTTGTCAAAGTATAATTCTAGTTTTTCTTCGAGTGGTTTAAGAAAATCAACTTTATTCATGATAGTTTTGAGTTCTTTTGGCAACTTCGTTGCTAACTTTTAATAATGAGTCAAAGGTGCCAGCATCTTCCCAGAGACCGTCAAATACTTTAACTTTTAATTGACCTTTGTTTAAGTAAAATTTTTGTAAATCGGTAATTTCCAGTTCACCGCGAGCTGATGGTTGAAGATTTTTGGCCGCCTGTGATGCCCGGTTATCAAAGGTATAAAGACCGACAATGGCGTAATTACTCTTTGGCTGAACGGGTTTTTCTTCAATGCTTAACACCTGATGGTTGTCACCAAATTCAACAACACCATAGCGTTCAGGATCTGGAACTTTATGAGCGAAAATGAGACCACCGCTTTTGAACTCTTTTATGTCTTGAGAAAAATCCTGATCTAAAAAAATATTGTCGCCCAAAATCATGGTGACGTTATCATCACCAATAAATTTCTCCCCTAAGATGAAAGCTTCGGAAAGTCCCTTTGGTTCTTTTTGAATAATGTAACTAAAGTGAACGCCAAACTCCGAACCGTCACCTAAAAGATTTAAAAATTGACCGGAATAATCAGGAGCAATGATAATTAAAATATCTTTAATTCCAGCTTTTATGAGAGTGTTCAGGGGATAATAAATCATCGGTTTGTCGTAAACCGGGAGGAGTTGTTTGCTGGTAACTAGAGTTAAAGGACGCAGGCGAGTAGCCTTACCACCGGCCAAAATTATCCCTTTCATTATTTTTTCCTCCAGATAATTTTATTGTAGACAAGCCAATTAAGAGGGATAGTCAAAAGGAAGATGGCTATGATTTGATAAAGTAAAAAATAGTCTCCAAAAAGCGACGTTAGAAGACCAATGACTAGCGAAGGAATTAAAATACCGGTGATTAGTGAAGAGGCGTTGAAGGTCAGAAATTTTCCCAAAATAGAACTACCGGTAATTTTCTCTTTGGAAAAAGTCCATAAATTATTCCAGGTAAAGTTGGAAATAATTGATAGTTCAGCTGCCATAGCATTGGCCAGACTGTTTACGGTGCTGGTAGAAGCAATGAGAGGAGTTAGTAAGTTTTTAAAAATACGACCAAAAAGAATGTTGATTATAAAACCGATACCGCCAACAACAGCAAATTTAAGAAATTTTTGAGTTAATTCGTCGTGCCAGCGCATCTTGAGGGCGACAAGAAAAATATCTTTGGCAGTTTTAGATTCAATTTTGGATTCACCGGCATTGCGGACATGAAACTCTAGAGGGATTTCTTTAAATTTGGCACCCATTTTTAAGGTCTCATAAAGAAGTTGGAGCTTATAACCAAAACTACGGGTAATTAAATGTCGACTATAATCCATGTCCATTTTGTCAATAAAACCCTTGACTCTGGTAACCTTGAGACCAGTGGTAGGATCAGTGACTTTAAAGAAATTTTTGAAAGGAAAGAACATTAAAAAACGGGCCACAAATCCCCCAACTTCAGAAAAGAAAACTCTTTTGAACCCCCAGCCTTTGGGGTTGGAACCACCTTTAATTTTTCTGGAACCAATGACGTAATCATAACCCTCATCAACGGCCTTTAACATAACCGGAATAGTCTCGGGAGGGTGCTGAAAATCACCGTCAAATTCAAAAACATAATCGGCCTTAAGCTTTTCCATGGCGTATTTAAAACCTTTGAGGTAAGCGGCACCGATTCCATCTTTACTCGTCTCAGTTAAAAGATAAACGTGGCTGTATTTTTTAGATTTTTGGGTAACCACCTTACCAGTACCATCAGGCGAATTTCCGTCAACGACCAAGATTTTCATGTCCCATTTTTTTTCTAAAGAGGGAAAAGTTTTGGTTGAAAGGTAGTCAATCATTTTGCCGATGTTTTCGGCTTCGTTGTAAGTGGGAATGATGATAACAGCAGTTTCTTTAGTCTGAGTTTGAGCTTTCATAAGTTTATATTATCACAGTGATAGAATAGGCTATGAGATTTGATGTTTTAACCTTGTTTCCGGAAATGTTTGAGAGTGTTTTTGATAAAAGTATTATTGCTAGAGCAATTAAAAAAAAGATTATTAAAATCGATTATCATGCACTCAGAAAATGGGCATGGAATAATTATGGATCTGTCGATGATCGACCTTATGGAGGGGACGTGGGAATGCTTATCAGGGTCGATGTAATAGATAAGGCAATTGAAGAAACCAGAAACAAGAAACTAGACACCAGAATAATATTGCTGTCAGCGAGAGGGAAAAGATTTACTCAAGCAGATGCCAAAAGATTATCGAAAGAAAAAAATATTATGTTAATTTGTGGGCATTATGAAGGCTTTGATGAAAGAGTGTCTACACTTGTTGACGAGGAAATTTCTATCGGTGATTATGTTTTAAGTGGCGGAGAAATTCCGGCAATGGTATTGATAGATTCTGTTTCTAGATTAATTCCAGGTGTTTTGGGAAAAGATGAATCAAGTCAGGTAGAGAGCTTTTCTCGGGGAAAAAATATTGAACACCCTCAATATACTCGGCCAGCAGAGTATAAAGGGAAAAAAGTCCCGGAGGTGTTGTTGTCGGGAGATCCTAAGAAAATCAAAGAGTGGCAACAATCTAAATCCCGCTGATAATAATCAGAGCTAAGAGGGCTAAAAGAAGATACTCAATAATAATTGATAATTGTAAATCGTGGCGGCGACTGTGATGAATCAGGCTCCAGATAAAATAAAATGCCGTAAAAGTATACAAAACGGTTCGCTGAAACTGAGAATAACCGTTATTACCAAAGACGAAAAATAAAATTATAGATAAGACAGAAACTATCAGTAAAAGAATATAATCAATAGGCTGTTTTTTTATTTCTTTTAAAATAATCATTTTAAAAAATAGTCCCCTGTCGGGTGAAAATAAGTAACATTAAAATGACCATTAAAAAACCAATGTGACCAGCAGAAGAACCGGTGAAACGGGAGGTATTATTTTTAAGAGTAATATAGGAATCTATAATTAAAACGGTCACTATTAACCCAAAAATAACAGTGCCTAAAATTTTGCTTAAAAGCAGTGGATTGATTTTTGGAGTGACTTGAACAACAGAGCCTAGAGCTTGAGGAGAGGTTGGGGTCTGGGTAACCTGAGACTGTTGGGGTGTGGGTGTAGCAAAATGTTGAACCACCAGGGTAGTTTTAACTCCATTAAGAACACCATTGACCACTCCAATACCAATTTCCTGATACTGACTGTTGATTATATTTTCTCGATGGGTGGGTGAATTCATCCAGGCTTTGAGCATGGACTCGGTATCATAAAAATCACGGGCCAAATTTTCGCCAGCGACTGAATAGTGATAACCAGCCTGCTGAAAAAAGTCCCAAGGGCTTTTACCGTCAGGAGAATTGTGAGCCCAGTAGTTGTTTTGAAACATGTCTTGAGCTTTAAGAGAAGCAGATTCTGAGAGTAAGGCGTTGTATTTGAGTGGTGGTAGGCCGATTTTTTGCCTTTGCAAATTGGTCTGATCCAAAACTTTTTGGACCGTAATCTCTGAAGAATAGCCCAAAATTCCGGGTTTAAGAATACTTAGGGATTTAATCAAAGACTGGTTAAGAAGATAGACAGCGATGATAATACCTAAAAATGAAGGGTGCAAGAGAAGGGCACGATGATTATTTCTTTCCTGAGGAATAAAAAGTACAGAAAAAAACCCTTTCATAAGTTCAGTATAGACTAAATTTTACGGACTTTAAAAGAAAGGAAGAAAGGAATCATGAAAGAAACTAAAGGAGTGAAAATCAAATAAGGAGTGTCTTTACAGGTAAAACGTGAAAGATGATAATCTACTATCAGTGCCGAGAGTGAAAGTAAGAATATAAATGTGGGTTTTTTGACAAAAAATAAATTTACTATCAGGGCAAGTATAAAAGTAAAGGGAATAAATGGAAGACAATTTTTACCATCCGAGACGGGTTGATTTTCAGGAAAATAATCAGGAGTGGTAGATAAGCCCAAAACTTTTGTGTTCATAAAACCAGATGGTGGAGTTAAAAATTTTTCTTCACCAAAGGGCGTAGCACTGACAATTTCCGAAAAATCACCCGAAGCGCAACCGTTGCCAACTTTTATTTTAAAAAAATATTTAGTGCCGCTATTAAGGTTGTAAATAGTGTAATTAGTAGTTCCGGGAGCACCAATATTGGGGTTAGCATAAGTGGCGGCATGGCTTTCCTGACTATAAGCAATTAAATGATAGGTAAAAACGTCTTCGGGCTCTGTCCATTGCAAGGTTACAGAGTTTAACCCCGGGATGGCCTTTAAATTTTTTGGGGTTGATTTGGGTGGAGTAAGATTACAGGTATCGGCCAGGGTGTTACTACACTGAAAATCAAAAATGATATCGGATTGATAATCCAAATTTTGATAAAGATTATCTACATTGCAATCTAAAGAAAATTGCCATATTAAATTAAGTTTTTCTTTTGGTTTGAGAGTGGTTAGATAATGATAATCTTGATGAAGATTGCTTAAATTGCCTCCATATAAAACCTGCCCTAAACCGATAATACTCAGATTGATTTGAGAGTCAAGATTGTTTTGGATTTGAGGCGATAATTTTAAAGATAAGCGGCAGTCTCTATTTTCTAAATTAGTAATTTTTAGATCACTTTGGCCGAAGAAACCAGGATAAATATTTTTAGCCTGATAAAATTCGTCCAAAGAATAATTGTCACATAAATTATGTTGACAGGTTATATTCCGAGCCATAACCGGACGGACAAAAATAAGAAACAAAAAAAGAATAAAAATCATTTGAAATTAAATTCCTGGGGAGGTAGGTTACTAAAGGTGACGATAAATTTTGAAGAAAGACCCGGAGCAGGTGTACAAGTACCGCCACTGCTGCAGGTACCTAAGAAAAAATCTCTGGAGACAAAACCGTTTTCGTCAATCTGCTCGGGAAAAATTTGGCCAAAAATCTGCTGGGGTCCGGAAGCGTCTTGGTAATCTATAATGTAGCTTGTATCCGGTAGAGTAGTCGCTAATCCTGAAATGGTCAGAGTAATTTTGGAGGCGCTAAGCCGTGATTCCAAATTAATGATGGGGGATGAACCTATTTTTAACCAGGGACCTAAGCCTGAGAATTGCCTTTGCCAGTAAAAATTATCCAGATCGAAAGCATTAAAAGAAATCAGAACATCGCTATTTTTAATAATTTTTAAGTTGGCATTAGCTTGGG
Source organism: uncultured Gammaproteobacteria bacterium (assembly GCA_964396145.1). Taxonomy (GTDB): domain Bacteria; phylum Patescibacteriota; class Microgenomatia; order UBA12405; family UBA12405; genus UBA12158. Next base: position 25,027 of record CAYNEE010000006.1, on the reverse strand, counting down.
TTTCCGGGAAAAAGACGGTAAAACTTTGTAGTGGTGGCAGCTGTATATTGTCTATGTTTAAAGGTAAGGAATTATTTAAAGAATAAGTTAGATTTGATAAATCAAGTGTTTGTGAAAGAGAATTGTTAAACAGAAAAAATCCGTATTTATCAACTTTATTAATTACTAAGTCGGGTAAAATTACTAGCGGGTAGTTTTGAGTTGTTCCGGTGTTACCAGCAGAGTCGGTGGCTGAGAAACTGATGATATTTTCACCTGGTTGAAGAGGAGGTAGAGTAGGATAAGCAATAATGTCTGAGCCCAAATCAAAACTTAATAAATCCAGGCCGGGATTAGCAGCGGTTCTCAGATCTAAAAGATGAGTCTGAAGATCGGCAATTTCGACAGAAGAGGTTAAGTCGGGGTCTTCACTTAAATCAGTTAGTTTAAAAACCAGATTAAAGACCTGGCCAGCTAAATGACCTACATTTCGGCTAAAATGAAGCCATCCAGAATCATGACTTAAGTCACTACTGTCCAAATTGCCATAAGTCAAGACTTTTTCTAGAATATTTTTACCGGTAAGGTCGGTAAAGTAAATATCAAAAAAACTGTATTCGGCAATGTCGTGACTTTGGAACCGGAAAGAAAAACCTAAACGTGAGGAAACCGATGAGGGTAGAGAAATCGTTTGAACAAAAGAGGGATTTTCTTTAGTTAAAATGGCTGAGGTGCTGGCTGGAAGAGTAACGTTCGGAATGACAGGATTGCTCGTAGGAGGAGTAGTATCAAATTTTAGCTGATAACTGAAAAAATCTTCTTCTTTTTCTTCAACATTGTCATAAATATCTGTCGCCAAAGAATAGAAAGAATATAAACCGTCACCCCTTTGGGGGGTAAAATTAAATTGAAATTGATTTGTTTGGGCTCGATCGAATAAAACCCAAGGACCAAAGTTAAAAGAATAGTAAAGAGAAATTTTTTTAATGTTGCTATCATCTATGGCCTCAACAGTAATCGGTACAGACAACTGATTGGTAATCTGAAAAGGTAAATCTTTAATATCAGACTGAGGCCGATTTTGCTCGGCAATAGAAAAACTAAAAGTCAGATATCTAGAATGGGAATTGTAGACAGCATGGGCAGGTATAGCCCGCATAAAATAAAAAACAAAAAAACCAGAAAGAGTTAAGATAAATTTCACGAAGATTGAAGGCCGGTGAATTTAAAAGACAGATTAGACAGAGATTGGCCGGCATGGGTGTTGTCCACATCAGTTAAACTAATTTGAAAACGGTACTGAGAAAACGTTGCCTGAGACAAGGTGTCAATATCTAAAGGAGAGTCACGCCAATCTTTAAGGCTGGCGGTAGCTATATTAGTCCACTGGGTACCAATTAGTTTTTGAAAACTAATCTGAATTTTATCACCAATAATAGGCCAAGCAGCAGCGTTTTCGGCAGGAGATAAATCTTCCAGACGGACACTGATTTTAAGAGAAATAGGAGAGAGACTATTGTTTTTTAAATAAAAATTTTGACTACTAGTGTAGCCTGAATTCATATTCTGGTGGTTAGAAATAATGTCTAAAGTATTGCTCCAATTTTGAGAATCTGAACTGATTTGTAAATCAGCGTTACCGGTACTAAAGGTCAGAGCAGCAGTTTTAGCTTGAGCGCTAAACAAAGCCTGGGCTGATTTTGCAATGAACACTATGATTATAAGTATAGAGAGGAATAGATATATTTTTTTCATTTTATTAAGAAATAAAAATAACAAATATAAAGTAAATAATAATACTAAGATTTCAAGACATGCAAGAGGCAAATTAATGTTTGTTTTTTCTATGGAGAAGGAAGGTAGCTAGTAACAAGCCTAACAATATCCCAGTGAGGTCAAAAAGAGTATCGGTAAATTTTCCGGTACGTCCGGGAATAAATGTCTGGTGAAACTCGTCACTAAGAGCAAAAAGATAGGCCAAAATAAGGCTGATTTTAAAGTTTAAAAAAGCAAAAAAGAGTAAAATGGCTAGAATAATGTATTCACCTAGATGGAGTAATTTGAAAAAAAGAAAACGTGGTAAAACTTGAGGCATAATTCCGGTAGTAGACCGAGAGGAAAAATAAAAGATTATCCCCATCCAAATAAGGGCTGGAATTAGTCGGAGTAGAGTTTTGGAAAAAGAATTGGTGATAAAAATAGAATACTACCTGCAAATAAAAACAGCCAGGAGAAGGTGTTAAAATCCGGCAAGGACGGGGTAAAAATACTAGATCTGTGAGAAGCTGAATGGGTGCCTAAAACAGCAGGAGTTAATACCGGACAAAGGGGAGGTGAATTTTTCGTAAGGGAAGTGGTTTTAGTTTTTACTTTTTTTATAAAAGGTAAAATTTCTAGAGTCCCCTGCTGATAGTCATAAGTCTTAGTAGAACCGGTTTTTTTTAAGTGAAAGAGAAGTGGATATTTTCCCTCCGGGAGTTTTTGAGAAGAAGATAGAGTCAAGTTGGCGATGGCAAAAGCATTTTGATAGTTTGCAAAGGCAAAATAAGGAGAAGAGAAAGGATGAACCAAACGGATGGAGTAAAGTTCGGCAGAGTTGAGACTTAAGCTAATATTAAAATCCTCTCCAGCTCTGATTTTTTCGGGTATAAAAATTATATTTAAAAGAGGGAGAGGAGTTTCTTCTTTTTTAATATCGTTTAATGGATCTTCACATTCAGTATTTAATGCACCAGGACTGGGCTGGGAAAAGCACCAATAGCCATTATTTTGAAGTGAATAAGATAAATTTTTAGGTGACTTGGGACAGTCAATGGTTTGTTGATTAAAAATTACAGAATCACCTGAATTGTTGAGAAAAGAACCAGAAAAGACAAATTGATAATATTGCCCCGGGCCTAAATCCACATGGTCCGGGAGGCATTTTTTATTTTGAGATGAATCAAAAATACAGATATCTTTTAAAGATAGAACCTGGTCATGGGGATTGTAAAATTCGACCCATTCCTGACCGTCAGAGGGATTGGTCATAATTTCTGTAATTTGAGGATATCTGATAATGGTTGTCGGGGTAGGAAGGATTGTTGGCATGGCCAAGGAAAAAATATCAACAGAGTTACTGTCAAAAGTTTGCTGATGTTTAAAATGATTGGCAATACGAACTTTAATAGAATTTTTTGCTTGAGCTTGATTGATTTTTAAATATGCTGAAGCTGTAGCAATCAAGCTGTCACCGATTATCAGAGTGTCACAATCATCATAACGACTAGCGCAGGCGGGAAAAATAGAAATATCGCTGTCGGAAACTGCCTTATAATGAAAAGTTCCGCCAATATCTGTAGAAGTGACATTAAAAACAACAGGAAAAGTCTCGTCTAAAAAAACCTGAGTGGGATAATCCAGGATAGAGACTGTATTGGCAGCAAAAACTTTTGCCGGGAAAAATAGAAATAAAATGAGGATACTTAGTATCACTAAATTAAAGTAATAAAAATTACTTTAATTTGTCAAGGGCGAGATCGAGCTTGTGGAGAGTTTTTTCAAGGCCGAGGGCGGGGAGGATTTCGACAATTGGCGGAGTGAAAGCAGAACCACAGATGGCCACTCTTAAAACCATAAAATACTCTCCGACATTCCAATTGTTTTTCTCAATTAAGTTCATTAATCTGGCCTGTAAATCGGAAAAATTTTCGGATAATAATTTTTTGGTTTGCCGGAGCATATCAGCAGCAGTATCGGGTTGAGTCCCCTTTTTTAGAAGCAGGTTTTTGTCATATTCAATATCCTCAAACAAAAAATTTAAAGTTTGAGGGAGATCGCTAAATTTAATTAAACGCTCTTTTAGAACTGGGATAAGAATATTAATTTGCTCATCGGTGGCCTCAGGTAAAAACTTTTTAAAATAAGGAAAAAGTTTCTCGTCGCTCTTTTGACGGATATATAGGCCATTGAAGTAATCTAGTTTTTTGCGGTCAAAAACCGGGGACTTTTTATGTAAATGGTCTAGTGAAAAATTTTTGATAAATTCATCAAGACTAAAAATTTCTTGGTCGGTACCTGGATTCCAACCGAGAAGCATCAGAAAATTAAGCATGGCTTCGGGCAAATAACCTTCATCCAAAAATGATCTGGCAGAAACTGAGCCATTACGTTTACTCATTTTGCCACCTCGTGGATCTAAAAGTACAGTTAAATGAACGAATTGAGGAAGAGGTGCTTGCAAATATTTGTATAGAAGAATTTGCTTGGGGGTAGAGGAAATCCACTCTTCGCCACGAAGAACGTGGGTGACTTTCATGAGCATATCATCGATAACAGCGGCAAAATGATAAGTGGGAATACCATTGGATTTGATTAAAACCTGATCATCTAAATCTTTGGTATTAAAAGATATTTGGCCGCGGATAGAATCGGTGAAGCTAATAGTTTCATTGTCGGGCATTTTCATGCGGACAACATAAGGCTCACCATTTTCGATTTTTTTATTTATTTCTTGAGGGGTAAGTTTTAAACAATGACGATCGTATTTAGGAATTTGTTTTATTTTTTTTTGTTCATCACGAATCTCGTCAAGACGTTCTTGACTGCAAAAGCAGTAATAAGCCAGTCCCTCATCGAGGAGTTTTTTAATATATTTTTGGTAAATATTGAGTCTTTGAGTCTGAACATAGGGAGCATATGGACCGCCGATATCTGGACCTTCGTCCCAAGACAGGCCATAATCTTTGATAACTTCCAAAATTCTTTCCTGGGCACCGATAACTAAACGTTTCTGGTCAGTATCTTCAATACGAATAATAAACTGGCCACCACTTTGCCGAGAAAGAGCGTAATTATAAAGACAAGTGCGCATATGGCCAATGTGATATTCGCCGGTAGGAGAAGGGGCGATACGAGTACGTGCAGACAGAGATGACATGGCATTATTTTAACATCTAAAATAAGGTAGAATATTTTATGTCATCTCTGACTGAAGTGGCGTATGCCAGCAGAAAAATAATTAAATTTGGTGGTTTAGGTATGGGTGTTTTTTTACTGTTATGGGTAGGAGTTGGAGCGGCAATTAAAGCCTACCAAAGAGCCCATCCCCCATATGTGGCGCCAACAGTTCGCTTTGGAGTTTTGGATAAAATAGTCTTCCCACAAAAAGAATTTCAAAAAAGAAATTTTGTGGCTGAGTTACCTAACGATGAATTTCCTAAGTTTAAAGACCAGGCCAATGTCTATGTGATTTACCGGCCTAAAAGTATGGTAATGGCCTTGGAATTTGGTAAAAAAACAGCAGCTTTAATGGATTTTACCGGTGAACCTCAACAGATTTCTACCGGAGTTTATAGATTCAGCGACAGTACCCGAAGTAGCAATCTGGAAATGAATGTTTTGGAAAGCAGTTTTAAAATGAGTTACCCCTATCTTACCGATCAATTACTCCAAAATCCGGAAAAAATGCCGAGCCGTGAAGAGGCGATAAGTCAGGCCAAGGCATATCTACAAAGAGCAGAAAAATTGACTCCGGATTTGGAAAATGGAACTCAGGAGGTTAGTTTTTGGAAAATAAGCTATAATGGTTTGCAAAAAGTGGAAGGATTGTCGGAGGCTAATATTGTCAGGGTAGATTTTTTCCGACAAAACCTGGCAGATGGGATTACTATAGTCAGCACTCAGCCCGGGGAATCACCGGTTTCAGTCCTGGTTTCTGGCTCAACCGTCAACAACAAAAAAATAGTCGAGGTAAATTATAAACATGTAGAAGTTGATACGACAGACAACTCTGCTTCTACTTATCCCATAAAATCGGTTCAAACAGCTTTTGAAGAATTAAAAGCAGGTAATTATTGGCCGGCGAGTGATAGCAATAGTCAAGATGTGGTGATTAGAAAAGTTTATTTGGCGTATTTTGAGCCGGTTACCTTAACACAATTTTTACAACCGGTATATGTCTTTGAGGGAGATAATAAAAATAATTTTGTCGGATACGTCCCGGCGGTTAGCGATAATTACGCCAAGTAAGGTTATTTTTGGCCCAATCAAGTAAAATCCGGGTATCGGCAAACCTGTCCTGACTTTTAGCAATTACCGAAATCAAATAATGACCATTTAGGTTTAACAGACCAATAAAGCTGGAACCACCCTCGGGAGTCCAACCGGTTTTAAAACCCTCAACTTCAGGTATAACGCCTAGGAGCTCATTTGTAGTAGTTATCGGATATAAAACACTACCAGTAGTGTCGGTTAGGGTCATTTGAGTGTTTTTGACAATTTCTCTAATAGTATCATTTTGGGCAGCAAGCCGGCCAAGCTGAGCCAAATCGTAGACGGTCGAGTAATGATTGGGATCATGAATACCATCGGGGTTAGTAAAATGGGTATTTTTGAGGCCATATTTTTTGACCAATTCGTTCATATAGTTTATAAAACCAGAGTACCCCTGGGAATAATGAGTGGCCAAAGTAAAGGCGGCATCATTGGCAGAATAAACCAAGAGACCGGAGATTAGTGTCTTGACGGTAACTTTGTCGCCTAAATGTAAATTCATGACTTTTCCCTCTTTGTACTCCTGAGTAACGGTGACAATTTCATCCAAAGGATAGGCATTTAAAGCAGTTAAGGCTGTGGCTAGTTTGGTGGTTGAAGCCGGATAAACTCGCTGATTTTCGTTGGCAGAAATTAAAGTCTTGTTGGTGGCTAGATCAACTAAAATATACGTACTGGTGCTCAATTGGGGCCGAATGTTGTTGATAACAAAAGGTTGGGGTGGATGCTGAAAATCGAAAGCTAAGTTTTGAGGAGAAAAGGAATGACTCAAAGGCCAGAGAAAGAGAAGAATAATGGTGGCTAGAAGCAGGCCGAGGTAAAAATAATGATTTTTGAGAATTTTGCCAAAGGTCATGATTTGAGACAAAGACCAACATCTTTGAGCTGAGAGTCGTCAACTGCACTAGGTGCTCCCATCATCAAGTCGACACCATTGCTGCTTAAGGGAAAAGCATAAACATCCCTGATATTGTCTTCGTCCAATAAAATCATCAGTAAACGGTCAATACCAATAGCCCAACCTCCATGAGGTGGAGCTCCATATTGAAAAGCATTATACATAGCTCCGAATTTTTTAATTACTGTTTCTTTACTGTAGCCGAGAACTTCAAAAGCTTTAATAAGGGTATCAGGCTCGTGGTTCCTGATTGACCCGGAGGCAAGCTCATAACCATTGAGAACTAAATCATATTGATGAGATTCAATAGACTGTGGATCTTTTGAATCTAATGCCTGCCGACCACCTTTGGGCATAGAAAAAGGGTTATGACCAAAATCAAGCTTGCCATCATCATTTATTTCATAAAAAGGAAAATCAGTGACCCAACAGAAATAAAGTTTATTTTTATCTTTAAGATTAAGGAGATCACCCAAAAGATTGCGGACGAGACCTAGACTTTTATTGGCCACTGATAATTTGTCAGCAACAAAAAGTAACAAATCCCCTTCTTTAAGAGTTAATTCATCAATAATCTCTTTTTGTAAGGTTTCCGAAAGGAATCGGGCAATACCACTTTCCAAAAGATTATTTTTGACTCTGGTGTAAGCTAAACCCTTGGCACCTTTGGTTTTGGCAGTATTTTCTAATAATTCAATTTGAGTTTTGGTAAAAGTAGCTCCACCGGAAACGACAATACCTTTAATAACTTCTGATTGGTTGAAGACATTAAATTCACTTTTATCTTTAAGAAGAGAGGTACAGTCAATCAACTCTAAACCGAAGCGTAAATCCGGCTTGTCGCTACCGTATTTGTTTAAAGCATCCCGATATGAAATATGGGGAAAGGGGAGATGGACAATGTGTTTTTGGGGTGCGACAGTTTGATACGTCGCTTTCATAAGATCTTCGGCTGTGGAAAATATTTCTTCGACAGTTGGAAAAGAAATCTCGATGTCTATCTGATAAAAAACACCGGCATGGCGGTCAGCGCGGGGATCTTCGTCACGAGCACAAGGAGCAATTTGAAAATATTTATTAACACCACCGACCATGAGCAGTTGCTTGAACTGCTGAGGAGCTTGAGGTAAAACAAAAAACTTACCTTTATGGATTCGGGAGGGTATTAAAAAATCCCTGGCTCCTTCGGGAGAAGTAGATGTCAATAGCGGAGTTATAATTTCCGTAAAACCTTTTTTATCAAGCCAATTTCTGACAGCAAGAATAAATTTATGTTTCTTTTCGATGATGTTTTGTAGACGGGGACGGCGGATATCAAGATAGCGATACTTGAGACGCAATGATTCATCGAGTTCACTACCATCACTATCTAAAGGAAAGGGAGGAACCAAAGATTCGGAAAGAATGGTCACAAGCTCGGGGATAATTTCAATAGTACCGGTCAATAAATCCTTGTTAACAGTTTTATCATTGCGTTTTAAAACTTTACCTTTGACTTCAACCACCCATTCTTTGCCTAATTTTTTAACTATATTTTTTAACTCTGTTGGGGATTGGTCATCAACAACAATCTGAATAATGCCGCTACTGTCCCGTAAGTCTAAAAAAGTAATTTGCCCATGGTCGCGAATATTGTGAACCCAACCAGCAAGGGTGATGGTTTTGTTTATACATTTTGGACTCTCGGAAATGAGAATTCTAGTCATGTCCTTATTTTACTTCAAAATTTCCTGAATAATAAGTTGGGGAAAGGAATGGCCTTGCCATTCATTTATTTCCGGACGGGCAACAAAAGTAATCGAGTCCCCTGCTTTTAGATAAGAAAAATCGGCAGCTTTTTTGAAAAAAATGGCATCAAATCCGTCTATTTTTAGCTTAAGATGATCGTTGTTTTTTCCTAAAGTGCGGAGGTTTTCTATTTTACAATTTTCAAAGAGAAATTGAGGCTCCGGATTGCCGATACCAAAGGGAGATAGAGAGTTGATAGTTTTGATATTTTTTAAAGTAATAGCTGGAAGTTCCATTTTGGCGTCAACATTGATTGTTTTTTGAGGCAAATAGTCTTTGAGATAAGTAGATAAGTAGGTAAGTAGTTTCTGTTTGAGTTTGGGGATGTTTTTAGGCAAAATAGAAAAACCGGCAGCACCAGGATGACCACCAAGGTCGATAAATAAATCAGAAAAACGACGGAGGGTTTCAATAATATTAAGCTCCGGGACAGACCGACAAGAACCTTTGGCAACATCATTTTGAGTGGAAATAATAACTGAAGGTAAGGCATATTTATCGGTCAGACGTCCGGCAATAAGACCGATAATACCGGGATTAAAATCGTCACTGATAAAAATAATTTTTTGATCGATGTTGATATTTTTATCGGCGATATCCAGTGATTCTTTTTGAAGATCCTGGCGGTTTTGGTTATGATTTTCTAAAATTTGGGCATATTTTGTGGCCTGAAGAGAATTTTGACTACAAAGTAGACGTAAAGAATCGGTAGCGTCGGAGAGGCGGCCAACAGCATTAAGGCGCGGACCAATGATAAAGCCGAGCTCGTAAACTCCGATATTTTCAGGCTTAACTGAGGCTAATTCCAAAATTTTTTTAAGACCAGGGGACGGATTAACCTTTAGTTCACTGAGGCCATGGACCACCAGGGAACGGTTGACACCTACTAAAGGCTGGCAGTCGGCAACAACCCCTAAAGCAGCCAAAGACAAAGGAGAGTGTGGGGTAAAATTTTTGGAAAAAAACCAGGAGAGAGCAGCAGCACAGGTTTGAGTAGAGTGGTAAATAAAATCGACATGCTCTAGCTTGCTAGCAGCTAAATGATGATCAATGACTATAATTTTTATTTTTGGAAATTTAGCCTTAATTTTGGCAAATTCATTGTCGGCTACAATTCCATTGTCGACAGTAATGAGTAAGTCAAAATTAATTTTTTTTATCTTTTGGAGATTAATAAAAGTTTTTGCTTTAAAGCCGTAACCGTCAGTTTCCCGATGAGGGATAAAAGGGAAAACTTTTGAAGAGAAAGTATATAAGCTCTGCCACAAAATGGCAGTTGAAGTCAGACCATCGACATCGTAATCGCCATAAATTAGGATATTTTTGCCTGATTTTAGGTACTTTTTAACTAAATTAATTAGTTTTGATGAGGGTTTTTTAAATTCGGGATAGGATGGGTGTAGAAAAGACTCAATATCTTTAACCTGACGGTTTTTAAGAAGTAGGTTGAGAAGAGAATCTACTGGAGTTTTCCGGGTGATAATACTTTTGTCAAGTAAAGATATCCGGGCTTGCATAAGCCTATTGTATGCTATAATTTGGAGATCAGAAAGCATTACCTAGTCTCTGATCAGTTATTATTCAGGTTCTGAATCGAAAAGATTCGAAAAAAATGGCAAAAAAGCTCTTCGTAGGAAATCTTTCCTACAACATGACAGACGACCAGCTCAATGCGGTGTTCGCACCCTTTGGGACAATCGTCTCCGCTAATATAGTTTTCGACAAATTCTCCCACCGAAGCAAAGGTTTCGGTTTCGTAGAATTTGAAACCGAGGATCAAGCCAAAGCAGCTATGGAAGCTCTTGATGGCACTGAGCAAGAAGGCAGAAATATGGCTGTCAAGGAAGCTCTCCCTCGTCCCGAAAAACCCCAAATGTAATTTAAGTTATTTTTGGAATATATTAAACCCCCGCTGTTGCGGGGGTTTTCGGTAAACCCTACCCTACCCCTTCCCTTGATAGAGCAAGGTAAAAAAAAATATTTTAGGTAAAATTGGATATGAGGAAAAGGGAAATTCCTGCTGAGGTAAAAGAAATAATGGAAAAAGTCGCCCGAAAAAACGGCGAGATTTTTGTGGTCGGAGGGGCAGTGCGGGACTGGCTTTTGAAACGGGAAGTTAAAGACTGGGATTTTGCCACCAATTTGACACCAGAGAAAATTAGAGAAGTTTTTCCTAATAATTCTTTTTATGAAAATGAATTTGGGACGGTAAGTGTGGTCGGGGCTAAGAAGGATATTTATGAGATAACTACTTATAGGAACGAAAAGGATTATGATGATTTTCGTCACCCCAAAAAAGTAAGCTGGGGAAAAAGTATAGAGGAGGATGTAAAAAGGCGCGACTTTACCATTAATGCCCTGGCGATGGATGCAAAAGAAAATATTTTGGATTTCCACCACGGAGAGGAAGATTTAAAAAACCGGTTGATAAAAACTGTGGGTAATGCGAATGACAGATTCAAGGAAGATGCCTTACGGATGATGCGGGCGATAAGAATTGCGGCCCAACTAGGATTTTTAATTGAAGAAAAAACTTTTGAGGCGATTCAAAAAAACGCGGCCTTAATTCAAAAAATTGCCGGAGAAAGGGTGAGAGAAGAATTATTCCAAATACTTTTGGTCAAAAGACCGGGAGACGGGATGAGACTTTTAAAAAATTCAGGGCTACTGGCCCAAATTATGCCGGAAATGCTACCGGGTGTGGGCATGGCTCAAAAAGGACACCATATTTATGATGTCTGGGACCATGAAATTGAGGCTCTTAACAATTGCCAAAGTAAAAACCCGGTCACCAGACTAGCGGTGCTACTCCATGACGTGGGTAAACCGACAAGTTTGAAGATAGCCGGAGGTGAAAGAACTTTTCACAACCACGAGGTAATTGGATCAAGAATTGCCGTGAATATAGGCAAGAGATTAAAATTTTCTAAAAAAGAACTGGAGCAATTATTTATCCTGGTACGGTGGCACATGTTTACCACCGAGGAAATGCAAACAGATAAAGCAGTGAGACGGTTTATCAGAAATGTGACGCCGGAGTACCTCGAAGAGATGATAGCGCTCCGTCGTAGTGATCGGCTGGGAAGTGGCGCCCGGGAGAGTAGTTGGCGCTGGGAGCTCTTTAAAAAGAGATTGGTCGAGGTACAAAAACAACCATTTACGGTGAAGGACTTGAAAGTAAATGGTGAAGATGTAATGACGATTTTGAAAATAAGACCAAGCCGACAGGTAGGAGAAATTTTGGATAAACTCTTTGCTGAAGTTGAAGAAAACCCAAAATTAAATCAAAGAAAAGTGTTATTGGATAAAATAAAAGAACTAAAAAGTTAGCGGATTTTATTTTTAATTTGGTACTCTTCGTCGGTAACCTGCTGTGTGGTCAAGTAAGAACTGTCCTTAAAACGCATTTGTTTTTTGGGTTTACAGGGAACTTTCTTTTCCTTGGGTATGGGAGTAATACCGGGTTTTGGCGGTAAAATTTCACCTTTTATAATAATTTTACCCCTGTCTATTTCAAAGTTTTGAGGAATATGACTGGGCTTTTTTTCGTAATTAGGCATGTTTATTTTTTTTACTTAGTAACATTAAAGGAATGGCAACGCCGACTGAAGAATAGGTGCCAGAGATGACTCCAATGAGTAGGGCTGTGGCAAACCAACGAGTGCTGGAAGCTCCCAAAATCACCAGGGCACATAACATGAAGATAATGGTCATAGAGTTGTTTATAGACCGAACAATGACCTCAGACACGGCTTGATTGGCAAGCTCTACCCAGTCAAGACGGCTTTGATGAGTTTTAAGCTCGCGAATGCGGTCAAAGGTGACAACAGTGTCATGAGTTGAAGAGGAAAGGGTAGTGAGAAGAGCAGTGACAAAGAGAGCATCGAGCTCGGCTCCAAAAAAATGACCTAAAATGGAAAAAGAACCAACCAAAATGATGGTGTCGTGAAGCATGGCTAAAATAGCCGATAAACCAAAACTTAAATCTTTAAAGCGACTGCCGATGAATAAGAGCAGGGCTAGGGCTGATAATACCAAAGCATAAATAGTTTTTTTAAGAAGCTCCCGGCCCAAAAGCGGACCCAAAGTTTCAAATTGCAATTCGGAAAAGTTGTTATCCAATCCTTTAAAAGATTGAGTCAGTTTGTCTTTGGTCTCAGTATCAATATTTTCGAACTTAAGACTAAATTTATCGGGTAGAGTTGAAGAAATACTGGTAAGCGATATATTTTGATCTTCAAAAATTTTTTCAATTTGAGAATTTTGAGGAGTTGAAGGTAAGGAAATTTGCCAGAAGGAACCGCCGGAAAAATCAATTGAGTATTTAAAGCCCCAAAAAATAATCGAGAGGATAGAGGCGATGATTAAAGCGGCGGAAATGACCAAAAATAATGGTCTGAATTTCATAATGTTCATGTTTTATGGTGAGCAAGAACACGTAACAGGTTTCGGGTAACAATAACTCCGGTAAAAATACCTAAGAAGACACCGATAAGGAGGGTGACGGCAAATCCGCGTACTAGACCGGAACTGTTTAAAAATGACCAGTTAAAAGGGTTAAATAATATTAAGGCAGTAATAATTGTACAGACATTGGCGTCTTTAATGGAATTCCAGGCCCGACCAAAACCTAGCTCCATGGCATTGTTCCAGGATTTTCCTACCCTAATTTCTTCTTTCATTCTTTCAAAAATTAAAATGTTGCTGTCTACGGCCATACCTATTGAAAGAATAAAGCCGACAATACCGGGAAAAGTCAAGGTAACATGAAAAAGACGGTAAAGAGTCAGAGTAAAAAGACTATAAATAATCAAACCGACAACAGAAATTAGACCTAAAAATCCGTAATTACCAATCATAAAGAAGGACACTAGAGCCAGACCAACCAGGCCGGCACGAATTCCTTTTTGAATAGTGTCTTGGCCGAGGGTGGCACCGATATGCTGCTCCTGAATTTTTTTAATAGGTAGTTGGAGGGCACCGGCATTGAGCTGAGCCGAAAAAGTTTTGGCAGTTTTAATATCAAAATTACCGTTAATAACTGCCATACCATCGGGAATAACTGTTTGGACCACGGGAGCAGAAATCATGGCATCATCAAGAAATATACCGATACGTTTGTTTAGAAAATCAGTGGTAGCCTTTTCAAATAATTTGGCTCCTTCAGAGTTAAATTCCAAAGCTACTTCCATAGCTCCGGTACTGCGATTGGGCTGGGGTAGGGCTTTGACTAGATGAGAACCGTTGATGCCTGTATCAACCAGGTAATCTTTGAGGATAGCGCTGTCGGTAGCCTCGGCGGGTAAATTTTTAATTCCAAAAAATTTTAACTGGGCAGTTTGACCGATAAGATTGACGGCATCATCAATGTTGGTCAGGCCGGGCAACTCAACATTAAGACGATATTGGCTATCCTGCTTGGAAATTTGAACACCGGCCTCGGAAACTCCAAAGAGATTAACCCGCCTTTCAATGTTGGTTTTAAGAGACTCTAAAGCTTGGGACAAATCTTCGCTTTTAGTCTGAGAAGTATCAATATCATAAAGCAGAGAAACTCCTCCAGCCAAATCCAAACCATAGCGTAACTCTAAATTTTTTGAAGATAAAAAGGAGGGTCGATATTGCGGGGGTAGGTTAATTAAAAGGCTTAAGAGACTTAATCCCAAAATAATCCAAAAGGTGGTTAAAACCCGTTTATTTATCACCATAACCAAGAGAAAGCTGACGGGCGTGACCGGTGAAAGTATAAGTAATGGAAGCTTGACTATTTTTTACCTTGTATTGGGCAATATCCCCTTCTTTGATACCAAAACTTTTGATGACTTTTTTGGGTAAGGTCAGAGCTAGACTGTTGCCAGTCCTGATAACTTTTCTTACTTTATTCATGGGTTAATTATCAAAGAGAACGGGATTACCTATTATAACAAGAGGAGCGGCTAGGAAAAAATCGACAATAAAGGGGTCACGTTTACTTTGACGCATTTTCAGTTCTGATTGGTCCATTACCATATAATTAATTTCCCGACCGCGCTTTTTTTCTTCGGCAGTGATGGCAGACTCAACGTCCCGGAGAGGTACATCTCCGATAACAATTAAGTCAATGGAATCTGGGTTTTTTTGTTGCCATAATAAAAAAGAAATGCTCGCCAAAACCGCTTTTGATTTGTCCAATTTAATGGCTAAATCAGAGTTTCTGTAAGCCAGCAATAAGAGGCTGCTAAAGAGATGGTGTTTCGGGTTTACTCGATAATAAAGTCGGTTGCCTCTAGCCTCAGAGAGGAGCAAGTTGTGTTTTTTAAGATTGGCAAGCTCCCTACGGACGGAATTAATTTCTTCACCGGTAATTCTGACCAGTTGGCGGACATAAAAAATTTCCTGATTTTGAGTAAAAAAAATCGTAAGCAGTTTTGACCTGGTTTTAGAGGTCAGAATGGCATTAAGAGAGCTTTCAACCTTCATAATTAACCTGGTTACCGACAGGCAAAATTTCTACCCAGACCCGACCGGGAACAAGATTAAGCTCTTTTCCGGTAGACTTATCTTTAAAAATAGTCCGTGATTGTCGGGCAGATTTACTCCAAGTTATCTCTTGTCTTTGGCCATTAGCAAAGTAAATGCCGCTACCTGAGCCGACAATGTCGTATAAATTATGTTTATGCTCATCGACAGAACGGCTTTCTTTGGTAAATTGAATAATGACATTTTTGGCAGTCAAGGGCTGCTGATCGTTAAAGTCAACAACCTTGGTGTCACCGTTGCTGCGTTCATAAGTATTAGTTGAAGTGTTGTAATTCCACTTGACGGCATAAGCATTGTCACCCCAAAAAGAAAAGGAAATTGTAGAAGGGCTAGAGCCTAAAGACTTGTCTTCGGCACTAAAGGACCAGCTTTTGAAATTTTTATCCCAGGAACTTTTGTTGGCTACAGTCATGTTGGTTAATCCACGACCTTCGGCTACATTCCAGAGTTCTTTAGTAGAACAGTACATGGTGTGCTCAGTGGCTCTAGTCTCACCGACACGATCAGGCTCCCGGCGACAAGCTTTGTAAGAGAGAGAAAACTGAGATAAATCACTCCAGGTACCTTTGTTATTCCAGCCGTAGCGGGCAATTTGCTCAATGGCCTGAGCTTTAGTATTAGTAGTACAAGGACCGCCGGGAGTGGCTGCGGAACAATTGGCGCCTCCCACATGAGCATAAAGTGGATAATCGCTGTATTCAGAAGCTAAATCAAGAAAATAAGTCCGAGCAGAACGAACCGGACCAACATCATATTTGTTAGTCGAACCTTTAACGGCATTACAATAAAAAACACCCATAAAACGGGTAATACCACCTTCGGCAACAGCTTCATAGACAATGTCCGCATTATTAAGACCTGATTGAGGTCTGGAGTCGGCATGATTTTCAATCATGACTAAAAGCGGCCGACGGGTAGACCAGGCATCCTTTTCTTCTTTAGTAAATTTTTCACCGTTAATGGGACAAACTTCTGTTTTTGGTCCGCTAAAAACCAAAGAACCTGTTTGGACAGGTTGGCCGGAGATTTCCTGACTTGAACCTGCCAGATTATTTTTGGGTGCAGACTTCACCGGTAAGAAATTGTTAAAGACCCAATAGGTAGCAAAGGTCCCTAAAATTAGGGTTGAAAGATAGACGAGAGTACTGGCAGTTTTAGAGTTCATAAAATATTAACGACTAATAGTTTTTAATATAGCGGATTTTTCCTCTTTTGACAAAGTAATATTGTCGCCTTGACCGTTTTTGATAGGCTTGGCATAGATACGACTAAAGGAGCGGTGATGAAGAGAGGTGAGGATTAAACCGGAATTATCTTTATCCAAAAGGACCAAGATAAAACTTTGATCACCGCCAATATCTTCAAATGGATTAAATCTAATCAGGTTTATTTTTTGGATGCCCCGAAGATTATTATCTTTTTTGTCGATCGGCAAATGTCGGTACTTAGTTAGAATGAGGTATAAAAGGTAAAGTAAACCTAAAAAATTGATAAAAGTCAAAATAATGACAATTTGGTTCATGCAGGATAAGTTTAGCAGAGAAGAAGTGTATACTGTAGCTATGGATAATAATAGCCATTACTTACGTAAAGATTTATTAAAAAGTTTTGTTTTGAGCCTGGTTGCTATTGCAATCATCGTCGGATTGTATTATGTTTGGAAGTGAGTTAGCTTTAATTAAGTTTATTTAAAGGAGGTGAAAAAGTAATGGCCACGATTAAATTTTATTCTGTTAAATCCAGAAAGTCTGTAGAGGTTGACGTTTCTAAAGTCAAAAAAGTCACTCTTAAAAACGGACGTCCTGCAGCTGAAGCGGTTGATCCAGCTACCGGAACTAAAATGTTCAAGATTTTATCTGCTGCTGATGCAGCTATGTTGAAATAGTTTTTTAAAAAATCCTCCTGAGTTTATCGAAGGAGGATTTTTTGTGCTAAAATAGGGAACTTCAGAGAAGTCGAAGGACTAACTCCGCCACTGCGGGGAGGAAAGTCCGGACCACAAAAAGCAGGAAATCCCGAAGGGGACGGGGTGTAAACTCCGGGTAAGGCTACAGAGACGAGAAATGTGAAACGAGTCTCCTTTCCGTGGAAATCTCAAGATGAGGCGCTAACATCTGGCTTTTGAGAGCCTCAGGTAGAGAGACTAGATAGATAGTTCATAAACAGAATCCGGCTTATCTACTTCTTTGAAGTCTTTTTTTGAAAAAAACTGAGATAAACACTTTGGGCCACTAAATATAGAGGAACAGCGATTAGGGCCCCCACAATACCACCAAGTTTAGCGCCAGAGGCAATCAACAAAATAGTTGCCAGAGGGTGAATGCCGACGGCATGATTCATGACTTTGGGAACGATAAAATTACCCTCGACCTGTTGGATAATTATACCCCAAATTACGGCTAAAATTGCAGTAAGTGGAGAAACGGTGAGGCCAAAAATACCGGCCAAAATTGAGGCAATAGTAGGTCCAATACTAGGAACAGCTTCAAGCAAACCGGCGACTATAGCTAAAGGCAGAGCGTAATTAACGCCGATGATCAAATAACCAATGTAGGACAGCAGACCGATAAAAAGCATTAAAAACAATTCTGCTCCCATCCACGAACCAAGCCGGGTGCGTAAATGGTGAACAAACTGAATCGGTTTACGGCTTTTTTGACCAAAAATTTTTTCCAAATAGCCGTCAAAGTTTCTTCTTTCCATCAGCAGGTAAAAGGTAATCACAAAGATGATGAACATAGAGAAAAGATTGGAGAAAAAGCCCAGAGCCAAATTGCTAATCCGAGCAGGTAAAGTTTCTAGGAGCCGCAATTGAGAAGATATGTTCTGGCCGTTGATACCCATAAAATTGATATTATCAATCATTCCTGGTAGGTTTTTGATTAGGTTAGTAGTTTGTTCGACTAAGGGAGGGACAATACCAGCAAAGCAAGCGCTAATTATCAAAAAAACAAGAATATAGACTAAAATTATGGCTAAAGGTCGGGATATTTTTCTGTTTTCCAACCAAGTAATGGCAGGATTAATACCCTCCATAAAGACATAACAAACAAAAAGGAGTAAAAAAATACCCTTTAATTGCCAAATCAAAAGTAAAGACAGAAGAAAAAGAACAGTAAAAATAATAGTTTTATGGGAAATTTCAACTTTTTGAACAGAGTCACTTTTCATAGCGAATTGTACCATTTTTTAACCAGTGAAAAAATCCGGGAGGAGTGTTTTGGTTTGGTAATGTTTACAAAAACTGCCTCGGAGCGTTTTTTAAACCAGGTTAGTTGGCGCCGGGCATAGGCATGCTCATCAAAACGCCATTTTTTTTGGGCGTCGGTAAACGACGCCCCTACAGTAAAATAGTTTTTAAATTCTTTGTAGGCTAAGGTATTGAGGCCGGGATCGGACCATTTGTAAGTTTTAAGTAATTTCTTAATTTCTTCTAAAAGCCCTGAGGACAGGCGTTTTTTGATACGAGTATCAATGCGGCCATAGAGATATTGAGTGGGGGCGGTGAGGGAGAGGTGGAGGATGTTAAAGCCCTCCCCCAACCCCTCCCTTGACGGGGCAGGGAGTTTTTTGAGGGAGAGTTTGATTTCAATTTTGCGGATGAGGCGATGGGGATTGTGTTGTTCGGAGTTGTTTAGAGACTCAAAATTTTTTTTATCCAAAAGTTTGTAAATAGTTTGGAGACTTTTGAGAGGGAGTTTGTTGAGGAAAAAGCGAAGAAATTGGTTGGGCTTAATGTGATATGTATTTTTATAAGGGTTGACAATGGCATCAATGTACTGACCGGTGCCACCAACAATAATGGGTAATTTATTTTGCCGGTGAGCTAAGTTAATTTTTTGAAAGGCCATTTTTTGGAATTGGGCGACGGAAAATGTTTCCCGCGGAGAAATAATGTCAATTAAATGGATTTTTAAGTTTTTAGGATGGTCTTTGCCGGTACCGATATCCAGACCCTCATAAATTTGACGGGAATCGGCGGAGATTAAAACACCATTGTAAGTTTTGGCCAATTTAATGGCCAAATCAGTTTTGCCGGTAGCAGTCGGACCGGAGATAATGAGAATTTTTTTAGACATTAAAGCGGAATTCGACGACGTCGTCGGGGTGCATTTGATAATCTTTGCCCTCGTGGCGCAAAAGCCCTTTTGCCTTGGCACCTTCCCAGCCTTGATTGTCTACGAAATCGTGATAAGAAACAATTTCGGCCATGATAAATCCCCTCTCAAAATCGCTATGAATGGCACCAGCAGCCTCCGGAGCGGTGGCATGTTGAGAAATAGTCCAGGCACGCGCCTCTTTGACCCCGGCGGTGTAAAAAGATTGAAGACCTAGGGTATCGTAGGCTTTTTGGATGACTCTTTCTAGTCCTGATTTTTCCATGCCTAATTCTTTTAAATAATTTTTTCGGTCTTCTGGGGAAAGTTCTGACAATTCAAATTCTGTTTTAGCCGATACAGGAATGACATTTTCTAAAGTAGTTTGAAAATTTTCAGCATTTAAATAAGTGTCCTCATCAACATTGGCAACAATAAAATAAGGCTTGGCGGTGAGCAGAAAAAATTCTTTTAATAAAATTTTTTCATCGTCATCAAGGTCGAGGTTGATAGCCAATTTTCCCTGTTCCAGGGCAGTTTTTAATTTTGAAGCCAAAGCATATTTTTTTGTATTTTTTTCAGCAGCATTGTTTTTATTGGCATCAAGATATCTATCAAGACTCTCCAAATCTTTGATAATGAGCTCGGCACAGATAACTTCAAAATCACCCTGAGGGTCGACGCTACCTTCTCTGATAATGTTGGGATCAGAAAAATTACGGACGACATGACAGATAGCGTCGCAGTCGCGAATGTTCGTTAAAAATTTATTGCCCAGTCCCTCTCCGGTAGAGGCACCTTTAACAAGACCGGCGATATCGACAAATTCGACAATAGCCGGAACAATTTTGTCAGTTTTGACAATATCGGCCAAGACTTTTAACTTATCGTCGGGAACTTCAACAACACCAACATTAGGGTCGATGGTACAAAAGGGATAATTGCTGGCATCAGCGACTCGGCGGCCTAAAAGGGCATTAAAAAGAGTTGATTTGCCGACATTGGGAAGACCGACGATACCAATACTGAGTTTCATGTATCCCGATTATAACCGAAAAATCTCACTGGGAGCGACCAAGAGGAGACGGTTAACAATATCTTTTGACTCACTGAAACTGTAAATACTAAGACGAGTATCACGGCTGGGTTGGCCGCCAACACAGTAATTTTGGCGACTCTCTGGGCTGGAACGGGTAATCAGATAGCCGGTTCTATGAGTATTGCCGCCGGTCCACAGCGGTAGACCGGTTGATTGATAATAATGATAAGCTAGTTCACTGTAAGTGGCCAGGTTGGGGACAATAGTGTTGAGTCCCTGAATTTCTCTTCTGCCTGATTTTAATTTTTTATCGGGAAGAAAAAAAGAACTGCTGGGTAGAGCCGAAAGAGAGAAATTGTCGTACTTTCCGATGTTTTTAAAACTAGTTTTAAGATTAAAAGCAACTTCTGCGGGAAGGGCTCGGCTGTTTTCGACGGCTTGAGGCAAGATGTCAGTTTTGATGAAGTTTACAGATCTAAGATCGGCGATACTGGCTCCAGCTAAGGTCAGAATCTGATAACCGTTCTTCTCCAATAGTTTTTTTTGCTCAGGGTCAAATCTGATAGTTTTGGAGCTATTTTCTTTAAGGGGCAATTCGGCAAAAATAGGTTTGGGAGTATTATTGATACTAAAAGGTAATTTTTGAGAAAGCTCTTCAGAGCTGAGGAAACGTTCGGACATAAAATGATTTTAGCATTATCACAAAAAACCCGCCTTGACGGCGGGTTTAAAGTTAAGACAATTATTTGCCTATTTAACCATTTTCTTGATTTTGGTTCCGGGAATGTAACGAGGCATTCTGCGAGCCGCAATCTTTTTAGGTTCCTTGGAATTAATGGCTTTGATGGTTTTGGGTTTGAACATTTTGGTTTTAAAGGTTCCAAAACCAGACAGTTTGACGTCCTCACCGGCAGCCAAAGCCTTCATAATTTCATTTAAAAAGGTTTCAACGGAAACCTTGGCAGCTTTCTTGGGCAATTTAGCTTTACTAGCAACGACTTCAATGAGATCTTTTTTGGTCATTTGTTTTCTGAATTTATAATTCAGTTACCATTATTAGATACTTTCGGCAAAATTTCAAGTCTTAAGCTTCATTTTTTTCCGCATTTTTATTGACTTTGCTGCCAATAACAGTGGAAGAAGTCCGTAATTCACGGACAACAGTGACTTTTATCTGCCCGGCCCATTTAGCTTCTTCTTCCAGTTTTTCAGCAATATTTTGACTTAAAACTATGGCCTCATCGTCATTTACCACTGTCGGCTCGACAATAACCATGACCTCACGGCCAGCCTGGTAAGCAGCAACACTGGTAACTCCAGGAAAACCCTTGGCGACCTCTTCGATGTTTTGCATCCGCTTGAGATATTCTTCATGAACTTCGTAGCGGGCACCAGGACGAGCACCGGAAGCAGCGTCTCCTAAATAAACCAAAACTGATTCGACGGAAGAAAAGGGTTTGTCTTCGTGGTGCTCGGAAACAGCGTTAATAACAGCTTCAGGCATTTTGTAACGACGAAGCATATCAACACCTAATTCAATATGTGTCCCCTCTTGGTCAGCATTGACCTTACCAAGATCGTGAAAAAGAGTGCCTAACTTGACAGTGTTGATGTCGGCTTTTAGCTCATGGGCAAGAGCGGTGGCAATTTTGACGGCCTCAATCGTATGTTTGGCCAAATTCTGACCGTAGGAAAAGCGGAATTTATATTTACCGATTTCTTTAACTAAATCTACCGGCAAGTTGTAAACTCCAATCTCCTGGCAAATCCGTTTACCTTCATTTAAAAGAATTTTGTCCATTTCCATCCGAGTTTGGGCTACAATTTGTTCGATTTTGACAGGTTGAATACGGCCGTCTTTAATTAATTTTTCCAGTGCCTGGCGGGCAATTTCGCGTCTCGTCGAATCAAAAGAAGAAATACGGATATCGTTGCTTTCGTCAAGTTCGATTTCGACACCGGTTGCTTTTTCAAAAGCGCGGATATTGCGGCCTTCCCGGCCAATAATTTTACCCTTGATTTTTTCATCGGGGAGAGTAATGGTTGAAACAGTGTATTCAGCCACATAATCGGTAACTCCATGAGTCAGAGCCTGGGAGAGGATTTCCTTGGATAATTCTTCTTGTCGGGTGGTTAAATCATCACGACTTTCTTCAATTTTTTTAGAAATCCAGGTGGACATCTTCTTTTCAACACTATTCATTAAAAGTTGCTTGGCTTTGTCCACGTCTAAACCGGAAATATTTTCTAATTTTTCGAGTTGTTTACGGTAAAGATCTTCGATTTGGTCGGTTTTTTTCTTGAGTTCCTGGTGTTGAGAATCAAGAGATTGTTCTCGGGAAAAAAGATATTTTTCTTTGTCATCAATAGATTTTAGGCGCTGGAGAATTTCTGCCTCCTTGTTTTTGGTTTCGGCCTCAATCCTTTTAGCGTTATCAATAATCAGTTTAGCCTGAGACTGGGCCTGGGAGTTGTCGGCAGCGGGTGTGGGTTTTTGAGGGTTAAATACCACCCGATTATGATCCTCAGTTTTCTTCTCAACCTTAGGAGCTTTAACTGCTTTTGAAGTTTTTCGAGAAGTTTCAGGTGCGTCAAAAATAACCTTGAACTTAGTTAGAAATGAATTAAACATAATACCTCCGGGCACCTTTTACCTGTGGAGAGAAGAATTTACTCGGCGAAGAAAGAGAAGAAAGAAAATTGTAAGCCGAAATTCATGGTGAAATAAATAGTAAAAAGTGTAAATATATAATTTTTATTAATTTAAGTCCAAATATTTTAGCTTGTTTTTGCCAATTCGTCAATTGCTGTTTTAATGTCATTATAGGCAAAACCTTTTCGGTATAGAGAAGCTATTATTTTATTTTTGGCCGCTGGGTCCGACCAATTTAAATGTTGATATTTTTTTTGGGTCAAAAGCTTTTGGAGCAGAATACTTTCATCTTTGTTAAAATCAGGAGGTAATTTAAGGGAATAAAGGGCAAGTTTTTGCCGCAGATAATTTTGGGGCTTACATTGATATTTCCTAATCAAATATTCAATAAAATCATCTTCTTTTAAGAGGTTGTGAGTTTTAAGTTTGCTCAAAACATTATCTGGTAAGAAGGAAAAATCACCGTCAAGGGTGTATTTGTGTTGATAGTAATATAGTTTTTGCTTAAGCTTAGGTAAAATTATCTTATCGATTTTAGGAGAGAGAGCAACCTGACGCAGGGCATAGTTGTACAAAAGATAAAAAAGGGAGGCAGTTTTAATTTCTTCAAATAAATTTTCCGAAAGCGGCTGACTTTTCTTAAGCCTGAACTTTAAATAATCGTCACCGGATAAGGGAATTTTTGATTTATCGCTAAAAATCAGCCAGAAGAGGTTTTTTTGCCTACGACTGGGGATTATCCTGATGAGAGTCAGCGGCATTGGCGGTATCCAAGGATTTAACTTTTTGCCAGATTTCTTTGGTTATTTTTTCCCTAATTTTAGGATTTTCCTTGAGATACTTTTTGGCAGCTTCCCGGCCCTGAAGATTTTCTCCTTCGACTTTAAAGAAGGCCCCTGACTTGGTAATTAAACCGTGAGTTACGGCTAAATCAACCAAAGAACCGGCAGTAGAAATACCTTCAGCGTTCATAATGTCGAACTCGGCCTCTTTAAAAGGAGGAGCGACTTTGTTTTTGACAATGCGGGCCCGGTGCTGAGAACCAATAGATTCTCCAGAAGAGGTTTTAATGTTGGCAATTTTTCTGACATCAATCCTAACTGAAGAATAGAACTTGAGAGCCAAACCACCGGGGGTAGTTTCGGGATTACCAAACATAACCCCGATTTTTTGGCGTAATTGATTGGTAAAAATAACCACCGATTTGGATTTACTGATGGCACCGGTCAGTTTGCGAAGAGCTTGGGACATAAGACGGGCCTGAACTCCCATCATCGAATCCCCCATTTCTCCTTCGATCTCGGCTTTGGGAACCAAGGCGGCAACCGAATCAACCACAATAACATCAACGGCATTGGAACGGACCAGGGTTTCCACAATTTCTAAGGCCTGTTCGCCATTGTCGGGTTGGGAAATTAATAAATTGTTTAAATCAACCCCAACCGTAGCTGCCCGGGTGGGTTCCAGGGCGTGCTCGGCATCGATAAAAGCGGCAGTACCGCCCATTTTTTGAACTTCGGCAATCACATGCAAAGATAAAGTCGTTTTGCCGGAGGCTTCCGGTCCAAAAATTTCAGTAATCCGGCCCCGCGGCAAACCACCGACACCTAAGGCAATGTCTAGAGGTAAACAACCGGTAGGAACGACTTCGATGTCCATATCAGTTCTCTCGCCCATTTTCATAATGGCGCCGTCACCATAGGCTTTGGTAATTTGTTCCATAGCTAAACGGACAGCTTCATTTTTTTTGTTTTGTAAATTATCGGTTTTGGTTGAAATGGTCTTTTTTGTTTTCATAGAATTAGTAATATCAGTCCCGACTATATCAAGTCAATAAGCAAAACCGAAGAAAAGGCGAAGAAAATTTGCCTGTTGACTAAAGTGTGATGATGATTTTATAGTGGAGGTGGTTTTAAAAAATGTAATGACAAATGAATCATGAAAGTATCAGCTGAATATTCTCCGGAAGAATTCAGCATACAGTCTCTGGGAGCAGCGGGAGGTATAGTCACCGGATCACT
>CAYNEE010000005.1:22320-42097 GCA_964396145.1 uncultured Gammaproteobacteria bacterium | reverse complement strand
TTAACTCAGCTTCCGGCTGGGAAACTTTACCGACAATGATGTGAACTAGGGGGGCTTTCTTTTCAGTTTTGACTGAAGTTTTGGCTATGGCTAATTTTTTAACTGCTTCTTCGGGTTTGTCGGTGAGAGTGCCAGTTTTGGGATTGGGCATGAGGCCCCTTGGTCCCAAAAGACGGGCAAAGGGAAGAAGTTTTGGCATAGTGGTAGGGGTAGCAATGAGCACATCGAAGTTTATTTTGCCAGTTTTTAGGTCGGCAAGGATTTTGTCATCGACAATGACAATTTTTTTGGCAGTAGTTTCCAGGTGAGGAAAAGAAATTTCTCCCAGGCTACCAATATCCATGACAGTTAGATGAGCCTCTACCTTACCGTCAAATTTGGAAAGAGAGGTTTCTTTGACGAGTTTAACGGCGTCTTTGAGGGAATAAAGTTTTAAGACGTCAATTTTTTTTCTGGCGTCTTGATATTTTTTGCCCCTAACACGGGCTTTTTTTACTGTTTTGCTGGATTCACTTTCCGGAGTCGGTACTGTGTCTTTTTGAATATTTTCAGTCGTCTCTGGAGCCTTTTGCCCCGCAGATTTAGGGGCTTCCACAGCAAGTTTCTTTTTTTTGAGTTCTTGTGAGGTTTTGCTCATAGTTAATTTAATTTATAAATTAAGGAATAAACCTTTTGTCACTTCGTGACATTTCCCTTGACAGGGTAATTTTTAATCAGTGATTTCAAAGCCCATGGAGCGGGCGGTACCGGCGACCATTTTTTTGGCAGCTTCAAGGTCTTTGGTATTGAAATCAACTAGTTTGTCAGTAGCGATTTTTTCAATTTGGTCGGCAGTAATTTTGCCGACTTTTTCTCGACCGGTGGTGCCGCTACCTTTGCTGATACCGGTAATTTTTTTAATCATGTCAGTAACCGGGGGTTTTTTGATAATGAAATCAAAGGAGCGGTCTTCGTAGATAGTGATGATAGCTGGAATGAGGCTCCCACGCATCTCTTTGGTTTGTTCATTAAACTCGGTACAAAAATCCATGATTTTGATACCATGAGGACCCAAGGCAGTACCGACTGGGGGAGCAGGGTTCGCGGTACCGGCCTGGATGGCCAGTTTAACGACGGTTTTAATTTTTTTAGGCATATTTTTTTATAACTCTTTGGTAACTTGTAAAAAGTCGAGTTCTACTGGGGTTTCCCGCTCAAAAAAGGATACCAAAACCCGGAGTTTACCTTTTTCCTGATCAATGGAGTCGATAGTGCCGATAAAATCAGCAAAAGGTCCATTGGTAATTTTGACAACATCCCCGAGTGAGAAGGGAGTTTGATATTTGGGTTTGTCCTCTTCGGTGGTTTTAATGATATTGTCGACCTCTTTCTGAGAAATAGGAGTGGGTTTGGAACCGATACCAACAAAACCGGTAACACCCTGGGTGGTGCGGACAGTAACCCAGGAATCATCGGTGACTAACATTTGGATTAAAACATAACCGGGAAAAGTTTTTTCCTGAGTCTTGACTTTGTTGCCGCGACGGATAACCATCTTGGACTGAATAGGAACAATAGCCTGAAAAATGTAATCTTCGAGCCCCATGGTTTTAATGCGGGTTTTGAGAGCATCAATGACTTTGTATTCGTGACCGGAATAGGTATTGATAACGTACCATGCAGCGTCAAGAGGGGGCACATGTGAAGAGAGTTGAAATAAAAACTCTTTTTGTTTGGTTTTAGTAGAGTTGTTCGGCATATTATTTATTTACCAAGGCAATTGCCTGAGTGAACAAGAGATCAAATCCCCCTAAAATTAGGGAAACGATAACAGATATGGATATTACCACAATCGTTAATTGAATTATAGAGTCACGTTTTGGCCAGGAAATTTGTTTAAATTCTGCCTTGACTTCGCGGAAAAATTTAGTAATTTTTTGCATCAGGGTATTATAGTATAGGCAGAAAGTGAATTCCAGGATTAATTAAAGAACTTGATATAGATTTACCCAGAAAGTGGTATTTGACAAACGCTAAGGGTGGTGGGTATGATGTACGGGAAACACTAAACCTAGTGTTTGTATAAAAATGACAGCAGAATCCGAAAATAATCAAAATAATATTCTCCAGTTGTGGCAGATGGAGGCAGGGCAAAACCAATTAGGGCAAAGGGTAAATTTACCTTTATATGCTAACGGCCAACAGACGTTAATCGATGGGGAAATCATTAAAGTCGGTGATCCTGTTGAGATTA
The DNA here is from genome assembly GCA_964396145.1 of uncultured Gammaproteobacteria bacterium. Taxonomy (GTDB): domain Bacteria; phylum Patescibacteriota; class Microgenomatia; order UBA12405; family UBA12405; genus UBA12158. Next base: position 39,864 of record CAYNEE010000005.1, on the reverse strand, counting down.
GAGTTTTGGCGATAAAAAATATGGAGGTTAAAAAATAATGTTATGTCCTTATTGTGCTTTTGACGAGTCTAATGTATTGGAGTCTAGGGATGCTTTAGATGGTCGGGCCACCAGACGGAGACGGGAGTGTCTTAAATGTAAAAAAAGATTTACCACTTATGAACGGATTGAAAGTATTGAGTTAAAGGTGGTTAAAAAGGATGGCCGGATCGAAGACTATTCGCGGGAAAAATTAGCCCGTTGTTTTGAAAAGGCTTGTTGGAAATTGGAGCCGGAGGAGAGGGAGGAAATCATTGATGAGATTGAAAGAAAACTTTTGAACTGGAAAAGTGTCGAAATTCCATCTAAAGAAATTGGCAAATTGGTCATGAACAAACTCAAAGGTATTGATCCGGTGGCTTATATCCGTTTCGCAACTATTTACCAGGAGATTAAAAATGTCAAAGAATTTGAAACTTTGCTTAAAGATTATCAAAAGAAAAAATAATGGACGATATTAACCAAAGAGGGAAAAAAGCAGACAGGGGTTTAAGGGTGCCTCAGCTTTCAGAAAATGCCCGATATATCGCCGAAACTAGATATTCAATCAAAGACGAGACAGGGAAAAGCACGGAAAAGGTAGAAGATATTTTCTGGAGAGTGGCCAGTAATGTAGCCAAGGGTGATAAAAAATCAGTGGCCAGTGTAGACAAAACAGCTAGAACTTTTTATGAAATTTTGGCGGAACAAAAGTTTTTTCCAAATACTCCTTGTTTAGTTAATGCTGGTAGGCAGAGACAGCAATTATCGGCTTGCTTTGTATTGCCAATTGATGATTCCATGAGTTCAATTTTGGAGACTTTGACCAATATGGCTCAAATTCACAAAAGCGGCGGCGGGACAGGCTTCGCTTTTACCAGGTTGCGACCAGCAGGGGATTATATAAAAAGTAGCGGTGGGACTACAGCTGGTCCAGTTAGCTTTATGCAGGCTTACAATGATGTGACTGGTCAAGTGAAACAGGGTGGAGTCAGGAGGGGGGCTAATATGGGAATGCTATCAATTGACCATCCAGACGTATTAAGATTTGCGGTCGCAAAATTAGATGAATACTCCTTGACTAATTTCAATATATCTCTCGCTGTAACTAATGCTTTTATGGAAAAAATAGAAGAGGATAAGGCTTATACAGAGGATGATTCTATTCCGGAGGAAATAGTCGAAAAAATCAGGATTGCAGAAGGGAATCGGGATGTGGACGCCAGATTGAGGGAAATAGAAGAAGAAATTGTCAAGCTTTATGATTGGGCTAAGGCAACCAAGGATGGTGAGGGTTATGAATTGATTAATCCCAGAGACGGCCAAGTGACCATGAAGTTGAATGCTTATAAGGTTTTTAATTTAGTGACCAGATTAGCATGGCAGTATGGTGATCCAGGATTGGTATTTATAGATAGGATGAATGAACCCAGTTCCAACCCAGTGCCACATTTAGGACGGATTGAAGCGACTAACCCCTGTGGGGAACAACCCCTGCTGCCCTATGATGCCTGTAATTTAGGGAGTATTAACTTGTCGAAGTTTGTTATAGGGAAAGATTTAGAGTGGGATGAGTTAAGGAGGGTGGTTCATTTGGCGGTACATTTTTTGGATAACGTTGTAGAAATAAATGAATTTCCGGTACCGCAAATCCGAGAAATGGTTTCTAAAACTAGAAGAATTGGTTTGGGGGTAATGGGTTTTGCTGATATGTTATTTAAATTGGGAGTGGCTTATGACTCTGAGGAGGGGATTGCTTGGGCAGAAAAGGTAATGAAATTTATTTCAGAAGAGGCTAAGGTAGCAACACAAGACTTGGCAGTAGAGAGAGGAACTTTTCCAGAATGGGAAAGAAGTGTTTTTGGGAAGACAAATTATCGGCCGCGAAATATGGCTCTGACAACAATTGCTCCCACAGGGACTATTTCTATGATTGCTGATGCTAGTTCAGGGATTGAACCATTATTTTCTTTGGGTTATCAGAAAAATACAGTAGAAGGCAAGACTTTATACATGATGAATCCGGTTTTTGTAGAAACCTTAAAAGAAAAAGGGATTTACAGCGAAGGGCTGATGGATAAAATTGTGAAGAATGGAGGCAAATTGACGGGGATTGAAGAAATACCCAAGGATTTAAGAAATATTTTTAGAACTGCTTTGGAAATTAGTCCGGAGTGGCATATAAAAATTCAGGCGGCTTTTCAAAAATATGTCGACAATGCAGTTAGTAAAACTATTAATTTTCCCAAAGAGTCGACAGTAGAAGATGTTAGAAAAGCCTATGAATTGGCATATTCTTTAGGAACTAAAGGAATTACTATATATAGAAGCGGGAGTAGAGAGAAAGAAGTAATCCAGGAGGTGAAGAACAATGAGAAAAAGGCCGATTCCACTGTAGATTTCGTCGGGCCAAAGAAAAAAATAACCCCGGAAGCAGCCAGAGGAGTAAGGATTAGAAAGGCCTGTGATGTGGGTAAGGTGTACACCTCGGTATTTTTTGAGGAAGGAGATGGGCCGGTGGAGGTTTTTGTTAATTTAGGCAAATCGGGTGGTTATTTAGCTGGATCGGCAGAAGTAATGGGGCGGCTGGCATCACTTGCATTAAAGTATGGAGCAAATTTGGAAGAAGTAGCTGATGAGTTGGTGGGAATTTCTTGTGGTCAAAGAGTGGGTTTTGGGAGTGGGGCTATTTTGAGTATGTTTGATGCGGTTGGTAAAGCATTGTTGGAGGTGGATAAAGGAGAGCAATTGGATTTATTTGAAGGTGAAAAGAATAAAATTGAGATTCCAAAAGATAATGGCAAGAAAAAGGAAGAAATTTTGGCAGAATTGAGAAGTAAACAAGCTAGTGAAGAGAGTACTTTTTCAAGCTGTCCTGATTGCGGTAGCCCTTTGTATGCCGAGGAAGGTTGTTTTAAGTGCAGCAACAGTTATTGTGGTTATAGTAAGTGCAGTTGATGTCAGTAGTGACTAAAACCGGTGACGGTGGAATGACCGGTTATTTTGAAAACAGGATCAGTAAAGCTTCGGAGTTGATTGAAGCTGTGGGAAGCCTAGATGAATTACAGGCAGTTTGTGGTTTTGTAAAGTTAGAAAAAATACAAAAAGATTTACATGGGATTATGGGAAATTTAGGAAAAGGGAGGCCCGCCTACGCAAACTTTGGCGAGGTGAAACTAGAAATCAGAATAAAAGAAATTGAGAAAGAAATAAAAGCAATGGAAAAAAAGATAAAGGTGCCCAGTAAATTTTTAATCTTTAAAAAAGACAAAGCAGTGAAGTTGAATTGGGTGAGAACGGTGGTGAGGAGGGCAGAGAGAATGATGGTTAAACTAGAAACTAGAAACCAGAAATTAGATAAGAATATAAAAATTTATTTAAACAGATTATCTGATTTTATTTATTTAAAAGCCTTAGAGAAAGAATTAAAATAATCCGGAATCAGGTGTAATTCCTGAGCAGTGCCGCTACGGTGATAGCCCGAGCCCTTTCCGAGCAGAATATGAACAAAGAATTTAAACCTTATTATGATGTTAATGAACATAGTGATGGAGTGATTGCCAGAGTGTTTCAGGAAGAAGGAAGGGGGGTTGGGAGAGAGTTGCGGATTGTTCATGCTCAGGATTATGAAGAATACCGAATTGAGACTGACGACTGGCAATATAATCTACATTCAGAGGCAGAAAAAGAGGCGACTAAAAATACCTTTGAATTATTCAGAAGAGGAGCTCAAATGGTGGTATGGGTTAGTCCTCAGAGTGAGGTTTACGAGGAGGGAAGGCTAAATATAATGTTAAAGGGAGCTAAAGATGGAGGATTATTTTTTGATTCCCACGGATTACCATTAGAATTCAATGGAGAAGAAAGTTTAAAATTAGCAAACAGATTATTAACTTTAGGTGGAAGAAGTCTTGGGGTAATAAGAGACACAGAGGACTTGAGGCAGCAGCCGATTGCATTTGATTTAAAAGAAAATTGGCTGTCTAAATGCCGGGAATTAATGCCGGAGATGGAGTGGGCCTGGGCAACAATTGAGTCAGGTGGAGTGGAGGAGAATATGAAAAAAATTGCCAAGGAGGTAAAGGCAGCCAGGGAAATTGCGGGGAGGGATAATTACCTTTTTGAAAGGCTGATGGCTCAAAATGGTTACAGACTCAATATATCGGGTAGCCATGGCGGTTCATGGTTGAGTCAGGACTTGAGATTAGGGACACAGGGGATAATTGCCCTTAACATAGGTGGAAAAATAGAGTACAGGCTAGGGAGAACCGAGGGTTTGCATTATTGCGAGCATTGTGGCTGTTGGTATAGCGGTGACAAATGCCCAGTTTGCAAGTAAAGAAGGGGTAGGTCTATAATAAAATTATGAAAAAAACATTGCTATGGATTGTCTTTGTTGTTTTGTTATTAGTGTTTTTACCTAAAATAAATTGGGGTAAGGTGAGTTTGATACCGGCGGAAACAGTTACGGTTAACGGCGAGGCCAAGAACCAACAAAAGAATGAATTGGCTACTTTCACGGCTGGAGTAGAAGCAGTAAATGCTTCTAAAGAAGAGGCGGTTAAAGAGGTTAACGATAAAATAGCCGAGTTGACTAAGGCAATAAAAGATTTTGGAATTGCAGAGGCAGATATTAAGACACAAAATATGTCCGTTTATCAACAGGAGGAATCATACTGGGACGGGGGAGTACAAAAAAGCCGTAAGGGTTTATGGCGGGTTAATAATTCAATGGAGGTAGTTCTTAGGGATATCTCTAAAGCTAATGATTTTGCTGATTTATTAAACAGGAGTGCTGCCAATAATGTTTATGGTCCCAATTTTGCCATGAGTGATGTTAATAATGCCGAGAAAACACTCTATGATGAGGCGGTAAAGGACGCTAGAGAAAAGGCGGAGGCGATTGCCAAATATTCGGGGCGCAGGATTGGTAAGGTGTTGAGTGTTAATGAGGTGTCGGGTGGTCAAGTGATGCCAATGTATAATCTTAGAACTGCAGCTGATATAGGTGGAGCTGGAGGTGCTGGAGTTGAGCCGGGTAGCAGTACAGTATACAAAAGCCTGACGGTGGTTTTTGAATTAAGATAACATCAAATAAACCGCACTTGGAAATTTTGATACAAAAGAGATTATTGAGCTTGGTATTAATCTGGGTGAAAATGGGGCATGGCAGAAATAATTAAGCAGGTACCTAAATTTAAAATATTAGATAGTAGAGCAACTTTAAGAGAGCAGTTGCTAAAAATAGAGAGAGCAGGTAGAACGAGTTATCAGTCGGAAAAAGGTTTGATTACTATGGAGACGGCTGCTAAATTTACTCAAAAGCTAATAGCCAGGGGTCATGAGAGTGTTTTGGAGCATACGTCAGCTACAGTAAAATTTTTTGATAATTCTATTGGTATGATGCGAGAGTTGAATAGGCATAGAATTGCTTCGGTAACAGAAGAGTCAACTAGATATGTAGATAATTCAGAAATGAGATTTATTTTTCCAAAACACAAGAATGTTAACGAAAGAGTGGATTTGATAGACGGAAGCGGGAGTATGACAGTTAGGGAAATGATAGAAAAACAAGAATTATTTTATAGATCTTTGAGAGAAAAGGGATGGGTACCAGAGGAGGCCAGGTTTTTACTACCTTTGGGTTTGAATTCAGAAGAAGTGTTTACCGCAAATTGGAGGGAATGGCGACATATTTTTGAACTAAGAACAGCTAAGCCAGCTCATTTTGAGATTAGAAATACTATGGTAGAAGTTTTGAAATCTTTCCAAAAAAATATTCCAGGTGTATTTGATGATTTTGAATATAAAGGACAGGATGCAAGGGGCTATCCATTTTATGAAAAAATAAAACATGAGTGAGAAAGGGAAGTTCATTGTGTTTGAGGGGGTTGGGGGATGTGGTAAGGGGACACAGGTTGAGTTATTGAAGCATGAATTGGTGAGCAGAAATAAGACAGTTTTGGTTACTTGTGAACATACTCGGGAAACTTCAATTGGGAGGTTAATAGAAGAAACGATTAAGAGGAGAAATGAGGGCATGGATGGGGAGGCGCTGCAGATTGCTTTTGTGGCCGACAGGGTAAATCACACCAATAGGGTAATTTTGCCGGCTTTAAAAACTAATGATTTTGTACTTTGCGACCGTTATGAGGCATCGACGGTGAGTTATGTTAAGGCGGAAAAACGAGTAAACATTTTTGATTTTCAAAGAGGAATGGGAGTGAGGGTGGCCGATTTGACACTCATAATTGATTTGGATTTGGAAGAGGCGGTAAAAAGAGTTTATGGCCGAGGTGATCAGGATATATTTGATAATATGGAAAAGTTTAAAAAGGTGAGAGAGGGTTATGAATGGTATTCACAAATGAGTCAGGGAGCTGTGGCTTGGATCGATGGAAATGGTAGTCGGGAAGAAGTGTCCAAGCAGGTAATAAAAGAAATGGAGACTAGGGGGTTTTTGGGGTAAAATAGGCCATGGATGAAATATTTGATTTAATTTCTCAGGAAGAAAAATATCAAAAAGAAACGATTAGGCTAATACCGAGTGAAAATTTTGTGAGTGAGGCGATAAAAAAAGCTTTGGGAAGTGATTTATCTAATAAATATGCAGAAGGATATCCAGGGAGGCGCTATTATCAGGGTAATAAATATATTGATGAAATTGAAAATTTAGCTATAGAAAGAGGCAAGAAGTTGTTTGGGGTGGAAGACATGAATGTTCAAGCCTATTCCGGTAGTCCAGCTAATGCAGCAGTGTTAATGGCTTTGTTAAATCCTGGCGACAAGATTTGCGGAATGAGACTTGCTGATGGAGGCCACTTGACTCATGGGCATCCGGGGATTACATTTTCAGGAAAATATTTTGAAAGTGTTCAGTATGGAGTGGCCGGCTCCGCCGGAGGCTCCGGCGAGCCAAGAGAGGGAGAAATTGATTATCAAGAATTAGGAAAACTAGTTTTAAGAGAAAAACCAAAATTAATTTTTTGTGGAGGCAGTGCTTATCCATGGAAAATTGATTGGCATAAATTTTCTGAGATTGCTAGCAGTGTGAATGCTTATTTGATAGCTGATATTGCCCATATTGCGGGTTTAATTGTTGGTGGGGTACATGTGAGTCCGGTAAATTTTGTAGATGTAATTACTTCTACTACCCATAAAACTTTACGTGGTCCCAGAGGAGCTTTTATAGGAGTAACTAAAAGAGGGTTAAGCAGAGATTCAGAGTTAATGAAAAAGATAGATAGGGCGGTGTTTCCAGGATTGCAAGGAGGGCCGCATATGAATACGATTGCAGCAATGGCAGTGGCGTTTGAAGAGGCAAGTCAACCTGAGTTTGTTAAATATGCAGCAGCGGTGGTGGATAACGCCAAGGTATTGGCAGAGTCTTTAAGAGTTGAAGGGGTTAAGGTTTTTGGAACGGAAAATCATTTAATGCTGGTGGATTGTGGAGTAGGTAAAGGTAAAGAGGTGGCGGTTAAATTGGAATCTGAGGGAATAATTGTAAATGCCAATATGATTCCCGGAGATCAGGGGAGCCCAATGAAGCCGTCAGGGATAAGATTGGGAAGCCCGGCCATGACCACAAAAGGTTGGGGAGAAAGGGAATTTAGGGAAATCGGAAAAAGAATTGCCAAAACAATATTATAATTAAAAATCCGAAGCCTAAGAATTGGAGAAGCTGGGGCCAGAAAAGAATATAGATATTGCCGGAAAAATTTTGAGGTAATTCCCAGGCATTGGCCCAGTTGTTTATAAGTAGGTGGTTTTTTAGAAAATTAATTTTGCCGTTTTTTAAAGAAAAAGCTAACCATCCGGGCTGAAAACTTTGATAGAAGGTCAGGTATTTGGCCGGATTGTCGGGATTAATTGTAGTTTTGATTAAAGAATAATTGGGAAAAATAATTTTATAATTTAGGGGATAATTTTGGTTTGGCAATGAGGGAGTTGAGGTAAAAAGACGGTTGTTGAGACTATAGATATCTATTGACTCTATTTGGGAAACTGAAGGAACGGAGGCAAAAGAAATAGTGTTGATATCCAGGGTATAGCCGGTATATTCGTCCATGGGTGGAACCAGGAAATAAAGAGTTTCAAAAGATGTGTTTTTAGAGAGCTGGTCTTCAAGAACGCAAAGATTGGTATAACTGTTGCGCAGACAAAAGCGCAGAGGTAGTCCGGAGAGATACTTTGCCCTGAAAGCCAGGACATAGCTTTGATTATGAGGAAAGGTGTCGAGTTGGATTTGAAGGCCCTGAACTGAATTGAGGCTGCTGATTTGTAAACTTTGGGAATCAATTAGTTTTAGATTTTGGTTGCTGGGGTTTAGATTATAAAGGTTGGTGGCGGAATATTGGGAAAGTGGGTGATATTCATCTGGAGAAAGAGAGTGGAAATTAAAATTTTCAGTGTTATTTAATACGTTTCTAAAAGAGAAATTTTGATCCTGGGATGTCCAGGTGGTCAGATAATCTTGACCGGTATATTGGAGGTCCCAATAATGTTTATCGTAACTTGGGGCAACAAAGTTGTGGATATTTTGAAGCTGAACCAGAGGTCCGGTTTGGTTGACTCTGTAAAGAAGGACGGAATCAAATCGACTAAGAAGGGTGATTTTATTTTCGGAAATTAGATTATTAAGGATTTTTTCGGTTTCGTATTTAAAGGTAATTTGGTCGATATTTTTGGGAGAAGCGGGGATAATACTTTGGTCCCAAAGGAGATACTGGACCTGGTATTTAAGCAGAGTATTATAGAATTGAGGCTGATTTTTTGAGTATAAAGTGTAAAAAAATTCACGATATGCTTGCTCGTTTTTAAGCTCCCAACGGTCGGAATCACGGTCCAGGATACTTTGAGGAAAGCCAAACCAAATAAAGCCGGAACCTTGATAATGCCAATTGTAATATTGCCAACCACTGAATTCGTGAAGAGGCAGTGACAAAATGCGGCCATCGTTTTGTTTTTGAAGAAACTGTTGAAGGTTAAAATAATTTTGAGGGATTTTTATCCGGACAATAGGGGAAATTAATTGACCCTGAAAATACGGAAAGCAATAGATTAAAAGAGAAATGGTTAAAATCAGGCTAAAAATTTTTAAATAAAGACGCGAGATAGTGGAAAAAAAGAGGTCGAGAGTAAAGGCAAAAAACAAAACTACACCAAAGGTAAAGAGAATGGAAACTTTAGTAAAAATGAAACGAAATAGCTCTTGAAAGAGATTTATTTTTAAAAGCAGATCAAAAGGGATGCGGATAAGCGGAGTGGAATTGGCTAAAAGAAAGAAAGGAACGATAAAAAACGGAGTCAGACTTAAAAAGAGTTTGTTTTTTTGATAAAAGGCAGCTAAAAGTCCGGTAAAAGAAAGTATAAAGAGAAGGTTGCCGATGAGGAGAACATCATGTTTTTGAAGATGTTGGTTCCAGGTTTCGGTCAGATTTTGGGAAGATTTGCGCTGAAAATTATACTCATTCCAATTAAAATAAAAGCCTTTAATAAGAGAGGTGTTGGCCAGGGTGCCGGTAGCCCGATTTTGGAGAAGATATTCCTGAGAATAGAGACGGTTGCTTTTGTTGGTAAGAGGATTTTGGGTGGAAGTGAGGGCATAATAAATATTGGGTAAAAGCCAAAAAGAGTTAACCAATAGGGTGATGATTAATAAATTAAAAGTGATGCGGAAATTATTTCGATGGAGGAGGGTATAAAGTATTAAGAATAAAGTATAAACGGCAAAAAAGGCATACCAGAGCTGGGCGGCATAGGCCTGAGGGGAGGCAAAGAAAGTAAATAGCAAATAGATTATTAAATAAGTGGTTTTTTGAGAATGAAGATATTTTAAGGAAAATAAAATCAGGAGGGGGAGAAAGGCCCATTGGGTGGGAAACATTTCAAAAGGGACAAAAAATTGCTGGAGGGTGCCGAGGTTAAAAAGATAAAAAAGGGCGGATAAAAAAGCGATGTTTTGATGATAAGGAGATTTTTTAAAGAGATAATTAGCTAAAAAATAAAATCCAAGAGGGCCAATGACCAAACAAAGGAAAATATAGCTATAGCGGAGGAAAGAAAGTGAAAAAATAAAATGAAAGAGCCATAAAATAAGCAGTCGGGGTAAATCAGCCATAGCGGAGTGACCAGAGAGGTCACCAAGGCCTTGGTCGGAGCGCCAAACACCAAAAATGAGGCGATTAAAATTTAGTTTAAAGTTAAATTCGGGGTGGAGAGTGTCCCAACCGGTTAAAAAAGTACCAGGAGTATGGTTTTTAAGGGCGATAAAAAGACAGAGGATGACTAGGATGAGGGGGTAAAATAGTGGCCAGGACAGGATTTTTTTCACTGTAAATAGTTTATACTAAATTTAATGAAGCTGGGTAAAAAAGAGCTAATTTTGGGGGCTTGGATAATTTTTTTGGTGGTGGGAAATATTTTATGGTTGTCCTGGGACAAGAGTCCTCCGGCTTGGGATCAGGCAGCCCATTTGAAAGGAGTGGTGAACAGTAATTTGTGGTTGAGGGGTAAATTTTGGGGTGGTTTTGTGGAGCTTGTTAAAAGTTTTTGGGGCTACCCGCCATTGATATATTTTTTAGGAGGAGTTTGGAGCCTTTTGGTAGGTACAAGTGTGGTCGGGATAAGTTTTTTAAATACTTTATTTTTAATTGCGGGAGTAGTCGGAATTTATAAACTGTCAGGAAAGAATTTATTGGCAGCGGTGTTATTTTCTTTGTTTCCGGTCATTTATGATGTTTCCCGAAACATGCTTTTGGACTTGGCGCTGACGGTATGGGTGATTTGGGGCTTGTATTTTTGGCTTAAAAGAAAGGATTTAGGATGGTTGTTGATGCTGGTACTGGCTTCCTTGACAAAGTTAAACGGCTTTATTTATTTTGCGCCGATGGTGTTGATGAGTGTTTGGGAAAATTACAAGAGTAGGGAATTTTGGGCCAGGGCGTGGCTTGGGTTTATGCTTTATTTTATTATGGTGGCCTGGTGGTGGAGCGTTAATTTTCAGGCAATTTTTCAGTATTTAACAGGATTAGCGGGACAAGGGGAGGCGGCGACAGACCCCATGAATTTATTATCTATTTTTACCTGGATACATTATCTAAAGTTGTTTTTCTTGCAACAAATAGGGCCGATAGTCGGGATAATTTTTGGGTTAAGTTTATTTTGGGTGGATTTTTCTCGCCCAAAAAATAAGAAGTTATTGTGGTGGCTAGTGGCGACATATGTCATTTTTACCATTATTAAAAATAAAGATTTTAGGTTTACCATGCCTTTGTTGCCGGTGGTGGCGTTATGGTTTGGAGAAGCATTAAAAAAAATAAAGCAACCCGGATTGGTAGTGATTTTGCTGGGATGGATGGCTTTTAATTATGTAGAAAATTCTTTTAATTGGCCCTTTAAAAAACCGGTTGTGGTTTCTAGTCCGACATTTTTACTGGGTGACATAAATTGGATAGATTTTAGTGATTATCCGGTCAGAGAGGTTAGAAAGGAGTTGTGGCCGGATCAGGGAATTTTAGAAAAAGTCCCTGATGGCAGCAATTTACTGGTGGTCATGAATATAGCTGAGTTAAATGATAATACCCTGCAGTTTTATAAATTGATGACAGGAAAAAATAGGCTGGAAATTCATGGTATTGATAAGTGGGAGGGCGGGGATTTTGACTATATTTTAACTCCGGATTTAACGACAGAGAGCGCACCCTTTTATGATGTTCAGTTGTTAAAACGAGAGGAGATTATTAAGCAAATTTGGCAAAAAAACAGCCACGATTATGAAATCGTGGCTGAGTATACTTTGCCCCAAAACAAGGGTAAAGTCTATTTGTTTAAAGGCTCGTCGTAAAAGACCTGGGTGATTTTGCCATCTTTGTCAAAGGTGACAATTCTGGCGGTGAGACAACCATCACCGATACCATCTTTGTTTAGATCACCGCAACCGACCTCAAGATCTTTGTTAACCAGGTCGACAGGATTGGTGTTAACCTCACAACCCGAACCCCATTCGGCATAGATTTTGAGAGGAATTTCGGAATTGTTAATAACAGTGGTGCCCTCACCGACACCATTGTCGTAGTATCTAACTCCGTTGACTTCAATGTCACCACGGGCGGAAGCACCGGGAACAAGCCAGTTGACGGCTTTGGCTTCGGTATTCCACGGACGACAGTCAGTAGTGTTAACGGATTTGGCCGTTTGAGATCCACCAAGGGCGAGAGGGAGGATGACAGCGGCCCGGACCAAAAGCTCTTTACTTTTCATATCTTTAATAACAATTAATTAGGCAGGTAGGTCAGTTCAAGCTAAATATATCAGAATATAGCTAAAATGTCTAGTTTTATGTCGTTTGTAAGTTTCGTCTTTTCAGACTCATCAGTACCGATACACATCGATAAACTTACAACAATCTCTTTCTTTTTTTTCTTTCCTTGCTCCCACGGGAACTATCTTTAGCAAAAAATGCTATTGACATATTCCCGTGGGGGATAAAAGGGTTACAGAGTCTACTTGACAGTAGGCTCCTTGAAGGTTATTTGGGTTCCCATATCGGTGACCAAAACGATTCGGACATTGTTACACATGTCAACAATGCCATCGTTGTTAGCGTCACCGCAGCCGGCGTAGCGTTGCTTGTCAATTACAGACTGAACGTCTGTCGTATGTTCGCAACCGCTTCCCCACTCGGAAAAAATCTCAACTGGTTTAGAGCTGAGGTTTACAACGATGGTTGACTCACCGGAGCCGTTATCGTACTGGATTTCTCCATTTACTTTAACGTCACCGATGGCGGTCATCCCGGGAGATAACATTTGGGTTACCTCTTTGTCGGGATTCCATCCGGGACAGGCTGGAGCAGGATTTGATGCAGCAACCAAACTGGTTGGAACATCGACCTTGGTGACAGGCCCTGCAACGATGGCAGTGTTAGGTTGTTGACCAACGGGTTGCGATTGCGGCTGGGGAGTAGGGGTCATGGTTGGAGCTTCTGCGGGAGCAGTTGCGGTGATATATTTTTCAACCACAACTGTTTCCTTGATAGGAGGGAGTTGGACTGGAGCTTTATTCCAAGGCTGCCAGATTAGCAAACCAATGATAAGTAGTGCCAGTAACGCCCAAGGCAACCAAGACCAGCTGGTAGTTCGATTGTTTTCCATGTTTTCCTCACTTTCCTCTTCGGTTACTTCCGGAGAGTTGTTGACATTGACTTCGACATCTGGGTCGGGGTCAATGTGATCAGCACGAGCGGCTTCTAACTGGCGACGAAGTCGTGAATTTTCGTTGGATAATCTGGTGTTAGCAGATTTGTAACTCCGATTGGAGTTTTCTAGGTTTTCAACTGTTTGGTCAGACATTTTTTATCCTCTTTTCTGGTGTTGGGTATGAGATCGGCACGAACTTTTGTTCGGTTCTTGACCGCGTCCTAAAATAGAACAGGGGTCCGCACACTAGTGCATTGTGAGTGAGCTTGGAAGACTACCTCCTTTTTTGCGTCTTTTAAATTCAAGTACTCGCACTGGAAATAAGAGATTATTCCCAAAGTGAGTACCTGAATTAAGACTTAGTTTTAGGAAAGATTTTAGAAAGAGATTGTGTTAAAGAACTGTGTTTTTGGCTAATCCAAACGCGGTGTTTAGGTAGCCGCTGACACTAACTGGTGATAAACACCAGAGGAGAAACGGAGTAAGTAGTAGTAGGAGCCACCCTTACCCCGAGAGTCTCTCCTCTGATGTTTAATCAGAGGGAAGTAAAACTTCTATTTGTTAAAGGATTGAAAGTTGACTATAACAATCAACAATCAATTGTAATGGAGTGTATCAAGAAAAGGCAATAATGTCAAGTTATAGGATATATAAAGACTGAGAAAAAGGGAATTTTATTTCAGGTTTTTGAGAAAGTCCTTTAGGTCTGGGGCGTAGTTATCGTCGAGCATGGCAACGGCAATATTCGCTTTAAGCCAACGGAGAGGATCACCGGTAGTCATCCAGTCGGATTGAGAGTCTAGTGCTTCGGTGATAACGACGTCATTGGCAGCTAAAGTATTGATTGAGTCGGCATACCAGAGTTCGTTGCCTTGGGAGAGTCCCTGTTTGGTGAGAACCGGCCAAAGTTTTTTGGCGTCAACAATAGAGCGGCCAACCTGACCGAAAAAGGAGGGAGCTTCCTCTGCCGAGAGTTTTTCAAACATTCCTGAGATACGGTGAGGATACTTTTTGTCGGACAAGAATTTAACTGAACCGTAGCGGTGGATTTCGGCGGGACCGACGTTTTTAACGGAAACATTAATAGCGGGAGCGTATTTTTCAAAGGTATTGATCATTTTTTTAAGGAAACGACCAGTCTGCTTTTCAACAATCAGATCATCACCAAACATGTAGACAAAAGGGTCATTGCCGATAAAAGAACGGGCGGCTAAAAGCGGAGAACCGTTGCCGTAGGGGAGGTGAGTGGGTTGAGGAATTAATTTAAGAGTTTTGAGACTTTTTTGAATTTTTTTAAGAGAATCGAGAGCATCCAATTTTCCGACAGATTTAAGATATTGGTACCAGTCTTCACTGTGTTTAAAGTAGCTTCTGACAGTTTTTTCACCATGACGGTGAACAATACAGATTTCGGTAATACCGGCAGCAATAGCCTCTTCGACTAAATATTGAATATTGGGTTTGTTTAAAACAGGAACTAACTCTTTGGCATAAGCTTTAACGACAGGTAGAAAACGGGTACCACGGCCGGCGGCAGCAATAACGGCCTTTTTGACTTGGATTTTTTTGGTCATATTTAAAAGATTGTAGCAAACTATAGACTTTGAGGTATAATCGCGCATGTTTCCAGAAAGGCTTAAAAATATAGAGACAGGAATAGAGATTATGTCTTTGGATCGGTCTTTGGTGAAGATTCAAGAAAAGTTATCGACAGAGCTTCCTTATGTGTTATTGCAATCAAGACAATTTGGTGCTGGTCCCAGGGCTGAAAAATTGTTTGATAGTTTGTGCCGAGCTAAGACTGAAAATTTAATAATAAATGTGGATAGCAGTGCTAGGACAGATTTTAAAAAGCATTTTGAGTCTTGTTTGGAGTTGAGACCTAGAGAAAGTTTGAAGGTGAGATATGGTCAGGAAAAATTTTCTAATCTTCCCGGAATAAAAAATTTTGTAGGTCGCAATCATTTGAGAATATTGATGTTGGGCGAAGAAATGTTCGTTTCTACCTTTGATTTATCAGAGAGTTGTTTTGACAGAGATGAGATGGTTATAAGAATTGACGATCCAGAAATAGTTCAAAATTTAAAAGTAGTTTCGATGTGGGATTTTAAAAATAAACATGTAAATTGGCAAATAAAAACAAAAAAAGCAGAAATTTTGTTTGATTGTGGAAAAAATAATTGCAGTTATGTGTCGAAACATATAACTGAAAATTTACTAGAGCATGTTTTTTTTGGTTCTGAAATTTGGGTAGCGTCTTCATGGCACCCCGATGAATTGGAACAGGTTTTTAAAAAAGCCTACCAACAAGGAGGTAATATTAAAATGTTAATCAATCGTCCGGGTGAATATGAAAGCAGGAGCAAGTTGCCTTTTAATTTAACTAAATGCTTGTCGGCTTATCATTTTCACAAGGATATGAGCAAGGTACCTTATCAAATTTTCTTTCCAAAATCAGGCCAAATACATGCGAAATTTTTAGTTGTGGATAACAGTAGGGTTGAAGGAAAAAATTCATGGTGGGTGATGGGGACGGATAATTTTACAAGATATGGTTCTATGGCCAGGACCACAGAGTTAGGATTGTCGGGACAAGATAGTGGGATTGCAGAGCAGTTGACCGGTTATATCGAAAAGATTCTGAAAAAAAATAATCTCCGTGATTAGTGTGGACCCAAGGGGACTCGAACCCCTGACCTTCCCCATGCCATGGGGACGCGCTACCAACTACGCTATGGGCCCAAAAGGTAGGTATATTTTAACAAAACTGGCAGGCCCATGAGGATTCGAACCTCAAATAAAGGTTTTGGAGACCTTGGTGATACCATTTCACTATGGGCCTAGATTATGTATTTTATCACTGATATATTACATTAATGAGTCAAGGCAGGCTAATTTTAGGAATTACGGGGACGAATGGAGCCGGTAAGGGAACAGTGGTGGACTATCTTTTAAAAAATAAAGATTTTTCTCATTTTAGTGCCAGTGGTTTAATTACTGAGGAAATATTAAAGCTAAATTTACCCATAACCCGAGGCAGTATGATTGAGGTGGGAAATAAGCTAAGAGCAGAAAAGGGGGCGGGATATATAGTTGAGGAATTGTTGCGTCGGACCAAGGAAGCCGAGGGCAAAAATGTAGTTATTGAAAGTATTAGAACTTTGGCGGAAGTAGATAAATTAGCTGAAAATGGGGGAATTTTGATAGCGGTAGATGCTGATCCAAAATTAAGATATGAAAGAAATGAAAAGAGAGGTAGTGTTAAAGACGGAATTTCTTTTGAAAAATTTATTGAGTTTGAACAACAAGAGAAAGAGTCAACTGATCCTTATAAACAAAACTTATCGGCCTGCAGAGCCAGGGCAAATTATGTGATTTTAAACAACGGGACATTGGAAGAACTGAATGAAGAAATTGAAAAAATGTTAAAAATTATTAGTGTTCATGAGTAAAAAATATAAGAGGCCAAGTTGGGATGATTATTTTCTGGAAATTATGCACATGGTTGGCAAAAGGTCTACTTGCGATCGGGGCAGAACAGCTTGTGTAATTGTCAAAGACAGACAGATTTTAGCAACAGGTTATGCGGGAGCACCAGCAGGCTTACCTCATTGTGACGAAGTGGGGCATTTAATGAAAACAGTAATTAATGCTGATGGAAGCCAAAGTGAGCACTGTATGCGGACGGTCCATGCTGAACAAAATGCGATTTGTCAGGCGGCCAAAAAAGGAGTGGCGATTGAAGGAGCAACGGTTTATGTAGGAATGACGCCCTGTCGAACTTGCGCCATGTTACTGATAAACTGCGGGATAAAAGAAGTATATGCGGAAAAGAAGTATCATGCGGGAGGTGAAAGCGAAGAAATGTTTAAAGTGGCTGGTATAAATTTAAGATATAAATATGATGAGGTCCAGGAGTATCCAAAAAAAGATGTATAAAGTTAATTTGTGATATCTTTTGAAGCTTATTTACCGCCGGAGCCACGACTTTGGGTCCGAAAAGAGGAGTTGGAACGGTTGTTGTTAAACTTGGGTAGATTGGGACGATTCTGGAACATGGGATTTTTAAAAGGAACCCTCTCTGCAAAGGGTTTGGTGCTTTGAGGAGTTAACAGGGTATTTTTTTTGGTGTCGTTTTTGGTCATATCTAAGTTTATTTTAGCAGATTTAAGAAGCGATTCAGACCTAGGCCAACTCCACTGCAAAGCGAGAGATGGCTGCAGGAGTCGATAAAGCTGGTGGAAGCAGGGTGTAGAGGTAGTTTGTGGGTAAGGCGATATTTTTTTTCAGCTTCAAAGGATGATTTTATAGATTGAGAATCGGTATT
>CAYNEE010000005.1:0-22220 GCA_964396145.1 uncultured Gammaproteobacteria bacterium | reverse complement strand
TGATTAAAATCAGCCTCATTTTGAGGAAGATTTTTTGGAAGTTTGAACTCGACAAAGTCGATCTTTAAAAAATGATGAACGAAATTTTTAGTGAATTTGATTAAATCGTTCAGATTTTTATCGGGCAGATACCATTCAAGCATTATAAATTCGGGAGTATGAAGCTTGTTTTTAGCTTCCAGATCCCGAAAACAATGGCTGATAGCAAAACAATTTTGTCGATTGTTGGCCAAGTGGTTTTTGAGAGCCATTTCTGGAGAAGTTGGTAGGTAAAAAGCTTGTTTTTTATGTTCCCAGTTGGTTTTAAAGCTGTAAATATTGGGTTCTAGAGGGAGCGAGGAATTAAGATAGGGGATTTCAATTTCGGTGAAATTCCGCTTCCAAAAATACTTCCTAATCGACTTTAATAACTCAGATTGTGTCATATTTTATAGTCCACAAAAATAATCAGGGTCGGGACAGAGAGGGGATTTTTGATAAATGGATAAATAGTCAGAAATTAATTTAGAAAGAGGGGTGGAGAGGGAGCCGATTTTTAAAGATGACTCGCAGCAGGGATAAAAATTACCGTCGGACTGGAGAGAGAGTGTGGCACAGCCAAAGTTTTTTGGTGGATAAACAGGATAATTTTTGCGGATGAAGGCCGACTGAGCCGGGGTTAGGGAGCCGAGCCGGTCAACGAGGTAGGTTTTAGGAAGGTCAAAGATATTTAGTTTGTTGCGGTAAGGATATGAATCTTTGGTGATAAGATAAAAAATTTCAACAGGGAAACCTAACGCCAGGGCGTGCCTGACAAAAGCCAGGCTTTTTTGGAAATTACCCTGACCTCGGTTTTGATCATGGATTTCTTTGGGCCCATCAAAAGAAACAATGAGTTGGCAATTATTGGGATCATTAATTTTTTCCAATTTATCAATGGTGCCGTTGGTGATAATGGTGATAAAGATGCCTTTTTTAAGGAGATTGTTGACGAGACGGGGAAAAGAGGGGAGGGTAAAAACTTCACCGCCGCAAAATATTATAGATTTTAATTTTATTTTTTTATCAAAAAATTGATAACTTCGTTTTTCTAAAAAATTGTTATATTTTTTAATAAATCCTAAAATTTGCTGATTGGATAGGATGTGTTTGGGTTTTTGGGTATAGCAATATTTACAATTGAGATTGCAGAGCTCAAGTGGTGAGATGTAGATATTTTCCAGGCTAGAAATTATTTTAGCTTGGTTGATTCTTTGTGTTCGGTATTTTTTTTGCACCAGCGACAGTATTTATTGAACTTCAACTTATCAGGAGTATTGGTCTTGTTTTTTTCGGTCAAATAATTTTGAGCGCCACAGACTGAACAGTTGAGGGCGAGTAAAATACGAGGTGTTTTTTTTGCTTTGGACATGGGGCTATTTTATCAATTAATTAAATGGCCGTCAAAGGCAGTTTTTGCTAAGGTATCGCAAAAGAACTCGCTACCTAGGTCAGAGAGGTGGATATTGCTGCTAGGGTCGATTAGCTCCTGAAAGCCGTTGTCGTTGATAAGACTAGGATGATAAGCATCGGCGAGTGGTAGTTGATTTTTTTGACTGAAAGAAATGAAATTTTCTAAATACAGCTTGATAGTGTTGGTTTTTTCAATTTTATCTAAGGCATTAAAATGCATGTTGCTAAGGCCGTTGCCAAAGGTAACTGAGTTGGGAGCAATAGTAGCAGCCATGATAATTTTAGCTTGAGGGAGGGAGGTCTTAATTGCAGAGGTGATTTTTTCCAGTTCTTGGAGATAGCGGTTAAGACTGGTTTGGGAATTGCCCAGATGGTTGTAGGCAAAAGATTCGATGACAATAATATCCGGATTTTGGGAAAAAATTGAGGGATTTTGCTGGTCAAGGTAGCGGGTACTTTGGGTAAGACGATCAAGAGCAGTTTCGATGTTGGTAGCGCCATAGCCATATTTGAGGAAATTCATGGATGATTGAGGGTAGTATTTTTGGAAAGATTTTTGACAAAGATTGAGATTTATGGTGTCAATCATAGAATCACCTAGCAGGGCAATTTTTTTGACTTGAGTCTGGGTACCGAGAACTGCTGGAGCACTGGTGGGTAAAATTGGGGATGAGGTGGGGGATATGGTTATGGTTTCAGTGACTGGTGGCGGGTTTGAAGCTACTGGCTGGTAGGCTTGGAGGAGCTGATAATAGAGAGGGACAACGGCAAGAAGCATATTTTATATTCCAGGATATCATTTATTGATATAATTGGCTGTATTTATGGAGGGTTGGCCGAGTGGTTTATGGCGCTAGTTTTGAAAACTAGTGAGCGCAAGCTCTCAGGGGTTCGAATCCCTTACCCTCCGCATTTGTTAAACTAATAAAAAGAAATGGTGACAAAAATAATTTTGGGAATATTTTTAGTTTTAGTAATTATTTACTTAGTGCCAATGGTGGTTTATGGGATTTTTTCTTCGCTTATAGGAGCCAAGATGCCAGAAGGGGTGTCGCCACTGATGTTTTTGTTAAGCGTATTGGTATCAAAATTGGGAACAGCGATAGCTTTTGTAGTTATATTTTATTTGGCCAGAAATATTTTTGGAAACAACTGGTTTTTGTATGCGTTATTGTGGTGGGTGATGTTCGCTGTTGGTGAAATTGGGCAGGCAATAGGCCCAAATTATTCCTGGAAAGAGGCAGTCGCGGGGATAATATCCGAGGCGATTTATTTTCCGGCTGCGGCTTATCTATTGCGATGGTTATTGAGGGTATAAATTTAGGTGTATAAATAATTAATATGAAAAAATTAATCATAGCTTTGGTGGTAATTTTCTTGTTGATTTTGGGGGTGAGAGAGTGGAGACAGCGTAAATTGCCAGCGGTGGAGCCAGTAGAGCAAGGACAATCAATTACTTCTGTGGATTATAGTTGTGACGGGGACAAGACAATTAGAGCAGTTTATTTTGGGGATAAAGTAGAACTTAACCTTAGTGATAAGAGAAATATGCTCTTAATTCAGGGAATTTCAGCCTCAGGAACACGCTATACCAACAGTGATCAGTCTTTTACTTTTTGGAGTAAAGGCAACACCGCTTTTATTGAAGAAAAAGACAAAACCACTTTTGGCAACTGCACTGATAGTAAAGCAAACACAGGAGAGGTGAGCTTGATGGGAAAAAGTTGGAGTTGGGTCAAAACCGAACTAAATGATGACAAGATGGTGGTGCCAAATAAAGATGGTGTGTTTGGAATTAAATTTTTAGAAGATGGTAAATTGGGGATAAGCACTGATTGCAACAAAATGGGTGGAGAGTATAAGTTAACAGACAAAGAACTGGTTATTACTTCAATTATGTCCACTGAGATGTATTGTGAAGCATCGCAAGAAACTGAGTTTGCCAATGCTTTGCGAGAGGTAAAAAGCTATATGTTTGATAAAGACAATAATTTGGTTTTAGAACTCAAAAACGACAGTGGGGTAATGATTTTTGAGTAATTAATCAAGTTTAATATAAGGTATCTGTTTGGAGCCTTTTTTAAGGATGGTCCAGCCCTCTGAGGCTAATTTTTTGGCCTGATCGGAAGGGAGGCGGAAATAATGGTCATACAAAATACCCTTATCTCTAACAACCCGCCAGTAGGGGACATCTTTAATATTTTCTTGCTCGACGTAATTGGCAATAATGGATACAAAAATGCCGCTGGTGAGGGCGCAGGTGTAATCTACTTTCTTTTTTTTGGTAATAGTGTCAGCAATTTGTTTGACAGTTATGACCTGACCTTTAGGAATAGTTTTGATGATCTCTAAAATTTCACGGGGAGAGGAAATATACATGAGACCTCTGGGAGTTTGTTTTTTAACCTCACCACGGAGATTGGTATCGTCGAAATGTTGTTTGCCGGTTTTCATAGAGCCTGGAATGGAATTCGAATCCATGACCTTCCCCTTACCAAGGGGATGCTCTACCAACTGAGCTATCCAGGCAGATTGCCCATTATTTTAACAAATAAGAAGCAACTTGTGGTGGATATTGTATTTGTAACTAACTCATACTAAAATAGTGCGAGTTGTATGTTGCAATTAAAAAATATTACCTTTGAAAAAGAGGGTAAAAAGATTTTGGATAATTTGAGTTTAAAACTGGATGATAACCGGTTTTACGTTTTGACCGGACCCAACGGGAGCGGAAAATCAAGCTTGGCTAAAATTATTATGGGAATAGAAAATCCAAACTACGGAGAAATTTGGTGGCAAGGAGAAGATATTAGCCGGAAGAGTATTGAGTTCAGAGCCAGAGGAGGAGTGGCTTTTTCTTTTCAACAGCCGGTGTGTTTTAAGGGAATAAAAGTGGGGAGATTACTGGAGTTGGCGGCTGGTAACAAAAAAATTAAAGGCTGTGGGGTTTTAGCTCAAGTAGGGCTATGTCCTAAAGATTATTTAGATAGAGAAGTAGACGCCTCACTGTCTGGAGGGGAGCTAAAAAGGATTGAAATGGCAACGGTTATTTTGCGAAAACCTAAACTGGCTATTTTTGATGAACCAGAGGCAGGGATTGATTTGTGGAGTTTTCAAAATTTGATTGAAGTATTTAAAAAACTAAGAAAAAATTACCAGGGGACAATCTTGGTTATCTCTCATCAAGAAAAAATTATGGAAATTGCTGATAAAATTTTACTTTTAAAAAATGGTAAGTTAACCCAAGTTAAAGGAATAGAAAGGCTCAAGATTAATAAAAATTGTCGGTGTCGCGGAGGTTGTATCCATGAATAATTTAGAAAAAAAACTATTAAAACAGGTAAATGATTCTAAAATGGAAGGGGCAGTTAATATCCGAAAAAATGGGAAATTATGGCGACGGAAGAATAGTAAGTGGGTAAGTATTTTAGATCGAAAAGATTTAAAAGGGATCGAAATTCGAGTGAAAAAAAATGCTCCTTTGGCGATGGTTGATATCCCAGTTTTATTGACAGAAAGTGGATTAAAAGATACTGTTTACAACGATTTTTATATTGGTGAAAATTCAAAGGTGGTTATTTATGCCGGTTGCGGGATTAACAATTGTGGGAAAAAAGATTCGCTTCACAGCGGTTATCACAGGTTTTTCGTAGGTGCCAATTCAGTAGTCAAATATATTGAAAAACATTATGGAGAAGGTCATGGTTTGGGAAAAAAAGAAATAAACCCGGTGACGGAAATAATTTTGGCAAAAGGAGCCAAAATGGAGATTGAAACAGTGCAGATAAAAGGAATTGATGATACTAATCGAGTGACGAAAGCGGTGTTGAAAAAAGGTGCTAGTTTGGTTATTAGCGAAAAAGTGATGACTTCAGGAAAGCAGACAGCTATCACTAGTTTTAAAGTAAAAATGAACGGAAAAGAATCAAGTTGTCGGGTGACTTCTAGGGCCGTAGCGACAGAAGAATCAGAGCAAAAATTTATCTCTGATATTGTTGGTAACAAGAAATGTTTTGCCCATGTTGCCTGTGACTCGATTATAAAAGACCAGGGAAAAGTGGCGGCAGTGCCCAAAATTAAGGCTAACAGTACGGAGGCGGAGTTAGTTCATGAGGCGACTATTGGAAAGATTGCCGGAGAACAATTGCTTAAATTGATGAGTTTGGGGTTAAAAAAAGAGGAAGCAGAAGAAGAAATAATTGAAGGTTTTTTGAAATGAGCCTGAAGTCAGACTTGAACTGACGACCTAGTGTTTACAAAACACTTGCTCTACCAACTGAGCTATTCAGGCACGTGGGTATGGGATATTATAGAATAACCTATGGCAAAAAAGAAAATTCTGGTGATGACCGATGATATGCCCTGGGGCCATAGATCAATTGCCAAGGCGATATATGGCTTTTTAAAATCAAAGGAAAAACAGGAAAATTTTGAGGTATTTTATGCTGAAGCCAAGGCTAATACTGGAATCGCGGGGGAGGCGTATCTGTTTGCTTACCGATATCTGCCGGTGTCAAATAAACTAGCCGGTTGGGTGTCTTATACCAAGGTTGCGAGAAGGATGGTAGAAGAAACTTCAAAATTGAACTTACCTGGACCTAAAAAATTGGTGGAAAGGTTTAAGCCTGATTTAGTAATTTCTGCTTACTGGTTTCATAGTCAGTCGCTGGCAGGTTGGTTTAAAAAGAGTAAATCCAAGATAAAGTTATGGACGGTGGTGGCGGATCCTTGGTCTATACTGCCGGTATCTTACAATAGAAATATAGACTTACATTTAGTTTATGACGAGAAAGGAGAAAAAATCGGGGTGGAAGAAGCAGGTATTTCTAAAGAAGCAATTTTGAAAACAGGCTGGTGGACGAGGCCGGAAATGTTTCAAAAATACGACAAATGGGTAATTAGGAAAAAATTGGGAATAACTGACCGGAGACCGGTGATATTTGTGGGTGGAGGAAGTTTGGGGACTAATTCTTTACCCCGGTTGCTGCCGGCACTGTTGATGATTAAAAAGAAAGTTGCTTTTATCTTTAATACCGGCACCGACAGATTAGCTTTTAATTTGGTTGAAGAATATATAAAACTTTTTAGAAAAATGAGACGTAGGGATCAGGTGATTATTAAAAATTTTGGCTGGATTGAAAATATGGCAGAAACTTTGGCGGGGGTGGACATAGTATTTGGTAAAGCTGGACCAAATTTTTTGTTTGATGTAGTGGCTCAGAGGAAACCGTTCGTAGCGATTACCCATATCGGAGGTCAGGAGGACGGCAATATTGATTTGATTAAAGAAAAAAAACTGGGTTGGGTGAGAGAAAAGCGGGGAGAGGCGGCGGATTTTTTGTTGAAATATTTAGAGAAACCGAAATATTATCAGAATAAATATAAGAAAAATATTGCTTTAGAGGCGGCTAAAAATAAAAAAAGTATGGGGATAATTCTTAAAAAAATCACCTGCCAAAAGTAGGGGCTTCGATAGTGGCTTTTCCACGCAAAAATACGTGGGGAGAACTAGTCCGTAGAAGCAAGCCTCTAAAGACAAACATCCTCCATTTTTATACTTTAGCTAGAAAAAACACCTTCTCAAAGACTGCTTTCAGCAGGCTGATATAATTGTAGCATGATTACTATCTCGAAAAAAGTTGAGTATAGTGCCAATTTCTTGGGATTTTTGTCCAAGAATAAAGGTAAAAATGTATCTTTGACAGAAGTTAGTAAGAAAATGCATTTACCGTATCGTTTTTTGTCGCAGTTAGCTTCGGATTTAAAAAGAGGTGGTTTGGTCATATCACAAGAAGGGAAGGGTGGTGGTTACCAGCTAAATGAGGGATGGGACAAGAAAACTCTTTATGATTTAGTGGAATCTTTGGGAGAAAATAGGGCTTTAGTGGCTTGTCTGGGAGGTAATGGTTGTCAGCGGATAGGGGAATGTCGACAGAGAAATTTTTGGCAAAAAGTAGGTAATTCGTGGCAACAGGAATTAAAAAAAATTAAATTAAAGGAGATATGAGTATGGTGATAAATAAAAAAACAATATTGCTGGATTTAGTAGAAAAACATCCGGAATTAGCGGAAATTTTGGTGTTTAAGTATGGATTACACTGTGTTGGCTGTGGCATGGCTCAAGCAGAAACTTTGGAAGAAGGGGCTTTGGTTCATGGCATGAAGGCGACGGAGATAAAAGCCATGATTGAGTATCTTAACAGTAAGATTAGTAAAGAAGCTGCAACAAAAAAGTCAAAATCGGGCTCATCAGTCGGGATAAAAGACCGGAAAAAAGTAGCAAAATAATAAGAAATTGACCATATTTTTCAAAAGCTTCACTCCATTTGTGGGCAGAATCGACAGGGAGGAGATTAAGGAGGACTTTAGAACCGTCTAAGGGAGGAAAAGGAAGAAGGTTGAAAATTCCCAAGATTAGACTGATAGTAACGAAGGTAAAACTTATGGGGTGATTGATTTTGGAGAATATAAAGGCGAGAAGAAAATTGCTAAATGGTCCAGCAAGGGAGACAATTATCTCGTCTCGGCGGGGGTTTTTAAAATTATAAGGATCAATAGGAGTGGGTTTGGCCCAGCCAATGACTGGTAGGCCACTTAAAGCGCCGATTAAAGGAATGAGGACGGTACCGATGGGATCAATGTGGGCAAGGGGGTTTATGGTGAGGCGACCATATGCCCTGGGGGTAGGATCTCCTAGCTTGTCGGCAGCCAGAGCATGAAAAAATTCATGAAGGCTGATAGAGACGATTAGAGCCAAAATTGAGGTTAATAGAAGCATTAAGTTTATGATATAGTATAGCCTATGAGAAAATGTAGTTTGTGTGGAAAAGGCACGACAATTGGTCGAAACCGTTCCCATGCCCAAAACAGAACCCAAAGAACTTTTAAGGCGAATGTTCAGAAAGTATCTATAAAAGTAGGCGAAGAAAAGGTAGGGGGTGTTTTTTGTAGCCGTTGCCTAAAAAAGATCAAGGGTGAGATAAAAAAAAGTACCAAGACTAATAAATAAGAGAATAATATTGACTGATTTCCGGCCATTTGGTTTTATTTTTTCCTTCAATTTGAACTATGTTTGGAGTAATTTTGTTTTTTGATGGGTCCAAATCTGCGGAAAATATTTTCATTTTTAGAATTTGACCGGAGGAGTTGGAAATTTGGGTCCAAGCAACAGGAAAAGGATTTAAGCCCCGGATAAAGCCGTCAATGTCTTTTGGTTTTTTTTGCCAATTAATTTGAGCTTTATCCTTGGTGATTTTAGGAAAATAGCTTTTTTGGGAATGATCTTGAGGTTGGGTCTGGTCGGGATTATTTAAATAATTTTTGAGGACTGTTTTTAAATTGTCGGCGGCCAATTTGAAGGCCTGGTTGTAAAAGGAGCCGGCGGTATCAGTCGGATTAATTTTGAGAGGCAGAGAAGCAATAAGAGGGCCGTGGTCGGGGAGAAGATCAATTTGAAAAAAGGTGACAGCACTGTTGGTTTCGCCATTAATAATCTGCCAGGGTCCGGGAGTAGCGCCACGGTAACGAGGTAGAGGAGAGGGGTGAATGTTGATGATTTTTTTGGGAAAAAGGTCAATGGTAGATTGATCAAAAAAGGGTGGGCCGAAGGCGACACAAAGACCAAGGTCGGGGGAGAGACCAGAAACTAGAGACAAGAAACTAGAATCAAAACTGTCAACTTGGAGGAGAGGGAGATTGTTTTCCTGACAGAATTGGGAAACGGGGTTGGGAGTAATTTTTTGGTCACGGCCGGAGGCTTTATCAGTTTTGGTGACAATTAAGGGGACTTGAAAATTAGCCAGACTGAGAAGTTTTTTGAGAATAGGCAGAGAATAGGTGGAAGCGCCAAAAAAAATAACTTTGGTCATGAGACGATTATATCTAAGTTTTGGTAAAATAGACCATGAAAGGGATTGTCATGTTTCCTAATCGGGTATTGCGTCAAAAGGCAGCCGAGGTGAAAAAATTGGATAAAAAAACCCTGGGTGAAATTGAAAATCTTAAAGAGATTTTGAAAAGTAGCGAGAATGGGGCGGGTTTGGCAGCGCCACAGATTGGAGTTAGTAAAAGTTTTTTGGGAATAAAAGAAAAAGACGGAGTTCGGGTGCTGATTAACCCAAAATTAGTAGCTTATTTTGGAGAGAAAGTTTACCCAAAAATGGTAGACAAGGAGGGAAGGGAAAGTGATTTTTTGGAAGGGTGTCTATCTTTTCCTGATTTGTATGGAACGGTCAAAAGATATTTAAAGATAGAGGCTAAGTGGCAGGAGATTAGAAACAACAAACTAGAAACTAGAAACAGGACAATGGAGGGTTTTGAGGCGATTTTATGGCAGCATGAATATGATCATTTGTTGGGGATTTTATTTGTGGATTATATAAAAAAAGACGGAGGCAAGTTTTATCTGTGGAAGGAGGGAGAGAATAAGAAAGTGGTGGATGTTGATAGTGTGTTGAATACTGAAAAGTAGTGTAATATTGATTACATGAGCTATGGAGTTTATGCGTTTATAGACAGTCAGAATTTAAATTTGGGGATAAAAGACCAAGGATGGAGCTTAGATTTTAAAAGATTCAGGGTTTATTTGGCTGAGAAATATAAGGTAGAAAGAGCGTTTTTGTTTTTAGGCTATATCCAAGGAAATGAAGCGATGTATAAATTTTTAAGACAGGTTGGTTATGAACTTGTTTTTAAAAAAGTGGTGCTAGATAAATCGGGGAGGGTAAAGGGAAATGTGGATGCGGAATTGGTGTTGTATGCAGCTAAAATTGAATATGAAAATTATAAACAGGCAATTATTGTTTCGGGTGATGGGGACTTTAGTTGTTTGATTGGGTTTTTAGTTAAAGAAAAAAAATTGAGTAAGGTTTTAGTCCCGAATCGAAAGAAATATTCCCAACTGCTGCTTGAGTATGCAAAATACTTAAATTTTATGAACGATTTAAAAGAGAAACTGGCTAAATTAGAAAAATAGCAAAAAAAATGGGAGTGTTGCTTGCAGTATTTCTCTGCAACCTTCCCTCCCTAATGATTGTGGATATTCTACTTCTTTAGGTTGATGTTGTCAATGTATTCCTTGGCGTCGGTATTGTTGGGGGCGTAGCGGAGGACAGTTTCAAAATAGATTTTGGCCTGAGTATAGTTTTTTTGGTCATAGTAAATTTTTCCTAAAGAATAGGCAGAATAATCATCGTTAGCTTTGAGAGAAAGGGCTTTTTGATAGTTTTTGGTGGCGGTATCAATGTCTCCGGCGGCTTCGTAAAAGCGACCTAAAAGATAAAAAGTCTTAGCGTCAGTGGGGGCTAATTTGGCGGCAGTTTCCAGAGCTTCAAGAGAATGGATAAAGGCAGGTGGATCATTGACAGCGATTTGAGCAAACAGTTGAGCCCTCTCTTTCCAGATATTAGTAGAGGCGGGAGAAAGGGAGATGCTTTGGTTGGAGGCAGCAACAGCCCGGTCAACATCGTGATTTTGAAGATAAATTTTGGCGGCCAAATTCCAGTAAATAGCTTCGTTGGGGCGGTAATTGAGGCTTCGAGTAATGGCATTTTGAGATAAATTTTTATCGGCGTAATTATAATAAACATCGGCCAGAAAGAAGGTAATATTTTTATAAAAGAGAAATAGGAGTACCGGGATAGGAATAATTAACAGGGCATAATTGGGCTTTTTTGGGGAAAGAAGAAGAGACTTTCTGGGTCTGGCTAGGGCTGGGAGA
The DNA here is from genome assembly GCA_964396145.1 of uncultured Gammaproteobacteria bacterium. Taxonomy (GTDB): domain Bacteria; phylum Patescibacteriota; class Microgenomatia; order UBA12405; family UBA12405; genus UBA12158. Next base: position 11,071 of record CAYNEE010000005.1, on the reverse strand, counting down.
AGAAAAAAGAAAAGAGCGGTAACTACAACCGAAAAACCGGCAAAGTTGGTAATAAGGATGCTGATAAAGGCGGCCAAAAGTGCCGGTTTTTTTCTTAAGTAATAGAGAAAATAGGCGATTAAAAAAAGATAGGAAGCTAAACCAAAGATGCCGGTGGTGGCTAAATAATTAAGATATTCATTGTGGGCTTTGTTGTAGAGAAAATCCCATTCTGAAGTCAGGTTGTGGCTAGCAGGGCGGGTCCAATAATAGGTGTAGGCAAATGTTTCCGGACCAGTACCAAAGAGAGGAAAGCGTTTCCAGAGATCAAAGCTACCTTGCCAGACAATGCGACGAATGTCTTCACTTGGAGTGATATTTAAAATAGTAGTTTGAGTGGTTGATGGAGAATTTTTTTGAGGAAAAACGATTTCTTTGATAGGGTTTGAGATAGTTAGGGAAAGAGTGATAAAGATGAGTAGGTAAATAGATAAGTAGTAGATGGAAGATCTTTTATTAAAAAATTTATAAATAAAATAGATAGTAAGAGAAATGGCGGCGGCGACTAGACCGCTTTTGGATTTGGTGAATAAAAGACAGAGAAACAAGAGACTAGAAACAAGAAACCAGAGACTAGAATGGAGGATTTTTTTACTTTTAAATGATTGGTTGATGGAAAGAGGAAGCAGAATACATAGATAGGCGGCAAGCCAATTAGGTTGACCTAGGGTTGAAAAAACCCGGGTTTGAACATCCTGAAGCCACTGGTCCTTGTCGATGCCAAAGTGCTGGAGGATGCCATAAATAGCGGCTAAAATACCGGAAAAAAGAGTGTAATATATAATTTTTTGTTTGAATTTGGGATTAATATATTGGGATAAAATGAGGAAAAGTATGATGTAGGTGGTTAAGGAGAGGAGTCCACCATTGAGACGGGAGTAGTAGCCAAAAATAGAAGTGTAGCTGTCGACGGAAAAAAAAGTTGAAACTAATTGAGAGAGATAAAAGAGACCTAAGGGAAGAAGTAATTTATGGGAGCGCCATCGAGGGGCTTGGGAACGGAGCAGGCTGACTAAGTGGGCTAAAAGAATCAGTAAGGTCAGCGTATAAACAAAGTACATTTTAGGCAGCTCAAAAAGCTCGGAGGTATTAAGGGTATAGATTAGTGGGGTAAAGAAAACTAATAGATAGTAGAGGGATTGCACGAGAGCGGTCACCTGTTAATTTTAGCAGTAATTGGCTATACTGAAGCCATGAAAATAGCAGCTGGGTGGCTTGAGAATTTCTATTGGCAAATGGGGGTGGATCTGGGAAGCAGCAACATCAGAATTTACACTAAAGATAAAGGAGTAATTGTTGAAGAACCATCGGTGGTGGCGAGACTTAAGAAAAAAAAGAATGGTGTCCAGCGGATTTTGGTTTACGGACAAGGAGCCAAGGGAATGTACAATCGGGAACCGAAGCAAATAGAAGTAGTGGCTCCTATTTGGCGGGGGACAATTGCTGATATGGAAATGGCGGAGGCGCTGGTGGCTTATTTTATGAAATTTGTTTATGACATCCCCAGTGCTTATCCCAAAATTTTAAAACCCAGGCTGATAGTGGGAGTGCCGGGAACAATCAGTAAACTACAAATGAGGGCCTTTAGAAATATTTTTAGTCAGATCGGAGTGGCTAGAGTGACTCTGGTGGAGAGTGCAGTTTTGGGAGTACTCGGGAGTGGTTTTAAATTGGAAGAAAGTAGCGGAGTGCTATTTTTGGATATAGGTGGGGGTAAGACTGAAGTGTCTTTGGTTTCCATGGGAGGGATAGTTTTGAGCCGGGGATTGGATTTAGGAGGTAGGGATTTTGATGAGGCGATAATAAATTATGTGAAAATGAAATATGGTCTATTGATAGGGAGAAATACGGCTGAGAAAGTAAAAATTGATATGGGAGGGATAATCCGAGGAAGGGATTTGGAGAGCAATTTACCCAAAAGTATCCGACTGAGAGAGGAGGAGGTAGCAGAGGCAACGGCAATGCTCGTCAAAAAAATTGCTAATTTGGTGAAATTAATTTTGGATGAGATGCCCACCGAAATGACTGATGATGTTTTAAAAAGAGGTGTAATTTTGTCAGGAGGCGGATCAAAATTTATGGGGATTGATAAATATATAGAAGAAGAGGTTAAAGTAAATGCGATGGTGGTCAGTGATCCGGAATACGGAGTAGTTAGGGGAATGGGTGAACTATTAGAAAATAAGAATTGGCTATCCCGGGTTAAATTAATTTCGGGGATGAACTAATGAAATATTGGTGGTTAAGAGGATTGCTAATGGCAACTTTTGGAATTTTACTGGTAGTGGTGTTGAAATTAAATGTGATTAAAGGGGCGTATTATCGGGATCTCGCCCAAAACAACCGACTAACCCGGACTATAATCCCGGCGGCACGGGGAGAAATTTTTGACAGAAAGGGACGAAGTGTAGCCAGTAACGTTGAGATTAACGGAGAAATGAAGAGGTTTTACCCTTACGGAGCGGCGACTTCAAATATTGTGGGTTATTTGGGAAAGGTTAATGAGGAGGAATTAAAAAAAGGTAAATGCGGTCGAAGTTTGAATAATCAAAGTCTGGTCGGTAGAGCCGGAGTTGAAAGTATTGGCGATTGTGATTTGATGGGTACTGATGGTTACAAACTGACAGAAACTGATGCTACTGGTAAAACTGTCCGGGAATTGGGGCAAATGGACTATATAAAAGGGAAAGATATAAATTTAAGTATTGATGCTTTTTGGCAGGATAAAATTTATAAACTATTAGGAGGTAAAAAAGCAGTAGTGATAATGAGTTATCCGGAGAATGGCAAGATTTTAGCAATGGTAAGTTCTCCAAGTTATGATGCTAATAATTTTGGTTATGGTTATGATCTGACGACAATCAGAAGTTATCTTGAAGACAGTCAAAACTTACCGATGATGAATCGGGCTATATCGGCCAAGTATCACCCGGGAAGTATTTTTAAGCCGATTATTGCTTTGGGAGCTTTGGAAGACGGAACCATAAATGCGTCAACGACTTTTGAAGATACAGGAAAAATTACTATTGGAGATTATGAATTTAAAAACTGGTTGTGGACCAAAAGAGGTGGAACTGACGGGATGGTTGATGTGGTTAAGGGGCTACAGAGATCGAATGATATTTTTTTCTACCGTTTGGGAGAAAAAATGGGGGTAGAGGCGATGGACAAGTGGTCCCGTAACTTTGGGTTGGGAAAAATTACCGGTATAGAGTTGCCTGGGGAAGTGGCAGGACTGGTGCCAAATGACGCCTGGAAAAGACAAAACATGGGAGAGAGATGGTATTTGGGAGACAGTTATCATATGGCCATAGGTCAGGGTAATATGTCAGTAACTCCTATACAAATGAATGTGGTGACAAATATTATTGCCAGTAGGGGTAAAAAATGTCAACCGAGCGTGCTTTTGGATGGTGAGGTAAATTGTAGTCAGATTAAAGCTAAAAATGAAAATTGGGATTTGGTAATTAAGGGGATGACCGAGGCTTGTCATAGTGGTGGCACTGCCTGGCCACTTTTCAATTTTAAGACAGAGATTGCTTGTAAAACAGGAACGGCGGAATTAGGTGACGGGACCAAGGATACTCATGCCTGGTTGACGGCTTTTGCACCGGCAAATAACCCAGAAATATCAATCACGGTGCTGATAGAAAGAGGCGGAGAAGGCAGTGACGTGGCAGCACCGATTGTAGGTGATATTTTAAAGGAGTGGTTTAGTGAACCGGAGACAGTGGTACCGAGGAAGTGAAGAAACTAGAAACTAGAAACCAGAAACAAGACGGAGGATACTAGAAATAATGAGGATAGCAATAGTGGGGAGTAGAAAAATGAGTCGATATGGGCAAGCGGTAATTGAAAAAATAATGGAACAATTGAGAAATGAAGAGGTAGTGACCATAGAAGTAAGTGGTTGTAATCGGGAGGTTATAAGACAAGGAGCTAAAAAGGTTTTTAGAGGTAAAGATTTTGACAGGCTGAATGAGGAGTTGGCTGATTATGCCGACTTGTTGGTGATAGTTGAAGGTGCGAAGAATAGCGGTACCCTGCTTTTAGCAGAAAAATTTTTAACAAAAGGTAAGGAAATTTATTGTGTGCCAGGCAGAATTACTGATGAAGATAGTTATGCAACTAATTGGTTGATTGCTCAGGGGGCAAGAGTTATTTGGCAATTAGGTAACTTGACACAGATATTACAATAGAAGACAATGGCAAAGATGAATAAGCGGCTATTAATAGTAGAATCTCCGACTAAGGCTAGAACTATTTCCAAATATTTGGGAAAAGATTTTGAGGTGATGGCAACGGTGGGGCATTTTAGGGATTTGCCCCAGAATAAAATGGGGGTGGACCTAAAAAGTTTTGAGATTGATTATGTGTTGGATTCTAAAAAAAAGGAAGTGATTTCGCGGCTGGGGAGATTGTCTTCAAAAGCCGATGAGATTTTTTTGGCCTCCGACCCGGATAGAGAAGGGGAAGCGATTGCCTGGCATGTGGAATGGTTGTTGACTGAGGGGCAGAAAAATAAAATTGCAGCCAAAAAAATTGCCAGAGTGTCATTTCATGAAATTACCAAAGATGCGGTGGAAGAGGCATTAAAAAAGGCAGCTAAAATTGACATGAATCTAGTTAATGCCCAGCAGGGGAGGCGGGTGTTGGACAGAGTAGTGGGATATTCTTTATCGCCGGTTTTATGGAAAAAAGTTCGAAGAGGACTGTCGGCAGGACGGGTTCAGTCAGTGGCAGTGAGATTAATTTGTGAGAGAGAAAAGGAAATAGAAAAATTTATCAGGGAAAAATTTTTTAAGATCAAGACTCTGTTTAAGAAAGGAGCTAAATTTGAAGCGGAGCTGGTCAAGGTTGGGGATAAAAATTTTGTTAGCAGTCAAAGATTAAAACTATTTGATGGTAGCTATACCTTTTCTAAAACTCTTTTTACCGACAAGTCTGACGCAGAAAGGTATGTATCTGAACTAGAAAAAGAATTTATAGTTAGAGAAATTAAAAGCCGCCAATCCAGTAAGAGCCCAGTGCCAGCTTTCACGACTTCGAAATTGCAACAGGCGGGGGCAAGACGTTTTGGTTGGTCGGGAAAACAGACGATGACTCTGGCTCAGCGTCTGTACGAACAGGGTTTGATAACTTATCACCGAACGGATTCGGTGTATTTATCGGAGAAAGCAATAAACGAATTCCGTGAATATATTGGTAAGAACTACGGACAAAATTATGTAGCCGATAAAGTTAGGGTTTATAAAAATCGATCTAAAAATGCCCAAGAGGCGCACGAGGCTATTAGGCCAACCCGGGTATCGGTTAGGACGCCTGAGGGATTAGATACAAAAGAAGCAAGATTGTACCAGTTGATTTGGCAGAGGGCTTTGGCGACGCAGGCTGCCAGTGCCCGACTAGAAAGCAACAGTATTGAGTTTGAAAATGGTGACTCAGTGTTTAAAGCGAATGGACTTAGAGTATTGTTTGATGGATTTTATCGAATCTACGGGGATAAGCATGAAGATCAGCTTTTACCTGAGTTGGAGAAGGGAGAAAGGTTGAGTGCTGAGAGGATGGTGATTGAAGAAGGGGAAACACTGCCACCTCCACGATATTCAGATGCCTCATTGGTAGCTTCTCTAGAAAAGCAAGGGATTGGTAGGCCGTCGACTTATGCGCCGATTATATCGACAATTATTGCTAGACAATATGTTGAAAGAGACGAAGGTAGATTTAAACCGACAGCCTTGGGAATAGCCACTAACGAGTTTCTAACCAAAAATTTTCCGAAAATTTTATCGCTGCCTTTTACGGCGGAAATGGAGACCGATTTGGATAAAATTGCTCTAGGTAAGGCTGAATGGAAAAAGATGCTTAAAACTTTTTGGAGTGAATTTGAACCTGAAGTGAAAAAGGTTGAGGCTGGAGCTGAGAGGGTAAAAGTGGCGGCAGAATCAACCGGAAAGATGTGCCCTCAGTGTAAAAAGGGGGAACTGGTCATCAGATTAGGCCGATTTGGAAAATTTGTCTCCTGCAATCGTTTCCCTGAGTGTAAATATACGGCAGCTTATCAGGAAAATGCCGGATTCAAGTGTCCGACTTGCGGCAAAGAGGGAGTAGTGAAAAGAACCAGAACAGGGAGAAAATTTTATGGCTGTAGTGATTATCCGAATTGTAAGTGGGCTAGTTGGAAGAAACCCTAGTTTCGGGTAGATCAGGAGTGAAAGCTAGTTTAAATTCATCTCCCAGGTGGTTGATGCGATTATTGCTTTCGACTTTGTAAAAGAACTTGGGTGTTTCGGTCATTTTTTTATTAAATATATAATTTTTAACTTAAAACAGTGGCGATAAAATCGAGCTGTTTGTCGGTGGCTTGATTGATGACTTGATCTTGGAGATTAAGGCGGGGGAGGACCTTGGCTTCGATAAAAGTGGGTCTAACTTCTGGCATTTGAGCCAAGTTTTGAGGTTTATATCCTATAGTTTCTTTAGACATATGTTTGATTAAAAAATGTGTATATCTAATATAAATATAGGATAGTCTTATAATAGTTGTCAAGAGGCAAATTGAAGCTAAAATGGTTACGTGTTAAGATATTTTATATGTCGATTGATAGAGGGGTAGAATCACCCTATTTTGGTAAAGATAATTTTAGGCTGAACCCAACTAAATCGGAGATGGAAAAGCAAATAGAGACAGCTAAAGGCAATAAAGCTAAGGTTATTTTTGAAATAGGACCAGGAGAAAGTTTGGGGATTGAAGTAAAGAAAAAGGATGTTTATATCGGTATGGAGCCATATTCAAGAAGTAAAAAATTAAATGACAAGATTAATAAAGCTCATCCTATGTCTACGGTAAACTTGGTTGAGCAGGTTTATACGCTGCCTGATTTTGAAGCTGATTTAGTCCTGGCGGTAGCACCAAATCCTAATGATATTGAAGATGGGATGCTTTTCGACTATGAGCCGTGGCTGCGGAGAGCTGAGGGGATAGTTTTAGCTTTGGATACCAGGACGATTGAAGCTAACACTGGTTCGGGGGTGAAAGGCTTGGTAAAAAAAATTCAATCGGATTTCCGGGAAATGGGAATAAGGGATTTTAATGTAGCCAGAGTTTCAGGGACAAGTATATCCCGGTTAGTAGAAGAAGTAGGGATGGAGGGTTATAGGTGTAGTTTGGAATCTTCGGCGGATATAGGCAGTGAGGCGGTGGTCATTTACTCAGGTAAGTTTTGAGAGTTATCTAAAATAATTTCTGGTTTGACTCCGATTGTTTTTCTCATTTCTATATCGGAGCGAAGGATAGCAAGAGGGCTTTTGTTGTGGTAGTGAAGCCAGGTGTTTTCAGAAATGTCAAGATCTTCGGGATTTAAATTGAGTTTGTCTAGAGGTGTGGTTAGAGTCTCCAACTCTTTTGGGTTTTCAGTTTCCAGGCGGCCTAAAAAATTATCAAAGGGTTGAGGGTTGTCAAAATAGACGCGTTGTATCAGAGCTTCTTGGGCGGTCTTAATGGTTTCAGGATTGAAATGTTTTTCTAAGTTAATTATAGCCATTCTAAGTGTATGGTAACATAAAATTATAGGTTTTTCTTGCCCCAGCGTTCTTGAGAGTTACGGATGACTTTGTCCCGACCTTGGTTTTTACAGGAAAGTGGCGGAAGGGTTGCGGCATAAAATGGGTTTTGAGTTTCTGAGTCAATACTGAGCTTGCAGATAATTTGATACTTGCCGATTTTAACCAGATCGTCTGCTGGGAACTTGGGACCAAATTCTTTTTGAAGGATATAGGCATCCTGATTGCCGACAACAAATGATAAAAGGGAACCGACGTTGCCAAAAAGGGCGTCCTGAATGGTGCGGTCAAGCTGGGCCATATATTGGTTGGCGACGATGAGATTAAGTTTAAATTTACGGGCTTCGGAGAGAATTTTAATGAAGGCTTCGGTCGCAAAATTTTGAAATTCGTCGACATAGAGATAAAAATCGGAACGCTCGGACTCGCTTTGAAAAACCCGATTCATGGCCGAAAGTTGAATTTGGGTGATTAACATAGCTCCCAAAAGAGCGGAATTGTCCTCACCTAATTTGCCGGTAGACAGGTCGGCAATTAATATTTTCTTTTGATTCATGATGTCTTCGATACGCACCTTGGATTTGGGGTGAGCGATGGTGTTTCTGATTTTAGTAGAGGAAATAAATTGACCGACCTTATTGAGGATGGGGGCAATGGCTTCTTGCTGGAACTTGTCATCCATACGGTCGAATTCATTTTTCCAAAAATTAACCAGAGTTTGGTTTTGAAGCTGAGAGACAACTTTTTGGCGGTAACTTTTATTAGTTAATATTTCTACAATATGGGTTAAATCAGAACCAGGAGTATTAACTAGGGTTAAAACAGCGTTGCGGAGGATGTGCTCGAGGCGGGGTCCCCAGGAAACGTTACCGTAAAGTTTTTTGAAAATGGAAATGACACCAGAGGCAACCAGCTCTCGTTGTGAGTCATTTTGAGCCTCCAAAACATTGAGAGGGTAGACATATTCGGGATCGGCAGGATTGAAATAGCAGCAATCATTGATGCGGGAAGCAGGGATGTAGTCAAGGATGGTCTGGCACAGATCGCCGTGAGGGTCGATAATGGCGACACCACGACCTTTTCTGATGTCGTCGATAGCCATATTAGCAATTAGAGTAGTTTTACCGGTTCCGGACTTTCCGATGATGTAGGTATGACGGCGTCGATCCTCGCCCTCTTTAATTCCAAAAATAGCCTCCTGATTATGGAATTCGGTTTTGGCAAAAAAGGTGATTTTGGATTTTTCTTCGTCGGAGAGACCGGTTGCTACCGGTAAATTTTCCGGAGGGTCAGCAAAGAGGTTTTTGCCCCAGGCAATATTGGGTAATTTGGTTTGGGCAGTGGGGAAGTGCCAGAGAGCAGAAAGTTCGTCAACATTAAAAATTTGGGTGGCAAGACCAGATAGAAAAGTACGCCTGAAAAGTGATTTTTGAAGATTATTTTTATGAAGGAAACCGGGTTTGGAGCTTTTGAGAAAATTACCGCGGGGATTGGTGTAAATACCAAAAGAGGAAGAGAGAGAGTTAAGCAGCCCCGAGTTGTTGCTCATGAGATTAATTTGAGTCAAGAGTCCTGGGAATTGAATTTTGCTTTCAAAGACGGCTTTGTCAGGATGAGCCTGGCGAAAGCCCTTTTCTTTGTCGACTAATATACCGTTTTGAATCAGAGAAACTATGTTTCCCTGCCAGTTTTTAGGAGGGGCGGCCAATAAAATTTGGTAAATAAAAAAGTCGGAATCAGTCTGAGAACGGGCTAAAGGTGAGAGAACCGAGGAAAGGGGATCGGTGTCACGGAAATCGCGATTGGTTTTGAGGGGGTACTTAAAATCTTTGGCGACGGTGAGTTGAGAAAAATGTAAAGGAATGATGTTTTCTTCTAGATAATCTCGGCTATCTTTGAGGATGGCGGTAGGATATTGGGCTAAAATTTGGGCACGGAAAAATTCAAGATTATCGGCCGGGACAGCGACATAAAAGTGAATTTGGCCGTCTTTTAGGATGATTTCTAAGGAAGTGATGGTTGATTTTTTCCCCAAAATTTTATTCAAAAAAGAATTACGGCTCATTTGAACAAAATTGCTGAGAAGTGAGGACATGGACTCGGGAGTGAATTCATTGTCCTGAGGTAGACGGATCTCGAGGATTTTCCAGGGAGAGTTAGAACTTTCGGGCATATGAGGATTATATAGCAAAAGCGCGTCTATCTTAAGTTATAAAGGTCTTGACATTATAGGACGTGGTGTTATAATTTTGCCTAATACAACTGAAACGGAGTTAAAGCGATTCCGATTTTGGGAGTAGGGTTCTTTAACAATCCGCAAAATACTACGAGTAGGACCCGGAAAGGGTAGGAAAAGTCATATCTTTTCCGGGTTCTGCTCCGTAAAAAGAGTAAAATTATAACCCAATGAGGTTTAAGGTGAGTAAAAAATCAAGAAGTGAAAAAATTTCAGGACTAAGACAACAAAAAAATGAGGAAGCTCGAAATAAAAACAAAGAGCGAAAGATGACCAAGAAGGAGGTGGAAAATGTTGCTGCATCAACAGCCCCCTGAGCCATCCGAGTGCATTAAGGAGAAATGTGAATCGTGTCCCTTTTTCTCAAGATGCCGAGAAATTGTTTTAAGAAGAAACCAAGGGAATCCGGAGCCAATGATTGGCTCGTTTGGCAACCCATTTGAGGACGAAAGTTACGCTCCTAGCGACTAGTTTTGTCCCCAACGGTAAAATTAAAGGTGGTGGCTGATAAGTCGCGACGAGTCACCACCTTTTGGTTGGGTTTTTTTATTTTTTATTATTTTGTATTTTGCGGATTGTGTTTATTTTATGGAAAAATTTAAGCCACAACCTACATTATTTCCTGATTTAGAAAATATATCTCCAAAGACTGAGCTACCCGAGTCGGGGTATCACCGGGCTGATGGGAGTACTGATAGTAACCGATGGCGAAGAAACAAGGTTAAAACGGGTAAACAAGAAGTGAAAAGAGAGATAAAAAAAGATAACAACGATTAGGAATAAGATATTGATATAATTTGCTAGTATTTTGAATTAGATTTTTCTGGAGTGTTTAATGAGAGTAAACGGATTGGAGTAGTAGAAGTTTTGCTGCCAATAGTGACTATTATCTTATTTCATCAGGCGCCGAATTTGTGGCTGATTTGTGTAGCGATAGCTTCGTTGCTGGCGGTGTGGAATATAGCTGAGGGGGTAGCTGTATTTAAAGAAAAAATGAGAGGGATATTTTGCTTCTCCTCTAAATTTTTTTGTTTTTTTATTTTCTTTTCTCCGGCTTGTTGTTATAATCTCTTCACGTTACCACGATCCCCGCAATTCTTGGTGGTAGACCCTCCTTCTCCCGCAAATGGGATACGGACGGGCAAGGGCGCTCGCCTGTTGTTTAACAATTTGTTTTACTTTCCCCCTTAGCTCAGTGGTAGAGCGCTCGCCTGTTAAGCGATTGGTCCTAAG
>CAYNEE010000004.1:0-57509 GCA_964396145.1 uncultured Gammaproteobacteria bacterium | reverse complement strand
GCGGAGGGTAGAGGATTCGAACCCCTGCGGACTTGCGCCCACTCGCTTTCGAGGCGAGCGCCATAAACCACTCGGCCAACCCTCCAAGAAAGTGCGCCCACCAGGAATTGAACCTGGATCAACGGTTCCGCAAACCGCTATTCTATCCATTAAACTATGGGCGCTCAATAACATGCAATTATACCTTATTTACGGTCTTCTAGCGGCAATCTGTCGGCAAACCATTTGGTTAACTTATCCACAAAGGTTGGTGAGTTTTCCAAGAGGGGAATCCTTTTAACCACAATCTCCTTAATTTTACCTTCATCTTTCTCGTCAATTACCATCGCCACCATTCTAGGAAATTTCAACAATGTCCCAAAATTAACAGTCGTTGTCGACAAGCTTTTCTTAAACCAAAATTTTTCCAAAACATCCCACGAGTAATGTAATTCCCCAAAGTAAACTCCTCGGTTTGTAATCTTGTTGTCAACCTCTCCCGGTGGCACCGACGAAAGTGCATAATACAAAAAAAGCACCGAAACTAAGGCCATTACCAAAAAGAATTCTTTTAAAAAAATCAAAATTACCGAAACTAAAACCAAAATAGCAATAGCCGTTACCCAGAAGTCCTTATTTCTTTTCTGGTAAGCTCTTTCGACTGCCGTCCATTCAAACAAAACCTTCTCTTCATTTAGGTCAACTACTTCGACCGGTATCGGTTTCTTTTCAGCCATAAAAATATCATAAAGCATTTTGACCTTAAATGCTAAAATAGCAGGTACCCAAAGGAAGGGTGCGCCGAATGGTAAGGCCCGGGTTTGCTAAACCCGCGTCCCGCAAGGGGCATGGGGGTTCGACTCCCCCCTCTTCCGCACTTCAACACGCTCAGTGGGTAAATCACAGTTTGAATAATAAACTTGTTCAAATTAGATCAATTGAGACTCCTTTTTTATACTGTCTCATTTGTCTTCAAAGGAGGGGTAAAATAAGACGGGATATATAGAAAGGTTGCGAACTCCAATGCTCCCCTTGGGTTCATGCAGGTTGTCTTTTTTTACCTAACCATGACCTTACGAAGCTAATAACAAGACAAGCCCTATACCGATTTTTAAAGAGTTTCTTTAGTTATTAATACCACCACTTCTAACCGGAACAATAAGTCCTGCAGCGCTTACTCTAGGAGTATCTTTAAGAAACATTTCCAAGTGAACGGAAGGCGGTACGTGAGGTGACCTGTTTGGGACAAAATATATCCTTAGCATTGAAAACAAAGAACTGATTTGATTGTTTTCATCTACCGATACCGTATGAGGCTCAACATTTTCCTGCAACAACCATGATGGCGGTCTGTTAGCTTCTTGTCCGGCTAAATATGACCGGAATCTAGTTGCAGTCTGATTTTCTCTGCCTTCTAATATATTCCTGGCTAATTTGTAATCACCCATCAACATAGCTTTAATTGTTTGTCTTCGCCAGCCGGACAATTCATTTTTATCAATTTGTAAGGTAATCTCCTGATGGCCACCAGTCTCTCCCTTAAGCCACCAACCCCAATAATCTTCTAGGGCTATTTCGTCTCCGGTTTTGTGTATCCTCATTTGAGGAAAATAGTCAGCTATATCGGGAACAATCTCTGGTATTACAGGAAAAAAGGGTTTGTCACCCATAACAGATACTACAGGACCATTGGTCAGATTTATTCTTCCATTGCTAATTGACTGTACAATTACTTCGTTAGTTAATTCCGGATTAAACAACATGTTTATATTAAACTGTCGGATCATAGTGCCAACTTCTTTTCCACGAAGCTCAACCGTATCCCCAGAACCAACGGTGAGTTCCTGCATGCTGGCCACAGGACAATCAACCTGTTTACCAAGCAATAAATGGTAGTTATGAAATGTGTTGCTGGGATGAGAAATGATTACAGCTGATTTCCCCGGGGATAAACTATTGTCTAGTAAAGTTTTATATTCCGGCGATATTCTACCGTTCGGATCTTCTTGACCAATAAGTAACGGGGTAATCTCATCAAATCTTCCTAGCGACTGTGGTCTAGTATTAATTTCGATAAGTTTAATTTTTTGGTTTTTATCAACTATGGCATCTGCTCCAAAAAAGCCTATACTCTCACCGTTTTTTAGGAATGGTTCGATCTTATTTTTAAATCTTTCTTCTGAAACGCCAATTCTTTGTCTAAAATAACTTGATTTGAGCAATTCTGGAAGTAGTTGAGAAACCTTTACTAGGTTTTTTCCGATGACACTAGCTTGCTTAAAAATATCTTCCGATAAAGTTACTGCTTCTGTATATTTTGTAGTTCTGTTATCACCGCGGACATCAATTTCCAATCGAGAGCCCAAAAAAGGTGGCAATACTTTAAGAGTAGAGCACATCTCTTTTGACATATTTTTTGAAAATATATGTAAACTAAGGAATTATCTCATTATTTCTTTAATATTACAAGACTATACTTCCAAATTTTTGAAAAAGACAGCAGGTTTAATTTGGTAAAAGTAGTTTAAATCTTAAAAAATGATTTATAGTAAACTCACCCTCCACCAATCGCTAAAAATTTAACTATTCTCTCTCCTTTAGCAAGGGGACAACTTTCTCCCTTATGGTTTTTTCAAACTTTTCTCCTTTTTTAACATGGACTATTTTTAAATCTATATTTTTAGCTAAATTTTCTACAATCGCATCTCGATTTATTCTATTTTTCAAAAAATGTGACAAACCATCAAGTTCGATTAGCAGCAATGGTCTAAAAAAATCATCAAAAACTACATAGTCAAAAATTACTCTTTGCAATTCATGGTATAGATTGTCGTGATCCCTGTAGCCTGTTTTCACTTCTGCCAAATCTGAAAGATGAACCTGGGGGACAATCACATATGCATTACCCAAACTCTCTGTTAATTTTTTATAAAAAACTTTTTCATCGCTTCTTATAAATTCTTTGATAGAAAAGAGTTTTTTACCTATAGTTAGGTTTAAATAATTATCCTTCATTTCAAAAAATCTTTTCTCTAACCATACATATTGAACCTGTAAAAACACGATATAGACCACACTCAGAATCAACAGGACAATTAATATTGCCATACCAAATGATACAACTTTAATTTAAATTATTCCCTCCCACCCCCACCCCTCCCTTCCAAAATGTCCGTATTTAGCAGTGTTTTGGTAGACAGGCCGTCGTAGATTGAGTTTCGAAATTATCCCTTCAACCGACAGATCTATTAGTCCCCAAGCATAATCCTCGATTACTTTTTGGGATACCTTTTCCGTTCCAAAAGTTTTAATCGATTTGCTCACCGGTTCTCTCTGGCCAATAGCATAGGCCAGTTGCACCTCGCAGCGCTCCGCCAAATTTTTGGCGACAACGTTTTTGGCAATAAAGCGGGCAGCATAAGCCCCACTTCGGTCCACCTTGCTCGGGTCTTTTCCCGAAAAACAGCCACCACCAATCCGCCCCATTCCCCCATACGTATCCACTACAATTTTTCGACCAGTTAGCCCTGTATCTGAGGCTGGTCCGCCAATCTCCCATCTACCTGTCCCATTTAAAATCACCTTATTTTGGGAAATTTTAAAATTGTATTTCCCTAAAACTGGTACTATCACTTGCTCATAAAAAAAATTTTCTACATCCCCAGGCGCCAATTGGTAATTCATTGGTTTTGCCAACACCACTTTTTCAATCGAGCGGGGGAGAGTGTTTTGATAATTAACCGTCACTTGTGATTTCCCATCTGGCCGTAGCCATTTATATTTTTCTTGCAACTCGTCCATTTTGTGACACAAGTCGTGGGCAATAGTAATCGGCAGTGGCATAAGTTGTGGTGTCTCCTGACAGGCATAGCCAAACATCATTCCCTGGTCCCCAGCGCCACCACCATCCACTCCTATCGAAATATCTGGTGATTGTTTGTGGATAAAAACATCAATCTGACTTTGGTCACTGAAACCCAATTCGGGGTCAGTGTATCCAAGTTCCTTAATTTTGTCTCTGGCAATTTTAGCAAAATCAATTTTGCCATTTACGGTCACCTCACCTGCCATCACCACTTTATTAATAGTTGCCAGTGTTTCCACTGCCACCCGCGCTTTTGGGTCAATAGCTAGGGCACTATCTAATACTGCATCAGAAATCTGGTCGCAAATTTTATCGGGATGGCCAGCACATACCGCTTCAGATGAAAATTGGGAAAAAGACATTTTTCCTCCTTCTTAAAATATAACGAGGCCTGTCTTCCCAAAAGGGAATAGCACCGTGACTGATTGCTCGGTTGCTGCCCCGCAACGGCGGGAGCTCTTGACAGCTAATTTATTTTACAACATTGTTTTATAATATCCTCATGCAATATCTCACTACCTTTATCAACATCTTTATCACTTTTTTCGTCAGTCTCTGGAACTGGTTTCTCTCCCTTCCGCTTTTGGGCAAAATTATAGTTCTCATTCTCCTTTTATCCGGTGCCTTTGGCTCTCGCCGAGCCTAATCTATGTCTAGCACCTTTAACCATGACCACTTCCATCTTTCTTACCAAAAGTTAATCTCGCGAGCAGAATTTGATATAGATTTCATCCTCCTAACTTTTTTGGCTGCTATCATCTGTTTTTTTGGTTTCAAAATGAACAACGCTTCAGTTATTATTGGTTCGATGGTAATTTCTCCACTTCTTTCTCCATTAGTTGCTGCCGCTTCTTCCCTGGTTTTCGTCAATTCCAAAGCTTTCTTGAAAAATTTTTCCGCTCTCTTATTTGCACTTTTGATTGTTGTTTTTGCCTCCTTTCTTCTGGCCAAAATTTTTCCCTTTACTGAAAACACGGAAATCACCAATCGTCTCCACACTTCTCGTCTTGACTATTTTTTAGTTGCCTTTTTCTCTGGTATTGCTGGCGCCCTGGCCTTTTACTTGCCCGGAATAATCGAGGCCGTCACTGGAATTGCTATTTCTGTAACTCTTATCCCTCCCATGGTTCTTTGCGGTATTGGACTAGCTCTTGGTCAATTACCATGGGTAGAATACAGCCTTTTCACAACGGTCTTTAATATTTTGGGAATTTTTATTGGAGCCTCTCTAACTATTTTTTTATTAAAATCTTTTCGCCGGAAATTATAAATCATGCCTGCTTTCAAAAAACTTCGTCTCCAGCTCCAAAAAATCCAAAAAAATATTTCTCTGCCTCACCTTAGCTTGCCCGACCTTGAAAACCTCAGTCTTGAAACCAAAAAAATCCTCGACGATACCATCCGCCGCTTTGCCTTCCGCAAAAATTTAATCCCCAAAATCACCGTCCGCCGTCCTAACTGGCGCTATTTAGTCTCCGCTCCTTTTATATATGGCATGATCGCCCCCGCCCTCATTTGGAACTTGTTTTTAGAACTCTATCATCAGGTCTGCTTTCGCCTTTATGGCAT
Organism: uncultured Gammaproteobacteria bacterium; assembly: GCA_964396145.1. Lineage (GTDB taxonomy): Bacteria > Patescibacteriota > Microgenomatia > UBA12405 > UBA12405 > UBA12158. The sequence continues at coordinate 52,096 of CAYNEE010000004.1, read as the reverse complement.
TCCGCTTGTAGATCCCCGCCACTATTTTCTCTACGACCGCCAGCTCATGTCTCTTCTCACTCCTTGGGAAAAAATCAACTGTTTTTACTGCTCCTATGTCAACAATCTCATTCGCTACAGTGCCGAGATCGGTGGCCGCACCGAGCGCTATTGGTGTCCCATCAAATACCATCGACGTATCGAAAAAACTCATTCCCAGTATCCCAAATTTATTGATGACTCTGAGAAAAAAACATTCCGCCAAAACTGGTCCGCCCTCCGCGACTTTTCCGATGTAAAAAACTAAAGATCTTTCCCTTTATCCTCTTCAAAAATCAGTTCCGTTGCTTTTGTTAAATTGGCAAATCTCCTCTCTGCCACCCTTTTCACCTCCTCAAAATTAAATTTTGAAAAATTTCTCAGATATCTTTCTTTTCCCTCTTCACTTTCCCAAAATTCCCTCAGCCCTTCTATATTTTTTTTATTGTAATTGGCATATACCACCGACACCCATAAATGCAGTACCCCAAAATGATCCAATCTATCGGCATCTTTAATAATACTAGACTCTGTTCTAGTTTCTTTTCTCCCGGGTTCCTGTTCTGAAATTAAAAGTGAAATCAAGTCAATTTGTTTTTCATTTTTTATAAATTTTTTAAGGTACTCCGGCGCTAATTTTGCTCCCAAAGCCTCGTGTGTCTCTCCGCCATAATTGCCGTAAATCAATTCCTTGTTTTCGTTTACCGCCCGAATTTTGCCGATATCATGAAACAAAGCCGCCACTAGCATTGCCTCCATATTTAATTTTTCACCCCGAAATCGGCTATATTTACCAATTTTTCTGCAATATCTCATCACCCTTAGACCGTGTCTGTACCGGTACCCCCAACCCCCACCCATTTCGTAGACATTCCTAAAAATTCTCTTATATTCTGCCCTAATTTTACTTAAAGTTTTTTTATCCATTTTTTTAATCCCTTTTGAGTATAACTTCAAATTGTAAAAAGTTATAATAACTGATTCATGAAAATATTAGCCAAGCCCTTTGTAAAGTGGGTTGGGGGAAAGGGAAAACTAATTCCTGAACTTATAAAACTTACTCCTTCAAAAATAAATAATTACTATGAAGCATTCGTGGGCGGTGGAGCTTTGTTTTACGAGCTGTCTAACCAAGGCTTAATCAAAGACTCTTATATTAATGACATAAACCAAAAACTAATTACCTGTTACCAAACTATAAAACAAAACTCTGACTCTTTAATTGGTATCTTGAAAAAAATAGAAAAAGAATACAAAATCCTCGCTACCGACAATCAAAAAAAATATTTTTATAAAATCCGTCATGATTACAACCAAAACTCACTTGATAATTTAACTACTAGCGCCTATCTCATTTTTCTTAACAAAACCTGTTTTAATGGTATGTATCGGGAAAACTCTAAAGGAGAATACAACATTCCTTTCGGCGATCAACCCAACCCCACTATTTGTGACGAAAATAATATTAAGGCTGTTTCTGAGGTCTTAAAACCAACCATTATTACTAGTTATTCTTTTAAAAAATCAATAAAAACAAGTAAAAAAGGTGACTTTATTTATTTTGATCCTCCCTATTATCCACTAACTTCAACCGCAAATTTTACTAGTTACTCTAAAAATAATTTTAGCGCCAAAGAACAAATAAAATTGTTCAACGTGTTTAAAACATTAACCCTAAAAGGTTGCTATGTGATGCTTAGCAACTCCAATACTGACTTCATCAAAAATATGTACCAGAAATTTAACATTCATGAGGTCTATTCAGCCCGCTCAATCAATAGCAAAGGAGAAAAAAGAGGAAAAGTAAAAGAATTAGTTATAACCAATTACTAACAACTTTCACCATCAGGTATAGGCAATCCCAATTCATGTAGGGGTAAATAATCGAAATAATATCGGCATCCTTTTATAGAAATAATGTAATCCAGCACATCTTTGTAAGTTGGCTTGTCAAACCACCCTCTATTAAGAATATAAATAAATTCAACCTCAACGTTTAGTCTCGACAAAAGTTTTTTATATTGTTTGATTTTAAAATCACAGGTTTGTAGTTTTTCATCAGTAGATCCGGCTACGTTTTGATATTTTATTTCCAAAATAAAAAGTGTGTTGTTAATAATTACAAATATAGAATCATCAGGTAATAATTTTTTTGAAATGTAATTCTTATAATTTATTCCCCTTTTTGTCAAATAGGTGTAAAGTCCGTTTTTCTTAAACGTTTGGGCCACCTCTTCATTGTGGTAATAAACCACGTTACCTTCTACTGAATAACCTTTCTTTGAGGCGATAAAAGTTAAGAGATCTACTTTGCCCTCGTAATATAAACCTGTTTTAGTATTAGCTCCACCTAGTCCACCTTTTATCATATCGCTATTTTACCAAAGCTTCATATCTTTTGACCGACAAATCTAAATACTCTTTTTCTTTATCTATTCCTAAAAATTTTCTTCCGTTTTTTATTGCCGCTATACCGGTTGTTGAACTTCCTGTAAAAGGATCCAGCACCAAATCACTCTTTTTGGTGCTGGCTAAAATTATTCTATTAAGTAAATCTAAAGATTTTTGAGTCGGATGTTTTCCAAAGGTTTTTTCCTCCTTTTTAGGAGTATAAATCGCCCACACAGATCTCATCTGATAGCCTTTCTTCTTTAAAATATCATTTGGCCAGTCACCGTTCTTTATTAAGTCATAATTAAAAGTATGCTTGCTTTTTTTCTCCTTTCTGGCCCATATCAAAGTTTCGTGACTGGCTGTAAAAAAACGGCAACTTAAATTTGGGGAAGCGTTTGGTTTGTACCATACAATTTCGTTTAAAATTCTGTAGTCATTCAGTTGAAGTGCATATCCGCATTGATAAATAGAGTGGTAGGTTCCACTTATCCAAATAGTTCCCTCGGGCTTAAGTATTCTTTTACATTCTTTAATCCAAGTTGCATGAAATGTTAAATTTTCTCTTAAACTCTTGCCCATATCCCATTCTCCCTTTTTGACACTGACCATTTTACCGTTTTTACAAGTAAAAGTTCCGTTTGATAAAAAATAGGGAGGATCGGCAAAGATCATATCAACCGAACTGTTCTTAATCTTTTTTAAAACCTTTAAGCAATCACCCTGATACAGACAAAAATTTGGTTGTTTAAAATACATTCCCATATGTAAATATTACCCGATCCAAACCCGAAGTAAAGTACTCAAAAGTCTCAATAATTGTTCATATTTGTTTCTAATTAAGTTTTTTCTTGACTTCGGGTTTCTTTCGGTATATAAAATCCTTATATAAATCAAATTAAAAATTTAAAAAATTTTAGGTAGTAAATACTTATTTCATGTAATCCAAATGAATTATAAAAAACCAATTTTGTATCGTTGGAATAAAATTAACTGGTACATAGAAAATATACTTAATCCATTCTCCAATTTTGAGGACACAAAGGCAGTTCCTGTTTGTCCTAACCCCGCTTGTCATTGCTATCTAGTCAAGTCCACAGAAAGTTACAGTATTGGGGAATATAAATACAAATGCATCAACTGTAATTTTAAAATTACTTTGGATAAATCAATCGAAGAAAAAACTATTGATTTTCTAAAAATCAAAGAATCCTTTAAGTTTAAAAATGCTGAAATCATAAACATAGATGGCGAATTAATAAAGATCAAAAATGAACATAAAACTGACGATGATTATTGGGTGGATGTAAAAATTTCTAAAAATAAAAAAAATGAAGTTCAATTAATGATATTGGCAGGTAGTAAAAAAAATAAAGACAAAACCCAACTTTTTTTAGAACCAAAAAACGAAAAACTAACCTTCGATCAAAACAATGATCATCCTTTACAAGTTTTTACTAAAGTAGTCGCAAAATTTAAAAACTCAAGTTCTGAAATTAAAGAAAACAAAAAACCAGTAAATAGATAGCGGTTTAAAATATATTAAAAAATGTTCTTATCTGAAGATATTGTTCAAAACCAAGTCATAAATTATCTTAATCAAAAAGGCTGGAGTAAAAACCTAAAGGCCAAAAATCTAAAAGAGCATGGTGTAGATATCAAAGTTAGAAATAATAACTTTTCCCGATATTGGCTTATAGAAGTAAAAGGAGAGGCTAGTCCAAATGCCAGATACCCCAAGTCCCACCGAGAAGTAAATTTTAACCTAGCATTGGGGCAAATTATAACTCGAATGTGGACTAAAGGCAAGAGAAATTATAAATATAGATATAAATATGGTGTGGCATATCCTGATTCTTTTAAAAATATAGTTTTAAGGAGACTACCTTTTGATGTTTGCGACAAATTAAATTTACATATATTTTTTGTAAATCAGTCAGGAAAAGTTGAAGAATATAATTGGAAGAAACTAAAACAGGAAAATATTTTGAAATAATCCTCCCACTTTCGCTAATTTTTTCAAAAAATACTATGTTAAATTAAAGCCATGACCAAATACCGTGATGCTTCGACGGCACTTATCTTCAGCCCCGACAAAGTTTTACTTTTTCACCGCGACAATATCCCCACTATTCCTCATCCTGACTGTTGGCAGCCGGTTGGTGGTTGTCTGGAACCAGGAGAAACCTTTGACCAGGCCCTCGTCCGTGAAGTATACGAAGAATCCAGTTTCAATTTAAAAGATTTTCATTTCCTTTTCAAAAGACCGGGTACGGACAATACATTTATTGCGGTTTATGCCGTTTTTGTTGATAAAATCGACGAAAATAAATTTAAACTTGGCCCCGGCGAAGGTCAGGAAATCGGCTGGTTTACCCTCGATGAAGTCGCCACATTAAAACTAACCCCTAGTACCCATGTTGTTTATGTTGAATTTCGCTCCTTTATTGAAGAAATTATGAAAACCCGAAAAATCGATCCTCAAAAACTCAACCAAATGCTTACATTCATCTCTTCCAATTAGCTGCAATAAAACTACTAATCGGCACGGCCAAAATCAGGGCAATGCTACCCACTAGCGTTCTAATTATTTCCTCGGCAATCATTTCATAATTGACAATTTCTCCAAACGGATGGGGATTATTCACAAACATCAGCATCAACGGCATGGCCGCACCGGCATAGGCCAGCACCAGTGTATTTACCATCGAGGTGATATGATCTTTGCCCACTACCATTGACCGACTATAAAGTTCTTTGGCTTTTTTTAGCCCAGCCGTGGTTACCAATTCCTCCACAATTGCCGACTGTGACACAGTAATATCGTCCAGTACACCCAAAGCCCCGATTACCATCCCGGCTAAAAGCACACCCCGCATTTGCAAATTACTTTTGTCCAGAGCTAACATCCCCGCCTCCTCCGAAGACAATCCCGTCAAATAACCCAATTTAATAAATACCCATCCGAGTATTGCTGCTATTATGAGCGTTATTACCGAGGCGATGATGGCGATACTAGTCTTACGATTAATGCCATGGGACATATAAAAAGTTATCGGAATAATAAACAGAGATGATAAAACCGCCACTACTACCGCGTTATCTCCCGACAAGATTCGCGGCAGCATAAACATAAACACTACCAAAAAAGTCACCCCCATCGCCAAAAGTGACCACACCCCCCGGCTCCCAGCCACGATAATTAACAGTCCTGCAAAAATAACAGCTAGCCACACCAAAGCCTGGCTTCTGACAAAATCGGCAATATATGGCTCTCCCTCAGTATTGACCACAACTTTGTCACCCACCTGGTATCTAATTACGTTTGCCAAGGGTTCATTGCCATTTTCTATCTCCACTTTTCGACTTTTATCTAAGCTTTCCACTTTTAATTTCTGATAAAGTTGTTTTTTATCCATCACCTCAATCTCTTTTTCTTCAATCACTTCTACTACCTCACCCTGAAAACTGGTAGTTTTAACTTTCTCCACCGCCAAAGCTATTTTTGGGTTTACCGCCAGCCACCACAGAGCCAATACAATTGCAATTTTCTCCATAAAACATTCTACACTATCTCTATTTTTGACACCCCCTGGGGGTGTATGATAAACTAAATTGTGAAGTCAAAACAACAGCGTCTCAACAACGTCATTGGTCAGATTGAAGGGATTAAAAAAATGCTGGATACTCAGGCCGATTGTACTCAGATTCTCACCCAGCTCAAAGCCGCCAAATCTGCTCTTTCCGGCGTCATGAACACTATTGTTGAAGAACAATTTGATTCTTGTCTCCCTTCACTTAAAAAAATTGATAAAAAATTATTAATTAATTTAAAAAAATATGTCTCAACCCCTTAATGTCCTTGGTACCGATCAGTTTAAAACTGAAGTTTTAGAAAAAAAATTGCCGACCCTTGTCGATTTTTGGGCTCCCTGGTGCGGCCCTTGTCAAATGATGGCTCCGGTCTTGGAGGATATCGCCAAAAACTTTGATGGCAAGCTCAAAGTTGTCAAAGTCGATACCGAGCAGCCGGACAATCAGCGTTTGGCCATCGATTACCAGATCATGAGCATTCCCAACTTGAAACTTTTTTATCAAGGTAAAGTGATCCATAATTTTGTCGGTTTTAGGCCGGTAGAAATTTTTACCAATGAGCTAAACGCCGAACTTTCCAAAATTTCCTGATATAATCCGCTGTGACCGCGGAAAGTCCAAAAAAATTTACTGCCTATCAACTTGACCAAGTTCTTAGCGACGCTACCTTTAGTCACAATCCCTCAATCCCTCCCTGTGTTCATCGTCTCAACCTGGGAGAATTGGGGCTTTTATCTGAAAAAATGATTAAACGTGGCCTCAAAGACGTTTATGGTCGGGAAAGAGGTCGGCCGATTGTTTTAAATAAACAAGGCAAACTTACGGTTCACAAATTAGATATTCTAGGTCCCCCTGCTGATGTAGACAGACCATATTGCCGTGTCAATCTAAAACTAGAAACTCTTTTTAGCTACCAATCAAAAAAACCTTCCTTCAGGCACAATTTATTGGCTGGTTTTATCCACACACATGGTCATTTTGACTTACCGGCTTCTCCGGCTGATTTTTATACTCTTTTTTCCCACATTGACACTCCGGGTGTTGCCCCGATGATGATGGTTGTTACTCCCCGCCTAAAATCAATTTATTTTCGTGGTCCCGACACCCCCCAATGGTCCAATCCTGATTTATCAGAACAAATTAGCTACTGGGATAATTGGCTAAACTGTCAAAAAAATAAAATTATTAGCGACAAAATGAGTGACTCCGAAAAAATCGGCCATATTTCTCTTTTAAATTACTCTTTTATTAGACAGTTAAGATACGATTTTGGTATCCGCTCCTTTTCCTGTCCTCTTCGTCAAAACATTGCCATTGAAGACAGTGCCTAGTAAAATAGGGGACCTGTACCCGTAGCTCAATTGGATAGAGCATCGGCCTCCGAAGCTGAAGGTTGGAGGTTCAAATCCTCTCGGGTATACCCGTGTATAATAGAGTATGACTAAATCTCCCCAAAAACAGGCTAATTTAAATTATGACGAGCGCTCTGCCGGAGGTATTGTTTATCGCGTCAACAACGGTGAAATTCTTTGGTTCGTCATCAAAACTTTATCCAAAAAACGCAATCTCGAGCGTGGTCAAAAAGTCCGGCATACAATCTATAAATTTCCCAAGGGCCACCTTGACCCTGGTGAAGTTTTAAAACAGGCAGCCACTCGCGAAGTTGAAGAGGAGGGCCGTATCAAAGCTACAATTATCGACAAAATTGGTTCTCGGGATTATATTATTTGGGACGAAACTGCCAACAAAAAAATTATCAAAAAAGTTACTTTTTTTCTGATGGAATATCACGAAGATAGTAATTTAAAATATTACGACTCGGAAACCGTCATCGGTCGTGAGTGGTACCGCTACGACGAAGCTCTCAAAAAACTTGCCTATGATTTTGAACGCAATCTTCTCAAAAAAGCCCATTCCCGCCTCGTATCTTTATTAAAATCAAAAAAGTAAAAACTGCAGTGTTTTTTGGACGAAGTTCGAACATTTTTTGAGCAAAACTCCGAATGATTGCGCGTGAAGCGTCGAGACAACATCTTTTAATTTCGCTGAAAGTAAATCTTGGCGGAGGGGGCGGGATTCGAACCCGCGAGGCCGATGAAGGCCGCAGACTTTCCAGGTCTGTGGAATGAACCACTATCCGACCCCTCCAATAGATTTTTTAATTGTCAAATAATCTAGGTAACCGGCCGAAGATTTTAGAAACATTTCCCTGCGAAAAGCTTCTTTCCGGCTACTAAATTTTTCATGGTAAACCAATTTCCATGGTCTATACGGTTTAGTAGAAAAGGTATAACCATTATTGTGGTGTTTTAGTCTCAATACTATATTGCTAGTTGAGCCTATATACCAATGCTTACCATCACAACTTTTTAATATATAAAGGTAATAATTCATACCTTTATATTAGCAAGGGGTGGAATGAACCCCCAAAGGAGTCCCTTCGGGACACTATCCGACCCCAATTCTTTACCAGCCTCCGCTAAAGCTTTGGCCTGGCACAGTATTCTACCGATTTTTTGGCTTTAAATAAAGACCAATAGTTGTTAAACTTTACCCATGTTTAAAAAAATACCACCTCTGTTTTTTGTTACCATTCTTGTTATTTCCCTCATCGGCGGAGTTATCGGCGCCTTTATCTCTCAAAAATTTTTGATAAAAGAAAACATCTTTCAGAATTTTTACGATGTTGAAAACGCCCTGACTCTCAGCCCTACCAATCTCAAAAGAATGATCGATTCAAAAGACTCCGGCTATATTTTGGTTGACTTACGCTCTGCCCCCGAATACTCTCAGGAGCATATTATGACTGCTATTAACATTCCCGCTTCATCCTTGAGCAAAGACCAATTGGTTGCTGAATTCAAAAAATTGCCCAAAGACAAACAAATCATCCTTTATTGCTACAGTGCTTATTGTAATCTAGCAAAACAGGTTGGCCAGGTGTTGGCTCATCATCATATCAATGCCACCGAGCTCAACATTGGCTGGTCCGAGTGGAAATATCACTGGTCCCTTTGGAATCCAGGTTCTGACCCCAAAGACGGAACTATGTACCTAGAAAAAAGTTCTACCAGCTCTGTTCCTTCTCAACCTAAGTCCGACTCCGGGGTTTGTCTACCCAACGCTGAAGGCGCCTTTGGTTGTTAGTCCTTTTTTTGCCCAAATATTGCCTTAAAATACGGCCAGTGCCAAATTATATGAATCAAACTACCCAACACCATCACCACTCCGCTGATATTATGAATCTGAATTAGATTAAAAAAGCTAGCCGACAATACCATTAATATTCCCGTTCCTCCTGAGATTAAAAATGAAATTAGCAAGACTATATTTATTATTTTTTGCATATTTTATTCTAAAATTATTGCCCCTGCCGGACAACCTTTAATGGCCGACTGAAGACTGGGGGAGTTTAAGTTCTCACTAAAAATTACTGTTGATTTTTGTCCCTGCATCTCAAAATGTTCCGGGTCAATGCGGGTACAACGTCCACAACCGACACATTTATGAGGTAAAACAGACAATTTTTGATATTGCTTTTGAGCCTCCAAGTTGCTTTCATTACCCTCTTTTTCCTTATTTTCATTATTTCTCTCCGTCAGTTTTTTCTTTTCTCGGCTCCACAGTGTGGCTGTCAAAATAATCAATATTACGGTTATAATTATTACCACTTTTTTATTCATATTTACAGGATACACTTTTTACCCAATTAAGTTAATATCTATTTATTGACGCTTGCAGAAATAGCTACCAGTAAATTTATCAGAAAATATTCTGACTCTTACCCCAAAACAAATACTTACTATCTTCTCAACCAAGACCCTCTTTGTGCTACCTGCACCCACGACTTTCAGCGCTCCCGTCCCCATCTTCTCATTGCCCATCTCCAAGGAGAGGCTGGCCACTTTGAATATACACAGGCATTATTATCAGAATTCGTCACTCTGCTGGCTCTTGAAAAGCCTCTGGCCCAACACCATCACCACATTGATTTAGCCGCCCAATCCTTAGAGCATGGTCAAAATCAACGGGGTGTAGACATTCTTATTACCAATTCTCATCAAAAAATTATGTTGGGCATTGACATCAAGCTTGGCGAAAGTTCTTCTCCCCTCAACCAAAATGGGGGACACTGGCTTGATAATCTTAAAGCTCCTTTTATTAATCTCACCCTCGGTAATTGGCGTCCCGATATCAAAGATTGGCTGGAAGACTCCGTCAAGCCCAATGTTAAAAAAAGCGGTAGTATTCCCGATGTTCCTCAACTCAGAACCTTTTTAATCTCCCGAATTAAAAATAGTCTCCTCTCCCAGCAGGCCATGTTGGTTGATCATTCTCCTCGTCTCTTTATCCCTGAGACCCGCAAAGACTGCCAAGTTTACCGTCAAAAACTTGAAGGCATGATTGAAGTTTTTACCAAGCTCGAGAATTTGTGATATCTTATTGATAATTATGAAATTCAAAGAACTCCGAAATAACAAAAAATTTCGCCTGGCTCTGATCATCGTTCTCCTCCTGATCGCCGCTTATTTGTTGTACTCCATGTATTAATTTTATGGCACTTCCAAAAATTCCTAAACTAAAAAGTCTCCAAGATGCCCCCGAAAGTACCAAAAAAATAGCTAAGCCCGTATTAATGGGTGTCATTGCTATTTTATTGGCTGCTTTTGGTCTCGAAGCTTCCAACAATGATTGGGATCTCGGTAAACTTATGTCAGGACAATCTCCCGCCGAGGCTAAAGTCATGCGTGATATTGATGGCAATGTCGTCACCTCTGATGCCAACGGTAAATATACCGATCAATATAATTGCGCTGACTTCAAAACTCAGGAACAGGCCCAAAAATTCTTCAAAGCCGCTGGTGGTCCCAGTAAAGATGTCAACAATCTTGATGGCGACAATGACTCTGTTGCCTGTGAGGATCTTCCTAAAGCTGCAATTGGCCAGTAACTTATCTTTGTCACTAAAAACCCCCGCCGCGGCGGGGGTTTTGTTTGTTCTTATTGTTTACTACTTTTTATTTTGTTAAGAAATTCGGTCATATCGGCAAATTTAATGTTTGCCGGCAACTCAAATTCTTTATCATCAACTTGGTCTTCATTACAGTCATATTTCATTTTTTTATCTAAATCAACTCCTTGTTCTTGAGCCCGCTTAAGGGTCTCTCCGTTCAATTCTTCCCGCCTCATTTTTATTCCATTGCCCGACATACTGCTTCCCCAGATATAAAGATAGTCACCGTCACCAATAGTGAAGACATCAATCGTAGATACTTTCGCAGGTATCTTTGCTTCTTGCCTAAATTTATTTCCCTTGAGAACCAAACTTCCCATAACTTCATAACCATCCTCTTGAAAGGCATATAAGCATCTTTGACTTTTGTTTTCTGCCAAAATTTCTTTTAGAGATTTTTCGGCACTTTCCTTGACGATAGGGCTAACTTTATTGGTCTTAAGAGTCTTTTGTTGTTGACAGGCCGAGAGAGTAAATGCTGCTATCAACAATACCAAAAAATATTTTTTCATTTTTAGTTTAAATGTTAATTAGTGATAGTCTACCACCACTGTTTACATCTTTAATTTTTACGGTATTTGCCCCTTTATTTTTAATCATAGCTTTACTAAAATTAAAGCTGCATGAAATCTTTAAAGATTTTTTATCAATTTCTGGGCAAATATAAACTTCAAATGTTTATATTTCTATTGGTTTACTTTGTCTCCATAGTTTTGGAAACCATCCGACCTTATTGGCTCAAGGGAATTTTAGATGCTGCTCAAAACCAACAAACTTCTAAAATTTTTATTTATTTTTTGTTCTTTGGCCTTTCTACCGTCGGTGCCAATTTGATTTCCGCTCTAGCCTTTTACCTGGCAGACAGGGTTCTGATTCCTTTTGCTAGAGGCATTCGGGAAACTGTTTTTCATAAAATAATGGAGTTGGATTTTGCCTATCATGTAAATAAAAGCACTGGTTCTCTTATCAGCGCTTTCCGTCGTGGTGATGGCGCTGTTTTCTCTACTTTTCATGATATCCATTTTGACCTTTTCTCAGTTTTGGTTTCACTTTTGGTGACCATGTTTTTTCTTTTTAGGGCTTCACCTGACATCGGTTTTTCATTGCTACTATTGGCTGTCATCAACGCTTTCCTCATTTGGTGGTTGGTCAAAAGAAATCTAAAAACTCGTGCCGACCTCAATCACGCCGAGGATAAAGTTTCCGGAATTATTGCTGATTCTATGATTAATTACGAAACAGTTAAATTTTTTGCCGGTGAAGACAAGGAACGGCGTCGTCTCTCCTTACAATTTGAAGACTGGACAAAAAAGTTATGGAGATTCTCCAATTCCTTCCGTCTCATGGATATCAGTATCGGTACCACCTCTGGTATAGCCATGCTTTTCATTCTCTGGCTGGCCATTCAAAAACTCAATCATGGATTTACTCTGGGGGATCTGGTTATGGTCGCCGGTTTCATTACCGGTTTTTACTATCAATTCTTTAGCCTCTTTTTTAGAGTCAGAAATATTGCCAAAAGCATTACCGATTTGGAAAAATATTTTGAAATTCTAACTCATGATACTCAGGTTAAAGATCCTCTCTCTCCTCTAACTATAAAAAATCCTCAAGGCAATCTTTCTTTTAACAATTTATCTTTTACCTACCCCAAAGATAAAACAAAAGTCATATATGACATTAATTTGAATATTCATCATGGTGAACAAGTTGCTTTTGTCGGTCGCTCTGGTGCCGGTAAAACCACCTTGGTCAAGCTTCTTCTTCGCTTCTATGACCCTACCCGTGGCTTCATTACTCTTGACGGTGTTAATATTCGTGAATTAAGTAAAAGTTATCTCCGTTCCCTCATGGCCGTGGTTCCCCAAGAGCCGATAATGTTTAACAACACTATCAAATTCAATCTCGCCTACGGTCGCGAAAACGCTTCCATGAAAGATATCCGTGCCGCTGCCGCCGACGCCAACATTTTGGAATTTATTGAAAAACTCCCCAAAAAATGGCAAACCGAAGTTGGCGAGCGGGGGATTAAATTAAGTGGTGGTCAAAAGCAACGTTTGGCCATTGCTAGGGCACTTTTAGTCGAGCCCAAAGTTCTTATTTTTGACGAGGCTACCAGCAATCTTGATTCCGAATCCGAGCGCCAAATTCAAAAAGCTCTCAAAACCGCCTCCAAAAACCGTACCGTTATTATCATCGCCCATCGTTTTTCGACCATCAGAAATGCCGATAAAATTGTGGTTCTCAGCAACGGCTCGATTTCTGAAATCGGCAAACACCGGCAACTTCTCCAAAAAGGCGGTCTTTACAAAATGCTCTGGACCCTCCAATCCAAGGGTAAACTAACCGAAACTGAAAGCCTTTTGGATAAATAATTTCCCTATCTTTTAATGCTAAAATAGCCCATGGATAAGAGTTATTCGTCAGCAAACGAAGAGCAAATTTATTCCCTCTGGGAAAAATCCGGCGCCTTTACTCCCAAAATTGATAAAAAGAAAAAACCTTTTTCTATCATTTTGCCCCTTCCCAATGCCAACAATCCCATGCATATGGGCCATGCCCTTTTTACCGTCCAGGATATTTTAATCCGCTATCATCGCATGCTTGGCGACCCTACTCTTTGGCTTCCTGGTGGCGACCATGCTGGCATTGAAACCCAATTTGTTTACGAAAAAGAATTGCAAAAACAGGGTAAAAGTCGCTTTGATTTTGACCGCCACAACCTTTATCAGCAGATCTGGGATTATGTCGAAAAAAACCGTACTCTCAACCAGTTTCAGATGAAAAAACTCGGCTATTCCATGGACTGGAGCCGCTATCATTATTCTCTTGAACCCAAAATTATTGCCAATGTCTACGCTACTTTTAAAAAATTACATGACGACGGTCTCGTCTACCGTGATGAAAAAATCGTCAATTATTGTACTTTCTGCGGCACTGCCTTTTCCAACCTCGAAGTCAATCACAAAACTGTTGATTCTCATCTTTGGTACATAAAGTATGGTCCTCTCACTGTCGCCACCACCCGCCCTGAAACTATGCTTGGCGATACTGCCGTGGCCGTCAACCCCGAGGATATTCGCTATAAAAATTTAATCGGTAAAACTGTAACCCTACCCTTAGTTAATCGGAAAATCCCCATAATAGGGGACAAATCTATAAGCCAGGAATTTGGTACCGGCGCCGTCAAGGTTACCCCCGCTCATTCTCCCGAGGATTATGATCTTGCCAAAACTCATGGTCTTCAATTTATTCGAATCTTTGACTATGACGGCAAATCAAATCAAAATGTACCTTCAAAATATCAAGGCCTATTTCCCAAGCAACTCCGCGACCAAGTGCTTGCCGACTTGGAAGCTGGAAATTTTTTGGAAAAAACCGAAAATTACACTCACGAAGTCGGTCATTGCTATCGCTGTGGCCGTCCTATCGAACCTATTACCGCCCCCCAGTGGTACTTAAAAATTGACAAGTTGGCCAAACCCGCCATCGAAGCTGCCAAAAAGGGTGAGGTCAAATTTTTCCCCACCCGTTTCAAAAAAGCCTATTTGGATTGGATGGAAAATATCCGCGATTGGAATATTTCCCGCCAAATTGTCTGGGGTCCCCAAATCCCGACCTGGTATTGTCTCGACTGCAATCCACACATTAAGCTCAATTTTTTGGATAGAAATAAAAAATTAATTAGTGATACTTATGCCAATATTAAGGACAAATATACATTTGACGACATCAAAAATGGTTTACAGTCACTTCTTGCTCCTGTCGATGCCCAATATGTTGTCGATTGTAGCTTGAAGATTGACAAGTGTTCTCATTGTCATGGTTCTAATCTTCTCCAGGAAACCGATACCTTTGACACCTGGTTTCTCAGTGGTCAATGGCCTCTCTCCGCCCTCGGTTTTGATGTTGCCGATCCCGAAAAATCCAGTGAAGATTTCAAGTATTTTTACCCCACCTCCATTATGGACACCATGTGGGATATTCTCTTTTTCTGGGTCGCCCGTATGATTATGTTTGGCCTATACCTGACCAAAGAAGTTCCTTTTAAATTAGTCCACCTCCACTCCCGTGTTGTCGACGCTCATGGTCAAAAAATGTCCAAAAGTAAGGGCAATGTCGTTGATCCACTTTTGATGTCCGAAAAATACGGTGCCGATGCTCTCCGTATGTCTCTAGTTTATGGCATAGCTCCGGCGAGTGACTTTGTCGTTTCCGAAGATAAAATCCGCGCCCAGCGCAATTTCGTCAATAAAATTTGGAACGCCTCCCGTTTTGTTTTAATGATTATTGACAAGTTTAAAGATAATAATCCCAGTTTAAAAGTTTCTACTGACATTGATCTCCACCAACTTTCAACTGCCGATAAAAATATTCTCACCTCTCTCAATAAAATCATCTCTTCTACCAACCACGATCTAGACCGTTACCATTTTGGTCAGGCCAGTGAAAATCTCTATCAATTTTTCTGGCACGACTTTTGTGATGTTTATATCGAAGATGCTAAAAATAGAAGCGAGGAAGTTATCCCCGTCCTGCTCACTGTTTTGATCAGTTCCTTAAAGCTTCTCCATCCTTTCATCCCCTTTGTCACCGAAGAAATTTACCAAATCTTTGGGGAAAAGTTAAAGTTGTCGGAAAATCAGCTCATCACTGCCTCTTGGCCAACTCCGGTATCACTGACTCAAAAATAGTCGAGTCATCTTTGATTTCAAAAACCAATCCCTCGTATTTTTTTACTACCTCTTCATATTTTACTCGGACTTTATTTTCCTCTCGCGCCATCTCCAATCTCTTTTTAATTTTTTCCTCATTATCCCCTCGGGTTTTCATCCTAGTTTTTAGCATTTCAAAATTATCCTCATTTACTACGAGTAGCACCGGCAAAAAATCAGCATTTTTTTGCAAAAATTCCTCCAAACTTTCTTGGGTTATGGCGAGACTTACCGGTGCTTTTTCTAAATCTTTTTTGTGCCAACCATAATTAAATCCACCATATTTTAGGGTAAAAAAGAAGCTCTCTCTATTACCCTCAAAATCAGTTGCAGAAATGGAGATAAGTTTTTTCGGATCTTCTCCGGGGCGCAGTGGTCTGTCCGTATACTTGGGAATAGCAAAACTCAAGCCTCTTTTTTGCAATTCCTCTTCCAAAAAGCTTTTTCCCACTCCCGATGTCCCGGCAATGACTATATTTTTCATTTTTTCGCCAACAATTCTTTCATTTTTTCCAAATTCTTTTTCATTTGGACACTCTCAAAATGTTTTCGGGCTGGCTCAAGCTTTTTAATTAGCCACTCAGAGAGAGCATTTTTCAAATCCAGTGGAAATAGTTCACCTGAAACATAATCTTTTTCCAATTGCGAATATTTCGTGTAAGTTTTATTGCCACCAAATTTTTCCGGCCTTTCGATCACAAACTCACCCTCATTTTCTCCCCAGAATACCAGTGTTTTTACCCAGTTCAAAAGCGGGTTAAATTCTACCTCTCGTGGCGGTCCATAGGCTTTTCTAACTTTGTCTTTTATCTCTTCAGGACTGTCATGGACAAAGACAGCACTCCCTGGTTTTGACTTGCTCATCTTTAGAGATTCACTGTCATTTGACTGGAGCGAAGCGGAACCCCGCCCCTGCGGGGCAGGTTCTGGACCAGTCAAACCAGCAATTAAATTATGATGAATAGCAACAGGTGTTTGATAATTACCTGGAATTTTTTTGATGGCTTCCCGGGCAATCACGTGGGCTTTTCTCTGATCCATACCCGCATGCGCCAAATTAACGCCCATCGTCGCAATATCGGCTACCTGGAGTGGTGGATAAAAAAGAGTCGCCATATCTACATCTTCTCCCAAGCCTTTACCCATAATTGAGATACTTCTTTTGTTTCGGGAAAGAGTTATATGCTTGCCGATTTCCATAAAATTTTGCCATTGCATCGGATTTTTATCATAAAACTCCTTGCCACTGACAAACTCTACTTCACTTTCTTTAACCCCGTGGCATTTAAGTGAGGCAATTAGCGCCTCCTTAAAATAATTTTCCGAGGCCCAGCGGATATCTTCCCATCTTCCTCCCAATTTATTATTTAAAAAGGTATGAAAATCGGCCAAGAATATCCGGCATTTTATCCCCGCTTTGAGAAAATCGGCAATCTTGCCCATCGACACCAGCCCTGTTCCCAAATGTACTAAACCCGAAATTTCAAAACCAATGTAATGTTGAATAGTTTTTCCCGATTTTAGGAGATTTTCTAAATCTTTTTCCGTCAGCACTTCCTCGCAGTTGCGGGTGATCAAATGCATCTTTTCTTCTATAGTCATGTCTATATTATACTAGCCTATGGCCACTATTTATCTCTTCCGTCATGGACAATCCGAATTTAATCTCAGTAAAACCTTTACCGGCTGGCTTGATTCCAAGCTAACTCCTCTTGGAATAGAACAGGCCAAGGCTTTAGGTGAAATGCTTAAAAACAAAAAAATTGACCTCGCTTTTACTACCAGGCTTTCCCGTGCGGTTGATACTTTAGCCGAAGTTCTGAAATTTCATCCTGAATGTAAAAAAATTATTACCGATGACCGGATGATTGAGCGCTCTTATGGCGACCTGGCCGGTCACACCCATGCTGAAACTATCAAAAAATACGGCCAAATTCAGTTTGACAAGTGGCACCGCGGCTGGGAGGACAAAGCCAAAAACGGCGAATCTTTTGCCGACGTCGAGATTCGGGTCAAGGCTTTTATTGATGATCTAAAGAAAAAATATGCCGGTAAAAACTTAGGGATTGCCATCTCCGCTCATGGCAATTCCATCCGCCTTTTTCGAAAAATAATAGAAAATGCCACTATCGCCGACACCGTCTCTTGGACCATTCCCTACGACCAGTATTTTGAGTACGAGATTTAAGACTTTTTTAAGTTTTCCTCAATCCTCATCAATCTATTATATTTGGCAACTCTTTCTCCTCTAGTCGGTCCAACCTTGATATATTCACTCCCTACGGCTACCGCAAGATCCACCAAAAAAGTATCATTTGACTCGCCTCCACCTCGGTGAGAGGGAACAGTCCATAAACCGTTATCTGTCGCCAATTTACAACATTCAATCGTTTCACTCACCGTTCCCGCCTGGTTTAGTTTTATCAAAATCGCTGTTGCCGCTTTTTTCTCTATCGCCTCCTGCCACAGTTTGGTGTTAGTCACCGTCAGGTCGTCGGCAATAATTTTAATTTTTCCTCCCACCTTTTCGACTATCTTTGGCCAATTATCCCAATCAAATTCTGAGAGCATATCCTCCCAACTGACAAAAGGATATTTACCTATCCACAGGGAAAAATATTCAATCAATTCCTGCGAGCTTAATTCTCTTTTTTCCAATTGAAGATTGTAGGTAAAAGATTGTTGATTAAAAAACTCCGACGCAGCCGCATCAATAGATATCCCTGCATCCACTCCTGGCTCATAACCGGCTTCCTCAATCGCTTTCACCAAATATTCCATCGGCTTTTCGTTGTTTTCAATCCCGTTTGGAGCAAAAGCACCTTCATTGCCGACATTAGTCGACCTCCCCTCACTTTTCAAAATCTTTTTTAGGGCCTCATATATCTCCATTTCCATCCGCACGCTTTCAGCGGCACTCTTATTGCCCAGAGCCGACACCAGATATTCCTGTAAATCGGTACTGTTATCAGCATGCTTGCCTCCCTCAATCATTACCACCATCGGTTTGGGTAATTTCGTATTTTTGGGTAACTCAAATTCCTCTTGTAAATACTCATAAAGTATTTGTTTATTTTCTATGGCCTGAGCTCGGGCATAAGCCATGCTTACCGCCAAAATGGCATTGGCTCCCAAATTTTCTTTATTTAAGGTCCCGTCCAACTCAAGCATTTTTTGATCAATGTTTTTAAGTCCTTCCAGACCGATTAATTCGGGCGCAATTTTTTCCTTAATATGGGTCAAAGCTTTGAGCATCCCTTTGCCATTAAAACGTCTCGAATCGGCGTCCAGTAGCACCACCGCTTCCTTGCTTCCAGCACTCGCCCCATACGACACTGAGGCCTCTCCAGCCACTCCCGATTCCAAAATAACTGTTGCTTCCAGTGTCGGTGCCCCGCCGCTAGCCAAAATCTCTCTCGCCTCAATTTGTTTTATTTTTCCCATAATTAAGTATACCCTTTATCCACTTCTTGTAATCAACATTTTTAAACATATAAAAAATATCTCTTAAACTAATTTTATTTTTTAAAAATAAATCGGTATATCCCGGTCCCCGGATTTTCACCCCTCTTTCTATTGGCCAGGGGACGCTGGCAAAGTCATTTATCGAAAAAATATTTGAATAATTTTTTTGCAAAAAATTTATCATTTTTTTGTCTTTATAATCACCCGGGGTATACTCCAAAAACAGCGTTGGCTTGTCTTTTTTTAATATTTTTTTGGCTCCCTCCACCACCTCCGGCTCATGCCCCTGCACATCTACCTTAATCAAACTAATATATTGTTCATTTTCTAATATTTTATCCAGAGTACAGGTATTAATTAAAATTCCATTTTTATCATCTTTTTTGCCAATAATCCGATTATCGCCATAGTTTTCTCTCCCTAATTTCATAAAAAATTCACCCTCTTTATTACTCGCCGCTCTCTCCACAATCACTACATTCTTTAATTTATTTTCTTCAATATTTTTTCTTAAAATCAGAAGACTTTTTGGCTCTGGTTCCAAAGCATAAACTCTCTTGGCAACTTGTGCCATCAACAGAGTGTAGTAACCTATATTTGCTCCCACATCGACACAAACACTGTCTTTTTTTATTTGTGACAGCAACAATGCTGTTTCATATCTTTCGTATTTACCCAGAGCTATCCTCTGGCCGATAAACTTATCATCACTTCGGTAATATATTTTTTGACTACCTACTTTAGTTTTGAGCATTTTCACTCCTTATTATATAATTACCGGGTATGACCAATTCAAATATTCAACCCGTTTCCGGTTACATTTTAGTCGAACCCATCAAGGCTGAAAGCACAACCGCCTCTGGTATCGTTTTACCCGAATCACACGATGAAAAACCACAATCCGGTAAAGTTTTGGCTGTCGGCAACTCTGCTTTTGATCACGGTCACGAAGTCAAATCTCCCTGTGCTGTCGGTGATACTGTCATCTACCGTGAATGGGGCGGCAAAGAATACAAAGAGGGCAGTCAAAATCTCCTCATCTTAAAATTCGAGGACATTATGGCTATTATCAAATAACTATTTACTAATTATCTATTTATCTAAATTTCTAAAACTATGGCCAAACAACTAAAATTTGGGGCAGACGCCCGTCAATCTCTTTTAAAAGGTGTTAATATTTTAGCCGATGCTGTGGCTACAACCCTAGGCCCTAAGGGTCGTAATGTTGCCATTGACAAAAAATGGGGTGGTCCTACTGTCATTCACGACGGTGTCTCCGTCGCCAAGGAAATTGAGTTAAAAAACCCTTATGAAAATATGGGCGCCCAGCTCGTTAAAGAAGCTGCCAGCAAAACCAATGATATCGCCGGTGACGGCACTACTACTTCTACTGTTTTAGCCCAGGCTATCGTCAATCAGGGTCTTCAAAATGTCACTGCCGGTGCCAATCCGATGATGATCAGAAAAGGACTAGAAAAAGCTCTTTCTGCCGCCCTCAAAGAGCTTGACGACATGAAATCTGAGATCAAAAGTGACGACGAGTCAATTGAAAAAGTTGCTAGTATTTCTGCGGCTGACGAAAAAATTGGCAAAGAAATCGCCGATGCTATGGTTAAAGTCGGTCGCAATGGTCTTATCACCGCCGAGGAAGGCAAGGGTCTTTCCCTTGAAACCAAAGAAACCTCTGGTATGGAATTTGACAACGGCTTTTTATCGCCTTACTTTGCTACTAATACCGAAAAAATGGAGGCCGTTATCGACAATCCCTATATTGTCATTACCGACAAAAAAATCTCCTCAATTCAGGACATCCTTCCTTTTTTGGAAAAACTGGTGAAATTAACCAAAAATTTTGTCATCATTTCTGAAGATATTGACGGTGAAGCTCTCGCCACCCTGGTTGTCAACAAACTCCGTGGTACCTTCAATGTCCTAGCGGTCAAAGCCCCCGGATTTGGTGACCGCCGCAAGGCCATGCTCGAAGATATCGCCGTTTTAACCGGTGGTAGGGTAATTTCCGATGACCTCGGTATTAAATTTGAAACTGCCGAACCTGCTGATTATTGCGGCCAAGCCGATTCGGTCACTGCTGATAAAGATAAGACCAGAATTATTGGCGGCGCTGGTGCCAAGGCTGATGTCGAAGCTCGTGTCCACCAGCTTCGAAATCAGCTCGAAGCTACCAGCTCCGACTACGACAAAGATAATTTCCGTGAACGTATTGCCAAGCTTGCCGGGGGTGCCATTGTCATCCAGGTTGGCGGTGCCACTGAAGTCGAAATGAAAGAAAGACTGGAGCGGGTTAAAGATGCCATTGACGCTACCAAAGCTGCCGTTGAAGAGGGAATTCTTCCCGGAGGCGGAGTGTCTCTTCTCAAAGTTGCCCAATCTTTAGACAAACTCAAAGCTGATACTGATGAGGAAAAGGTCGGTATCAATATTCTTAAAACCGCACTCGAACAGCCCATTCGCAAGTTGGCCGTCAATTGTGGCGAAGATCCGGGTTATGTCTTAAGCAAAATTAAAGATGCTCTGACCGCCGATCCCAAATCTGATATCGGCTATCATGCCCTTACCGGCGAATTTGTTTCTATGACCAAGGCGGGCATTCTTGACCCGGCCAAGGTTACCAAATCAGCCCTAATCAACGCCGTTTCTGTTGGTACTATGATTTTGACTACCGATGTCCTCATCGCCGACATTCCTGAGAAAAAAGCCGCTGCTCCTGATATGGGTGCCATGGGCGGCATGGATGCTATGATGTAAGGGTATGCAAAAACTAGTCTACTTTTTTGGTAACCGTCAGAGTGAAGGCGACGCCTCGCAAAAATTTTTATTAGGCGGCAAAGGCGCTAATTTGGCCGAAATGAGCCGGCTTGGTATTCCCGTCCCTCCTGGTTTTACTATTTCCACTGAAGTCTGCCGCAGCTATTATCAAAACAACAAGAAATACCCCTCTACACTCAAAAAAGAAGTCGAGGCTAATTTAAAAAAACTAGAAACTGCTACCGGTAAAAAATTTGGTGACATTAAAAACCCACTTTTAGTTTCGGTGCGCTCTGGTGCCGCCTCCTCCATGCCAGGGATGATGGACACCATTTTAAACCTGGGTTTAAATGAAAAGGTTGTCAAAAGTTTAGCCGAAAGTACCGGTAATCCCCGTTTTGCCTGGGATTCGTATCGTCGCTTTATCCAAATGTATGGCAATGTGGTCGAAAATATTGATCACGAAAAATTTGAACACGTCATCAATAAAATCAAGTCCAAAAAAGCCATCAAAGAAGATACGGATATGACTGCCACTGACTGGGAAGAAGTAGTCACCGGTTATAAAAAAATCTTTAAAATTGACAAGGGCTACGAATTTCCTGACGATGCTCTTACCCAACTTTGGGGCGCTATTGGTGCCGTCATCGGCTCTTGGAACAATACCCGGGCCATTACCTATCGAAAATTAAATCACATTGATGAATCCAAGGTTTTTGGTACCGCTGTCAATATTCAATCCATGGTTTTTGGCAATCTTGGTGCCGATTCGGGGACCGGGGTAGCTTTTACCAGAAACCCCTCCACTGGTGAAAATTTACCCTATGGTGAATATTTAATGAATGCCCAGGGTGAAGATGTCGTCGCCGGTATCCGCACCCCCAAGCATTTAGACGCCCTCAAAGAGGACAATGAAGTGGCCTATAAAGAATTATTAAGTATCTTTGAAAAACTTGAAAATCACTACCGCGACATGCAGGACGTCGAGTTTACTATTGAAAACGGTCAACTTTTTATCCTCCAAACCAGAAGCGGTAAACGTACCGCTCCCGCCTCCGTTAAGGTGGCAGTTGACCTGGTTTCGGAAAAACTCATAACCGAAAAAGAAGCCCTCTTACGGATTGAACCGGAAAAATTAGATCAGTTGTTACATCCTACTCTTGACCTCAAAGCCAAAGTAGATTTTCAGGTTATAGCTACCGGTTTACCCGCTTCACCTGGTGCCGGTGTTGGTCAAGTGGTTTTTGAAGCTGAAACTGCTGTCGTCTGGAAAGAAGAAGGTAAAAAAGTTATTCTGGTCCGGGCCGAAACCTCCCCCGAGGATATCGCCGGGATGAATGCCGCCGAAGGTATTCTAACCGCCCGGGGTGGTATGACTTCCCACGCTGCGGTTGTAGCCCGTGGTATGGGTAAATGTTGTGTCTCAGGTGCCGAAACCATTACCGTTTCTGCCCTGGAAAAGAAATTCAAAGTCGACAATATCGTCGTTTCTGAGGGTGATTTAATCACTTTGGATGGTTCCACTGGAGAAGTATTTTTAGGCGAAGTCCCCACGATTAATCCCGAGCTTTCCGGTTATTTTGCCACCATTATGAAATGGGCCGATAAATACCGTCGTCTTGGGGTCCGTACCAATGCTGACACTCCCCGTGATGCTCAAACCGCCCGTGATTTTGGGGCTGAGGGTATTGGCCTTTGTCGTACCGAACATATGTTTTTTGAGGCAGATCGGGTTTTTGCCGTCCGTCAAATGATAATTTCCGATACCCTGGAACAGCGTCAGGCAGCTCTCGCCAAAATTTTCCCCATGCAAAAGAATGACTTTAGGCAACTTTTTGAAATCATGAAAGGCCTCCCGGTCAAAGTCCGTCTTTTAGACCCGCCCCTACATGAATTCTTGCCCCATACCAAGAAAGAAATTGAAGATTTAGCCACAGAAATGGATATTTCATATGAGAGCCTCTCCGCCAAAGTTGACTCCCTTCACGAGCTCAACCCGATGATGGGTCACCGTGGCTGTCGTCTGGGCATTACTTTTCCCGAAATTTCTGAAATGCAGGTTAGGGCTATTGCTGAGGCTGCTTGTGAACTTATCAAAGCTGGTCATCATATTGTCCCCGAGATCATGATTCCGTTAGTGGGTGAATTCAGTGAAATGAAATGGCTTAAAGATAGACTAATTCCTATTATTGAAGACACCATTAAAAAATATGGAGTCAAAATGAAGTACGAAATCGGCACTATGATTGAAATCCCCAGAGCCGCTTTAACTGCCGATCAAATTGCCACCGAGGCTGATTTTTTCTCCTTTGGGACCAATGATTTAACCCAGATGACTTATGGTTTTTCCCGAGATGATTCCGGCAAGTTTCTCAAAGATTACCTGGATAAAAAAATTCTCCCTGAAGACCCTTTTAAAACTTTAGATACCGTCGGTGTTGGCAAGTTAATGGAAATGGCAGTTAAGCTTGGCAGGGGAGTCAAAAAGAATCTCCATATTGGTATTTGCGGAGAACATGGTGGTGATCCGGCTACTATCAAGTTTTGCCATCAGATAGGCCTAGACTATGTCTCTTGTAGTCCCTACCGAGTCCCTATCGCCAGACTTTCCGCTGCTCAGGCTGCAATTGAAGAAGAAAGATAAATACCTTATTTTTTATCGAAGTTGATATTCTCCTTGACTTCGTTGTAGCTCACCCAACCAGTACAATCCTTGTCGGATTTGAGTTGGTAGACGATACTCTCACCTAGAGTTTCATACCAACCCCGGAGGTAGCTTTCATCCAAAAAACTGACCCTATCACCGGGATTTATTTCGCAAGTATCCTTGTTATAGGCAACCTGGTTATAGTCAATTACGGCTTCTAATTTAGCAGTAGCCTTGCCGCTATCACCCACCTCGGGGTAACTATTAGATCCGCCGCAACCGGTCAATCCACCGATAGCTAAAGCTGCACAGGCAGCCGCTTTTATTTTTAGTGGGATTCTTTTTTCCATAAGCATATTATCCCATAATATATTATATTTGTCAATATGTTACAATAGCCCATGATCGAAGCACATATTATTAAAGGACCTCGTCGATACAACGATAATCTTTTCTTTTCTGTCGCCCCGAACGAGAGAGGTGATGATATGGGTAGTATTTGCGGTCGCTGTGATCTTGAAGACTGGTGTTTTGGTGAAACCCTGCCTCATCGTAAAGATGCCCGTATTGGCTTAACTGCTCCCCGAATTAGAAAAATTACCATCAAAGATTCTTCAAACTGCGGTATTATTCTGGATTTAGTCGCCAAAAAAGATGAGGTGCAGCCCGGCTTCATTCCCAAGCCTCGCTATTCAACTTCCGGCTAATCATTATATATGGAAAGAACTATTTACTCCCGAGGCACCACTTTACTCACCTTTGGAGTAGCAATGGATAGGCACGCTTCGCCTATCAGTTCTCTTTTTTGTCTAAGCTGTCCTGCCCGCCACAGAATTTGTGCACCGGACACAACTGTTGCCAATCGAGTGATTGGTCGGATTGACCTCAAAACTCACCCGGTCGACACCATCCTTTCTCAGGAAATCAAAGCCTCCTGTGGTGATCTCAATGAATTATTTCTCTAAATAAGTTAAAATCACGCATAACCAATTCTCTGTCGCGGTAGCTAGCCCCGCAACTGCTGGGGTCAAGCGGTTACCCCGCCGCGGCGGGGTGCAAAACCATGTTTTACGTTTATATTCTGAAAAGTGAAGTTGACAATAAAATTTACACCGGTTTTACCGCTAATCTTAGAAAAAGACTTCATCAACACCTAAACGGTGAAGTAAACTCAACCCGCAATCGTCGTCCTTTGCACCTGGTGTATTATCAAGCCTTTTTATCAGAATCAGATGCTCGCCGAGAGGAAAAATATCTAAAGAGTGGAGGTGAGGCTAAAAATAAGTTAAAATCACGCATAACCAATTCTCTGTCGCGGTAGTCAAGCGGTTAGACAGCGGTCTGCAAAACCGTTCAGGCGGGTTCAACTCCCGCCCGCGACTCACTTATCACCACTTCACTAATATCCACCCGTCTGATTTCTTTTCTAGTAAGACCTGTACTTTCTGACATATAACCGACCAAAGTTTCTACTTTTTCTCCCCGACATTCGGGACATACCGCTCTTGGTGGAAAACTTTTCTGTCCACAATCTGGGCAGATACTGCCCTCCAGTCGGTATCTTTGTGCTTTTAATCTCCAGTGTCGCGGTACTTCCATTATTTTTCCCTCAAAACCATTAGTCCCCAATAGGTCAGATACAAAAAGATGAGAACTTCCACCGCTACTATCACCCCAAACAGTGGCCCCGTCACTAAAAGCAGGCTACCCTGTTTTATCAGATCATAAATGACTCTTAAAATTAAATACAAAATTAATGGCGATAGGGTAGTCAGGCTTATCAAAAATATTTGAGATTTATCTCTAGACTCCCTTAATTCCTTTAAAGTCAGGTATGGTTCTCTTAATAGTTCATATAAATTCCGTCCTAAAAAATATCCTTGCCTAATCCCGATCAGGGCCCCGATTTTGAATAATTTCTTTATTCGTTTTTCTGTCATATTCCCACAGACTCTGGAATTGTCTTCTAGCTCTAATTAGCCTCGATTCGACTGCTTTTAGACTTAATTTCATCAATTTAGCAATCCGACTACTCTTCCAATCGTCTACATACTTAAGTCGGAGTATTTTTTCATAATCTTCTCTCAGCTCTCCGAAAGTTTTTTTAATTTCCGCTTTCAGCTCCTCTTTAAGCACATCTCTTTCCGGTCCTATGGCCTGGTCGGCGATTTCTTCAAATTCAGGGCTCACCGAAAATAAAATCGTTTTCAGCTTTTTTTTGCGGTAGTAATCAGTAATCTTATGCTTAGCAATACCGCAAATAAAAGAAAATTCACTTGACTTCCCTGAAAAGCTTGGCCAGGCCTTGTGAGCCGCCCATAAAATATCCTGAGTTAATTCCTCAACTACTCCTTCATCATCAACTTTTTTACGGACAAAACCGGCGACACTTCTTTGATATTTTTTAACTAAATCTTCCACGGTAATGTAATGTAGCACATTTTAGCCTATACTTAATTATGGCCCTGTTTTCTGCCCTGAAAACTCATCCGCTTCATCCCAAAGCCCGGTCTTTGCGTCTGGATATTTTGGAAATGATCAATCACGCTGGTTTTGGTCACATTGGTGGTGCCTTTTCTTCTGTTGATATTCTAATTTCCCTCTATAATTCGGGAATCTTTAACTTTAAGAAAGACCGTTTTATCCTCTCTGCCGGTCATCTTTGTGCTTCTTTATATGCAGTTTTAGCCGATGTCGGTTATTTTGACCGAAGCGAGTTACTCACCTTTTCCCAATTTAATTCCCGGCTTCAAGGTCACGCCACCACTGATGCTCCAGGCGTCAATTTCTCTGCTGGTTCTCTAGGTCAGGGACTCTCCTATTCAGTGGGATTGGCCCTAGGTGATCCGAAACACCATGTTGTTTGTCTTAGTTCTGACGGCGAACACAACGAAGGTCAAGTTTGGGAGGCTATCATTGCCGCCAACAAATTTCATTTAGGTAATTTAATCAGTATCGTCGACTATAACGGCTGTCAAATTGGTGGTACTACCCAGGAGATTATGCCGCTCGAAGAGCTAGCCGGCAAGTATCTGCGTTTTGGCTGGACGGTTACCACTGTCGACGGTCATAATTTTTATGAATTGGAGCGAGTTCTCAAAAAATCTAAAGACTCCTCTATTTACCCTGCCTGTATTATTGCCAAAACCACCCTGGGTAAGGGAGTTTCCTTTATGGAAAACAATTGTCAATATCACGACATCAAAAAATTAGCCCCCGACTTATTTATTAGTGCCAAAAATGAACTCCAAAAATACTAATTTAACCTCCATGAGAAAAGCTTTTGGTGAGACTCTTTTCTCTCTGGCTCTAAAAAATCCCAATCTCTATGTGGTTGACGCCGATCTTTACCCTTCTTTATATTTAAGCGATTTTAAGGATAGATTTAAAAGTCGCTTTATTGAAGTTGGAGTAGCTGAAAACAATGCTGCCGCCATTGCCGCCGGTCTGAGTGCTACCGGTAAAACAGTTTTTTTGACCTCTTTTGCCTGTTTTTCCCCAGCTATCAACTGGGCCACCATTCGTCAGTCTATTTGTTACAATCGCCATCCCGTCAAAATTATTGGCTCTCACGCCGGTCTGATGAGTGCTGATTTAGGGGCCAGTCATCAGATGCTTGAAGATATTGCTCTAATGCGTACCCTCCCCAACATGGAAGTTTTTGCCCCCCTAGACTCCGAAGAAGTCAAAACCATGTTGCCGGTTATTGCTCACAGTCAGGCTCCTGCCTATTTGCGTCTAGTCCGTCCCGATACACCTCTGGTTACCTCCGGCCGCTCTTTTACTATTGGTAAATCACATTTCCTCAAAAGAGGGGATAAAGTTACCATTCTCGGTTATGGTCCCATCCTCACCCAACTCTTACTACCCGATTTTGATAAATTTTCCTTGGATATTATCAACTGTTCTTCCCTCAAGCCCTTAGATGAAAAAACGATTCTGGAATCAATTAAAAAAACCAGCCGTTGTCTGGTCATCGAAGACCATCAGCAAAACGGGGGCCTTGGCGAAGCAGTTTCAAAATTAATCCTTACCTCAGGGATAAAATGCAAATTTATTCACCTTGGTATCAACGATTCCTTTGGTCAGTCAGCTCATAATTATTTTGATCTCTATCACCATTATGCCCTCTCACCTTTGGCCATAATAGAGTCTTTAAAAAAGTTATTATCTACCCATGCTTAACCTCCGACAACAATTTCAAAACTACCGCACCCGTCACTGGGCTCTTCCGGCTTTTAATATTGATTCTTTTGAAATCTACCAGGCCGTAGAAATGGCCGTAGCTGAAACTAATCTACCCTGTCTGGTCCAGCTTTCCCCGGGAGAGGATAAATTTGTCAACGCCAATAGACTTTTAATGCTGGTTAAAAAAGCCAATCTTGACGGTTTACCCATCTATTTAAACATGGACCATGGTTCCGATGTCCGTCGCCTGGAGGAATGTCTTCGCCTCGGTTTTGATATGGTTCATTTTGACGGTTCCAAAATGGATTACAATACCAATCTTTCTGCTTCAGCTTTTTTTGTCAGTCAAATGAAGTCAAAATATCCCGATTCTCTGATTGAATTAGAGTTCAATCATATTAATCTGGTTGCCGACACACCCACTCCAGATTCTTTTACCAACCCGGCTACAGCTCTTGAATTTATCAAGAAAACAGGTGCTGATCTCTTGGCTGTTTCCATTGGCAATCTTCATGGTGTCGACACCCTTACTCCTGAAAGACTAAATATCAGTCTACTCTCAGAGATCAGAGACGCTTTAGGCGATGAGGTTTTTTTCACCCTCCATGGCGGTTCTGGCGTACCTCTAGCCCAAGTCCAGGAATCACTGACTCTGGGAGTCGTCAAGGTCAACATCAACACCGATCTTCGGCTTAAATTTATTGAAACCTTAAGACACCAACTGACTATAAAAAATACTGAAAAAATTTACGAGTATCTTACTCCGACAGTCGCCGAAGTCGCTGAAGTTGTTAAACAAAAGTTAATTTCTTTTACCCAAAATGTTTGATGTTATTACCGTCGGTGCCGCCACCGCCGATATCTTTATCAGCTCCGATACTCTTCAGGAAAGTCGGCGTTTTTTATCCCTAAAAAGATCCAGTAAAAATGAAATAAACCGCAGTCTTATCTCTTCCGGCGGGGGAGCTACCAATGCTGCCGTTACCTTTTCCCGTTTAGGTCTTAAATCGGCAGTAGTTGCCAAAGTTGGCCGCGATCCTCTCTCCGATTATGTCTTTGCTGACTTGAAAAAAGAAAAAATTAACCCCAATTTTATCATAAGAACACCCACAGAAAATACCGATTTTTCGGTTATTTTTGTCGCCTCTGACGGCTCCCGTTCGATTATGACCCAGCGGGGTGACAGTCGGCTTGAAGGTGAAGATATTCCCTGGACCAAACTCAAAACCAAAGCTCTCTATGTTACATCTCTTGAAGGTAATCTTTCTCTCCTCGAAGAATTAATCGGTTTTGCCAAAGAAAACAATATGTTAATTGCCTTCAATCCCGGCTCTCGTGAATTAAAACAGCGTCGTCAATTAATTCCTCTTTTAAAATATCTTGATTTTTTACTTTTAAATCGTCAGGAGGCACAAACTCTCTCCGGTCTACCGCATCAAGATAGTAATTTTTTATCCAAATTAAGGCAGTTTTCTCCTTTAGTTGCCATTACTAACGGCCATTTGGGTGCTCGGATTTTAACCCCACAGGATTCTTTTTTTTCACCTATTGTTAACACCAAACCGATTGACGAAACCGGCGCCGGCGATGCCTTTGGTTCCGCTTTTTTTGCCGCTCTTCTTTATCAAAAATCCCTCTCTGAAGCTCTTTCCTGGGCTATTAAAAATTCTGCCTCAGTGGTTTCGGCCCTTGGTGCCAAAACCGGCATTCTAACTTCTCTCCATGCTTCCCAAACCTGAAAAAAAATCCAAAAAAAAAGTTGCCACTGAACAGCTCGATTTAGTTGAAACTATTTCCGAAGGTGATAAAAGTCGTAAAAAGCGCCAGTCTACTATTTTGTTTCTCTTCTTAACTGTCGGCATCAGTCTTATTTTTTTTACCTATAGACAGGCTAAAAACTTCAACTTTCAAGCACCCTCTCTACCTCATTTAAATTTTAAAATGTCCAAATCCTCTCAATCTTTTACTCCCTCTTTTCCCCTTTCCTGGTCAGTTTCCGTATCCACTATCGGTTCTACTTTTTATTCTTTTAATTCACCTCCGGCCCTAAAACCTGACTTTTCCCAAGTAAAAACCCCCGTAACTGAGTCTATTGCCAAAAAACAGCTTCCCGAGGGAGTCAAGGTTGTAGAAAAATTTAATTTAAAAGATGACCGCAGTGAAATTCTCTCCGACATCTCCACTCCCAAAGTCAGCTTTCGGCTTTACGCCCAAATTCCTGGCGATATCAACCGTCAAGGTGTCGACAGGGAGGCATATTCACAGCTAGCGAAAGACCTCTATTGGTATTTAATTAAACGGGTGGAGTCGGAGTAAGTTGTCCAGGGCAATGAATCCGGATCTCTTTACCCTCATCCAGCCACTCCTTTTTTCCGCAAGCATCTTCCAATCTCAACCCCTCCGGCGCCGGCCAGACCTGGTTATCTCTTTTGTCAATCATCATTCTCATGGCTCTGTTCCAAATTGGGGTTGCCCCACTGATTCCTGAAGCTACCCAGCTCATCGGGCTACTATCATTATTCCCCACCCAGGCTGCCACCAAAATTTCCGGGGTCCAACCGATACACCAATTATCCTTCAAACTATTGGTTGTCCCTGTTTTAACCGCCACTTTTTTATCTTTGATATTTAATAGGGAATTACTCCCAAAAATTGGACTTCTGGCCTGATTGTCACTTAGGGCCTCATTGATTAAAAAAGCCTCTCTTTCTCCAAAAACCCTTTCTTTTTCTGTCTTTTTTTGATAAACCGTTTCTCCCAGATAATTTTTTACCTCCAGTATCGGGTTAACCCGGACTTTTTCACCCATATCAGCAAAAATACTATAAGCCTGAGCCATATCAATCATTTTTACCTCACCTGCTCCCAGGGCCAGCGACAAGCCAAAACGGGAACGGTCTTCCCAAGTAGTTATTCCCATTCTTTTAGCTAAATTTATCATATTGTCAACTCCGTTTTCGTCTAACAATTTTACCGAAGGCACATTTAAAGAGGAGGCCAAAGCTGTTCTTAGGGTTACTCTTCCCAAATATTTGCCGGTGTAGTTTTTAGGGCTATAGGGTTTTTGTCCTGGGATATAGTAAGTCACCGGACTGTCATCAATTAATTCCCATAGGTTTCTACCCCGCTCTAATGCCAGTAAATAATTTATAGGTTTAATAGAAGATCCCGGTTGCCTTAAGGCTTGGGTAACCAGGTCAAATTTACCGTCGATATCCTTGGCAAAATAATCTTTAGAACCAACTAGAGCTAAAATATCCCCAGTTTTAACTTCCACAATGACTCCGGCCCCGTTGCTGATTCTCAATCCTCTGGTTTTATCTACCTCTTCCTTGACTATTTTTTCAAACTCTTTTTGGGTTTTTAAATCCAAGCTTGTTTTAACTTCCAGTCCCTTTCGGTTTACGTCGGTGAATCCCAATTTTTCAAGATAACTTTTAACATAAAACACAAAATGTGGTGCCTCCACATCCCTCTTTTCTTCAGCAATTTTAATCTCTTCTTTTTTGGCGGTTTCGGCCTCTTTTTGACCAATTGAGCCACTATTAACCATCTCGTCAAGAACATGTTCCTGTCTTATTTTGGCAAGTCTTAATCCGTTTTCGGTGAAAGGGGAGTAGGAACCTGGTGCTGCTGGTAAACCGGCCAAAAAGGCTGCCTCTGCCAAATTAATTTCTTCTACATTTTTTCCAAAATAGCGCCATGATGCCTCGGCCACTCCATAGACATTTCCTCCATAAGGCACCTGATTGAAATATCTTTCCAGGATTTCATTTTTACTTAATTTACCTTCAATCATAATTGACAACAAGGCCTCTTTTATTTTTCTGTCTATACTTTTTTCGTTGCTCAGAAATACATTTTTTACCAATTGTTGGGTAATAGTTGACCCTCCCCTCAGTTTTTTATCCCCGTCTTTTTTAAAGTTGTACAAAATTGCTTTCACAATTCCCCGGAGACTAAAGCCATGGTGTTTGTAAAATTCTTTATCCTCAACTGCGATAGTAGCTGCCACCAAACTTGATGGCACCCGCTCCAGTGGCACCCAGATTCGATTTTCATCGTCGTGAAATTTATACAGGAGCTCACCATTGCGGTCATAAATCCGAGTAGATAATTTGGGTGGATTATAAATTTCATTGACATTTGGCAAGTCTTTAATTGCTTTTTCGTAAAGCCACACCAGACTTAGAATTATCAGCAATAAAGATACCACCAAAGCCGGATATTTCCATTTGATACGAGCCTGAGCTATTTTTTTAAACAGGAGGACGATGGGGCGGCCAAGACTGATTAAAAAATCAATTAGCCGTCTGCTCATCATTTTTTGGACAATCTAAACAAATCCATTCACCGGTGACGTCCTGAACGGCAACATGGCTTTGCCACTCTCCATTTGGGTTATCTTCTCCTTCTTTAATAATTTTACCGGTAGTTTTATCAATCATAAAATTATTTTGAGCTGGTCCGCCTCTTTTTGGCAGGAAATTTTTATTAAAGAATTCGTTATGGGATTCGCAGCCTCCCTCCGGTGGCAGCAAACCACTGAGATTACACACCGCCATACTGACTAAATTATCGGGCTTAACATAACTTTTTACTTTTTCATTTTCCAGGATTTTAGTCATAATTTGGTTCCAGATTGGAGCCGCTCCGGTAATACCTGACACGAGAGACCCCATTTTACTGTTGTCGTTATTGCCCACCCAGACCGCCACCAATTTATCTGGAGTGTAACCAATTGTCCAGTTATCTCTCATTTCATTAGTCGTTCCCGTTTTGACTGCCACTTCTGGATGGTCTTTAATTCTTAACTTGGAATTACTGCCAAAGACCATTGTTCTGGCTCCGTTATCCGACAAAATGCTGTTGATAATGTAGGCGGTTTCCGGCTGCATTACTCTTTTTCCGGGTTCGTATTTATATTCTTCCAAAACTTTTCCGTTCTTGTCCTCTACCTTTAAAATTGACACCAAATCTTGTCTTACCCCCATATTAGCAAATACCCCAAAAGCCGTTGCCATATCTGTCATATAAACTTCACCTCCACCTAAAGTCAGAGACAAACCATAATCGCTTGCATTTTTAAAAGTGGAAATTCCCATGGCTGACGCCGAAGCTACAAAAGTCTCCACTCCATTAAGACTTAACATTTTTACAGCTGTAATGTTTAAAGAATTGGCCAGTGAATTTCTTAAACTCTGAATACCGTAATAGGAATAACCATAATTAGTCGGACAATACGGTTTTTGTCCGGCTACTTTAAAACAGCTGGGCGAATCATTAAAGACTGAGGCTGCAGTTACCTTGCCGGTGTCAATTCCCACCGCATAGTTAAGTGGTTTAATCGAAGATCCTGGTTGTCTTAAAGCAGTGGTCACATTATATTTACCGTCAATTTTTGTATCAAAATAATCTTTAGATCCGACCATGGCTAGAATTTCTCCGGTTTTAGGCTCAGTAACTAGCGCTGCTCCATTACTGACTTTGGCTTTCTCAAGAGTCTCAATTTCCTTTGCTACTTCTTCCTGGGCATAATTTTGGACATCCAAATCCAGGCTAGTCCAGACCTTAAGTCCTCCTTCATGTACTTCTTGCATCCCGTATTTTTCTAATAGTTGCTCTTTAACATAAAAGACAAAATGCGGCGCCTTAATAATATTTTTATTCAAAATATAATTTAGAGTTTCTTTTTTGGCCTGATCGTATTCTTCCTGAGAAATATATTTTAGTTCCAACATCCGGCTTAAGACCAGCTCCTGACGTCCCTTCGCCGCATCGGGGTGCGCAAAAGGGGAATACCGGGTTGGTGACGCCGGTAATCCGGCAATTAGGGCTGCCTCAGCCAGGCTCAAATTTTTTACCTCTTTTCCAAAAATCCCTTGAGCTGCCGCCTCGACTCCCCACATGGTTCCGCCATAAGGAGTTTGATTTAAATACATTTCCAAAATTTGGTCTTTACTGTACATAATTTCTGTAGCTACCGTCAAAATTGCCTCTTTTATTTTTCTTTTAAAAGTTCTTTCCGGAGTCAGCAAGGCATTCTTTACCAGCTGTTGGGTTAGGGTCGAGCCGCCCTGCAATCTTTTCTGAAACACTGTTCGATACAGTCCCCGTACAATTCCTTTGATGTCAAAGCCCACATGTTTATAAAAATTAGCATCCTCTATTGCCAGGGTTGCTTTAATCATCTTGTCAGGGACGTCTTTTAAAACTACTGTCGTCCGGTTTTTTTCAGCATATATTTCATACAAAACTTGCCCACTTCTGTCCAAAATTTTACTTGATTCTGGATAGTCACCTGAACTCAGTTTTTTTGGGTTAGGCATATCCCGAAAGATGGTCATTATACCCACCACTGTCATTACTACCAATAGCGCCAGAATTATTTTCAAGAGATTGCTCGCTTTCTTCTTTTTTCTGTTTTTATTTTTTAATTTCATTTATTTCCCCAGCTTTTAAACACTTGCTCGTATATCCTCATTTTCTCTTCAATCATATCTCCAAAAATTTTCCGACTTTCTTTATTCACTCCTGGCTCACTTAAAAGCTGATAAGCGTATTTTAGTTTATTCAAAGCTTCTCTTCCAGCTGCAGATGCTTCCTCCCCTTGACCTTGCTTTTTTAAAGCCAGCGCTTCCGACATTCTTTTATCGGCCAGAATTAAATTAAGCTCTATTTTTTTAATTTTATTCCTGGAGAGTATTTCCCAGGCTTGGTTTCTGATTTTTTTAAAACCATAAAAACTTTCTCCCGGTAATTTACCCGGATGAGGTAGTTGATAAATTTCCTTTCCCTCGATCACTACCGGTACTACTCTCAATTGTCCCTGTCTTTCGTCATTGATTACTTTCTCCAAAGTTGCTCCGGCCAGGGAAATCAGCAGAACTATTATCCCCAGACTTAGACCTAAAATTATTATTACTCCGCCTTCTGATTTAAATTTCATTATGGAAAAATGCCTGTTTTAAGCCAACTTCTTTAATTATTCTTTGTGACTTTAGGCACATATAAGTGTATTGGCAGACAAACAAACACCAATTACTTATTCTAACCCGAAGAGAACTCTTTTTGTTCCTCATAAAAACCTCTTGCTTATTTTTTCTTTTTTTGCAGTCATAGCCTGTTGCCAAAAATTTTTTGACCCAATCATTTCCCCTCAAAAATTTTTCATAAGTTTTTTCTTTATTCAAAATCACCTTCATCATAATTAAATCAGTGGCATTTTTTAAATTTTGTTTATGTTTTGGTATTCTCAGTTGCTTTTCATCAAGCCACAAATTAAAACAAAACTCATCCTTTTTTTCTCTTTGTCGAAATTTTCGGTGGGGGATTTTGTGCCACCAAATATAAAATCTTAAATAAAGTCGCTGCCACCAGAGCTCATCAGCCCTGGTTACAATAAGCAAATCAATATCACTTTTTTTTATCGCCCACTCAGCTGCCACATTTCCCGTCACTCCGACCATTAGTATCCCCTTCATTTTGGAGAGGTGAGAGAAGGTCAGCTCCTCTGCTTTTTTCATTTTTTCCTGCCAACAATAAACATCTTCCTTTATTTTTCGAGAGCTATTTTTCAGTTGATTAATAACTTCTTTTTTGGAAAAAATTTTAGGACTAATAAGACGCTCAAAGATCTGCTGATCATTAAGTTTTTGCCCATATTTCAGGGCGTATTTTTCAGTCTCTTTAATAGCTTGTTTTAACTCCACCTTCATCTATTTTAACCTCTTCTTGATATAATATACTTCAGTCTTCCATGAACAAAAACAGCAAACGTTACCGTTTTTACGAAATGATTCCTGGCCTTTTTGCCTGGTCAGTAATTCTTTTTCCCATTTGGGGTTCCTTTGTTTTTCCCCGGGCTGTTGCCTATTTTGTCTTGGCTTTTCTAGTCTACTGGCTTTTTCAGTCTTTTAAGGCTGCCATCCTGGCTATTATAGGTTATGGCAAAATTAAGTCTGCCGCAGACACCAACTGGCTTTCCCGTTTTAACGACAACTTTCGTGCCGATTGGCTTAAATACAAAGACATTAATCATGTAGTTATCATTTCTTCCTATAAAGAACCCCCCTCAGTTATTGAAATGGCTTTCACTTCTTTGGCTGCCCAAATTGATATTGATCTTAAAAAAATACACGTGGTTTTAGCCCAGGAAGAAAGAGCCGGCAAAGACAGTAATCAGGCCACCATTGACTATTTTCAAAAAAAATATGCCCACGCCTTTGGTTCCTTAACCTTTACTGAGCACCCTGGCAATCTTCCTGGAGAAATTGCCGGTAAACATACCAATGAAGCCTGGGCTGCTCGTTATTTTGAGAAAAAATTTTTTAGTTCCAAGGTGTCGGCTACTAAAAGACTCAAGCTCGAAAATTGTACCCTGACTTCTTGCGATGTTGACACTATTTTCAACCCCAAATATTTTTCTGCCTTGACTTATTATTTTGCTGCCAGCCCAGACCGTTATCTTAAATTTTGGCAATCACCTATTTTTTGGCATCATAATATCAATAGTGTCCCGGCTCCTATCCGCATTATCGGTACTATGGGCAATGCCATCCATATCGCCAATATTCAGGAACCGGACGGTTTGTTTTTTAATTATTCCTGTTATTCCTCTTCCTATAAATTAATTAAATCTGCCGGCTATTGGGATCCCGACATGATTCCCGAAGATTGGCATATTTTTCTCCAAACCTTTTTTGCTAGTGGTGGTCGAACCTCGGTTTCACCGATTTTTCTCCCAACTATTGTCGACGCTCCTGACGGTAAAAATTATTTTTCCGCTCTCAAAAATCGCTATAATCAATGTCTCCGCCACGCTTGGGGTGCAACCGATATTCCTTATGCTATTGAGCAATCCCGCCTTCATCCCGAAATTCCGCTTCTCAGCCGCTTGCTGCGTGTCTACAAGCTCATTGAAACCCATTTTATCTGGTCCAGCAACTGGTTTATTTTAACTTTGGGCACCTCACTACCGGTCATTCTTAATCCCAAATTTTTCAACACCGCTCTGGGTTATAATCTACCCCGTATTTCCAACTTAATTCTAACTATTTGCCTCATTCCTATGTTTATCCTGGTTGTTCTTGATTGGAAGTTAAGACCTCAGTATCAACAAAAAGGTGTCTGGAATTTTCTCAAAAATATGCTCCAGTGGCCGCTCATGCCGGTTGCCACTTTGGCACTTTCGGTTTTACCCGGTCTTCATTCTCATACCCGTTTACTCTTGGGTAAACGTTTGGAATACAAGACTACTGCCAAGGGCGCATCCTCTCCAAACAGTGTAAAATAAGTCAATGCTGTGGTCGCTTGTTTTATTTTTGTTTTTACGTCTCCCTTCTCTTTTTGAACCTTATTGGTATGGTGACGAAGGAATTTATTTAACCTTGGGGCAGGGCATCCGTCACGGCCTAAAACTTTATTCCCAAATCCATGACAACAAACCCCCGACTCTTTATTATTTAGCGGCTTTTTCCCAAAGCGTTTTTGGTTTTCGCCTGCTTCTTTTACTCTGGATGATTCCTGCTATTTATTTGTTCTACAAACTTGCCCTTAAATTTTTACAACAAAGCCAAGCCAAATTAGCTACTCTAATTTTCCTGGTTCTAACATCTATTCCTCTTTTTGAAGGTAATATTGCCAACGCTGAAATATTTATGCTCCTGCCCACAATTGCCGCCGTTTATCTCCTTTTTTCCAAACCTCTCACTTCTCGTTTCTGGTTTCTGGTTTCTGGTTTTCTACTTGGTTTTGCCTTTACCATCAAAGTTCCTGTCGCCATAGAATTTGCTTTTTTTCTTCTTTTTTTCTTCATCTTTTCCCAAAAGAAACTTCTAAGCAGGATAATTGATTCCTTTGTTTTTTCTCTAGCCTTTTTTCTGCCTCTATTTTTTTATCTGATTTATTTCTGGTCACAGGGTTCGCTAAAACCATTCCTGTCTTCAGCTTTACTCCAAAACTTTGGTTATCTCTCTTCTTGGAGTGCCGGTACTCATCAAACCTCTGCCACCTCCGGTGGTCTTGTCGGCAGGGGAGTCATTATGATTATTTTATGGATTTTCAGTTACGTTTTGTACCGGCGACAAAAAATTTCCCGACAATTTTTGTTTATTATCGGTTGGTTTTTTGCGGCCCTGATGGGAGTGTTGCTTCCTGGACGGCCTTACCCCCATTATCTTATTCAAATTCTGCCGCCTCTCTGCCTTTTAATCTTTCATTTTTCAAAATACCTTCTTCCTTCAATTTTCGCCCTTATCCTTCTAGCCTATTCTCTTTTTCATTATAAGTTTTATTACTATCCGGTTTTTTCTTACTATCAAAATTTCTATAGCTACCTTTTCCGTATTAAAGATCGTGACAGTTATTATCGTTTTTTTGGTGATGACGTCCCCAATTTTTACAAAATTTCTGATAAAGTCAGTCAAATTAGTCAACCCCATGATTTAATTTTTGTCTGGGGTGACCAGGCTTATCTCTATCCCCTCAGTAATCGTCTACCGGCCACTAAATATTTAGTGGCCTATCACATTGTTGATTTTGCCGGTCACAATCTGACTCTAAATCAATTAAAATCCCAAACCCCCTCAGTCATTATTTATTACCCCCAATCTTCCCGCCCCTTTCCGGATTTGGATAATTTTATCAGTCGCTATTACCATCTTGCCGACCAAATTGGCTCGGCTTTAATATACCGCTACAACCAATAACGCATGTTTAAAAACATCTCAATTTTTTTTAGCAGGTTGGGTAGATTTTGGCAGGAGCCTTTTAACTACCCTATTTTAAGGCTATCTTTTATTATTCTCCTTTTTGAAATAGTTTTGATTATTTGGTTTTATAAAAATCTCCCTCCCCAGATTCCTCTTTATTTTTCCCGTCCTTGGGGATCCTCTTGGCTCGCTTCTACCTCTTCAATATTTATTTTACCCATTTTCACTCTCTTAGCCATACTCACCAATTATTCTTTAGCTTTTTATTACCACCTCCACAAGGATTTTATGGCAAAGCTTCTGGTAATTTTTACCCCAATTATTGCCTTTTTTTCCGTTATTTCTGTTTTTCAAATAATCTTCCTGTCACTATGATTAATTTTTTTAATCTTTTTTTTATAATATTTTTTTCAGCTACCATTAGCTATTTTTTTTATCCGCCCGTTATCAAGTTTTTTACCTCCCGGCATTGGCTAGAAAACCCCCGTCTTAAACAGAAAAAAAGTGGTAACGCTACCGCTACCACCACTGTTCCACGGGGTGGTGGCTTGCCTATTTTTATTAGTATCCTTGCCAGCTCCCTCATTTTTCTTCCCCTTGATAAACATTTATGGGGAATTCTTTTAGCATCGGCTCTGGCCCTGATGGTCGGTTTAATTGATGATGTTAGGGATATCAGTCCCAAAATCCGTCTTTTGACTAATTTTCTCTCGGCTTCAATTGTGGTTGCTTCTGGCATTGGTATTGCTTATATTTCCAATCCTTTTGGTGGAATAATTAATTTAGCTCACCCTCAAATTCACTTCGATCTTTTTGGCCCCCATAGCATCTGGCTCTTAGCCGATATTTTGGCTATTTTTTGGATCATGTGGTGTATGAATTTCGTCGGTTGGTCTGCCGGAGTCGAGGGTCAGCTCCCAGGTTTCGTTTCTATTTCCGCTTTTTTTATAGGTATTTTAGCCCTCCGCTATTCTACTGACGCGACCCAGTGGCCGGTAATTATTTTGGCTTTTATTATCTCTGGAGCTTATCTCGGTTTTCTTCCTTGGAATTTTTATCCCCAAAAGATTATGCCGGGTTATAGCGGTAAAAGTTTGGCCGGTTTACTTTTAGCCGTCCTCTCAATTCTTTCCGGGGCTAAACTGGCCACTCTGATTTTCCTTTTGGCGGTACCCATGCTCGATGCCATTTTTGTTATCACTTACCGTCTCTGGCATAAAAAACCGCCACTTATGTCAGATGGTAACCACCTTCATCATCAGCTACTGAAACTTGGCTGGGGTCGACGGCGTATCTCCCTCTTTTACTGGTTACTAAGTTTTTCCTTGGGTATTCTTTCTCTTTTTCTCAATAGTCAGCAAAAATTTTATGCCTTTTTGGGTATTACCATACTTTTCTTTGGAGCTACTCTACGATTTTTTCGGCGTAACGTTTCGCCATAAAACCCTGATGCTCTCCAAAAACTACATGGTACCAGGTACCCTCCTCTCCTAAAAGTTCAAGTTTTTCCCCGGTATTGGCCCGGCCAATTTCTCGGCCATTTTCGCTTGGGGTCTCTCTAATTCTGAGCCAGCCTGTGCCAGTACTTAAAACCCGAACCATTTCCTTTTTAGCCTCTATTGTACCCATAGTAGGTACTGCCACCACTTCTCCTGCTTCCACTTGAAGTTTACTGTCTATTAACATTTGATAGCCGTCAACCACTTTGACAATCAAATTTAATTGTTTATATCCAGGAAAACTGATGGATAGTTTCCTGTCACCTCCTTCAACTTTTTCAATTCTAGCCGGAGTCGTGTTTTTTATTTCATTATCTAGAGAAATAATTGCCCCTCCAGGACTGGAATTAACTAAAATACTCCCGGCTTGACCGGTCTTTTCCATTGAGAGGATATAACCGCTCTCCTCGTCAAAGTTCCAGCCGATAACTGAAGTTACATTTGCTTCCAAGCGGATTTTTCTTTCCCAAACTTGACTGGAAGTGGCCAATCTTAAATCAACCTCACCAGCCTTTAAATTCAGGTTTTTATACTTGCTTTCTCCCACCTCCTGACCATTAAGATATACTTTAGCTGTGGGTACAGTTGATATTTCCAATCCGGCTTTTTCCTCATTACAGGCTCCTAAAAGCAATCCTCCTAAAAGGACTATCACTATTTTGATGGCAATTATTTTAGCTTTCATTTTATGTGCTCTATTATATTTTATCCTGTTATCTCAAAAATCGGCGCCTCTTCTTAATCCTGGTTTTTCTTTGCCCAGCTCCACTCTTACTCCCACTCCCGTCCCCCAAGTTACCATTGGATTAGTCGGGGACCTGGGTCTTGGCCGTCACATTACTTCCACCGCCCGCAACAAAAATAATTTTAATTGGTCTTTTGAAAAAATATCTCCCTGGCTTATTGCTCATGATTTTAATCTTGCCAATCTCGAAAGCCCTATTATTGCTGATTGTCCAGAGGGTAAAACTGGTACCTTTACTTTCTGTGGTGACAATAGATTTTTACCCTATCTTCAGGGTAATAAATTTATTTTTACTCTCGCCAATAACCATATGCTCAACTACGGTAGCTCCGGCTATCTACAAACAAAAAAATATTTAGATGAGTCTGGTCTCACTTATTTCCCTGATTTCACCACCAAAGAAGTTAACGGCATCAAGTTTGGTTTTCTCGGCTATGATTTTATCTCTAACCCTAGGCTTGATCAGGAAATTATTTTAAGCGAAGTTCAAAAACATGATCCGGAAGTCGATTGGCTCATTGTTTCTCTTCATTGGGGCAATGAATATCTTCCTGAAGCCGAAACCTGGCGAATTGACCTTGCCAAAAAATTAATTGATGCCGGCGCCGATATTATCCATGGCCATCACCCTCATGTCTGGCAAAACTACGAAATTTATAAAGACAAACCGATCTTCTACTCTTTTGGTAATTTTATTTTCGATCAATCCTGGTCCTATGCCACCTCACATTCCCAAATCGCCCAATTAAAGTTATCCAAAGACAAACTCGAATCTCTTCAATTATTTCCTATCGAAATTAATTACAACTCTCAACCGGCCTTAATGCCTTAAAGGCATTTTGGTTGGTACTCACCATTTTTGACTAATTCATTTATCCCTTGCCAAGTAAAGTATTTTTCTGAAAGCGGAATTATGCGCTCCTGTTGACATTTTCTGTTTTTCCTAAGTTCTGTTTGACTGTTGATTACCAAAAAAGCTGTTAAAGCTATTAAAGTCACTATCATTGCCGAATTTATCCAAAATTTTTTATTCATATTTTATTGCCTCAATCGCCATAAATAAGGGAAACTCTTTTCTCCCCTCATCTTCTATTTTAGCCATTTTCCCTTCCGATTTCTTAGGTGAAACCCACTCTTCTATTTTTTTAATCATAAAACCATTATCTTCAAGCATTTCTGATAACGCCGATAGGGGAAAGTGATAGCTATATGATTTCTGATTATTTTTCTTGTCAAAAGGACTACTTTCAATCTCGATTTCCTGAGGACTCATATAGATATTTTCCATCCGCCACTGCTTGCCATCTTTGATTATCCAATCACTATGCTGGGGGATTCTAAAAGCCGGATGATTTAACACTAAAATTAATTTACCTTTTGTTTTCAAATGTTTTGCCAAATTTCTGATGACTCCAAAAGGTTTCCTGATATTTTGCAGTGCTAAAATTATCACTCCTTTGTCATATATTTTATTTAGTTTCACTTCTCTACTGACATCTCCCACCCAATAATAATGCTTTAGGTCTTTATCTAATCTTTTTGCCTCTTCTATCAGCTCCGGTGACAAATCCATCCCCAAATATTCATTTTTTATTTGTCTTCCCAAAATTCCCTGACCACATCCAAACTCTAGCAATTTTTCATTTTCTTTTAAATCCAAAAGCCTCATCACTCCCGGCATTATCACTTGCTGATGATAAAAACTACCTGACTTTCCTACTAAATTTTTATACCACTTGCCGACTTCTCCTCTCCAGGCAGTTTTATGAAAGTCTTTTTTCGACATCTACCCAGTTTAGCACGCCGTAGCTTTAGCGCAGGCGGCTTTCCACGTTATCCCAATTGACTACTTCCCAAAATTTTTCCACATAAGTCTTCCGATCATTGAGGTAATCAAGGTAATAGGCATGTTCCCACACATCCAGTACCAAAATCGGCTTGGCTCCGTTTAAGCCCAATAAATTATGTTTTTCCAGTTGTCCCACAAACAAGCCTCCCTCTTCGTTTTGCCACAATACTGCCCATCCTGAACCCTCCACCATAGTGGCAGCAACAGTAAACTCTGTCTTAAATTTTTCAAATGACTCAAAATTTTTCTCGATTTCTGTCAATATTTTTCCCTCAGGTTGGTTCCCATCTTTTGCTTTCCGCATATTGGCAAAAAACACTTCATGAATTTTAGCCCCATTATAATTAAAGCTAAAATCCCGAATTACTTCACGATTTTTTTCAGGTTTTTCCAGAGCCGCGTTGGCCGAGTTGACGTAAGCCACATAATGCTTGTCATGGTGCAGCTCCATAATTTTTTTGGAAATTACCGGCTCCAAAGCCTCATAAGCATAAGGTAGGGGAATGATATTCAGTTTATTCATACTACTACCATTTTAGTACGAGTTTAGTCTCTTTGTCAAATAAGATATAATCAAGCGATGATTACCATCAAAACTCCTCTGCAAATTCAGGGTATTCGCGAGTCTTCCCGGTTGGCCGCAGCCACTCTCAAATATACTGCTTCTTTTTTAAAACCGGGGGTTTCTACCGAATTTTTAAATCAAAAAGCTCATGATTACATCTTGGCCCACGGCGCCATTCCTGCACC
Source organism: uncultured Gammaproteobacteria bacterium (assembly GCA_964396145.1). Taxonomy (GTDB): domain Bacteria; phylum Patescibacteriota; class Microgenomatia; order UBA12405; family UBA12405; genus UBA12158. Next base: position 7,743 of record CAYNEE010000004.1, on the reverse strand, counting down.
GCTAAATTACAGTGGCTTTCCTAAAAGTATCTGTACCTCGGTTAATGACGTTGTCTGCCATGGTATCCCCAGCTCCAAACACTATTTAAAGGAAGGAGACATTATCAATATCGATATCACTACCATTTTAGATGGTTTTTACGGCGATACTTCAGCCACTTTTGGAGTCGGTCAAATTTCTCCAGAGGCTCAAAATTTACTTGAAGTTACCAAAAAATCTCTTGATCTGGCTATTCAAAAAATTAAACCCGGAAAATACCTAAATGAAGTTGTCGGTAAAACTATCGAAGACTTTGTCACCCCTTTTGGTTACTCACCGGTTCGTGATCTGGGCGGCCACGGTGTCGGTCTCAAATTTCACGAGGACCCCTTTGTCTTTCATTTTGATACTCCTGAGAATCATATCCTCTTGCGTCCGGGGATGATTTTTACCGTCGAACCCATGATCAATGCTTCACCCAACTGGCAGGTTTTTATTGATAAAAAGGACGGATGGACTGTTTTTACCAAAGACAGCTCTCTCTCTGCTCAATTTGAGCACACTATTTTAGTGACCAAAACCGGCCATGAAATTTTAACCAAAATATGATCCTCCTCGACGGCAAAACACTGTCACAAAAAATTCTCAACGATCTTAAATTGAAAATTGAAGATTGCACGTCAAAGATTGGTCTGGATGTTGTTTTAGTCGGCAATAATCCTGCCAGTCTCAAATTTATTGACCTTAAAAAAAGGGCAAGTGATTATTTAGGAATCAATTTTAGACTTCACCATTTATCCACCCATACTAATCCTCAAATTTTGAAACAATTAATTGTTCAATTAAATAACAATTCCGAGGTCTCTGGATTTTTTATTCAGTTACCTTTACCAAAAAATTATCCCCAAAAAGAACTTTTAGACCTTATTTCTTCCAACAAAGATGTCGATGGTCTTAACCCCAACTCTGGTATTTTACCCGCGGTCGTCAGGGGTATCCTTACCCTTCTTTTGCACTATAAAATTTCTTTCAAAAACAAAAATATTGTCATTGTCAACGACTCTAATTTAATCGGCCAGCCCCTTAAAAAGCATTTTTCTCAATTTACTAAAAAAATTATCCTCCTTAATGACCGCACTCCTGATGTTTCTCAATTTACTAAAAAAGCCGACATCTTGATTTCAGCTACTGGCGTTAAAAATTTAATTACCGGAGATATCGTTAAAGAGGGAAGTGTAATTATTGATGTCGCCAATGGTGACGTAGATTTCGCCTCTTGTTCTCCTAAAGCATCCTATATTACCCCAACATTTGGCGGTATTGGCCCCATGACCATCGCTTCACTTTTAGAAAATTTATTTGATATTTATTGTCCCGTCCCTCTCCGATAAACTGCTGCCCAAGGAACATATTTACTGACAAAAGTTTGTTGATGAATAATTTCTCCATTCCGTCTTACCTTCCAGTCAAAAGAGGTATTTAGACCAGGTACCCGGCTTTCCTCTTTGACAATTTTACCTGCCGGTAAATTGGGGTCATCAATCCATACATCCGGCGGTGCTGCTGCTGCACCCCATTGTTTGTAATTGTCAATTTCTATCTTTCGACCATCACTGGTGCCATAAATTTCATACGTCAGCTTCTTGTTGGCCCCATCATAATAGCTTTGAATCAGTACATAATTACCGGTATCATTTTTAAACCGCAAATCCGGACTGGGAATAAAAATAGTCGCATCATATCCCGGAGGACTGTCCTCTTCGTAATAACTGACCCGATAGGCATGAGGTCTTCTCTGGGTAATATTCATCCCAGCATCAAGCATGGCTCTAAATAGAGTAGTCGATACTTGGCAAATCCCTCCTCCCACATCCAACTCCGTCCTGCCGCCCCGGATAATGTAGGCCATAGTATAGCCTTTTTCCCGGCTGACCTCACCTAGACTTTTAACAAAGGAAAATTCCTCTCCTGGGGCCACTAGCACTTGGTTAACGGCTGCCGCTCCGCGCTTGATATTGACATTTCTCACTTCGCTGCTGTGATGAAAAGTTGACGTACCTTTACCTAAAAGTTCCTTAATTCCCATGTTATTTACTTCACCAGTTTTAACTTCCGCCTCTGATTTCACCAAAGGTAATTCATCTTTCAAAACCTTTTCAGTCGTGTTTTCCCAATTAAGATAATTTCTAAAAATTATGTTTTTGAGTTTTTCTTCATCCAGATAATAGCCGGGTCTGTCCGGTTTAAATTCCACCACCTGACCGTTTTCAAATTTAAAGACTGCATTTTGCGCCTCTCTTTTTAAACTTGGGGCTACTGAGGTAATATATTCGTCAACCTTGACCTCTTCCACTCCACCACTAAATTTAATCCAGCTGATTAAGGTTTTGGTCTCCACCGTCAATTCTGTCTCTTTATCCTCCAGTTTTAACTGCTTACCAAGCCATTTTTTGGCTCTTTCCAGAGATTGGTTTTTCTCCTCAACACTCGGCAAAAATCCCACATTCTTCGCTGGAATCGGTGAAACATTTTCCAAATCGTATCGGGATAATTTCCCTAGTATTAAATCTCTGAGTTTCTCTACCTCCACCTCTCGGCCCATTTGTCCTTCTTTAATTGACAGCTGGTTCCCTGAAATAATTTCTGTAGGTACGTAAGGTTTGTTTATTGCCACCTCTATTTCTTTAATTTCTTGGTCAAGTTTCTCTACCTCCACCTCAACTATCAAATCAAAATCTTTGTGCTGAAAAAAAGCTTTAAAATAAGGGCCAATACCTTGTTTTAGTCGTCTAAACAACATATTAGAAGCAGTTTCGCTAGTGTTGATTTCTGCCGAGATTGAAGCCAAATCAACTTCAAAAATTCTTTCACCCTCACTCAGTTTTAAGGTTCCCACCATTGGAAAATCCCTCTGCAACCTAGTCTCTATTTCCTTTTTTCCTAAAATTGAATAATTTTTTCCCAAAACCTTTGTATCCCGGCCGCTTTTACCAAAGGCCGCAATTAAAGGCAGGGCTATTAGAAATAAAATCACTCCCAGGCTACCAACAGCTATTTTCCAGATTCTTTTGTTTTTCATTTTCTGCAATCCATGGCTAAGTTGGCCAGAGCATCGGCCTTTTTATTGACCTCTCTGGGAATTTCTTTGTAAGTTATCTTTTTATTTTCTGCCAATTCTCTAGCCTTAACCCACAACTCTTTAAGATTGGGAGACTTAATTTTATATAAGCCTTTCATTTGTCGGACCAAAAGCTGGGAATCAGAATTAATTTCTACCTCTTCATCATTGATGTTTTCCTTAATCCACATTAAAGCTCCAATCAAACCCATGTATTCGGCCTCATTATTAGTTTTTATGCCTAAAAATCGGCTTTCTTCATAAATTTTTTCTCCCGCTTCGTTGATTATCCAAACTCCGTAGCCGGCTATTCCCGGATTGCCTCTGGCTCCACCGTCCGTAAATACTCTCACTTTCATAGCTAATCATAGCAAAAAATACATGATGGCGACACCAAAAATCACTGACACCAGCTGTCGCCAACTCTCTTTAGGTCGGTTTTCATGCCGGTGCAATTCTGGGATTAAATCAGAAGCAGCCAGGTATATAAAACCTCCAGCGGCGAGTGGCATTAAATAATTTTGCAATCTTAACGATTTTTGAAAAATCATAATCAAAACTACTCCGAGCAAGCTTGCTGCCGCCGACAATAAATTCATTTTCAAAGCTTTTTTAAAGCCCCAACCGCTGTGTAGGAGTATGGCAAAATCACCTATCTCTTGGGGAATTTCATGCATTAAAATTGCCAAGGTGGTACTAATGCCTACCCCTGTGCCCGCCAAAAAACTGCCACCGATAATTAACCCGTCGATAAAATTATGGACAGTATCGGCGGCAATACTCACCTTGGCCAGATTTTTTTCTTCATGGCAATCCGGATCATGACAATGTCTCCATTTCAAAATTTTTTCTAATCCAAAAAAAACCAACATGCCGCCAATGACCAAAATTCCCAACTCACTTCCGTCAAAAAACTCGCCAGCCTCCGGTATGAGGTGCAAAAACGCGTCCCCAAGCAGGGCTCCCGTGGCTACTCCCACCAAAATCAATAAATGAGTTTTGGAAACCTCTTTTTTAAATCGAAATAAAGAGGCTATTAACACAGAAATTAAGCCCACTGCTGTGGAACTCAGTATCGCAGCTACCATTGGATTCATAGGCATCATTCTACTATAATGAATCTGTGGAAACCACTGATATTCAATCACCACTCCCACCCCGACCGGTAACTACCCCTTCCAGGGACGCTCCGAGAATGAATATTGAAACCGAGACTGCCTCGGATGCAAATATCGTCTCTGAACCTGTATCTCCTCCGATTTCTAAAAAATCATTGCCCGCCTTTTTGCCCTTTATTATCGGTGGTGTTCTTCTTTTGCTTCTCGGTTTTGTTTTTTTAAAATTCATTCTACCCGGCATTAAGGGTAAAAACAAAGAACCAGTCACACTTACTTATTGGGGTCTTTGGGAAAAAGATGAAATTATCAATGGTGTCATTGCTGACTTTGAAGCCAAAAATCCCCACATCAAGATTAATTATGTTCATAGCTCCAAAGATGATTATCGAACCCGTCTCGCCGGACGTTTGAATAAAAGTCCCGGTAGTGGCGAAATTCCCGATATTTTCCGGATTCACAGCTCCTGGCTACCCATGTTTAAATCAAATTTAGCCCCAGTTCCAGCAAATACTGCCTCTTCTATCGGTCTTTCCAAAGAGTTTTTGCCGGTTTATACCCGGGATTTAAAAATTGGCAATAATTATTATGCTGTCCCTCTCATGTACGACGGTCTAGTCCTTTTTTACAACAAAGACCTGATTCAAAAAGCCGGTGTTGATTTGCCCAAATCATGGTGGGATTTACAAAGTAGTATTAAACGTCTGACCGTTCGGGATGCTGCCGGCAACATTGAAATCGCTGGAGTCGCCCTAGGCCTTGCTGACAACATTGATCATTGGAGTGATATTGTTGGCCTCTTTTTGCGTCAAAACGGAGCCTCACTTACCATTAATAGTCCAGAAAATGATGGCAAAATTAAAGATGTTCTAATTTTTTATACTAATTTTAAAACCCAGGACCGAACTTGGGATGAAACCTTGCCCTCATCGACTACTCTTTTTGCTCAAGGCAAACTTGCTTTTTATTTTGCCCCATCCTGGCGTATTTTTGATATTCAGGCTCTCAATCCTAATCTCGCTTTTGCCACCGCCCCCGTACCCCAAATGCCGGTTCTTATCGGTAGCGGCAGCGGTGATAGTGCTAACCTGACCAATATCAACTGGGCTACTTATTGGGTTGAAGCTGTTAATGCTCAAAGTCCTCACCAAACAGAAGCCTGGACCTTTTTGGAATATCTAGCCTCTTCTCCAGCTTTGGAAAAACTTTATCAAACTGCTTCTCAGGATCGGGGTTTTGGGGAAATTTATCCCCGTAGCGATCTGGCAGCCAAATTAACTTCCGTCCCTTATCTCAAAACCTTTGTTGACTCGGCCAAAACCGCTCAAAGTGGCTATCTTTCCAGTTTTACTCATGACGACGGTCTCAACACCGAGTTGAGCAACTATTTTAAAGATGCTATTAATAGTCTTACTCGCAATCAAATGAGCGAAACCGAAGTTATGACTGCTCTTAAAAGCGGTCTTAGTCAGGTGGTTAGTAAATATAATCTCAACGATGATACTCTTAAACCTTAAGCTTTATCCTCAAAGTTTTGCTTCCAAAGCTCTTGATTTTGCGGCAATTGCTAAAAAAGTTTCTCAAAAAACCGGAGTTAAAATTTATCCGGTAGTTTCAGCTTTAGACGCTCTTTCTATTCGGGAAAAAATTGGCATAGAGGTTTATCTACAGCACGTTGATCCTTTTTTGGAAGGTGCTCACAGCGGTTTTGTTTCTCCTCTTCACGCCCAATCTTTGGGTATTAAAGGTTCACTTTTAAATCATTCCGAGCACCGTCTCCAGCCGGGGACTATTAAATCGATTCTTAAACATTTACCCATAGGTTTCGACTCTATTTTATGTTTACAGACTCTGGGTCAGCTCAATACCTGGGCAAAACATCTCAATCCGACCATGTTTGCCTACGAACCTAAAGAATACATTGGCAATACCGAGATTTCTGTTTCCACTGGTAAACCTGAGCAGGTCAAAAAATTTTCCCAAATCTTAGGTAAAAAAGATCTTTTAATTGGCGCCGGCATCAACCAGGCTTCTGATGTCACTATTGGCCTACAATTAGGGGCCAAGGGAATTTTGGTTGCTTCTTCGGTGGTCAAGGCTGCCGATCCAGAAAAAGAGTTAATGGCTCTAGCTAAGGCTTTTAGTGTATAATCCATTAGTCTATGGCATCTATCGACAATTTATTAGTTTCTCTCTTTGTTGACGAGATTGTTGGTGGCTTTATTGTCACCATTCCTCCCGGTCATGTTGGCTGTATTTACGATGTTTTTCGGGGTGTTCTTAAAAACGTCTGGTACCCTGGCATGCATTTTAAAGTCCCTCTGGTCCAACGGGTCAAACTCTTTAACGCTCAGTTAATCGAGTACACTATTTCCAAAGACGTTTCTCTAAAAGACAACAACGAAATTATGGGCGATGAGCTCATTCATGCTGTCACCGCTGACAATAAATTTGTTTCCGTCGAAGCTACCGTTTTAATTAAGCTTGATACCGAAAGACTCCCAGAAATCTGGCAAAATATCGGCGAAAATTTTGTCTCCAAAGTCGTCCGTCCAGTTACCAGAAGCCGTATCCGTAAAGTATTAACCAACCACACTCTAGCTAAAGCCCTGTCTACCAACCGTAGTCTTATCGAAGACGAAATCAAGCAGGAACTCCGTGATTCTCTGACCTCTCATGGACTCTTTGTCGAAAATTTTTACCTTAGCTCTCTCACCCCTTTAGACAATCCTCCCGCCTCAAGTGAGGTCAATGATATTCTCAAAGACGCCGACATGATCAAAAACGAACGGGTTATCTCCGGGCTCCGGCCAGACTTAACCCCCATGCCTGTCCCCGAGGAAACTCCTGCTTCCAGGTCTTCAACGCCTCAGCCATAGTCGCTCCACTAGTAATTACATCATCGACTAAAATTATTTTCTCCGATTCTTTAATCTTATTTTTTAATTCAAAAACACCGTTTATTTTTTTAGCTCTCTGCTCGTAATTACCGATTTTAGCTAAATTAATTCCCGCCTTTTTTCTTTCCAATATTTCGGCATATTCTATATCCAGGTTTTTGGATAATACCCAAGCCAGTTCCCGGGCCTGATTGAATCCTCGCCATTTTTCTCTGCCTTTATGGAGGGGGATTGGTACTAGTAGAAATTTTTCTTTTTGCCAATGCCCAAGTGTTTTGGGGTAATCAATTTTTAGATTCCGACTCATTAGTTGACCCAAAGACTCAATTGCCTCATATAAATGTTGGTATTTAATTTCTTCAATCATCTTTTTTATCAACCCGTCGTATTTATAAACAGAAATCAACCCTTCAAACCCCCTTTTTCGTCTCAAGCCTGCACTTTTCATTTTCCTTTCACAGAAATTACATAAATATTTTTTCCCCTGACCACAGCCAAAACATTTTTTGGGGTACAACCAATCTATTAGCAGACTCATGTTTTAATTGTAAAATAAACCATGTCCTTTTTTGGTAGACGACTTCATTCCTCATCTCTGGTTTTGGATTTTTTACTCTGGGGAGTATTAAG
>CAYNEE010000003.1:0-58534 GCA_964396145.1 uncultured Gammaproteobacteria bacterium | reverse complement strand
TTTAAAGGTTTTTCTAGGATTGATTCGAAATAATTTTTGATAGCCTTTTGAGCATTTTTATAGTCTTTTTGTTTAAAATAAAGATTGATTTGAGGATTGTGGCCAAAGCCTAAATTTTGGATAAATTTAATTTCTTCTTGAATAAAGTCAGGATAATTGTCGTCTGCTATGGCTTGGGTGGCATTGACTAAATTAAGATAAATATCAGGCAATACTTCTTCAGAAGGAGTTATGGAATTAGCGACTTCATAGAGAAAGAAAAGAAGATTATATTGAGATAGTTTTTTGGGATTCTTTAAAAAAGGGCTAATACTTTCTGACTCGGAAAGCCAAAAAAAATGATCTTTTTGATAGAGGTTGAATTTGACAACATTGCCGATTTCAAGGTGCCCCAGACGCCGGCTTTTGATAGAGCGAACACCCTTGGCAAGACAGATAATTTTACCTAAGTTTTGAGTAAAAATGGTTAGCTGTAGATCGCCTTCATGAAGCTTTTTTTTATTGATGATTAGTCCCAGGCCTGAGGAAAAGTGAGGCATTAGAGAGCTAATTTGATAGTTTTATCAGCTACCCAGGAAAAAGTATCAACGGTGCGGCCATTGACTTTAAGCTCGTAGTCGACGGCTTTAGTTCCGGGTTGTTTTTGTAGGAGTAGAGTATAGTCTTTGCTGGGTTTGACTGATGAGGTGTACTCGACAGTAACTTTACTGCTGGAATTAGCATAAAGGGGATATTTGTTACCATAAAAACCTTCAAAAACCTGCTTTCCTAGCTCTTCGTATTGTTGGGGTTCAACTTCGGAGCCGGTAATTTTTTCCAATTTACTGCCAATGGGAGTGTAAATTCTAAAGAGGTTTCTGTAGGCGGCAGCATTAAGACACAAATCCCCTTTTTCTAAATTACAGTTAGAGGCTTTGAAGGGGTTGGTGTAAGTAATAGTGAATTTATGTTTGACATGGTCACTTTTACTGTCAATTTCGTGAAGAATTTTTTGAGTAATAAATAAATTACTTTTGGCGCTGGCAAAGTTAGCATCGTTTAGATGAAAATAATCGATATTCTCTGAAGTTTGGGTAATGTGTCCAGCGATATTGGCCTGTTCGGCAGCTTTTTGGATTTCAGGGTCAGTGAAGTAAAAAAGAACGTGTTTTTCATTTAAGTTGGTAAAGAAAGCACTGGCAAGAGGTGCAATTTTGGTTTTTTCTGAACCCATGGCATTGGCTAAAATCGCATGCATAACTGGACCTAGAAAACCTTTCCGATCAGCAAGAATGAAATTACGGGGACGACCGGCAATCCACTCTAGTTCATAGATAATATTGGGACAGCCATTACAGCGACTATCCTCTTTGGCGGTAAAGGTACCAACTTGAGTATCGACTTTTTCCAAAACTTTAATAATGTCGACGAGAATTTTGGTATCCAGGGCAATGACGGCGTCAAATTCGGTTCTTTTTCCCATAACTTTGTAATACTGATCGAGAAAAATTTTGGCATCTGTGGGAAAATCCGGGGAAAGGTTGGAGTCCCGAAGATTGAGGTAAGGAACATTGACGTGATAAGACTTGATGAGTCGAGGAGCCGGAGTAGTGCTGGAAATTTTATCATCTAAATCATAAATATTACTCGAAGATCCGGCAGTAATCTTACCCTTATCGACTTTGAGGGTAGTATAGGCTGTCCAAAAACCACCACTGGGACGCAGTTCGGCATCGTTTTGAAAGATAACCAGGTAGTTTCGGGGCTTGTCTTTACCCAAAAGCCAGGAACTTTTGCTAAGGATTGGTTTACCGTTACTGACGTAATTTTGAAATTCGCCCACCATTTCCCTGATTTTATTAAAGCTTTGGTGGACCTGAATGTCTTTATAGGTTTCCGGATAGCGATTGATATTAATCGTAGCCAAAAGCTGGTCAATTTCAGTAACTTTGCTGTTAATAGTGTCAAAGTGTGGGAGGATACTTTCGATAGATTGAGTTAAAAAATTAATTCTGTCTTCGGTAGTTTGAGCGCTGCTGGTACCAGCACCTTTTAGTCCCAAAAAATCAGCATAAGGCTCTGCGGCTTGAATTAAAATATCACCAGTATCAAGGGAGTCGTTGCCGACTTTGATTAGGGTTTTGGCATCTTTATAATAATTGTTAGCTACCGGAATAGCCCGAAGATAGGCCATTAAATTGAGTTTTTTATCTACCTCTTTAATTTGTTCACGCAGCTCTGTCATAACCTGCTTGCTTTGATTGAGGTCTTTATCCGATAGTGAGACTTTAAGTCGGTCGGCGACGGTTTTGGTTTGATTGACTTCTTTGACCAGGGCTATAGCCGGAAGATAAAGAAAAAAGAAGCTGAGAACTCCCAAACCAAGTATAACCGCTAAAATAATCAGTAAAATTTTGGGTAATCTATGGGGAGATTTTTTAATAACAACCTTTTTCTGTTTAGGGGTGAGAGCAGCAGGAATTTCCATGTTTTAATTCTAGCACGGATGTTACCAGTTAGAAAACATGGCGAAGGGAGTTTTGAAGATAATATAGATTTCCTCTCTAAGTGATCGATTTTTGATGTAATCAGAGTCCATTTTGGCCCGTTTTTCAAAGGGGAGTTCGTTTCGGCCTGAGACTTGCCATGGGCCGGTAATACCAGGCTTAACGGAACGGATATCGGCAATGTAGGCTTTGGTTTTAGGGTATTTATGGGAATATTCTTTAAGCTCTTCGTCACGATAGGCCCGGGGGCCGACCAGACTCATTTCTCCCATAAGAACATTTAAAAATTGAGGCATTTCGTCAATAGAAGTAGAGCGGATAAAACGACCGATGGGAGTAATTCGAGGATCTTCTTTGGCTGAAAGTTTCCAGTCATTGGCTTTATATTTTTTCCAAAGTTCGGGATAATTTTCTTTTAAAAATTTATCGTTGTCCCCTACTCTCATGGAACGAAATTTAAACATTTGAAACTCTCGGTTTTGACCAACGCGTTTTTGCTTGAAAATTATCGGCCCCGGAGAGGTGAGTTTGATAATAATGGCAGTTATCAGTAAAACTGGAGAAAAAATAATTATTAAAATTACAGAGCTGATAATGTCTATTATCCGTTTGATGGGGTCAAAAAGAGCTGACCTTAGGGCATAAAAAGGGATATTTCTACTAGTCATGCTTACCGGTAAAAAAAGATTTTAATTTAGGGTTAGAAACCAATTTAGTAATGAGATCTTTGACCTGGTAGGAGCCACTGTTTTTTAAATTGCAAACTAAAAGTGCATCTGGAGTATCGATGACAGCGACATCTTCAACATTGACTAAACCGATAATTTTTTTAGGTGAAGAATGGACTAGACAATTTTTGGAGTTAATTTCGACTAGTTTTTGGGTGGTGGTTAAAGTGGCTACTTGAGTTTTTTTACCGGCAATTTGACGGTGAATAGCCGACCACTCCCCAATGTCGCTCCAAGTAAAGGTGGCTGGGATGAGATGAAGATTTTTTGATTTTTCAGAAATAGCTACATCCAGGGCCAATGCTGGGGCAAGACTGTAAATTTTCTGGATAATTTTGCTTTTTGTGGGCTGATTATAAATTTGGTCATATAGAGGTAAATATTCGGGTTGGTGTTTTTTAAATTCACTTAATAGATGTGAAACTTTAAAGGTATAAATACCACTATTCCAAAAAGCGTGACCTCGATTAATAATATCCTGGGCAATAGAAATGCTAGGTTTTTCGATGAATTTTTTAACTTTTAGTTTATCGTCAGTGACGATATAACCGTAGGCAGGGTTGGGAGAGTCGGGCTTAATGCCGTAGACGACAATTTTATTGGTTAAACTAGTATTAACACCCTGATTAATATTTTTAATGAATTTGTCAAGACGGCCGATATAGTGGTCAGAAGGGAAACTAGTGATAACGGCATCGGGGTCTTTGCGGGAAATAACTGCCGAGGCGTAGATGAGGGCCATGGCCGTATTCTTTTTTTGTGGTTCGGAGAGAATATTGGCAGAGGGGAAAGAGGTGCCAAGGTCTTTTTTAATAAGACTTGTGTATTTGTAGTTGGTGACAATAAAAATATTTTTGAGAGGGACAAGTTTTTTGGCGCGAAGGACAGTTTCTTTTAAGAGGGAATTTTTAGAAAAGAGAGTCAGGAATTGTTTGGGCTTTTCGACCCGAGAAAGTGGCCAGAGTCTAGGTCCGGTGCCTCCGGAGAGGATTACAATGTAGTGCATAGAGAGTTGAGCTCTTGTCTAAAGTGTAACATAAAGTTCTTTTGACTAAATCTCAGAGCTTGGCGGCGACAATCAGAACTTAGAGGTATTTTTTTTAGGTATTTTTTGATTGCCAGGACAAGAGAATCTGGGTGTTGATGATTAAATAAAATTCCTGTTTTACCGTTAATTATAGTTTCGGTAGCCCCGCCACGATTGTAGGCGATGACTCCCCTGCCACAGGCCATGGACTCAAGTGCGGTTAGGCCAAAATCTTCAAACTGCGGGTGGATTAAGCCCTGACTGTTTTGATAAAGATTAATAAGTTTTGACTCGGGAACCGGGCCTAAAAATTGAATGTGAGGATGATTGTCAGCAAGCTTTTCAAAATACTTCTGGTCACGGCCGGAACCAACTATTTTTAGAGGGTAGTTTAATTTTTTAAAAGCTTTAATAGCGATATCAATTTTTTTATGTTTGACCAGACGGGAAACTAAAAGAAAATAATTTTGGGATTTTTTGAGTCCAGGGATAAATTTGTCTGTATCAATGCCGGGATAAATCACTCTGGCTTGTCTATGGTAGTTTTTTTGAATGCGGTTTGCTACTGTTTTGGAATTGCAAAAAATAGCATCAGGGCGCTGAGCATAAATAAAATCGGTTTTTTGATAAAGCTTAAGAACTTTTTTAAGAATGGGAGGTGGAAGTTGGTAGAGATAGCGGTTGATGTTGTGAAAATAGCAGAGATAGAAGGTTTTGGGCAGAGTTAGAAAAGAATGGCCGACATGGGAAGTGGTGGAAATTAATAGGTCGTAGTTGGAAAAGTCAATTTGTTCCAGGCGATAACTATAAAAAGGAGTATAAACTAGCTTGTTTTTAAGATTAAGGGAAAAAACCCGATGAGTTTTTGGTAGCCAGGGAGTTTTTTGGGGACTGTAGTCGAGAGTATAAAGGTCGGCTTGGGGATAAAGTTTAAGAATGTCTAGAAGGACTCTTTCGGCTCCGCCCCATTGGTTTAACCAATCGTAGTAAATAGCAACTTTAAGAGACATGAGTAATACGATTATAAAAATCCAAGCTTTGCCGGGCGGTGGATAACCAATTGTATTTTTTAAAATGTTCTTGTCCGGTTTTAATTAGTTTATCCCGAAGATCAGGAGAATCTATGAGTAGTTTAATTTTTTCGACTAGGTCGTTTGGGTCATGGGGATCAAAAAAGAGGGCGGCATCTTGATAAATTTCCGGTAAACAGCTAGCTCTAGCAGCAATAACCGGGCAATTCAGAGCCATAGCTTCTAAGCCCGTAAGACTGAAACCTTCAAGCAGTGCCGGATGAACCAAGGCAAGGGCATGTTGATAGAGTGAGGTAAATTCGGAGTCAGGAACATAGCCTAAAAAGTCGACTTGTTTACCTAGGCCGCTTTGTCTGATTTTGGCATAAATTTTGTCAGTAAAGACTGAGCGGGCACAGATAATTTTGAGTTTTATTTTAGGAAGGCTTTTAAGGGCTTCAAAAATTACCTGAACATTTTTATGAGGATAAAGATTGCCAGTATACAGAATATAATCTTCAATCTTCAATTTACTATCCTTAGTTTTTTTAGAAAAATTTTTTATAAACACTGGATCGACAGCTTCGTGAGTGACAATAATTTTTTCAGGGGGAAAGCGGTAGTGTTTGATAATATACTGACGCCAAAAGTCACTGGGAACAATGACAAAACTGTTTAAAAGAATTATTCGGGTCATAAGAAGATATCCCCAGTATTTCGGCCAATAAAGAAATGGATTTCTAGTGGTAGTTTCTTTACCTTTGGAGAAGTGGCGGATTAAATCATGGACAGTGACCAGTGATTTTTTAAAATAAAAAATAGGTTTATCCAGATGAGTAAAGTGGACCAAGTCAGGCCGGAGACGATGAAGGAGAATTGGCAGTATAAATTGCTCCTTGAGAGTATAGTGACGAACATTAGTGACAAAATAATCAAAAGAATCCCCAAGGTCATCTTTAACTTCCTTTTCTAATTCAGGATAGACAAGGAGGGTGTAATGAAAGGTGTCAAAATCCGGCTGTTTTTTAAGGGCAACTAAAAGGTTTTTAGTGTAACGACCGAGACCTGTGTGCTTTGGGCCATAGAGACGGGCATCAATGACGATATGTTTTTTAGCTTTCATGTTTTTTGGCCTTGTGAATACGGTATTTTTCAAGAAAATCTATGCCGGTCCAGATTAGAGGTTGGAAAAATTGAGGGTAGCGGTCAATGAGGTTTTCCCGGTAAAAAATCCGCATAGCTTCGGTACTGGCCTTGGCGGCGACGACCTTGGTATTAATTTTTGCTTGAGTGATTGTTTGAGTATGATCGATAAGACCTGAAGAAATACCCTGATAATGATAGGCTTTGGCGTGAGGATAGAAATAAAGATTAAATCCGTGTTTTTTTAGCTGCCAACAGAGGTCAAGATCTTCGCCGTAGAAAAAATATTTTTCATTCCACCAGCCAATAGTTTTCCCAACTTCTCTTTTGATCATAAGAAAGGCGCCAACACAGGCCTCAATTTTTTGAATTTTAGAAAAATCAAGGTGACCTAAAAAGTAGCCGTTGAAAAGGTGACTTTTAGGGAAAAACTTAGGGAGAAAGGGGGTAAAAAAATGACAAAAAGCATTCCAAGGACCAGGAAAGCCACGATGAGACTCAGGTTGGGTTTTACCGCTTTTGACCAGAATTAGATTGGCGGTAGCAGCATCGACTTTGGGATGAGTTTTAAAAAAATTAATCATCTTGAACAAGGTTTTTGGATCAAGGGTGGTGTCAGGGTTGAGAAAAAGTACATATTTGGAATTAGGGTGGCTCAGTTTGAGGGCTAGATTGTTGCCCTTAGAAAAACCGAAATTTTTGGAAAGTTTTTTAAAAATAAAGTTAATTTTTTGACTGGTTTTAATACTTTTGGCCAAAACAAAGCTGTTATCGCTTGAATTATTGTCGGCAATAATGACTTCAACATGATATTTACCTAAAATAGATTTTTTAAGGCTTTTAAGACACTTTAAAAGGTAGTCGCCGGTATTGTAATTAACGATAATCACCGAAAGATCAACTTTTTTGTTTTTGGGTGATGTCTTCATAGATTTGATTGAGACCTTCAACGCATTTGGCAAAGGAGTAATTATTGACAATCAGTTTACGACCATTGTTACCGATGGTTTGGCGGTATTTTTTATCATTTATCAATTTAATAACGTTTTTAAGAATGTCTTTGCCGGGAGTGACGATGGCATCGCGAAAGTTTTTGAATTTGATACTACCCATACCGCCTTCAGGTGTAGTAATTACCGGTAAGCCAAAGGTCATGCCTTCCAAAAATTTGTTTCTAGTACCGCCACCGCTACCCATCGGGGCTAGAAGTAACCAACAGTACTGGTAGTAGTATTGGGGGTCTTTGGGTTGACCGTCGAAATCAGCTTCAGTGACGATGACATCTTTAGAAGCATATTTACCAAAAAATTCAGGAGCGAAGCGGCCGACAATATAGAGCTTACAATTAGGTACCGCTTTTTTAATTTTGTGCCAGTAGTGACTCATAATCAACTCGACGGATTCGCGGTTTTGCATCCATTTCATATTAGAGACTCCAAAAAGGATGGTTGGTTCTTGGGATTTGGGAGTTTTTAGAGGGGCGTCAATATACTTTTGGTCGACTCCATTCTCAAAGTACTGGATATCTTTGCGGCCGGTGGTTTCAGTGATTATCTTTTGATCTTCCAGTCCAAAGGCAACAACAGTGTGGGTAGTTTTCCAGTAATAGGTTTCCCAGTGTTTCATTTTTTTAACGTCTATGGAGAGAATTGGGGTTAAAAGTTTTTTGAAGCCAGTAAGACTTTTGACGTAGTGATCATAAACGGCGTATTCGATGGTCAGATCCACCAGGACAACCGGGATATCGGTTTTAGGAATGTTAGGCATAGGGTAAAAACAATCACAATGAATGAGATCAAATTTTTCTCTATCTAGTTCTCTTTGAATGGCCTTTTTAAAGTCGTCCGAAATATAGTTGATAACTAAAAAAGGATAGGGACTAATAGCGGCCGAGAAAATTTTTTTAAGATCCCAGGTTTTACCGCGTTTGACAACGATTACTTTGCGGCAGTACTGGCGAACATCTTTTACGCCCTCTTCGTCCCGGCTAAAACAAATAAGGGTAATATCGTTTTTTGGAGCTAGGTATTTAATGGAGTAATAAGAAGATCTCTGACCACCTGACTGAGATAAACGAGGAATGTAAGGAGTAATCATTAGAATTTTACGTTTTTTGTTAGTGGTCATGATTTCATTTCCAAATTTTTATAATAAAGTCCCATGATGATCCATATAGTATAAGCTACTTTTGAAGCTTCAAAAACATCAATGAAAATAGCGTTCGCCCAGATACAGACCATGGCAGAAAAAAAGACGAGTGAGAGTTGATGGTAAAAATTTAGTTTTTTGATTTTTAAGATGGGCCAGGTTTTGAGTAGAAAGTAGATAAAAATCACTATAAAAGTAATTAGACCAAAAAGGCCACTTTCTCCCAAAAACCGGAGATAATCATTGTCTGTGGCCATAGTGATAGAACCAAGACCGGTACCGGTTATTGGGTTTTTTCTAAAGGCGGTTATGGCTCTGGGCCACTCAACATTAAAGCGGATTTCACCGGAACGAGCTACGCCAACGTCGGAATCGATTGGAATAAATTCTTCAACAGGGGGGTTGCGAAAAACGGTTGGCGAGATTTTGATAGGTTTTTGGTTGGTTTTTCCTGGAGTCGGCGTGGCTAGGAGAGTTGGAGTTGGTTGGACTGGTGCCTGACTGGGTTTAACCATGGATTTAAAATTGGGAATAGTAGCAATAAGGCGTTGCTTAAGGTCGTTTGAGTTAAAAATACTGAGAATGACTAAAAGACTAACGGGAATAACCCACAAATATTTGCGAAGCATTATAAGTCCAAGAATGGCACTGCCCCAAAAAGCAAAGATAGAAATTCTGGAAGCAGTTAAGGTCAAGAGATGAAAGCCAACTAAAAAAACAAGAAGGGAACTAAGCTTGAGCCATTTATTTTTGATAATGATAAAAAGAAACAGGCTAATGACCAATGTAATACTCAGGTAAGCGGCCAGGTCGTAGTGACCGGCAAAGGTGGAGCTAATACGGGTCCAGATATTCATCTGTAATAACTGACCTTTTGAGAATTCTTCATTCATGGTGGAGATGACCGGAAATTGCAAAAATTTTTGACCATAACCATAGGCCGCTACCCCAAACATAGCAAAAATAAAAAAGAGGTAAACATAGAGAAAATCGCGACGTTTTTTGATTGCCTCTAGAGTGATAAAAAAAACTGACATGTACTCAAAACGTCGAAAAGCATTGAGTAAGAGGAGTTGATTACTATTGGTTTTAAAGATCAGTAAAGCATTAAGTGTGCTAATTGAGATAGCGATAAAATAGGCAATAAAAAGAGGAGTAATTTTTTGTTTAAAAACAGGAAACTGATGTTTAATCTGATAGATAAGCCAGACCAAAAGACAAAAAGCCAGGACAATATCATCTAAACGGATGGCAACATAGGTTGATTCTACATTAAATAGTGGAAATTTAGGATAAAGGGGAATAAAGGCAACTAAAACTGCCAAGATGACGCGAAAAGGATTTAAATTTTTGACCATAGTTGTCGATGGTTTTGGGAAACAAAACCACGTAAAAGAGCATTAAGTTGTAATATCTTTTTAACAAATTTAGTCTGCCAAAGGGGACGATGTTTTTTAAAAAAAGCCAAAACTCCCTTATACTCGTTTAAAAGGGGGTCGCTTTTTTTAAGAGCTGAAGCTCCGCCCAGATGAATAATCTGAGGACCGACTAAATACCAAAGTTTGGAATCGGGAAGTTTAAGATGCATCCGATATTGCCATTCCATTTCTTCACCGTACATAAAATAATTTTCATCAAAACCCTGAGTTTCATTGACGATTGAGGCTCTGACTAAAAAAAAGGCGCCGGTGAGCCAGTCCTGAGAATGATCGGATTTGTAAAATGAATCCCGGGTATAAAACCAAGGCGGGTGAGGATGAAAGGGTTTGATAATTTTGTTGACGAGAGGTAAATCATCAAGTCCCAGAGACCAAGTAAAAATATTTAGCAAGTTAGGAAAGTAGCCACCGGTAGGTTGAATACTTTTGTCGGGGTTTAGCAGTTGAGCGGTGCAGCCATGGGCTTCGGGATGGGCTGAGAGCCAGTTTAGGCTTTGGCTGATAGCAGAGTGAAGGATAATTGTGTCAGAGTTGAGAAAGAGCAAATAATTGCCTTTCGCGGCTTTAATCCCTTGGTTGTTGGCTTGAGCAAACCCTTTATTTTGATGGTTTAATATAAGTTTTATATTTTTTTGCTTTTTTAGCATTTTGACCGAATCATCACTAGAGCCGTTGTCAATGACAATAATTTCGTGGGGGATGTCTTTAAGGCCTTTGTCCAGACGAATGGAATCAAGGCAATCCTGAGTCAGCTTTGAAGTGTTGAAGGAGGCGATGATGATTGATAAAAGCGGACTGTTCATGCAAAGCTCTGCCGCCAAAATTTTTTATAAAGAAAAATGACAAAGATTATAGCTGCTTCGGTTGCAAAAAAAGCTAGAAACCGGGCCGCAATTGAGGTGGAAATAATTTTGGTATTAATTTTAGAGCGGTATTCAATATCCTCATAAAGAAGTTTATTTTGAATTCTTTTTTCAGGTTTAGTGAAGACATCTTCAGCCCATTCAAAACCATTGATAAATAGAGATTCTTTAAACGGTAAGTGAAACTCTTCTAGGTAATAACTTTTCATGGTGTCTCTAAAAATAGTTTTGGCGTATTCAGGGGGGTAATTTAGCCGAGTCATCAAAGGGCCGGCGTAGAAAGAACGGTAAAAATTGATAACTTCACGACGAGAAAGATTAGTGTAATAACCGGTAACGTTCGTCATTTGGACAGTATCACCCGGTTCTTGAGAACGGACACTGCTGTCCAAATCTTTGAGTTTGGGGGTAGGTAAAAGAAGATAAATAACTGCGAGGAAATTAAAAATCAACAAAAAAATGATCGGGGCCTTGGGTTTCATTATTGGAAGAGCATGGCCCGGCCCAATTTGTAATCGGGGTTTTTTAGTTTTCGGTCAGTGATTTTTTTAGCCGGGACTCCACCCCAAACTTCTAAATCGGGAATATCTTTGGTGACGACGGCTCCAGCTCCGACTACGGCTCCCCTGCCAATTGTAACTCCTGGCAGAATTATGGCCCTAGGTCCGATAAAAACATAGTCTTTAATAGTTACCGGTGCAAAGGCATTGCCAAAGTCTGCGGCATGAATATTGTGTTCGTCAGTATAAATTAAGACGTCGGTGGCAATATCGACATGGCTGCCAATAGTTAGTCCGGCCCGACCATCAAGAAAAGCTCCATAGCCAATAATGGTGTCGTGACCAATGTTTACCCTACTAGGTCTAAAAAAATTTGCGCCCAAGTGAATAGTACTGTCAAAGGGGATTTTAATTCCTGAGAGCCAGTAAAAAAATTTACGGATAAGATGACTAGGAATAAGGCCGACAATCCGCAGAACCAATAACCAAAATTCGGAGAGAATTGTTAAAATACGGTTCAGAGCTTTATGATAAAGCGGTCGGTCCATGACAGAATTATACCTGATTAAAAAGAGAAATTAAGTCCCGAGCTGAATTTTTCCAAGTAAAGCGGGAGGCATTATTAAAGCCAATTTTGGCGAGTCGGTTGCGAGTTTGTTTATTAAGAATTTTTTTAAAGGCAGAGATCAGGGTGTCTTCTTTATAAGGATTAATTAATAGAGCAGTATTTTTCAAAACTTCTTTTAAGGGGGCAATAGAGCTAGCAATCACTGGGCATTTTTGGATTTGAGCCTCGATGGCGGGGATACCAAAACCCTCGTAGGTACTGGGTAAAACTAGCGCCATTGCCTGCTGATAGAGGGCATTTTTTTCAGTTTCGCTGACGTAATCGGTAAAAATGACCTGTGAGTCAAGTTTTAATTTATCGATAGTTTTGGCAATGTCGGTAAATAGCCAACCTTTTTTGCCGGCAATAACCAGCTGGTATTGGGGATGTTTTTTAAGAAATTTGGCAAATGATTTAATTAAAAAAGAATAGTTTTTGTTGGGTTTGAGTGTGCCAACGGCTAAAAAGTAGCTTTTATTAATTTTAAATTTAGCTAAGGTTTCTTTTTTTTCTTTTGGATAAACTTTTTTGGGAAGACTAATACCATTGTAGATGATGGAAATTTTTTGAGGAGGGAGCTGATAAGTTTTGATTAATTCATTTTTGGTAAATTGAGAGACAGCAACAATGTGATGGGCAATTTTAAGGGAGCTTTTGGTCCAGTTGATGAGTTGATAAAGGTCTTTTTTGGTAAATTGGTCCTGATATTGAAGATAGCCGATGTCATGGATAGTAGGTATTAATTTAACTGAGGAAAATGAAGGTAGATAATGTCCCGGAGAGAAAAATAAATCAAGTTTTTCGGGATTAAACAAGAGATGAAAACTAAGGGCAATTTTAGTCCATAGTTTTTGAGGTCTTAGAATTTTGTAGTGCCAATTGCTGCGGGGTTGGGGAAAATCTGTGGCTGGGGGGTTTTTTAGGTAGATAAAATAGTGATTTTTTTGGTCGAGAAGGTAAAGATTTTTAAGAAGATGGTAGGCGTATTGACCGCTGCCGACTCGGTGAGGGACATTGGCTTCATTGCCGTCAATACCGATGATCATGAGTTTATTTTTTCATAAACGGCTAAAGTTTGGGTGGCAGTTTTGGCCCAGGAGAATTTTTTTGCTTGCTTGAGGGCTTTTTTAGAGAGAGATTGACGGAGGGTGGGGCGGGTAGCTAGTTTTTCAATAGCTTGATAGATACTGGTAACCGAGCTAGGATCGACTAAAAGCCCGCCTTGACCGGTGACCTCGGGAAGAGAGGATGTATTACTAGTTAAAACCGGAACTCCGACCTGCATTGATTTAACCAGAGGTAGTCCAAAACCCTCATAAAAAGAAGGGTAGGCTAAAAATAGGGCTGCAGCGTGGAGAGAGACCATGTCTTTTTCGGGAATGTATCCAAGAATTTTAATTTTGGAGTTTTTAAGATGGACAATGTCCTTGCCCCAGCCGTATTTTCCGCTGACAGCCAACTCTAATTTAGAACCAGGATAACGACGACTGAAACGGTTAAAGGCAATAATGAGATTTTTGAGATTTTTCCGGGGTTCGCGGGTACCCTGAGAGAGGATGTAGCGGTCTAATCCATATTGTTTTTCGATAAGAGAAATCTTTCTCTCTCTGATTTTGGGGGGTAGTTTTTGGAATTGAGCATACTTGTTTTCAGCAGCCTCAAAAATGACACTGCATTTATTTTCCGGAATTTGGGAAAAAATTTTTAAAAGGTCTTCTTTGGTGTTGGTGGAGACACAGATAAAGTGACGGCATTTTTTGGCTGCCCAGTACATTTTTTTAAGATGGGTAGAAACGATTTGAGGATGAAGCCAATAGGGGTATAAAAAGGGTGTCAGGTCGTGGACGGTGGTTAGGGTTTTAGCCCAAAGGGTGGGCGGTTGAGTCCAGTCTGAGGTGTGAAAAACATCGCATTTACCGATAAATAGCTCTATGGGTAAAATACGCAGACGGTTCCAGGCCAGGGACAAAAAAGTAATTGGCAGCCGAAATTTATAGAGTTTGACGTTCGGATATTTGGCTAAATTCTCAATATCCCGGGGAATACTTAGTCTGAGAGAGGAAAAAAATAACTTGTAAGAATTAACACGGTCTTTTTTGATTAAGTTTTTAACCAGATTGAGAGTGTAATTACTGACGCCGGTACCGTAGACGACGGAACAAAGGTCAATGCCGATAATCATAAATGTAGGTCAATTTTATCATCTATTTTGAGATCTAGTTCCTGAGCCCGATTGGCATTTAACTCAATCACATATTTTGTGGGACGGGAGCTGGTATATTTTTTTAATTGAGAGTCATTTTTACCTGGCTCTGGTTGGGCTGTGAATATATCGGAAATGAGATTATTTTGATCAATAAAAATAATATCCAAAGGAATGAGAGTGTCTTTCATCCAAAAACTCTGAGGTGATAAAAAAGGAAAGACAAAAAGCATGCCGCAATTAGGACATAATTCATTCCGATGGCTTAAGCCTTTGGTCAACAGATAGGGAGTATCGGCAATTTCTAAGGTAAAATTCCGACCGTTGATATCTTGTTTCATGCTTTTTAAAGGAGAAGGACGGGAAAATTGGCGATAGAGATAAGAAGATAAGTAGATAAGTAGTAAAACAAGAATAATTATGAAAAGATTTTTTGGCATAGTTTCTTTCCTATTTTATCCCAAGTATAATGAGTACGAAGATAATTAGATGAGTAGGCAAGTGGATGAGTGGACAAGTGGTGAGGTAGGCAAAGAATTTTTTTAACTAAATCGTCGGGATCATTTTTTTTAAAAATCAGACCACCACCAGTCTTACTAATAATTTCTATGGAGGCTGGAATATCAGCGGCAATGACCGGCTTGCCCCGGGCCAGCGCTTCAATTAGAACCAAGCCAAAGCTTTCCTGAGTAGAGGGAGAAATTAGAATGTCAGAGCGGTCAAGTAAAATAGATAAGTAGTTATTAGGGAAATTAGTGACAAAAGAGATGCGGGAGCGGACAAAGAGAGGTAGTTTTTTAATTTCTTTTTGTAGAACGGGGAAATAGAGGGTTTTTTGGCCGGCAAGGATTAGTTTATAGTTTGAGGGTAATTTTGAAAAAGCAGTGATGAGGGTAGTTAAACCTTTATGAGCGGCAAAAGAACCGACAAATAATAGCCTGTGATAATCTCCAAACTTCAGTTTACTATCTTTGGTTTTTATGAAATTTTTGTCAATGCCGTTTCCTAAGAGTAGTAATTTAGATTTGGGGATTTTAAGTATTTTGTGAAAATAATTAGTTTCGTGCTGAGTCAGAGTCCAAATAAAATCAGCCGATTTTAGAGTATTTTTTAAGACAGGAGTCTGAAAGTCGGGGTCGTCGGGGTGAAAGGAAGCATTTATTAGTAGTTTGGGGCGATAGTGCTTTAGAACTTTAAGCAAAGAGATAATAGTTTTGGCATAAACAGGCATAAGAGTCGGTAGAGGGCCGGTAAGGATAAAGTCGGGACGAAAACGGAAACTAGAAACTAAAAATAAGAAACTAGATTTTGGAGAAAAAATGGGGCCTTTAGCCAATGTTTTGAAATTAGGAAAGACGCGACTAAGAAGTTTAAAGGGGCGATGAGTCCAGGAGATTACCGGGAGGGCCAAAACATTTTTTTGAGTGTGAATAATTTTTTTATACTTTTTGGTAAAGTCGTCGGTTGAAGAAGTATCGGTGGTAATTACCATAATTTCATGTCCTTGACTCTGGAGATACTCCCCCATTTTGAAAATGACTTTAGAGCCACCGTCAATTGCCGGAGGGTAAATATGAGTTAATAGTAAAAATTTAGCCACCTTGGGTATAGTATAGTCAAAGTAGTGGAAATAATAAAAAAACTTTCAAATTGGAAAATTCTCCAGGTAATTTTGTCAGGAGTATTGATTTACTGGGCTTTTAGGAAGGTGGATGTATGGCGCCTTTTGGTTGAGATCTCCCAGGTGAAATGGTGGTGGGTAACGATTTTGATAGGTTATATGGCGATATCAGTTTTGATTGGGGGTTGGCGATGGGCAATATTGAATTTAGGTAAGCCAAAGTTTAAACAAATTTTAGACTTTACCAAAGCAGCTTATTCGGGGGCATTTTTTGCCCTTTTTTTCCCCACGGCCTTGGGTGGAGACTTGGTCAAGTGGACAACTTTAATAAAAAAGTATCCAGATATTTCTAAGATGAAATTAGCTAGCTCAACTTTAATCGACAGGATTATAGGTTTTGGAGCTTTTTTGACAACAGCGACCATTTCTTTATTAATAGGAAAAGTTTTGAAATATAATTTTCCTAATTATTTAATGTGGATATTTATAGGATTAAGTGTATTGATGATGGTTTTTTATGTCATAGTTTTTCGGGTGGATTTTGAAAAATTATTCTTAAAGCGTAAAACATGGACAAGAGTAATCGAGGTCATGGACATTTTGAAAAAAAGTCACAAAGACAGAATTTGGAAGTGCTATATCATATCTCTTGGCGCTCAATTATTTTGGTTATTTCAGGTGTGGATGATAAGCAGAGCTCTGGGGGTTGGTATGAATTACATGGATATATTAATTTTTTTACCGGTAATATCGCTTATTTTGACATTACCGATTTCTTGGGCAGGTTTTGGGATGAGAGAAAACTTATTTGTCTATTTTTTTGTTAGTGTCGGCTATCAGCCCGAACAGATGCTTTTGGTGTCAACTTTTTTGGGAACATTGGGAGTTTTGAACGCATTAATAGGAGGTTTGTGGTTACTTTTTTAAATGTTAAACTAAAAACATATGATTCTAATTGTCGGTGGGGCTGGATATATCGGTTCGCATGTAAATAAACTGTTAAATAAAAGCGGTTATGAAACCGTAGTTTTTGATAATTTGGAAAAAGGTCATCGGGAAGCGGTTAAGTGGGGAAAATTAGAAGTTGGTGATTTGGATAATATTGCCGAAATTGATGCAGTTTTTAGTAAATATCCGATTGAGGCTGTCTTTGACTTTGCCTCTTATATCGAGGTGGGTGAATCGGTCAAGGATCCGGAAAAATATTATTTAAACAATGTAAAAAATACTTTAAATTTACTGTCGGTAATGAGAAAACATGGTGTTGATAAGATCATTTTTTCTTCGACGGCGGCAGTTTTTGGAATGCCCGAAAAGGTACCAATTAGTGAAGACGACCTTCAAAAACCAATTAACCCCTATGGTAAGACAAAACTTATGATTGAAAACATATTTAAGGATTACGATGCTGCTTATGGCCTTAAATACGTGGCTTTCAGATATTTTAATGCTTGTGGGGCAGACAAGGACGGTGAGATTGGAGAGTGGCATGAACCGGAGAGTCACCTGATTCCGATACTTTTAGAAGTTGCCCAGGGTAAGAG
Source organism: uncultured Gammaproteobacteria bacterium (assembly GCA_964396145.1). Classification (GTDB taxonomy): domain Bacteria; phylum Patescibacteriota; class Microgenomatia; order UBA12405; family UBA12405; genus UBA12158. Next base: position 41,215 of record CAYNEE010000003.1, on the reverse strand, counting down.
AGAATTTTTTCAGTTAAACGGAACTGACTATGCGACTGAAGATGGTACCTGTATTAGAGATTATGTTCATGTCGAGGATTTGGCTTCGGCTCACCTATTAGGTTTGAAACATTTATTGGCCTGTGGCGAGAGTAAATTTTATAACTTGGGATCGGGTAAAGGCTACTCAAACAAAGAGGTGATGGAAACGGCAAAGGCGGTAACCGGAGTTGATTTTAAAGTGGTTTATGGCCCACGCCGTCCGGGTGATCCGGATAAATTACTAGCCAGTTCTGAGAAAATTAAAAAAGAGCTTGAATGGCAGCCAAAATATGATAGTCTACATGAGATTATCAAAACTGCCTGGGAATGGCAGAAAAAGAAGAAATAAAGATGAAAAAAATCGCAGTCATTGGTACCGGCTATGTTGGGCTGGTGACAGGGAGCTGTTTGGCTCATATTGGACATGAAGTAATATGTGTAGATATAAATTCCCAAAAAATTGCCAATCTAAAAAAAGGGACTATTCCTATTTATGAGCCAGGCTTAGAGGAAATTGTCAAGAAAAATTACGTGGACAAGAGATTGGAATTTACGACTGATATTAAGAGAGCAGTCGAGAAATCAGAGGTGGTGTTTATTGCTGTGGGGACGCCGTCTTTACCCGATGGTTCGGTTAATTTAGATTATGTTAAAAGCGCGGCCGAGGATATTGCCAAGGCCATGAACGGATACAAGGTAATTGTGGATAAATCAACGGTGCCGGTGGGTACCGGAGATGTGGTTGGCCGGACGATTAATGAGTATTATCAGGGTGAATTTGATGTAGTTTCCAATCCCGAATTTTTAAAAGAGGGTGATGCGGTAGATGATTTTATGAATCCGGATAGGGTTGTAATTGGTTCTGAGAGTAAAAGAGCTGAAGAGATAATGCTTGAAGTTTATAAGCCTTTGGGTGGAGAGAGAGTTTTGACGAGTGTCAAAAATGCTGAGCTCATTAAATACGCATCAAACGCTTACTTGGCGACTTCGATTTCTTTTATCAATTCTATGGCTAATATTTGTGAAAAAGTAGGTGCCGATGTGACCGAGGTTTCCCGAGGCATGCGCTTGGACAAGAGAATTAGTCCGCATGCGTTTTTGACTGCTGGGGTAGGTTATGGTGGCTCTTGTTTTCCCAAGGATGTAAAGGGAATGATTCAAACTGCCGATGAAAATGGAGTTAGCTTTGAAATTTTGGATGCGGTAGAGTCGACTAACGAAGCTCAAAAAAAATCTTTATTGTCAAAGATTCAGAAATTACTAGGTGAAGATTTGAGTGAAAAAAAGATAGCTATTTGGGGTTTGGCTTTTAAGCCGGAAACCGATGATATCCGCGAGTCCCCGGCTCTGACGATTATCAAGCAACTAGAGGATAGAGATGCCCAGATTGTGGCCTATGATCCGATAGCTTCAGTGAATACTAAAAAAGAAATGTCGGATTTAAACATTGCTGATGATATGTATAAATGTATAGAAAATGCCGATTGTCTGGTGATAACTACTGCCTGGAAACAGTTTAAAGAAGCTGATTTAAATAAAATAAAGAAGTTATTGAAGCTGCCAAATATAGTTGATGGGAGAAATTTGTATCAAGTGTCAGAGATGAAAAAAATGGGTTTTAATTATCTGTCGGTGGGACGATAGTTTTTGGCCAACATCTTTTTTCTATTTTTTAAAACTTCAGAATAAGTTTGGTATACATCTTTGGGAATATTTTTTAGAGGAGTGTTTTTAATGAGCCCAGAGAGATTGCGGAGACGTTGTTCGATAATGGAAAATAAATTATCTCTGATTTCCTTTTTGGAATAATTTTTCCAGATGATATAAAACCAATTTTTAGCATCCATCCGATTACGGAAATTACCCATTTTGCGGCTGGTAGCTCCGCCCAGGTGATAGGAAATTGCCAGAGGCATGTAGAGGGTTTTATAACCAAGATTGTGGAGTCTTAGGGCTAAATCTACGTCCTCTTCATAGGCAAAAAAATCTTCGTCAAAGCCACCAAGTTGATTAAAGATTTTACGGTTATAGGCAGTCAGGGCTGCGGAGGCTCCCCAGATGTAAAACGGAGCTTTAGAGCTATAGTTCTTTAAAACTTTGGAGCTATAGGAGTGACCGTTGCCGATGTTGTCGCATTTGCCGGAGTAATGAAATTTAAGTCCCTGAGATTCAAAGTGGGTACCGTTGTAGTTGAGGACTGTACCGGTGATAGCGGCTAATTTGGGATCCTTATTTTTACTGAGGGCGGATTCTAAATGCCTAAGCCAAAATTTGTCTATTTTTAGGTCATTGTTGCAGACCAGCACCCAGTCGGATTTGCTGGCAGCCACTCCCCTCTTGACCGCTCCAGCAAAGCCATAGTTTTTAGTGAGGCTGACAAGTTGATATGCGATTTTATTCTTTTGACAAAAGGTGGTGAAGATTTCAGGACTGGTATCAGTCGAGGCATTGTCAACTAAAATTATTTCCGGATTAATTTTTGAATAGTCAAAAGATTTTTTGAGAGATTTTAAACAATCGGGAAGATATTCTTCACCGTTGAGATTGGGAATGATTACTGAATGACTAACCATATTTATGACTGATTATAGATGATAAAATAGTTTTGATGAAAATTGCGATAGTAGTGCCGGTTTATAATGAAGAAAAAAGAGCGGTAAACACGGTTAAAGACATACTTAAAGTAGATAAAACATCGGTAGTGATTTTGGTTGATGACGGCTCAAAAGATAATTCCTATAAAATTTTAACCAATGTTTTTGGAAAAAATAAAAGAGTAGTAATTTTGCAACATATTATCAACCTGGGTAAAGGTGCCGCCATGAAAACGGGAGTAGAAAAAGCTTTTAAAATTGGCCGAGATACGATAATTTTTGTAGATTCAGACGGACAGCACAATCCAAAGCATTTGGTTGAGTTCAAAAAGAAATTGAAAAGCTCTAATCTTGTTTTTGGTCGAAGAAAAATGGGAGTAGAAATGCCAACAGTGAGAAAATGGGGAAATATTTTAATGGTAAAGCTCGTTAAAGGTCTTTTTAATATACAAAGATCAGATATTTTATGTGGTTACTTTGCTTTCAAAAAAAAGGTTTACAGACTGATTAAATGGGATGAGCCTCGCTATGGAGTGGAGACGCAAATAGCAGCTAAGGTTGGTAAAAACAAACTGGCTTTTAAGGAAGTAAATGTTGATACAATCTACATAGATAAATACAAAGGGTTGAGTGTTTTTGAAGCGTTTAATTTTTTTCTGAAACTCCCCTATTGGTATTTTAAAAAATGACAATCGTAGGTGTGCAAATAATAGTAGCTGCTTTTGGTTTGTTAATGCTTTACAATCTTTTTCTCCACTGGAAGAAGAAAGAAATTGGCAACGAAGGAGCCACAGTTTGGTTGATTCTATGGATTGGTTTGATTTGGGTGACTTTATTTCCAAAATCACTTGAACCACTTATAAAAGAGCTATTTTTTATTCGTCTGTTTGATTTTATTACCGTTAGTGCTTTGGTAGTTTTGACTTATGTGATGTTTGAAAACCACATCAGAATAAATAAAATGAGGAAACAAATTGAAGAATTGGTTAGGAAAATATCGGTGAAGTGAAAGCGTATGAAGTGTCCAAAAATATCTATTATTACGCCATCTTTCAATCAGGGTAAGTTTATAAAACAAACCATAGATAGTATTTTGAACCAGAACTATCCTAACTTAGAATATTGGATAATTGATGGTGGTTCAAGTGATGAAACCATAGAAATATTAAAAAGTTATGGAAAAAAAATTAAGTGGATATCGGAAAAGGATAAAGGGCAGACGGATGCAATCAATAAAGGTTTAAAAAGAATTAATGGAGATATTATCGCGTTTATTAATTCAGATGATTATTACGAGAAAAATACTTTTAATTTAGTAAGTAACATTTTTGAAAACAATCCGAAATGTAACTGGTTAACAGGAGATTACAAAATTGTCGACGAGAGAGGACAGGTTAGGAGATCTTTTATACCAAAATATAAGAATATCTGGAAAATATTACCCACTAATATATCACTTCCTATCACAAATTTTATTAGTCAACCTTCTACGTTTTGGAGTAAGCAAGCTTTTAAAAAAATTGGTTATTTTAACGATAAATTAAAATATACAATGGATTATGAGTACTGGTTACGTTTAATGAGTGAGTATAAATTGACTATTGTACCGGAGGTGTTAAGTAATTTTAGAATCCATAAAAATTCGAAGGGAGAATCAAGTTATATTCAACAATTTGATGAAGAAATAAAAAGCCTAAATAATTTAGAAATATCTAAACTATTAGTGTATTTACATAATTTGAGTAATTTACTGATAAAACTAATATACAGTTTTTTAAAATGAAATGAAGAGTAATATCAAAAAATTAGAATCTTCAGAAAAAAAGTATTTTGATAGTTTTTCTAGGTCATACGATAAAAATTATGGATATAATTCTGTGTTTACAAAATATAAAATATTAAAAAAAGCCAATCACTGTATTAAAAATTTAAAAATTAATGAAAAACTAAAACCAAGGATTCTAGAGATAGGATGTGGTACAGGTGAATACACTAGACATATTGCTAAGAAGAATAATTTTAAGATAACTGCTACTGATATTTCTGCTGGGATGATTAAAGTGGCAAAAGAAAAGTGTAAAAAATACAAAAATGTTAATTTTTGTGTAGAGAGCGCTTACGAGATGAAAAGTATCAGAACCAATTCGATTGATGCAGTTATAGGTTTTTATATTTTACACCACCTTGATATAAAAACCGTTTATAAAGAAATTAATAGGGTGTTAAAACAAAAAGGTAAAGTGTATTTTTATGAGCCAAATATATTAAATCCAGTGGTTTTCTTGATAAAATCTATTCCTTTTTTAAAGAAAAAGGCAGGAGATTCAAAGGACGAATGGGCAATCAACCCCATGTTAATTAAAAAATATTTTCCTGGTTTTAAAATTAAACTACTACAAACCACAGAATTTATCCCCGCAAGTTTGTTTAAAAATAGTACTTTAATGAAAAGGCTAGACAAAGTGTCTTTTTTTCTTGGTGGATTGCCTGTAATTAAGTATTTTGGCGGGTCAGTTGTTTTTTTACTTGAGAAGAAATAAATACACTGTCACAGAATAAAGGAAAACTTGTTTTTGGATTTACATAAACTTCGGAAAATCCAACAAAAGAAAAACCTAGGTTTGTTAGTTTTTTGTATATATCACCGAATAAAGGCTGATTTTCATAAATTTTTACGAATGAAGTTTCAATTATAACTATACTTGATTTTTTTATTGTTTTTATACCTCCCCGAATTACATTATCCTCAAATCCCTGAACATCAATTTTGATAAAAGTGTGTCCTTTTTTTTCGAACTTGAAACTATCTAATGATCTTACTTTAATTTTTAATTTAGTTGCTTTTTTTATTTGAGGATATAGTTTTCTCCCAGTTTTACTTGTATTAAGAAGAGAAGATGAAGGATTAAATTCATTTACATTTATATATTTATTTTCGGTTTTTTTACCCAATGCATAGCAATAAGATTTAAAATTTTTGTCTCCAGAAAAAAATTTAGTTAATTTTTTGTAACATTCAGGTAATGGTTCAAAAGAGTATATTTTGGCTTTAGGGAAATTTTTTCTAAACTCTTTGGCTGCTTGACCGGTGTTTGCGCCAATATCTATTATAGTTTTAGGTTTTAAATTTTTTACCCATTTTTGTTTGGCAAATAGATTACCATTTAGTTTATTAATTGATAAGACTAACAAGTTAAGAGGTTTTAACTCAGTTTTTGATAAAGCCTGAAAATAAATATTAAGTTTTTGTATTTTTTCTTTTATCATGGTTCTGTATTTATTATACTTTGAAAGTATAATATAAACTATATGTTTTCGTATTTTATACTAGCTTTGTTAATTATAATCCTTGGATTATATTCTTTGGGATTGAAGAGAGTTTTTGGTTTTGGCAAGTTTGAATCTTTTTTTTCTTCCTATCTGTTAATACTAGCAATTAACTCGATTTATTTTTTATTTACTTTCTTACTTAAGCAACATTTAAATTTTTATTTATTAGTTTATCTTAATTTATTTGTATCGATATTTCTTTGGATTAGGTTAAAAAAAATAAGTGCTAATGAATCTAAAAGTGAAAGTAATAACGATTTTGTTGCTTTTTTATGCCTATTGTTTACAGTAATTTTGTTTTTTTTAAGTTATAAATCTTTTGATAACGGTCTTAGGTTTCCTATACCATCAATGACTGAGGACGGAGCGCAGCATTTAAAATTTACTTATAATTTATTTAAATCAGGAGTTTTTGAAGACACATATTACCCCTTCGGTTTTCATGGTAATGGCTGGTTCTTTTTATCTGTAGGAAAAATTTTAATAAAGAATTTTGATCCATTATGGATAGCAAACATAATGTCGATTTATATCTGGTCTATATTTTTATTAATAAATTTTTTTATTTCTGTTACGATTTTGGATTTATTGAAAACAAAAAATAAATTACCAAAGATATTGGTTGTTTTGTCTGTTTTTTGTATAGGAAATGTAGTTACGGTCAGATTTATGGAATATGGCTTTTTTTCTAATTGGTTAAACCATCTTTTTACAGTTGCACTATTATATTTTGTTTTACTTAAAAAAAAGGACAGTGAATTATATATTATTAGCATAATTTTTGGATTTTTTTATTCTTATACTTTTTTAATTCCTGCGCTAGTTTTCTTTTTTTTATTATTATATTTTAAAACTAAACAACCACCATATAGAAAATACTTAATAGTTTCCTTGATGTTATCGATGACTTTGTTATTTCAATTATATTTTTTTCAAGGTTCAATAAAATATTTAGTCACAGTTGATGGAGGTTACCCAAATTATTCATTAGCTGTGTTTTTTATTTACACATTATTTAGTTTTTACGTTTTAATTAAGCGAAAAGAAGATGAACTAAATACAATGTTGTATTTTGGTACAGCAATATTAGTTTATTGTTTAATTTTATTAGGAATACAATTAGCTTTTGTAGGTAGATTATCCTATTCTTTTTTTAAAATTTTTAACTCCATTATTTTAGTTTTAGCCATTTTTTCTTTATCTGGAATATATTTATTCATCAAGGATCTTTACCAAAAAGTAAAAAAGAACAAGGGCAATGAAATTTTTATTATTGGCTCTTTTATTTTGTGGTTGTTATTAAGTTTTAAATTGATATTAAATGAAATGTCTTTTGGGGATATATTAAATGGACAGGTTAATTTTTTTTCTAATAATAAAGAAAAATACAATACGGTTATTTATGCGATGGAGAATTTTGAATTTCAAAATTCTATTTATATTGATGATGATTATCAAAGTACACGTTGGGCCACGTTGGCATTTTTGCCAATAAAATCTAATGTTATTTTTGATTTTGAAAATCCGCTAAAGTTTAGAGATTATGATTATTACGTAAACGAACTAAAGAAGATTAATGGTAAAACGATAATCTTAAACCCTAGGCGCTTACTAGAAGTTGAATGTGAGGCAGACAAATTAATAAGTGAGTCAACAAAGAATGGAAGTCAGATAGTAGTTTATCCTCCTTTAGACCTTGAGTTATATAAAAGAAATTGTGTGAATTATGATTCTGCAAATGAGAAAAAATAAGTTTTTTTGGTTTTATTTAATTTTTTTATCTTTATTTTTTGGTGTACTCTCATTTTTTAAATTGTCGGGAAGTTCTGTGGGTATATTGAACTCTTATATAGACAAAACAGGTGTTGATTTAAGTTTAATAAGATATAAACCAAGACCGATAAGAAGTGATGAATGGTTAGTAGTAACACCTTTTACGCTTTACCAATCAACAAGAAACAATTTGTTGCCATTTTCCAAAGATATTGGTGTTTTCAACAACTGGTTGACTAGTGGAATTCCATATAAGAATGTGTGGACAATCTTTCATCCAAATTTTTTACCTTTTTTGATATTTTCTGCTGAAACTGCATTTTCTGTTTTTTGGTGGATGATGCCTTTTCTTCTTTTAATAAGCTCATATTTATTTTTTTATAAATTAACTAATAATAATCTAATTGCAGTTACTTCAGGATTCATTCTATTTTTTTCTCCTTTTAACCAATGGTGGTCAAACAGTTTGTCTTTGTATGCTAGCTATGTGTTGTTTTGTTTGTATTTTTTAATGTTATTTTTTGAATCAAATAGCTTTTGGAAGTCATTAGGACTTTTGATTTTAGGTTTATTTTTTTTACTATGTCTAATTTTTACGCTATACCCACCTTATGTTGTGGTTTTGGGTTGGTTAATTCTTTTTTTTATAATTGGATATTTTTTAAGTAAAAAATTCTATTTAAAAAATAAAATTTTACTATTAGCCTCCGGAATAATTTTCCTAATATTTTTTCTTATTGGGTTCTTCTGCCAAAACAAGGAGGTCATTACGAGTGTTAGTAAGACTTCATATCCGGGCCAGAGAATATATACAGGTGGTGATTATAACTTGAGACCTTATTTAAGTTATTTCTATAACATTCAGTTTTTGGAAGATTCTAAGGGAGTGGCGTTCTGGCAAAATCAAAGTGAGGGATCAGGTTTTTTCATTTTGTTTCCTTATTTGGTGATAGCAGCTTTAGTGTTAATTGTATTTCAAGTCAAGACTAAAAGAGTTGATTATTTGTTTGTGGCTCTTTTTGTCTATTTAGTACTTATGAACGTGTGGCTTTTTTTACCTCTAGGAAAATTTTTATCAAAAATTAGTTTTATGTACCTGGTACCTAATAACCAATATATGAATAGAGCAATTATTGGAATTGGTTTAGCAGACTTATTTTTTTCGATTTATTACGTATTTAATCTAAAAATAAAAAAAACAACAACATACTACATCATGTCTTTTGTATTAATTTTATTTTCTTTTCTTGTTAGTTTGTATCTGGGGCATTATCTTTCGCAACAATTTCCTGTTTTTATACAAAATAAATTTAAAATTATTTTTATTTCTGTAATAGCATCAGCTTTAGTTTTTTCAGTGCTGATGCAAAAAAAAGTTTTTTATTGTTTTCTCTTGGTCTTTTTTTCTTTTTTTTCGACTTACAAGGTAAATCCCATATATAAAGGTTTTGGTCAAATATACAAAGGTGAATTTCCTGAGTTAATAAACAGTATTAGAAGTAGGAGTGATTTTGATTCAAGCAAAAGATGGGTAGTTTATGACAGTAATATATTTGGTCAGTTACTAATCTCTCAAGGATTACCAACTTTAAGTACTGTTTATTTTCACCCACAGTTAGGTTTGTGGGAGAAGGTTGATCAAGATCATAAATATATGGATATTTATAATAGGTTTGCTCATGTTTATTTTGAAAGAAAAACTAAAGATAGGTCTGTCTTTAATTTAAAGCAAACTGACACCTTTTCCGTAGCTATTGACCCATGTGACAAAAAGTTAGATTTATTAAACGTGGGATACATAGTATTGATGAATCCAAAAACAAAAGATGACAATTGTTTACAGTTAATTGATAATTATAAAACTTCAAAAGCAACGTTTTTTTTCTATAAAGTTAAGTGATAAAATTATCAAAATTTTCAGTATCTTTAGAAAAATTCTGATTGGAAAAAGGATCGTTTTCACGAAGATTGTTCCATCGCTTTAGAAATAGTTTTATCTCTTTTTTCCATTGATTTATGTCCCTCCCCGCTTCTCCTGGTTTTTTAAGAGAGGCGGATTCTTTGTGGAATAGAGAGACATGAGGGTTGACCGCGTTATAGTAGCCTTTTCTAAAGAGTTTTAGACAAAAGTCGATGTCATTGAAGGCAATTTTAAATTGAGGATCAAACCCGTAGACTTGACTGTATTTATATTTCGATACCATCATACAAGCTCCGGTGACAAAACTATAATTTTTAATTGCCTTGCTATTAAATAAATTAAAATTATTTACTTGGCCTCTAAAAGCATGACCGGCGATACCAATCTCATCCGGGTCTCCTGTAATACCTAGTAAACCTCCCAGATGTTGTATTTTTTTGTCGGGATAGAGAAGTTTACAGCTAACGGCTCCTATATGTTTGAGTTGGGCGAGGGAGAGCATGCCTTGTATCCAATCAGGAGAAATGATTTCAGTGTCATTATTTAGAAAAAGGAAATAATCCCCTTTTGATTTTCTAACTCCAAAATTACAAACTTCAGAAAAGTTAAAATCTTTGTTCCATTTAAAGACTTTAATTTTGTCAGATAGTTTTTGATACAACTGCCAGACTTTTGGGTCGCCTGAGCCAGTATCAATGATAATGACTTCATAATTTTTATAAGTAGTTTTTTTAAAAAGTGAAGAAAGGTTTTGGCTGATGAGTTCAAATTTGTCTTTAGTGGGGATAATAATGGAAATTTTTGGGTTTCCTGTGATCTTATATTTAATTTGCCATACCCCCAAAAATTCAGTAGGTAAAATTTCGCCTTTTAATCCCCTCCTTTTTAGATCTGCCTCTAAGACCATTTTTTGATTAATATAAGCGTAGTTTTTAGCATTCCTGGCACCTATTTCTGAAGCGGTAGAGGTCGGTGACATGCGCCAGCTATAAAGAATTTTAGGGATATGAATTATATTTTGAGAAATGTGACTTAAGCGAAGAAATAAATCCCAGTCCTGAGCGCCTTCGGTTCCAACTTTAAAACCTTTTAGTTTTTTCATGCTTTGGCTTTTTATGGCAGCTAGGTGAGTAATATAGTTGACAGAGCGTAGGTAATCAGGACTCCAATCTGGTTTGAAAAAAGGGTCAGTGTGAGTATTACCATCTTCCATTAACTTATCTTCATCAGAATAAATAAGGTCAGCCTCCGGGTGCTCGTTAACGGTTTTGGCAATTTCATAAAGAGCATTTGGCCAGAGAAGATCATCATTATCGAGCAACACAATATAGTCTCCTGTCGCCATTTTGAGAGCACTATTACTGGCTTTACAGATATGACCATTTTTGGGTCGCAGCACGTATTTTATGCGACTGTCTTTGTCGGCATATTCTTTAATAATTTCCACGACTCCAGGCTTGGTAGAATGGTCATCGGCAAGGCATAATTCCCAATGTGTATAAGCTTGATTTAGGACGGAATCAAGAGCTTCACGAAGAAATTTTAATTGAGGATTGTAGATGGGCATAATGACAGAAAGGAGGGGTCTTCTGTTTAACGATTTTAGTTGTTTTCTAATCTTGCTTGAGTCGTGAGGATAATGGTTATTAAAGTATTTTTGATAGCGTTGAAATCGATCACCTTGATTGTTTTGGCCATCGAGGCTGAGGAGTTTATGATAACTGTAGCCAGGAGAATGAGTCAGGAGAATTTTGACAGCTTTTAAAACAGACTTGGGATTACCTTTTATTTTTTTAAATATACGGTAAGCACGTATTGACCATTTTTTTAATTTAGTGTTGTCTTTAGGTACTGATGACATACTTCTTTCGAAGGACCGATAGCTTGAATTAAATGATCATTAATATAGATAACCCGGTTACAAAAGTCACTGACTCTTTTTAGATCATGGGAAACGAGGATGACGGTGATTTCTTTTGATTTTTTGAATTCTTCCATTTTTTTAAAGCATTTTTTTTGAAATTCGGTATCCCCTACCGCCAGGATTTCATCGATAAGAAGAATTTCGGGATTGACGTGGATGGCAATAGAAAAGGCCAGGCGCATGTACATTCCTGAAGAGTAATGCTTAACCGGTTGGTTGATAAATTCTCTAATTTCAGAAAAATCAATAATATTTTCAATATTTTTATCAATTTCTTTTCGGGATAATCCTAAAATAGCACCATTGAGGTAAATATTTTCTCGACCCGTCAGCTCTGGGTGCATACCAGCACCTAATTCTATGAGAGGGGAAACTTTACCGTGGACAGAAATTTTTCCAGAAGTGGGTGACATGACACCGGCAATAAGCTTGAGAATAGTAGATTTGCCTGAGCCATTTGGACCGATAATACCGACAGTTTCCCCTTTTTTGATTTCAAAAGAAATATTGTCAAGAGCGGTAAAGCCTTTTTTGGTTTCTTCGCCACGGATGAGTGCGGGTAAGAATTCTTTGAAGGTTTTTTGGTTTTGTAGTGAAAACTTTTTAGTGACTTTTTCAAATTTGATAACCATGGATAATTTATTTTTCATTTTAAATATTGTCCGCGAAGACTTTTTCCCGTGATTTAAAATAGGAAAATCCGATAAATAGGGTAATTAGAGAGACAACAAGAGCAATGGCGAGGCTAAGGTAGTTGGGACTCCCACCGCCCAAAATTGTTTGGCGATAAGCGTTGATGATAACAGCAATGGGGTTAATTTGAAAAACGAAACGGTATTTTTCCGGGACCATTTCCATGGGGTATATCACTGGCGAGATATACATCCAGAGAATTAGAATAAGGCCAAGTAAATATTGAATATCCCGGTACAAGAGATTGGCAGCCGAAAAAAATAGGGCTAAGCCTAAGGTAAAAATTTGTTGAATAAAAAATATAGGAATTACCCAGAGAATATTTAAATTAATGGTTAGACGGTAAATAATTATATAGGCGACCAGAATTAGGCTGGCAAAAAGGAAGTCAACAATTTTGGCCAAAATGGTGGCAATAACCAGGATAGTTCGGGGAAAGTAAACTTTAGTAATCAAAGAACTAGAATTGACCAAGGATGATGCAGAGGAGTTAAGAGAAGTAGCAAATAGATTCCAAGGGAGGAGGGCGGTAAAAAGAAATATGGAATAAGGAATATTGCCAGCAGCATTGGTGGGAATACGCATGATGAGGGAAAAAGCAAAGCTCATAACGATCATCTGAGCTAAAGGATTTAGTATCACCCAAAAATAGCCCAAAATTGATTGCTTATATCTGGTTTTGACTTCCCGGGCAACCATTTGCCAAAGAAGCTCCCGCCACTTGACGACGTCACGAAATTCCTTGACTAGGGCTAACATGAGTTAGTTTAGCAAATTCAATTAATGGTTTATAATAGCAAGAATGGGTAAGAAAGATGTCATCTGCACTATAGGCGGCGGAACCGGAATGCCGGTTGTAAACGAAGCTTTAGTGAAAGCAGGTTATGAAAATATTTATTCAATAGTAACCACTTTTGATAATGGCGGAGATACCGGGAGAATGAGAACGGATGAACGGGGACAGACCTTGGCTAATTCTGATTACTGGCGATCACTAATTTCTTTGTGGGATGACGGAGCTCAGAAAAAGGTGTGGGTAGAAATGCTTAAATACCGAGATGGTAGAGACAGGAATTTTGGTAATACCTTTTTTCAGTTTATGACTGAAAAAGCAGGTTCTTTGGATAAGGTTGATGACCTGTTTAAGTCGCTAACGATGGCTGACTTGCATGGCCATGTCATCCCCTCTTCTCTGTTTTCGTCTAACATGTCTTTTGAAACTACTCATGGAAAAAAATACCACGGAGAAAAGTTTTTGGATCAGTTGAGAATGTCTGCGGACGTGGTTAAAAAATTATGGTTGGAACCAAGGGTAAAGGTCAATCCGGAAGCGGTAAAAGCTTTAAAAAAGGCGAGGATAATTATAGTTTGTCCGGGGAGCGTCTTTGGATCACTGATGGCTAATTTTCTAGTGGATGGATTTAGACAAGCTTTTAATAAAAGCAGGGCAAAAAAAATATTGATGGTCAATTTAATGTCACAGGCCAATGAAGGTAGTTTTGCCACCCAATTAGAATATGAGGAATTGTTCAAAAAACATATGGGAGTAAAATTTGATCAGATTTTAATGGCTGATTTGAATCAATTAAACACTAAAAAATTAGAAAAACTACGTAAGTTTTATGAGCTGGAACATTCCAAAGAAGTAACTTTTGTCAAAGATAAAAAAACAATTTTAGTAGACCTCGCTACCATTGATGAACAAAACTGGAGATTGCGTCACAGTACTCAAAAGCTGACCAGATTTTTTGCTAGAATGAGCTATGTCTCAAAAGAGATTAAGAAAAATAAAAAACGAAAGTCAAGAAACCAGGGACCAGAAACCAGAAACTAACATTCCGGGTATTTGGGAGATTGTTAAAGGAAATTGGATATTTTTACTGTTAACTTGTTTGGTGGCATTGGTTTTATATGCCAATGCTCTCAATGGAGCTTTTGTCTCTGATGATTACGCCACTATACCCCAAAATCCCTTGATTGGTGATTTTTGGGCAACAATGAAATCTTTTCCAGGAAATAGCATGACACTGAGCAATTTTATTATTTTTAAACTGTTTGGATATGGGAATCCCCTGCCTTATCATATAGCCTCTATTCTGACTTACATGGCTGTTTTAGTATTGATATTTGTTTTTATAGAAATAGTCTTTAAAAATAGGTTGTTAAGTCAGGTGACAACTTTAATTTTCACTTTTCATCCGATACATACGGAGGTAGTAGCTTGGAACGCGGGTAGAATATATTTGATACTTTCTGTTTATATTTTGTTATCAGTAATCAGTTTAATTTATTTTTTAGATAGAAACAAAATTAAGTATCTAGTCTATGGAGTATTATTTTTTATTTTAGCTTTATTAACAGACAGACCTAGGCCATTTTCAATTTTTTTAATTTTGCTATTGTATTTGGCTTCTCAACAGAATTGGGATATTTTAAAAAAATATAAAAAATATGTTTGGGTGGTATTAGCAGGATTACTGATTTCAATTTTGGTCAGCCTGCCACTGATTAGCACTAGAATTGGATCAGTAAATAGCGGGACGAATGCTTCGGGGAGTGTTTTTTATAATCCAATATTACAGTACCCGATTTCGATGAGTAAGTATTTACAGCTACTATGGGCACCCTTAAATCTAACTCTTTACCATACTATGTACGTGTTGCCTTCGTGGCTAAACTGGCTAATTACTTTTAATTACCTGGCTCTTTTAGTTTACTTTTATAAAGTAGATAAAAGATATTTTTTTGCGCTGGCATTTATCTTTGTAGCCACAGCCCCTTCTATGGCACCGGTAAAAGTTAGCTGGCTTGTAGCCGAAAGATATATGTTTTTGGGGAGTTTAGGCTTTGCTTTGTTTTTAGGATTGTTATTGTCAGATAATTGGAAAAAACTAAAATTCTTGAGCCCAGTATTGCTGGCAATGTTATTGGGTTTTTATGGATCGCGGGTATATAAAAGAAATATTGATTGGAGTACTAACCATAATTTATGGGTAAATACTTGCCAGGTATCACCCAACAGTCACAATGCCTGGAACAATATTGGTGATGACTACGACAAGCTAGGGCAATATGAAAATTCGATAAAAGGTTTTACCCAGTCTGTTTTAGTTAAACCAAATTACGCTGATGCATATCACAATCGAGCCAATATTTTTTATAAAATGAAAAGACTTGATTTGGCCAAAGATTCCTATCAAACAGCAGTTGCAATCAACCCCAATTTATATCAGACATATCTGGCCTTGGCGCAAATTGCTTTTGACAGTAAAGATCCGAAAACGGCAAAAGAAAATTTGGAAAAATATATGAGTTTTGATCAAGGTAATGTGCAGGCCTACTACAGCTACGCTATAGCTCAGGCTCAATTGGGAGAATTGGAAGAGGCCAAAAAGCTTCTAAAGGAAATATTATCGGTTTACCCAAATTTGGTTCAAGTGAAACAGGCTTTGCAGGTTTTGGAGACAGGAGTTAGCTTTGGGCCAACACAGTGATAGTTTCCCTGTCAAAAATCTTGAAGATTGGGTAAAAAATTTTTAATAAAGGTTGTTTTTTTAGACTCCAAAAAAGGTCTAATGGGAACTCCCAAGGTGATCTTTTAATGGTAATTTTGAAATTATTGGGAAAAAGTAATTTTATATTGCTGTCGTTTGGAATAAATAAATGCCGGGGGGAATCCAGATGAAACCAATCTTGTCGACCTAGCTTAAAAGCTAGAGAGTTGGTGTTGGGAATAGTGATAACAATTTTGCCTCCATTTTTTAAAAGCTTGGTGGCTTTATTGATAACTGATTGAGGATTGGGAAAATGTTCGAGTGAATGCCAAAAAGTGAGACAGTCGTATTTCTGTTTAAATTTGTAATCCAGAAAATTTCCTTTAAGAAGAGTAGGATGTGATCCGGGATTAATATCGATACCTCGAGCAACTATCTTTTTATTTAATTGAAGGATAAAGTCGCCCTGACCACAACCAATGTCTAAAAGATTCTTGGGCTGTCCGATAAGTTTGTTTTTAAAACTAAAGGTAATTTTTTTTAATACTTTTTCCAAAAAATTAGATGATTGTTGGTAATATCTTTGAGGGTAAAATTTTTGATAAAAACTCTGATTGACTTTTATTAGAGGGTAGAGACAAAAACATTGTTTGCATTGATAATAAGAAGTCGCTTGTTGGCTATAAAGAGTATGACCGTGAATATTTTTGGCCTTAAAGACAAAATTAGATTGTTTGGAAGAACAGATAGGGCATTTCATTTAAAAATTTGCTTGTAAAGATATTGGGCGTGCTTTTGCCAGTCCCAATCATTGTTAATTAAATTTAAAGCCTGTTGGGAATATTTTTTGTAGAGAGATTGACTGTTAAGCAGTTTTAAAATATTTAGAGCAAATTGCTTTTGGTTGCCTATGGGTGTTTTGATCATACCTTGGGGATAATATGTTTTGAGAGCTGGCAAGTCATATGATACTCCCGGGAGAGCAAAAGCCATGGCTTCAGCAGCACTCATGCCACCGCTATCAAAAATAGCCGGATGAAGAACAATTTTGGAGTGACTAATAATTTGATACTTTTTTGAAGAGTTTTGAAAGCCAAAATATAAAATATTTTTTTGCAAATTTAGATTTTTAATTTTCTCTAAAAGTTGTTGCTTAAGCTGGCCGTCGCCAATGATGGCTAACTTGGCAGAGGGTAAT
This sequence comes from uncultured Gammaproteobacteria bacterium, assembly GCA_964396145.1. GTDB lineage: Bacteria > Patescibacteriota > Microgenomatia > UBA12405 > UBA12405 > UBA12158. The sequence continues at coordinate 24,267 of CAYNEE010000003.1, read as the reverse complement.
TTGGAGACAACTAAATTCCAGATATCGATCATTTCCAAAACACCCTTTTGGGGGTGGAGACGTCCCTGAAAAACAGCGTCGTATTTCCTCTTGGAAAGTGGGATTTTAGAAAATTTTTTACTGATAGTGGTATCAACTCCTCCACGGACAATAACGACTTTCTTTTTTGGAAAAAATTTTTTATCAGGGAGAGAAGTAATCAAGATGACATCGGCATATTTATTAGATAAAAATAAGGATATTCTTTGGGAATAGTAGTAAAAAAAACTCTTTAATTTTTGATGTTTGTAGGGACTGTATAAAGAAAAAGGAAGAGGAACAACTAAGTAGTAGCCACAGAGCCAGGTGCCTTTTGGGTTAAATAGTTTATAGAGTAAACCAAAGAGAAAATCAGGCCAAAAGTCGGAAGCAGTATAACAATAATCATTTTTCTTAAAAACTTGAAAATCACGGATAAAGACATCAAAACCTTTTACTATTCTTCTAATATTGTGCCAAAGCAAATTAGTAACTGTGGTCTGATAAAACTTATTGGTGGTATCAGTTTGAATAAAATTGGTAGTAAGATGATTGAGTTTTAAAAGATGCTTTGATTCTTGACTCCCCCAGAGAGTGATTTTAAATTTTTTTGACCAATAACGGATAAAAGCAAGATAGATGGTGTCACCACCACTTTGGACTGAGCCGAGATTGTTGTTGCTAATAATTAAAAGGCTTGGATTTTTCATAAATACCTGCCACAATTTTAGCAAATGAAAAATAGATTAAATGAGACAGCTAGTGAAACAATTGGGGCTAGGAATGAGGAATTTCTAAAATTTATAGGCAAAAATAATCTAAAGAATAAATTTGTTTTGGATATTGGCTGTGGAACTGGTTGGTTTGAACACCAAAATAAAAATATAGTAAAAAAAATTTGGGCGATAGATGTGGATATAAAGCATGTTAATCAAAATAAAAATTTTTTTAAAAATAAAAATATTGAATTTATGGTGGCTAGTGGTTTAGACATACCTTTAAGAGACGGTGATGTGGACGTTATTGTGACTAGTGAAGTAATAGAACATATACCAAAAGATAGGGAAAATATTTTTTTTAAAGAAGTATATCGGGTGTTAAAAAATAAGGGTAAGTTATTTATTAGTACTCCATATAAGAATTGGCGGTCACAAATGTTGGATCCTGCTTGGTACTGGGGACATCGACATTATAGTCTAGAGTTTTTATCATCTCAGGCCCGGCTAGTAGGTTTAAAAAGAAAGAAATATAAAATTGTCGGTAGCTGGTGGACAGCTATAGGCTTGTTAAATATGTATATAGCCAAATGGATATTTAAAAGAAAGAAATTTTTTAATAACTTTTTTGATACTAAGGAGAAGATAGAAAACCAAGCTAATGGTTTTATGAACTTGTTTATAGCTTTTGAAAAAATAAAAGGTGATGGTGTGAAAAGACTTTGAGTGGTGATCTATTAACAAGCTTATCAAGCATATTAGTTAAGGGATACAAAAAATTAATAATTTTTTGCCCCAAAGAAAACGGTGCCATTTCTGGAAAAAAGTCTGTTTTACCAAAATAAACTAAACGGTAGTCCTGTGGAGGGAAAAGATTTTTTAACTGATTCAAGTTAAATTTTGTGTCGTGACTTTTAACTAAAAATTCAGTGAGAGCAAATTGATCGGGGGTACGGGCAATGACAATATAACCATGTGGTTTTAGTACACGCTTTAGTTCAGAGAGTAATTTTTTTAGTTTTAAGGTATGGACATGTTCGATAACTGCATGTGCAAAAATTAAATCAAAACTTGAATCAGGGTATTCGAGTTTGTGACCATTATAAAATTTAAAATTGAGAGAAGTTCTTTTTTTTGATAATAGTTGCCATAAGTGTTTTTGAGAGTTACGGCTAAATTTGTAAAACTGAGTACTTGAACTTTCAAAGACATCAACAGCCGTGACTTGATAATTTTTAGCTAGCAAAAAACTAGTTAAACCGCTACCACAACCCAAATCGAGAACTTTCTTGTTGGTGGGTAACAGGTGGCTTAATTGATTTATGATTTGTAAGTGACCTGAAGTATAAGGTAAGGAATCAAACAAGAAATCGTGAGCAGTAAATGAAGCTTGATTTAAGATGGATAAAAAAGACTCAAAATCTTTTTTAATAACTGCTTTAGGTTTTATTGTTGCCATTTATTTCTATCGAGGGGTTTAAGTAAAGAAAGTTTGTGTTTCAAAGTGCCAATAAGGTATATCCACGAAGTTAAAAAACAAGCCAAAGGGTGAAAAAACCAGGCAAAATCGGGTTTTTTAATAAAACCTCTAAAAGAATCAAAAAGAGAAGGAAGAACTAGGAAACTGTAGAGGAGAAAGAGAATTGCTTGGGAGTTTGTCGACTCCCAGTGATAGCGGCGATATTGCCTAAATACATAATAGTCGGTGATGCGACGCTGTTGTTTTTTATAAAACTTAGAGATAGAAGATTCACAAAAACTGTGAATAATCCCCTCTTTGACCTTGGCAAAATAGAGAGGCTTTTTGGCAGCAGCGAGAATGTCGATGTCAAAAAGATAATTACCTGTGAAATTTTTCTCTAAGAAGCTTTTCCTAAAGACAGTCCCATTGGCACCAATGGTGGGAATCGATTTAGGGTTTTCAATCTTTAATTTTAAATAGTTTTTTTTGTCTTCAGTTTTAATGGGTAGGCCAGTCCATTTACCCGAAAGATAACTAAAACGATCGTAATTGCTGGTAAAATAAGCATAAGGGTCATTGGCACCTAAAAGAGCACTGTAGCGTTCGATAAAACCAGCATGAGGACGATAGGTGAAACGGATTGGTTCGGAGCCGATTATTTGTGGATCGGTAAAGGGTGAGAGCATGTTTTGAAGCCATTTAGGGTGAGGTAGAACATTGTCAGAGTCGATAAGGGCAATAAAGGTGCCGGAGGCAGCTTTTAGTCCAGTTGCTTTGCCGGCTTCGGCGGTTTTAAGAGGATTGGCAACAATTTTGGCTTTATATTTTTTGGCTATTTTTTGGGTATTGTCGGTAGAACCACCGTCAATGATTAAAATTTCGCAGTCTTTAAGAGTTTGTTTTTTGATAGAGCAGAGGCATTTGCTCAAAACATTTTGGGCATTGAGAGTGGGTATAATAATAGATACTTTAGGAAAAGTCACGGATTTTTTTGAGATACTTGAGGGCATAGGTATAGAGAAATTTAACGTCGTCGAATCTTCGAATTGAGATTATTTTTTTGACTAAAAACTTTGGAGTCAACACACCGTAAAAAAGTTCTCTGACTATTTTTTTAATTTCATCTTCAGTAAAGGGTGATACCATGACCGGTTGGCGCATATCAAAATCATCCCAGTTGTTGGTTAACAGCCAATTATTATCGAGACATTGCTGATAAAGAGGAGTTCCGGGATATGGAATGAGAATAGTGGCTTGCATACTGTCAGCGAGACCGTCCCTAAACAGGCTCCGTGCTTCATCTAAAGTTTTTTGAGCATCTTTTTTACTTTCCCAGGGGTAGCCAATCATGATAGTCAGATGCGGTTCAAGTCCAGCTTTTTTGGCCATGGTCAGGGTTTTTCTGGCGTCTGCGACCAGGGTTCTTTTTTCAATGCGGTTAAGGGTTTTTTGATTGGAAGATTCGAGGCCATAGAGAATAAAACGGAATCCGGCTTTACCCATAAGGTCATATTGTTTCTGAGTGAGGGCACCAAAGCGCATATTACAGCCCATGACGACTTTTTTATTAAGACCACGACTGATAAGCTCTCGACAAAGTTCCATAAGCCAGGGACCAACAGGTAGGGTGCCAGCATCGTCAAATATTTCTCTAACCCCAAGAGAGACTAGATTTTCAATTTCCTTAATAGTGTGGGCAACAGAAAAGGTTCTAAAGGTGCCGGCCGGATGAGTGGTAGTCCAGGAACAAAAGGTGCATCTGCCCCACCAGCAATCACGACCGGACATAATGTAGGCTCCTGGTTTGTACTTAAAATTAGTATTTTCCTGACCGTATAATTTCCATTTGGTAAATTTACGGTCAATAATAGGCAAAATGTCTAAATTATGATGTTTTAGGGCAAATTTGCCAGTATTTAGAACTCTGGTGCTATGGTTCTTTTGGGCTTTAGAGTGGTAGTAAAAGCCTGGTTCGAGTTTGGTTTTATGAATTAAATGTTCAACCAGGTTAATCATCATAAAATCATAATCGCCGCCGGTGATAACATAATCAACTTTTGAATTAAGAAGTGATTCTTTGGGAAAGGCGGTGACATGATCACCCATTAAGACGACATAGGAGCGGGGTAAATTTTTTTTAATTTCATTAATAATTTGCCAATGTTTTTTTATAACTGGAGTTTTTGACTCGATGAAAATAATTTTTGGTTTTCTCTTTAAAAGACGATTGAGCCATTTTTTGTATGAAATTTTTTCGGCGACAGCATCATCCCAGTAGACTTTATAACCTATTTTTTTTAGAGCTGTGGCCCCATATGCAGGAATTACCGGTAAAATAACGTTGCCAGTATTAGTCCACTGAAACTGTCGATTTTGTGACAAGAAAGGGATACCCTTGTCGGATTCGAGAGGTGGGGAGGAAACAGAAATGGAAAATTTTTTAACCGCCGAGATATTGACCGGTTTTTTTGTCGACTTCATGAGCTTTAAAATCTAGGTCAAGTTTAACAAAACCAATGATAAATAATAGACCGTAGTAGAGGTGAGTGATGGGGATAGTTAATGTGGTTAAGATAAGTAGATAAATAGATGTGCGGTTAAATAGCAAATTGATAATAGTTAAAAGCAATGAAAATAAATAAAAATACAATGGCCAGAAGAGGTGGTGAAGTGGCAGAGTTATTAAATAAAGAAGAAATAACGATGGAGCTAAATAACCAATTCTAAAGCTAGTTTTGGGAAATTTCCTTGCAAAGAGACCACGATGTAGGGCGTAACGACTGATTTGTTTGAGGTGAGGTAATAGAACTGCCCGGCGGTGGTGATAAACCTGAATTGAGGGATGATAATAAATCTTCTCACTGTGGTTTATCAAATCTAGACAGAGAATTGTGTCTTCACCGGGCCAATATTTTGATTTAAAACCACCAATTTTATGGAAAATGTTTTTATTTACAGTCAAATTAACGGTAGGATAGTCATCAACAAAACGGGCTTTTTGAGGAGAGTTTCGGTAATGCCCAGCACCACCACTGCCCAGAAAAGATGACCAAAAGAGACCTGAGGCTTGCTGATAAACATTATCCTTTTTAGGTGTTAAAGTTGGCCCACAAAAGGCGGCATAATTAGGATGTTTTTTAATTTGAAGATATAAATTTTTTAACCAATTACTTTTGGGATAGGAATCGTCGTCTAAAAAACAGAGATAATCTCCCTTGGCTTTTTTACTGCCTAGATTTCTTTTAAAAGAAGGGTCGCTTTTTTTGGAAATTTTATCGGTGATAACCAAAACTTCAAAGTTTTTGAAGGTCTGTTTTTTTAGATAGGAGATTGTTTCCCGAAGATAGTCATTTTCCTGTCTTATGGGAATAATTATCGAAAAGAAGACTTGTTTCATCCGGTGTTGACTTTCATTTTTAATTCTTTGTCAAAGCGCCAACGACGATGGTTTTTATCGTCGTAATAATGCAACATCCGAAGACGATAAAAAATAGCCATAGCATCCCTAAAACTATTAAAAATTATTTTGAGACCGGTGGCGTGGGTCAGACTATCAAAATCATAATTTAGTTTTATCGGGGCTTCATAAATTTTTTTAAAGCCAAGATGCTTTGCGACTGAGAGCATCTCTAAATCAATGGCATAGTTTTTGACTAAAAGACGAGGTAAAACTTTTTCCAAAACTTCTCTTTTAAAAATTTTTAAACCAGCCTGAGTGTCGGTTAAATTTAAGTCAAGAAAAACTTTTGAATAAATTTGAGCAAGTTTACTGATAATTTTTCTCTGGAGCGGATAAGCCACTTGAGAAGCGGGGTGACGCTTAGAGGCGATGATAATGTCAGCGTCATACCATTCCATGTGCTCCAAAAGCATAGAAATACCATTGGGGTCAATCTCCATACCGGCATCAATAAAGGCAACATAGTCACCTTTGGCTCGAGCCATACCATAGCGGAGAGCGTAGCCCTTACCATGATTACTCGGGTAACCAAGAATTTTTAGGTTACTTAGATTTAATTGTTTGGCCAGTTTATAAGTAGTATCTACAGTGGTACCGTCTACCACAACCAGCATTTCGTAGGGATAGCGGATTTTTTCCAGTGTGCTATGAATATGACGGAGGTCTTTTTTAATGGTTTTAGCTTGTTTGTAGGCAGGAATAATAACTGAAAGGAAATGACTTTTATTTTTTTTCATCAAATTCGACTAGTTTATAAACAGCTAGTGTAGACAAGGCTGTGCTTTGCCAAGAGAAAAATTGAGCTCTTTTTTGGCCTAAAATGGAGCATTCACGTCGCAGCTGAGGTGAATTCCAGAGCTTTTTTAGAGCCCTTTTTATGGAAATTTGAGAGTAAGGATTAAAAAATTCTCCAGAAAAATCCATAATTTCAGGTAGGCAACTTTCCTGAGAGTAAGCCACGGGTGTACCTGACTGCATGGCTTCAACCAGAGGCAGACCAAAGCCCTCAGAAAAAGAAGGTTGGCAATATATGGTAGCTAAATTATAGAGTAGGGTTAAGTCTTCATCTGGTACAAAACCAAGCAGTTTTAAAAAAGGAGACCGTTGACGTTGAAGCCAAAGGATGTCTTGAGTCCAAGGGTGGTCGGGAACCTCTTTGGTGGCGGCACCGCCAGCGATAATTAGAGGGTATTTAAGAGCTATACAGGCTTTAGCGAGCCCAGGGACATTTTTATTCCAATTGACATCACCGACAAATAGGACAAATTTTTTAGGCAATTTATATTTTTTAAAAATATTTTTTAATTTAGAACTGAGAGGGCGAGGCTTAAAATTAGAAGAGGCAGCCTCGTAAGTCACATATATTTTTTCGGCGGGATATTTAATTTGGTCAAGAATTTGATATTTAGCCGAATGCGATGGGCAAATTATATAGTCGGAATTTTGTAAACGATATTTTTGAATGAGCCATTTTATTTCTCCTTTTACACCAACAGGGAAATGTTTTTTAAAAGCGCGAGGAATGAGGTCGTGACAAGTGACAACGTAGGGTTTAGTGGTAGGAGGTAAGGTCAGCTTGAAAGGGTCAAAATAGGGATAGTGGATAAGATCAAAATCTTCAGTCTTAAGTCTAGAATCTTCAATTAAATGAATTTGATAGTGCTGATAATCAGGGTTATTTTTAATTTCTTTTTGAAGAGCCTCAACTAGGTGGCGGGTATAGTAGCCGACTCCCCTTTTGGAATTGCCATCGCTAAGGGGGCTGACGTCGATGCCGACCTTAAATTTTTTCATGTTCCATCTCAAAAACTTTTATGTAGGCAATGGGAAAACGAAGGGATGAGTACCAAGCGAAAACAAAACCGGGAAAGCCGTCGACAAAGCCCTTGTGACGAAAATAAGCCAAAAAGAACCAGTATAGAGGCTTAAAGATAAAATATTGGATAAAAGTTAGGGGGCCGGTTTTGAGACCGGCTTTTTTGAAATCTGAGGCTAAAAGTGAAGTGTAACGGTCGTTTCTCAAAAGATAGCGAGAGAAATTGGGATCGGCGTAATGCAGGAGGTCATTTTTTAGTGTAGCCACAGCGCCTTCAACCACTGCTTGTTCATGAACATCTCTACAGGGAAGTTTGCCCAGGCCACGGCGGTAAAGACGGAGAGTAGGGTCAGGATAGACACCACCTTTTTTGAGAAAACGACCCAAAAAATAGTTTTGCCGTTTTAGCCAAAAGCCATTGTATTTGGTGTCGGGAATAGTTTTTAATATTTCAGTTTTAAGAGCAGGAGTAACAATTTCATCGGCATCAAGCTGGAGAATCCAGTCGCTTTTACAGGCATCGATAGCCATCTGCTTATTGAGATGAAACATGGGTTTGTTGGTAGTAGAAATTAGTCTAACTTTTGGGTGTTTTTGGGCTATTTTGACGGTATTATCAGAAGACTCCCCGTCGACAATTACAATTTCATCAACCCAGGATTTGACGGCGTCTAAACATTTGGCAATGTTTTTTTCTTCATTATAGGTGGCAATGGCTATCGAGAGTGTAGTTTTTTTCATAGAACTGAATGTATTTTAAAGCTTTGGCCGCTTTTCTCAAAATCGTCGGCTTCGATGACTAGAGAATTTGAAGGAATAGTCTCTGGAATTTTAAAGTGAATATTGTCAATCTGAAGGACAGTAGAGAAACCGAAATGATCGGGGGGAGTAGGATTGATTTTACTTTGAATTTCTGACGGCGGATACATGCTATAGAAGAGGTAAAGAATATATGGCTGGTCGTATTTATCAGTCAAATAAATATTTTGGTAGTTATTTTTTTCTTTTTCGATGAGGGGAACAATGTCTTTGAATCCCTTATTCCAGGCAAAAGAATAACGCTGGGGAGAATGAACAAAATAAGCGTCAAGAAAATAGACACAAGAAACTAGATACAGAAATAGGACAATATAAATAGAGGATGAATTAATTGTTTTGTAGAGACCAAAGGCGGTGAAAAATGAGAGAGGTATGACCAGAGAAAGAGCCCTTAGGGCTGAAGGAGCCTGGAAGGTTAGGGATGAGGCTAGAGGAGAGATAAGGAGATAGAGAACGAAGAAGTATTTTAATTTAATGTTAATTTCTTTTGATTTAATAAAAAAGTAGAGGCCGTAGAGAAGGAAGGGTAATTCCAGCAAATACATCTGACCTATTTCCGGAGAACGCGAACGCGGTACGGCATCGCCCTCGATAAAAAGGAAATTAAAATCATAATGGGAAAAATATTTTTGGTTAAATGAAAGTAGATATTGAATTCGCTGATTGTGGACGATTTTTTGAAAAAAGTTTATTTGGGAATGGTGATTTAATAGTTCTTTGGAACGGGAAATAGGTCCGGTGTCAGCAGTAAGACCGACGCCACTAAAGCGGGTAGTACCACCACTTTTAAGAAAAGAAGAGAGTACAGGAATAGTGAGAAGTAGGGCAAGGATTATGGAGATGATTAGATGAAGAGATAAATGGTGAAGTAGTTTTTTGAAGTTAAGGATAAATAAAGTTAAAACCAAAAGAGGAGCGATAATACGAGCCGAATGATAGACATATAGCGAGACAACAAAGGGAAGAGGAAAAAGAAAAATATATTTTGATTTTGGCTTTTCTAGAAATTTATAGAAAAAGTAAATGCCCAGAACTATAAAAAAAACGGCGACAGAGCTCTCCCAGGCTCCCCGGGAAAAGTGAATGTGCCACGGAGATAGGGTGAGAACTAGAGAACTATAGAGTGACAGAGCTTCAGACTTAAATAGCAATAGAATTAATTTATAAAAAATATAAATAGTTAAAACTGAAAGAATCAGGTTGGGAAGACGCACCGCTAGAGGAGTCAAGCCCAGAAGCTTTATAAAAGGGAGAGAGAGGTAGACGTAGCCACCGGGCTTATAGTCACTAAATGATTTGAAATGAAGGGGCCAGGCAATCCCATGCTCATCTTTGCCGGTTTCTAGAAGTGAATAGGCATTGTAACCGAGAGCGGCTTCATCAGGATTGAGAGAGGGCAGAAAATTAATATTCCAGAAACGAAGTAAAACAGCGATGATCAAAATAATGGTTAATTTAATCTTGGTGGTAAGCATAAAAAGTGGAAATAGTATTAATCGGACTAAGAGGGATAAATTTTTTGAACTCAGGACGGGATTCCAAACCTTGACGATAAACCTCTTCCTGAGCAAAAATACCTAAAGCTCCAGGGTTTTCTCTTATGAAATCAAAGTGAGCAGTTCGGAAGTTGAGATTATCTATTTGTTTGACGGTACCAGTGTCACCCTGAGAATTTTCAACTAAATGGGATTGTTTTTGATAAAGCTCGGGGGGGTATTTTGAGAAAAAGAGGTAATAAATATAAGGTTGTCCATAAAAATCGGTAAAATAGATTTGTTTATTTTGATATTTTTCCTTGTTGGCCAGAACATATTTTACTGCCTGTTCATAGCCATAAAGTAGTTGATCAGGATCTTTTTGAATCATATGATGGTAATAAAGGTCCTGATAATAGGAAAAAGAGAGGAGATAGGTAAAAAGGATAAATAAATAAATGGGAAAGTAAAAAAAGAATTTATGAGTTTTAAGATAAGCCAAAGTCTTGCTAAGGCCAAGCGCAGCAAAATAAATAAGAGGAATGGACATAGACATAGTCCGGACAGCAGTGACGGTGTCGCGGGTCAAAGCGCCGGGGATGGGAGCGAGTAAAAGCCAGAGCAGAAAAAACAGAGAACTAGATGAGTAGTTAAGTAGTCCAATAATTAAAAAAATGAAAGATGGGTAGAGAATAACGCCGATATATGGGGCAGAATGACGCAGGTTTTGCCAGTCCCCTTCAAAGAGAAGAAAGCGGGTGGAAAAATGGTTGAAATAACGGGAAAGAAAGTTTCTGGCAAAAAATATTGGTTGACTGTGAAAAATTTTATAATCAAGAAGACTTGATTCTTTGATAATTAAATCAGTTTCCTCTTGTGAGCGAGGATAAGAACTTAGAGATAAAACTTTGAGTCGGTTGCTGTCGGAAGAGAAAAGCAGACCATAAGCGATGGGCAATGAGAGCAGAAATAGAGGCAGGATAAATTTTAAAAAAATGTTTTTAAAATTTATTTTAAGGATGGTAAATTGGTAGATAAAAAGACTTCCAATAATTAAAGGGGTAATCATTTTGCCTGCCTGATAGGTGTATAGACTAAGAGCAAAAATGAGAGAAGACGGCAAATAATGTTTTTTGATAAAGAGAAGAGCACCTAGAAGCAGTTCAAAGGTAAGTAAATTGGTTTCCCAGCCGCCACGAGAAAAGTGAATATTCCAGGGATTAAAGGCAATTAAAATAGCGGCAATAATGGCCTGTTTTTCAGATTTGGGAGAGATAGTTTTGATGAGAAAATATAAAAGCAGAGGTAAGAGAGAACCGGCGATAACCGAGGGGAGTCGGACAGCTAAGGGATCGAGATTAAAGAGGGCAACAAAGGGTACGGTTAGGTATATGTATATTCCTGGTTTGTAGTCGCCAAAAGATTTGAAAATGAGTGGCAAAAAAGCCCCATGTTCATCACGGCCGGTTTTAAGGATGGAATAAGCATTGTAACCAATGGCGGCTTCATCCCACAAAAGCGGCGGATAAGAATTGACCCGATAGATCCTAAAAGCAAAGGCTAAAAGAGTTATAAAAATTAAAAGTATAAAATGTTTTTTATTCATGAACGACAATATCAAAGGCGGGTGTTTGGTCCAAAAAGTAAATAGTTTTAACTTTTTTAAACTTGTTTAAATTATAGTTGCCGGGGGTAGTAATTAACAGAGTATGGGTGCTATGAGGGTTAAAATTTTTAATATCCCGGTCATCTAGGAATTTGAATTTATCAAAAGAATCAACCCAGTACCACTCAGAGTGATAGTTCCAGCTTTTTTTGGAGTCCTCCTGATAGATTTTAGGATTCCAAGGCCAATAAAATAAAACAAATTCATGAGCTTCACCGTACTTTTTAGTCACAATTATTTCATCGTAGAGAGAATAATTGTCTTTGAGATAGTCAATTGCTTCCCGATAACCATACTGCCAGCTTTGGGAGTATTGACGGGAATAATCCCTGTATTTGGGCCAAAATGAAAGAAAAACACTCAAAAAAAGAAGAATTATGGCAATTGAAGTGTATTTTTTGAAAGAAGAAAAGCCCAGGGAGATAATTAAAGTAGAAAAATAGACAAAAGTTAGACCTCTGAGAATGTGGGGCGCATCACGGGTAATAGCTGAGGGGAGAGGAGAGACAAAAAGAAAAAACAATAATAATAAAAACGAAGAGTGTTTTAGATGAGTAAATAAGTAGTAAAGGCCAAGAATAAAAAAAATGATAAGAACTGGCAGGAGAAGATAAAAGTTGGGGATGTTGAATTGGTAATGGGAGCCACCGGTTTTAAAAAGATATAGAGGATTAAAGTGACTGAGGTAATTTTTGCCAGCTTCGAAAATAAAATATGTAACCTTGTTAACTAGATAGCGAGGATAAGTACTGCGCAGTTCGTTAATACGGTTAACAGCTCCTTGGTCGAGGATGGACACCCATTGATAGCGGGCAGTGGCAGACTGATTGCTGAATTGGAAAATGAGAATAATTGCTGAAAGCACTAGAGGGAGAAAATCAATAATTTTAAATTTTATTTTTTGAGCATAAATTGTGCAGCCGAGAGCAATTAAATAGAAGGGCAGCCATACCCGGGAGCTATTGTAGGTAAAAAGCGAGAGCGCAAAAAAGAAGGTGGAGGGTAATAGTTTTTTGGAGACAAGAAAATAAAAAGAAAGAGCAAAAAGCAGCAAAAAAAGATTGGCCTCAAGCGCAATCCGGGAGAGAAAAATAGACCAGGGGCTAAAAGCAATTAAAGCGGCGAAAATTAGGGCAATATTTTCAGATTTAGTGATTTTTTTCGTGGTTAGATAGGCAATATAGATGAGGGCGGTACCAGCAAGGATAGAAATAATTTTAATCGACCAGGAATGAAGTCCAAAAATGGCAATAAAAGGAACTAAGGCATAAACATAGACCGGTAATTTATAGTCGCCATAAGCTCGAAAAATTAAAGGTAGATAGTTCCCCCACTCGTCTTTGCCGGTTTTGAGGATGGAATAGGCATTGTAACCAAGAGAAACTTCGTCCCAATTTGGAGAGGGCGGTAGAGAATTTATCTGCCAAAGTCTAAAAAAAAGACCCGAGAGAATAATCAGAAGTAAGATAATTTTATTTTTCATAAATATAAAGAGAGGCTTTTTGAGAATTGGGATGGTAAATAATTTTCTGTGGCTTGATATCGACAAATTCATCAGGCTTGCCGACGACAAAATCAAAATCTCTGAAAGATTCGCGGGAAATGTTACCAAAGGTGATATTATCTAGATGATATTCACCTAACTGGTCTAAAAAGTTTTTATTTTCTTTTTGATAGTTTAACCACTCTGGAGAGGCGGCCTGGACTAATTTGGGATCAGTTTTAGCAAAAAAAGTATAGTAGGCCTGGGGTTGAGAAAGAGAGCGACTAAAAAGAATTTTGGCTGAAGGATTGCGGGACTGGATATATTCTACCGCTTGACGACGGCCATAGAGCATGCCATCGGAAAGGCGGTGGTTGGCGCCGAAGAAATAGGCAGCTAAAAAGGAAGAGGTAGAGGTAAGAAATAAGATACTAGAAACTAGAAACAAACTACGAGAATGGCTAAATATTTTATACAGGCCGTAGGCGGAAAGAATTAAGATAAAAGGAAGCATTGAGGCTAGGCGATTGCCAGGGTAGCTGCCTTTGGCCAGAGCTGCGGGAATAGAAGCGACTAAAACTAGCGCCAAAATATAGACCAAAGTCTGACGGTGAGGGTTATTTTTTTTGAAGATTAAGTAAATGGCGTAGATTAAACCGATGGTTGGGATTAAGCCCAAGACACCAAAGCCCGGAAGCATACCATAAGTAGTCTCTCCAGCGCCCTGAGATATCAAAAACTGAGGAGAAAAATAAGAAAGAAGAGAATTACCAAAGTTTTTAATTATATAAAATATCTTGTTATTAAAAATTCGGGAAATAAGGTCGGGAAGATAATTTTGAACGAGAAGGTAGCGGTCAAAGGAAAGACCGCTCCAGCGATCGGTGGGATTGAAAATAGAGACATCGCCCACCCGGGCGGAAGAGAAGAGGGAGTAGAAAGCATTTAGTATAAAGAATAAAGTGAAAGGCAGAATTAAATAAATATTTTTTTTAAGAGAAACAAAAAAAGGTTTAAGGTTTTGGGGCTGATGAACATATAAGTAAGTAAAAAGGATTAAAAATGGTGTAAAAAATTTGGCCGAATGATAGGTAAATAAATTTAGAGAATAAAATAAAGAAGCCAATAGTTGGAATTTAGGAGATTTGGGATTTTTTAGATATATATAGGTGGCAAACGAGGAAAAGAAAACTGTGAGGTTCGCCTCCAGAGCCAATCGAGACATGGGTAAATGCCATGGAGAGATAGCTAAAAGCAGGAGAGTAAAAATGGAAATAGGAAAAGAGTTGAAGAGTAGATTAGTGAGTAAATAAGTGGTAAGCAGGGCAAATGAAGACAGAAGGGCGTTAGGGAGGCGGATGGCAAAGGGGGTCAGACCAAAAACTTTAATTGAGGGCATTATCAGCCAGGTTTGAAGGGGGGCCTTGAAGTCACCAAAAGAGCGCAGAATAAAAGGATTACGGCTCCCCCATTCATCCCGACCTGTTTCTAAAAGCGAGTAGGCGGTGTAGCCCTGGGCAACTTCATCCGGGGTAAAGCTATTAGGTAATTCTCCCAGTTTATATAAACGTAAAAAAAAGCCTAAAAGGATAATTAAAATTACGGCTAATTTTTTCATTGTTTTTGGATAATTTGGTAGAGAGGTTGATCTAGTGGTGTTTTTATAACATTAATAAGATTGAAACCAGTGAATTTGTCTAAAATCATATCGCCAGGGATGTCTTTTAATTGGGTCAAGACAAAGATATCACCTGGTTTGGCTATATTTTTGATAGTTTCAAGAGTGTCGCCATGCCAATTAATAATAAAACGGGCCTGGCCCAGCTCATAGCCCTCCAAGCCGTCTGTTAAGAATTTGGGTTGATCTATAAAACCGGATTGGAGAATTCTTAAATCCGGCTTTTGATAAAAAAGGTAGGGGTTAAGTAAATTGTAATTTGGGTTGGAGATATAAAGTGGATAATTTTTTAGATCTTCGTTTTGAAAAACCTCCTGATAACCGTAGCCCCAGGACTGGTAATGGTCTTTTGGGTAATGAGTCCGGTACTCGTGTAAAAAAGAAAGAAAGCAAAAAATCAGGGCTATTAAAAATAAATAAGAAATAGTTTTTGATTTTGACCAAAGTATGGAAAAAGCCAATGAATAAAGATAGACGATGGCAGGTATAATTATAAAAAGTCGAGTGGCATGCTCGCCACCGTTTAGAGTAAGCGAAGAAGCTATGGGAGCGATGAAAAGCCAATAGATAAATAATTTATTGGGTTTTGAAAGGAATATCAGGGGTGATAATAGAGCCAGGGATAACAATAAAAACCCAAAGCCGGGGACGGAGTGGCGGGGATTGGAATCACCACTGATAAAGAGTGTTTGGGGAGAAAAAGAGGTCAGATAATTTTTTAAAAAGACTTGAACAATTTCACGAGGTCGATTGTGAAAAATCTTTTCAGAAATAGAATAAGGATTGGGGGCGCTTGAGCGCTTGATTTCAACAGTTTCAGTGTTTTGATGGCCAAAAATGCTGATTAAGGAAAAGCGGCTGGCGGCTGAACCAAAGACAATTTGATAGATAAGAGGTAACAGCAAAAATAGAGCCGGGAGAGTGGATAGAAAAAATCTTTTATAGTTTTTAATTTTTTTGAGGTGACTTATGAAAAGAAAAAGTAAAATCAGGGGCGTAAAAACATTAGCCGTATTGTAGGTATAAAAAGATAAAGCAAATAACATAAAGGAAAGTAACCATTTATTTTCCAAGTAATAATAAGTTCCGGCCAGTACTAGTAGCAATAATAAACTTGATTCAAAAGCCAGGGCAGAGTAATGAAAAAATATCGGTGAAGTTCCCATAATAAAAACGGCAATCAAAGCCAATGGTTTATTTTTTGAGACCTTTTTTACCAAGAGATAAAAGAAGTACAAAGCTAGTAAGGAAAAAAGCAAGGGAGGTAGTCTCACCCCTAAAGAATTTTGCCCAAAAATGGCAATAAAAGGAATGGTGAGGTACATTAAAAGAGGAGCTCGTGACTCTGAAAATGATTGGATATAGGTAGGAAATAAGTTACCTCGATAGTCACGACCTGTCTTTAGGAGAGAATAAGCCTGATTACCGACATCGATTTCATCTCCAAATAGAGGGGTGTTGTTGATAAATGAAAAACGGAGGAGAAAAAATGCCAATAAAAATAAAATAAGACATGTCCTGACTTTAGTAACTCTTCTTAAAATAGGCGTAGAGGTATTTAACATAATAAACTAAGAGAATTATACTGAGAATTTTGCAGACTAGGAAGTCTGAAAAGATTAAAATAGATTTTAGTGGGGTGATAAGAGGATAAAACCAAAGGTTATAGAGATTGAGTAAGTGAATGAAACTGATAATAACCAGGTGTTTAAGATTAAAATATTTGGGTATAAGAAAAATTAATAAACTAAACAATGGAAAGATAGGGTAAAGATAACGTTCATGCATATTGGTTAAAAATAAAAAGGCGGTAAAAGCAGTCAAAAAGAGGGCAAAAATGAAATCAGTAGAAGTAGATTTTCTAATGAATATTTTTAAATAGATAAAAAACAAAACAATAATAGTGAAAGCATAAGAGATTTTTTTGGCGGCTATACCCAGGAGTGGCAGAGAGTCTGAAAGAGAAAAGTCAGGGCCGTAGAGGATAAACCAAGAATTAAAGGCATTGCCGTTGAGCATATTGCCCTGTCGGGGTAAAACCCGGTTTTGATAAAGATAGAGAAGCCACTTGAGTGGATTGGGATAAATTGAAAAAGGCCACGCCAAAAGAACAATGGTAACAAAGGTAAACAAAAATGAGAATAATATTTTTTTCCAATCATTGCGACGCTTCCATAATAAAATTAAGAATAAAGGTAAATAGATAATTAGAGACAGTTTAAAGGTAAAAGAAATTAGAGTTAGAAAAATTCCTAAAAAATAATGTTTTTTATAGACAAAGTAAAATCCGGCCAGAATAAGTAAATTAATGAGACTGTCAGTTTGTCCCCAGATGGTTGAGTTGTAGATGACAATCGGATTGAAAAGGAACATGATGGCGGCTAAAAGTGCATGTTTATTTTTTCTCTCAGTTAAAAATTTATAAACAAAAAAGGCAATACCAAGATCGGCTAAAATAAAAGGCAGTTTAAGCAACCAAATTTGTAAATTTTGCTCTAAAACAGGAATAACAAAAGAAGGAAAGAGGGAAAATTGATTGTTTAAAAACAAAAAAATATTGAAAATTAAATCGCGTACAAGTTTAATAAGAGCAAAAAGATACATACTGGCAAAAGGTTGGTTTGGCCAAGAGACTCCCCAAAAAATATTTTCATAAAATTTATAGGGACCAAGCTCCAGCAAGCGGTTACCCCAGTCAACGTGGTTTAATATGTCAGGGTGAGATTGGGATATAAACACTAAAATAATTCTTAAAACAAAAGCCGACAATAAGATTTTTTTGATATCTATTTTAATTTTTGGGAGAAGCATATTACACAATCTTATTTTTCATAACTAAAAATATAGAAGTCTTGTGAGTTAATATATTTTTTGGGTATAAATTCAAGTTGTTTTAGAAGAGGTTGTTGATTCTTATCTAAAGGTAACTGGCTCAGCTCAGTGGCAGGAACTACAAAAATACTTGGTGGTATGGATATCTTATTAAAATTGTTCCATTTTATATGTCCAAAGAAGTAATGGCTGTCAAGGCTGCTACCACTGATTATGTCGCTGTCCACTGGATGTAAGTGGAGGCTGGGGGCATCAACAGGAAGATAGGGTTGATAATATAAAAAAAATGGCAAGAACGATTCATAAAAGGAAGAAAAGTAAATTGGCTGAGAGTATTTTTTTGTAGCCTCGACGGATTCTTTTACGTTGGCTTGCCAGTACATAGCGTTTTTCTGTGGGTAGTCATAGCGATAGAAGTGGTAAAAGTGAAATACAGATACTAAATATACAAGTAACAATATTTTAAAAAGGAGTTTGGAACTTTTTTTAACAATTAGGGCGCCACGGTAGACCAGATAGATTAGAGAAGGTAGCATTAAAATTAAACGGGTGGCATGACCACCGGTGGAATCAGTAGTCAAAGAAAAAGGAATAGGCGCAGTAATGAGTAGAAAAATGAAAAATTTGTCCGTTTCAGAAACTTTTTTTTGTTTATAAATACCAACCAGTCCCAAAATAATTAATAAGGCATCAATATAATAGAAAAGACCGTGTCCATCAAAACCGTGGCGTGAATTACTATCTCCTCTAATAAAAAGAAAATCAGTAGAAAATGCAGAAAAATAATTATTAATAAAGCGATTTAAAACCAAGGTAATTTTATTATGGTTTATTTTTGATGACAAAAGACTCGACGGCGAAGATAAAATATAGTCACTATAACGTTCAAAATTGACTTTATCAGCACTATGAGGATCATGAAATATGTTTATATAAGAAAATCGGAAACCAGCACGACCATTAAGTGTATCTAGACCAAGTGGAGCTAAAAGAATGATACATAAAAATAAGCCTATAAACCAATGTTTTAAAGGTATTTTTTTTAATTGATGCCAGTAAATGATTAAGATGCCGAGGGCCAAAAAAACCAAGAAGGCTTTACTAGTACTATAAAAATATGGCGTTAGAATGAAGAATAAAACGGAAAGAAATAAATAAAAAAGATGATAATTAGTAAAATATTTTTTAAGATAATAGAAACCTCCCAAAAGAGCCATAAGCATTCCTGAGACTTCAAAAGCGCTGCGTCCGTAATGTATGGACCAAGGGTTGAGACTAAAGAGGGCGGTAGCTAAAAATGAATTTGTCAAAAGGTAAAAGAAATAAACCGAAAGAGTGCTAAAAATGACTGATGGAAGGCGAACTGATATCTCCGGGTGGTTAACAACGGTTTTGACTAGAGAAACAGAGTAGATATATAAAGGAGTGCGCCAATCAGCTAAGGAATGAAAATGGACGGGATACTTATTGCCAAAATAGTCACCTTGCTGCATGTTAAAAATCTCAGCCTGGTAAGCAGCGTCAACTTCATCAAAAAAAAGTGCGGGTGGGTTTTTGTCAAGAAACAAAAATCTGATTAAAAAGGTGAAAATAAGCAAAAGCACCAAGGTTATTTTTTTATTCATTTTTAGAGGTAAATAACTTTGTCGAGAGGAGGCTAATTGTTAATAAAGTTTGAATTAGGCTAATAATTCTCGTAGTTACTTCTGATTTAAGTAAAGTAATGAGAAAGGGGATTTTGGGGATCCACCACCAATTATATACGTTCAAACAATGGGTGACAGATAAAATAATAAAGTATTTAAAAAACTTCCGATCATATAGCGATAAAAGTAGTAAAGGGATCAGGGCTGGATAGGTATATCGCTCGTGCATGCGGGTCATGAAAGTAAAGGTTACCAGAGTAATTTGAACCAGGGTTAGTAAAACATTTTTAATGGAGAAGTTTTTATAAAGTTTTACGCAGATATAAATGTAAAAAACTAGACAAATTAACAAGGAAAGTTGTCTAAAAGAAATAAGATTAAAAACTAAAGTTTCATCAAGACGCGGCTTCAATCCAAATATAACTCCCCAGAAATTCATAGCATTAGAAGTAATTTGTGGCATTGCACCGGGCATGATTTTTTGAGTTATAGTTTCCCAAAACCAGATAAAAGGATTTTTTGTGGCAAAAGGAAAAGAGACTAGGTAAATAAAAATTACAGAAAGACCAACTGATTTAATAATGTCTGCGAGTTTAATTCGTTGATAAATAAGAATTGTAAGAATTACTGGTGACCATATAGCCAGAGAAAACTTGTACAAAATAGAACAAAGGAAGAGGAAAGTAAAAAGAAGATATTTTTTATGATAAAGGAAATAAATAGCGAGTAAAGCCAGGAGATTGATAATACTATCTCCGCTCCCCCAAAGAGCACTGTTATAAATCATGGGTAAATAAAGTGCCAGAAAAATAGCAGCAAAAGTTGCTTTAGTTTTTGACAAAGATTTGCTAACAAAGGAATATACAAAATAGATAATTGCGGTATCCGCAATAATCATGGGTAGTTTCAATAAAACCTGGTTGCCATGCAGGAAAAACCAGCTCATTATTTTTGAGGGAAAAGCAGGAATATTTACATTAATAAACCAAATAATTTGGTGGACTAGTAAATAAAAAAGACGAACAAGCCAAACATAAAAGATATTTAGCATTGGTTGGTCAGGGCGACCGTATCCGCCAAAATTTAGCCAATCATAGTAACCTCTCCAGGTGAATTCGGCGGCAAATTTTCCCCACCAATAAGTTACTGTAATATCACCGTGATATATCCATGGAAGTAAAAATAATCTTATAATAAATGCGAGTAATAAAATTTTTTTAATGTTTAATTTATTGATTTTTTGAGCGAGCCAGGTTATTGAAAAGAGATAGTAGTGTGTAAGATGTCCATGATAAATTTTCGAACTGGGAACTAGTCGACGCCATTGGTTGCTGGAGTCAGCCAGTTTTTGGCCACTGGCGCCATGGCGGTGGACGAAGCGACACTGTGGATAATAAAAAATTTTATAACCTAACTTTTTGATCTGACGACAAAGTTCTAGGTCTTCAAAGTACATAAAATAACGCTCATCCCAACCGCCAACCTCATTAAACAACTTCTTAGAAATTAATATGGCTCCACCGGAAAGGGAATGGACTTCGATGGGTTTTTTAGACCGAGGAGAGTATTTGGAGTAAGCATTTTTTCCCAGCCAAAATTCTTTCAAAGCATTAAGAGGAGTTTGGGGTGGAAAAACAGAGCCCTGAACTGATCGGTCGATATTAAGATACTTTGGACCAATAAGGCCTATTTTAGGGTTATTTTTTAGGTATTCGCACATTTTAATGAGGCTATTATCGAGGGCTATCATGTCGGAGTTGAGAAAAAAGAGATAATCCCCTTTTGATTTTTTTGATCCAATATTGCAGGCTTTAGCAAAACCTAAGTTCTTTTTATTTTGGATGAGGACAATCCCCTTTTCTTTTTTAAACTTTGCGACTGTATTATCAGTAGAAGCATTATCAACGATAATAATTTCGTGAGGAAAATTTTTGAGATATTTTTGAAGAGATCGGACACATTTTAGAGTAATTTCTGCGGTATTCCAGGTGGGGATAATAATACTAAGAAAATTTTTCATTTTTAAATTTGACTAAAATTAAATATTTTTTGGTCAATAAGAAAAAAATTAGCAAACTACAAAAAGACAACAAACGAACAAAGATGAAGTTATTTTCTTTGAAAACATAACTAATAAATTCGCTTTGACGATGGTAATAGGCGTAAATTAAATTCAAAAACCAAATTAATTGTTGTAAAAGCATAAGCCGACCAAACTTTTTCCAATATAAAACCATTATCAAAATGCTCGCTAAAAGTGCCGGGAAAAAATATCTTTCTAACATATTAGTTAAAAGTAAAAAACTGCCTTGGCCTAGAAAATAAATCGTAAAAAGTAAATGAGAAAAACTATGATTTTTAGATTTTAAAAAATGATAAATGAAAACTACATTTATCAGGATATAAAGGAGCAGACCTATGCTGATCAGTGGAGTTTTAGTGGCATAGGTTTTATCGATGTTAAATAATAAAGAATAAAGATTGAAAGCCGAAACTGAGGCTAAATTTAATCCTTTTGAGGAATTACTAATGCGGTGATTGTAAATGTCTCGAACGTAATTAATAGGAGAAATCCCTGTAGGTATAAATGGTTTAAAAGAAAGATAGAGAAAGCTTGTGATTATCAACATGATTGGTAATAGGATTAAAAAATTTTTTTTGTTTTTAAAATAGAAAAATAAAAATACAATGGCAAATAATGGTGTTAGAACTATTATTGTTGGCTTAAATAAAACCCCCAAGAAAAAAATGATGGGTGAATAGTAAATGTACTTTGAAAAAATTAAAAGAAAGGAGATATAAGCAAACATGGTCGGTATCAAATCATTTTGTCCCCAAACGGAATTTGTAAAAATTAAGATGGGGTGAAATAAAATTAAAGTAAAAATTATTAGACCAATTTTTGATGACTTTTGGTTGGAAAAATAAAAATAGAAAACGAAGGCGATAATTAGAGTTGCTAAAAATTCCCAGATTTTCAAAGTTAAAATTTGACCATATTTTTGAAAACCCAATAAAACAGAGGCAGGGGGAATTTTTAAAAGATTGTGCATAGCAGAAAATACATTTCTGTTTTCATAAATTGATCTTGAGCCTGAATAAGCCAGCATCATGAGTGATGGTTGAGTCGGCGGAGAATATGTCCAGCCTTCACGAAAATATGAACCCCGGGTCCCCTCTTGATATAAACTTTTAGCCCATTCCTGGTGAACCAAAATATCGCCAACAGGAACAGTGACGTTTGATAGAAAAATTCTTAATAGGAGGGAAAAAAAAATAATCAACAAGATTTTCCAAACATTGGTAAATGATTTCATTTTTTAAACATTCTCAAAATCTCTATATCGGTGCGTTTGGGAAAGACGATGGGGGCAGGGTATTTTTTGAGTTGACGGCGGGCGGCAAGAATTATTTTTAAATAATTAGGACCGGAAAGGATGCGAAGAAAAGAAAAAATTTTGTTTTTGAACAAAAGACTCTTGTTGGTAATGTTCCTTTTGGTAAAAATTAAGTGATTTCTCTCTTTGACATAAATTAAATGTTTTTTGGGAAGTCGGGACATGGTAGATTCGTGCTTGTGCTCAACCACAGCTTTTGGCTCCCAAAGAAGAGTATAGCCTGATTTCCACGCACGGAAACCAAAATCTGAGTCCTCAAAGTAGTAGGGCTCGTACACGTGATCAAAACCACCTAGTTTTAGAAAATAATCTTTGCGAACAATGGAGGTGCCGCCATTGAGCCAACCGGAAATGTGAGTCTTTTGAGAGCGGCCCTTTTCAAATTGGAGATAACCCTGTTTCCAAAAAAAACGGGCATAATTTTCGTTGCCCAGCTCAGCAAAAGTGACACCTAAGACCTTTGGATCTTTAAAATGAGAGAGAGAGTTTTTAATGTAGTTTTTATGGGGGCGGATATCATTGTTTAAAATTACGACTAAGTCCCCTTTTGATTTTTTAACGGCAGAATTAAGGTTTCGACCAAAACCAACGTTTTGAGAGTGTTTTAGATAAGTGAGTTTGGGATACTTCTTTTGGAGATTTTTAATAAAGGGCAGGGACTGGTCGGTAGAAGCATCATCGGCAACAATTATCTCTAAGACTTCGGGTGATTTTTCTATAATTTCGGTAAGATTTTTTTTAAGCAAATCAAGACCGTTCCAATTAGTAACAACCAGAGAAATTCTCATGACCTGATGAGTTTTAGTAATCTTTCGGCAAAGACTTCTTTGGAAAAAGCCTGGGCACTTTCGTGAGCTTTCTCAGACATTTCCATGAGGGTCTTGGGGGTAGCAATTAACAGATGTGTCTTGGCAGCCAACTCGTCGATAGTTTGCCATAGAAAACCATTTTTTTCATTATCAACAATTTCAGTGAGACCACCCTTGGCGACGACCAGGGGGACGAGACCAGAATCCATAGCCTCAACCACAGTCATACCAAAATGTTCGGTTTGCTCAGGAGTAAGGTATTCATCAACCTCAAAACCAGCAGCATGCCAGTAAATTGAGGAGCGGGCATATATCTTTTTTAATTCCTCAAAAGAGGGATTGACGACAAAATGAATAGGGTAGTCTTTAGCCATTTCCTGGAGATGAATCAAATAATTGTTCTTTTCAGGAACTTCCCGACTACCTCCAGCCAGAACTAGTTTCCAGTCAGTTTTGGGGGATTTTTTATAAAACTTAATAAAAGCCTCAATGAGAACATCCTGTTTTTTGGCATTGAGGATATTGTCAAAACGTCCTACAGATAGGATTATTTTTTGTTTGTCTACATCCCCCTCCAGTTTGGCAACATCTACCGGAGGATACAGAACAGTTATTTTATTTTCAGGAAAAGAGGTTAGGAATTTAGAGGTGAATTGAGAATTGCAGATAACCTTGTCAATAAAACGAGCCTTAAGAGAATTCAAAAATTTTTCGGAAGAATTGAATTTAGTGACAAAAGGAACCTGAACATGGAGAAAATTTTTTTTGGAAAAAAGAAAGGGTGAAGAGCCGTCACTGAGGTAAAAAAGAAAATTATAGTCAGATAAAACTTGTTTCTTGTTTAAAAAGTTTTTCAGGCGACTGAGAATATCCCGGTTGGGGGCAGGCTGACTGTGAAAATTTTCCGGAAGGTTTTCCTCAATAAGTTCAATTCTTTTTTTGCTCAGACCAAAAATGTCGGGAACTAATTTGACCCCAGATAAATCAAG
>CAYNEE010000002.1:60043-76360 GCA_964396145.1 uncultured Gammaproteobacteria bacterium | reverse complement strand
TTTTAAATAAAATGAAAGCAAAAATAAAAATAATTGAACAAACATGGACAGGGTGGGTTAGAGAGCAACCGGAGCCGAAAGAAAATATGATGGAAGTTGGGGTGGGGGATTCATTGATATTTAATCCTGAAGAGTTGGGAAATCCAAGTATGGTGGTAAAAGAAATAAGTGCCGATTCGGTAACTATAGTGTCTTCAAAATTGGCGCCAAGACAGGAAAGTGGAGGTATAAATTTATCGAAGGATTATTCTGAGTTGGAAACTATTCTGAAAATTGGAGAGACCAAAGAACTAGGGACACAGACCATGGATTTCGGAGAGCACTATAAATTGACTTTAGTTGAGGTTGTCTGATGGTTGGGGTAACTACAATAACAGGTCAGATTTATGAAAAAATTTTTAAGGTGCTGAGAAAGAATCCAGAGGGAGTGAGATGGTCGGAATTAACAAAAGAATTAAATAAGTCAGGTAAATTTCATCCGAAAACGATTAATGGTTGTATTTGGAAATTGGTAGAAAAATACCCGGATAAGGTATATAAACCAGAAAAGGGGTTATTTCGGCTAAAGTAATTTTTTTAATAGTTGCTAGAATTAGCTATGGTGTGGCAGCATGTGTTTATTTATCTATTGGCTTTTACTGGAATCTGGATTGGGTCTGGGATTGCCATAAAATCAGTTCAGAGGTTGGCAAAGTCCTTGAATTTATCATCCTTTATGGTGTCTTTTGTGGTTTTGGGTTTGTTTACCTCGATGGGAGAGTTGTCGGTGGGAATCAATGCGTTGCTTGGAGGTGATCCGGAAATTTATGTTGGTAGTTTAGTAGGAGCATCAATTGTCCTGTTTCTGCTAATAGCGCCGCTTTTGGCAATTGTGGGTAATTCGGTAAAGGTGAATGCTGAATTCAGAGGTTTTAATTTAGTAGCTTCGTTGGTGGTAGTGGCATTGCCATCAATGTTGGTGATGGATGGGAAAATTGGGGTCACTGATAGCATTGTTGCGGTAGTGGTGTTTGTTTTTTTACTGCTCAGTTTGGAGTCCAAAAAGGGTTTGTTAGACAAGATAAAAACTATGGATTTTGGAAAAAGTGTCAAGGTGGGCAAGGAGTTATTAAAAGCCCTTTTTGGAATGATAATTGTATTTACGGCCAGTAAATTTGTAGTGGAACAAACAGTTTATTTTTCTGATTTACTGGGAATTTCTTCATTTTTGATCAGCTTGCTGTTGATTTCTATCGGAACTAATGTCCCCGAATTATCGCTAGTGATTAGATCGGCTTTTATGAAAGATTATGAGGTGGCTTTTGGCAATTATGTGGGTTCAGCGGCTTTTAACACTTTTCTTTTGGGGGTATTGACTTTGATTTACGGCAAGCCGGTATTTTTGACTAATAGCTATGTGGTGAGTTTGTTGTTTTTGATAGTGGGGTTATTTATGTTTTATATTTTTGCCAGAACTAAAAATACTTTATCGAGGTGGGAGGGAGTGATGCTTTTGATGGTTTATGCTGCTTTTGTGGCTACAGAGTTGTACCTCCATAGGAGTATTTTTTAAGACTTTGACCAGCGCTGTTTGTATTCAAAAGAAAATTGCTTAAAATAATTCCATTTTTTACGTTTAGTGTCTAGATCGGGGGAGTTGAGCATGTTATCGACGAGGGTAGTTACCTGACTGATGCGGGTGTCTAGATTCTCGACGGGAAAGGGAGAAAAGTAATCATTAAAGATTCCAAAATTATCGTAGGTATAAATACGTTTGACTAGATACTTATAAAGAGAGTCGTTTACATATGGGCTTTTACCTCGGGCAACTGGTAGACCAATGGTTTGCCGGAGTTCCTTTTTCTTGATTTTTATTTCTTCCCGGAGTTCGGGGTCAGGCTTCATGCGGGACCAGCGCTGTTGCTGTCTCCATTGCTCGCGGTGCATTTTTTCCAGAGATTGACTAGTATCTTCTTCGGAAGGAGGAGTGTTAGAAAATAACTCCATTTGAACTAGGCTTTCCTGGGGGGGAGTAGGGTTGAGGATTTGTTGTTGGCGAAGTTTGATATCTCGGGCAAACTTAGGGTCGTCAATAGCGAGGCCCAGGTAGTAGCTAAGAACCTGATTATCATTCTCGCTAAGTTGGCCTCGGTCAATATTTCCGGCTTTGTATTGGGCGAGGATTTCGACTGGATCAAAAGATGGGGTTTCTCTGGACATGAGATATTGTACTATAAAGTTGTATTAAAGTAAGGTTTGAGATAGCATTGGTAATGATATTGCTTTTAATTTTTCTAGGGTTAGGTTGGTTTGTATGGGATAACAAGAGGGTGATAGTGTCTCACTATAAAGTGGGGCTAAAAAAAATTAAGAAAAGCTTTAAAATTGTCCAAATTTCTGATTTACATAACCAAATTTTTGGTAAAAACCAAAGCCATATTTTGGAAAAGGTAAAACAGGAAAAACCAGATATGGTTGCTGTAACAGGAGATTTAATAGATATGAGACATCCTGATTTAGAGGTAGCGATGGATTTAGTGCTGGAACTTAAAAAGGTGGCTCCAGTTTATATGGTTTCTGGCAACCACGAATTGTGGAGCGGTAAATGGCCTGAGTTAAGGAAAAAATTACAAAAATCTGGAATTAAGATTTTGGATAAAACTAAAATTGTTTTAAGAAAAAATCGACAAAAAATAAATATATGGGGGATAGGGGATCCGGGAAATCAGATTGATGAGGACAGTAAATTTTTTGGAAAAGATTTAAAAAAAATGACTGCAAAAATGAAAAAGGAAGAAGTTAATATTTTATTGTCACATCGACCGGAAAAGTTTTTAGATTATGTAGACAATAATTTTGATTTAGTGCTCAGTGGCCATGCTCATGGAGGACAGGTGAGATTGCCAATTTTGGGTGGTTTAGTGGCGCCACACCAGAGAATTTTACCGGATTATGATGCTGGAGTGTTTAAAAAAGACAGAACCCGGATGATAGTTTCCCGAGGTTTGGGAAACAGCTTGATTCCTTTGAGAATTTTTAACAGCCCGGAGATAGTGGTAGTCAATATAGGATTACAGTAAACCGCAGGCGGTTTTGACTGAGATTAGAGTTTTTTGAGCGATGGGAATAACTTTTTCTTTGCCCTGAGCAAAAATTTCTTCAATTTTTTGAGGTGATTCAAGCCAGGCGAAGTAGGCTCGGCTCATGTCACTAAAACGGGCAATAATGGTTTCCAGGAGGCGGTCTTTAGCTTCTTTCCAGCCGATAGTTTTGTTTTCCAAATCAGAAAGTAGAGTTTGAGCTTCTTTTTCGGAAGCGATTGACCGGTAGATAAGATAGAGAGGGGAGTTTTTGGGATCAGAAATGTCGGAATCAGTGACAATTTTTTTGACAACTTTTTCCCAAATATCAGGGGTAGCGAAAAGGGGAATGGTATTGTTATAGCTTTTGGACATTTTGCGGCCGTCAAGGCCAGGGACGGTAGAGAGATTTTTTTGGAGATAATACTGCGGGATATTAAAGACTTTTTTGTTGTAGGTTCGGTTAAAATTTTGAGCAATATCTTGAGTGATTTCAACGTGTTGGACTTGATCTTGACCGACAGGGACCAGATCAGTTTGAAGCAAAAGAATGTCGGCGGCCATGAGGACCGGGTAGGTATAAAGGCCCATGTTGATGCCGGCATCAGGGTCGCGTTTTTTTTGCATATTTTCGTCACGGGCAGCTTTATAAGCATGGGCTTTGTTCATGAGACTTTTTTGGGTGACGGCGGAGAGAATTGTAGTTAATTCGGAAACTTGGGGGATATCAGATTGGCGGTAAAGGACAATTTTATCAGGGTCGAGTCCGGAAGCGAGCCAGGCGGCGGCGACAGACAAAGTATACTGGTGAATTTTTTGCGGATCTTTTTCCTGATTGAGAGCATGAAGATCGGCGATAAAAAAATAAGAGTCTTGACTAGAGGTATTGTTTAAAGCTGGTTCAATGGCACCTAAATAGTTACCAATATGAAGATCTCCTGTTGGTTTGATACCAGTTAACACCACTGCCATAGCCAATGATAGCAAAAAATGAGGCTGTTAGTTGAGGAAACCCTTAAGTAGGGAAACAACAGGATTTTGCTCTTGAGCTTGTTTTTGACCTAAGGTACCCATAAGGATGGGGGCGATGAGAGCCAGAGCGGTGTTGACCTGAGAGTTTTTAAGGCCTGATTCTTTAGAAATTTTTTGAGTTACTCCGGAGGTTTTGGGGCCTAAAATATGGCTGACGATTTTTTGACCATCTTGGCTTACTTGAGGGGTGGCGAGAGAACCTAGAATATCGTTAAGAATAGAACCGTCATGCTCTTCTAAAGCCGTAGAGATATTTTGAGCCTCGGCGGGTTTCTTGGCGTTTTTGGCTAGGGCGGCTAAAAGTATAGGAATGGCAATGGCGACTAATTTGGCAGCTTGATCTTCGGTAATATTAAGCTTTTCGGCAATAAAACCAGTAAGCTGATTGCGGACGATTGAGGTGAGAAGATTATTTATATCCATAGTAAGTTATTATAGCGGAAAAAATATGCCATAATAAAGTATGCAAGGACTGGCATTATTGCCCCTGGTGGTCTTTATTATCTGGCTCTTAATAGATCATAGGACTTCAATTGTAAAAATTGCCATGGTAACTTTGGTAGTGGCATTAGCTGAAGCGTTAATTTGGTGGAAAATGCCAATTTTAGCCTTGGGAGGGGTATTTTGGGAGGGAATAATGGTAGCTTTTGATATATTGGTGATTGTTTTTGGAGCGATACTTTTTTTGGAACTTTTAAAAAAATATCGGGTGACGGAAAGTTTGGCTACTTATCTTAATAATTTTTCCGATGACAGACGGATACAAGTGATAATGCTAGGGTGGTTTTTGGAAGCGTTTTTGGAAGGAGTAGCTGGATTTGGAACACCGGCGATTGTGGTGGGACCGATGCTTTTGGCTCTGGGATTATCTCCGCTTCAGGCGATGATAGTTGCCCTGTTGGGAAACGGAGTCCCGGTGCCATTTGGAGCCGCGGGGACACCGATAAGGGTGGGACTGGTCGGAATTGGGGTTGATTTTTTGGCTCTAGGAAAAACAACAGCGCTATTAAATATGGTAGGAGTGATAGTGCCGGTGATGATGTTGTGGGTGGTGGTGGCAGGAGAAAGAGAAAGAAAAAAGTTGTTTTGGGAAAAAGTGCCGATGGCACTGTGGGCGGGTTTTTTGTTTTGGGGAGCATCATATATAGTTTCTTATTTGGGGATAGAATTACCCTCAATTTTGGGATCGGTATTGGCTTTAGGGGTGTTTTTGTTGACGGTGAAAGGTAATCGGGAAGACAAAGATAGACAAGCAATTTTACCCTTAAAACAGGTAATTGTTCCTTATGCAATTTTGATAATTTTTTTACTTTTGAGTAAGTTTTTGGGACTTAATGTAAATCCGGGGTGGGTGTTTTTGGCAGCGGCAGCAGTTAGCAGTGTTTATTTTAGAGGAAAGGTATCTGAGTGGGGTGATTTTTTGAAAAAAGCAATCAGGAGTAGTTGGTCACCGTTTGTTTTGATTGTAATCATGGCGAGTTTAGTGGGGGTATTGCAGGAAAGCGGGATGATGGGGATGATGGCACAGTTATTTACTAATAAATTTTTACCACAATTAGCACCTTGGATTGGAGCATTGGGAAGTTTTGTCACCGGGAGTGCTACAGTGTCAAATTTAATGTTTGGAGAGGCGGTAGCCAGAGCTGCCGGGGAAATGGGAATGGGTAAAATTAGGATTCTGGGGTGGCTTTTAGTGGGGGGTGGGGCTGGCAATATGATTGCTATTGCCGATGCAGTGGCAGCCAAGGCGATTGTTGGGGGAAAAGAGAGTCTGAGAGAAATTATAGTTAAGATGTTGCCGTACTGTGTGATTTATTTAGTTTTAGCCAGTTTAGTGAGCTTTTTGGTTTGAATAGTTTTATCTTATAGGGTATAATATCGGGCTTTAACGAACATAAGCGTTCGTGTCAAAGAAGAAGGGGATTTCCCCATTTTAGCACCTTAAAATTCAGTAATAGAAATAGGAAAGGAGCAAGAGCATGAAAGCCTTGATTACGGGCGGAGCAGGTTTTTTGGGAAGCCATTTGGCGGATTTGTTGATAGATCAAGGAATTGAGGTCCGGGTTTTAGATAATCTGGAGCCACAAATTCATGGTGATCTGCGGCAAAAAGGTTTATGGCCTGATTATTTAAATCCAAAAGTACAAAGAATTTTGGGGAGTGTTCAAGATCAAAGAATAGTCAATGGTTGTCTTCAAGGAGTCGGTTGGGTGATTCACCTGGCGGCTTCGGTAGGTGTCGGTCAAAGTATGGCAGATATTGCCTATTATGTGAATAACAATGATGGTGGTACGGCTTCACTTTTGCAATCCATCAAAGACAGTAAATTTAAAGGGTCTTTGTTGGTGGCTTCCTCTATGTCAATTTACGGCGAGGGAGAATATAGTCTTGAGGGTCAACCTGAGCGCAGGATTGCACCTCCGGTGAGAACCAGAGAGCAGTTGATGAGACGTGAATGGGAAATTACCTTTGAAGGTAAAAAAGCCATTCCAGTGCCGACTCGAGAAAGCAAAAAACTAACCCCGGACTCAGTCTATGCTACGACCAAAAGAACTCAGGAAGAATTGTTTATGGTAGTAGGCAAAAGCCTTGAACTGCCAACGGTAGCATTGAGATTTTTCAATGCTTATGGGACGAGACAAGCTCTGTCTAATCCTTATACCGGTGTAGCTGCAATTTTTGCAAATAGGCTGCTTAACGATCAAGCGCCAGAAATTTTTGAAGATGGCGAGCAGAGACGAGATTTTGTCAGTGTCAAGGATGTGGCACGGGGAATCTACTTGGCTTTGATGTCCGGCAAATCTGGTGTCTACAATATTGGCTCTGGTCGATCGATTTCCATTAGTGAAGTAGCCAAAACTTTGGCTAAGACTTTGGGAAAAGAGATTGAACCGGTAATTACCCAGAAATATCGGGTAGGTGATATCCGGCATTGTTTTGCGGACGTGAGTCAAGCCAATTGGGATTTGGGATATATACCCCAAGTCGAATTTGGTGTTGGAATGGCAGAGTTAGCTGATTGGTTGCGGGAGCAAAAAGTCAGTTTAGCTCCAAGTGTCATGGACGTAACTAAAGTTCAGATCTAGAGAAAGGAGCTGGTGATGAGCAACCACGTTTTAGTGGTGCTGTTTGCGGTGACCCAGATTATGTACACAATGGCTTTTTTGATGATGTTTTATTTTTTCCTCAAAAAAGTTAACTGGGTAAGACTAGAAAAGGCAAAAGAGTTGCCTTTGGAAAAGTACCCAAAGATAATTCTTCTCTATCCCGTGTTAAGGGAATTGGAAGAAACGATGAGGAGCACTTTTTTGGGTATTTCGGAAATTGACTATCCCAAGGATAAATGGAAAGTAATCAGTATTCCTAACTGGGATGACAAAGAAACTATTGATAGTCTTGAAAAACTCAGACTGGAATTTCCGTTTTTGGAAATTATGGTAATTCCGGCGACAAGTGATGCTTCTTGGGACAGAGTTTGGCAACAATGGCAACGAGATGACCAGGTCTATTGGTGGCACCAGGGCAAGACAAAAGGAGTGACTGATTTACCGCCAAAAAAGACTCGGCAGCTAATTTATGCTTTTTATAGATTAGTGGAAAGCGAAGGTGAGGATTGGCTTTTGAATTATATTGATGCCGATTCGATACCTCCCAGGGATCACTTTTTGGCAGCTGCTGCTGGGATCGGAGTAGAAGGATACGATGTGCTACAGAGTACCAACGTAGCCGGAAATCTACTTGATAGTTTACCAGCGACATTTTGTGCCATGGACCATATGGAATGGGACGGTCTTGTCTATCCTCATATGAGTGATAATGGGCATCATCCGTTCTGGGTTTTAGGCAAAGGCTTGTTTTTTAAAGCTAAAGATCTGGTGGAATTCGGCGGATTTAATCCCTGGATTACCATTGAAGACCCGGAAGTAGGGATGAGGCTGTGGACCAACGGTAAAAAATTGGGAGTAATCGCTAACCCTCTAGTAGAAGAAGTGCCGCTGACTTTGAAAAAAGCTTTGGTACAACGATACCGGTGGATGTGCGGTTTTTACCAGTCTTTATCAACGCCTACCCTGAAATCTATGGGGATGAGTTGGGGTCAACGACAACGGGCACGATTGAATTTAGTGCCTTGTTTGTCATTGTTTATCAATACTGTCGGCTTGCCGGTGGGGATTTGGGCGCTGGTTGTTTGGCTTTTGGGAATTAGCCCGATACCGTGGCAGTGGTCAATATTGGCATTGGTCAATATAGCTGCTTATGTGGTGCTGATGACAAAGGTTTATGTTAACACCTGGCAACGAACCGCCTATGTCCTGGATAACTTTTGGAAAAGGTTTTATTTTATGTTGAGAGTTAACCCAATTTTCTTGTGGGTTTACTGGATGATATGGAGTATTCCTATAGTCAAAGGTTATATCATGTATTTAAAAAACGAAGGTAAGACCTGGATTAGGACTGACAAATATGACAAAAATCATGATTATGTCAGAGAAAGGAAGTAAAACTATTACTGAAAAGGTGCCGGTCGGGAGAAAATTTTGAGTTTTATACTCAAAACATTTCTCCCGATCCAACCTCTATAGATGAAATCTATACTGATGAGTCCAAAAGGACGAAAGGTTGAGAGGAGAGAAGAAAAAATGTCATAATGAATGATGGCGAAAGTGAAAAGTAAGAGAATTTTTTGGAAATTGGGAGGAGGAATTTTATTTTTATTACTGGTGTTTTTTGGGTGGCAGTATTTTCAAAGTAGAAGCGAGGCCCAGAGGTGGGAGAATTCCTACCGACTGGCTGAGGGACAAAAAAAAGAATTACAGGAAAATTTGGATAAGGTAAGTCTTGAAATGGCGACGATGAAGGCAGAAGACCAGCGACAAAAAAATGATCAACTCCTGGCTGAGGTTAAAGAAATCAATAAAACATTTTTGAATGTGACTAAATTATATGAGGATTTAATTGATCTTCGAGAAGGGGGAATAAAAACAGGAAAAATTGAGAGTTTACTGGCATTAAGTTTGGCCGATTTGGCCAAAATGGATTATAAAAATTCTTTGACAAAAATGGCCACAGTTTCGGCAGAAATTGTCAAGGCTCGACCGACTTTGGCGGTGGTAGCGGTAGGTGGGGGTATAAAAATTGATAATGTTGAGGAGAAAAAGGAACCGCCGACCTCTGGATATTCTCGACAAAAGGTAAAGGTGGGAGAGCAGTATTTTGTGGTCGATATTGTGGCGGCCAGTTTGAGCAGTGCCAAAGTCATTGTGGATACGGCTTCGGAGGAGGATTGTCGGGACAATTGTCCGGTGTTGCCACTGGCTACTTACGTATCCCGAAATAGTGCTATTGCTGGGATAAACGGGTCTTATTTTTGCCCAGCAAGTTACCCTTCATGTGCTGGTAAAACTAATTCTTTTGATACATTGTTGATGAATAAAAATAAAAGATATTTTAATTCGGATAACAATGTCTATAGTACGGTGCCGGCAGTAATTTTTTCTTCGTCGGTGCGTTATGTAGGACAGACTCAACAGTGGGGAAGGGATACCGGAATTGACGGAATGATTGCCAATTTTCCATTATTGGTTTCAGGAGGAAAAGCTATTGCTGGGGATACGAGTGACGCTAAATTGTCGGCAACAGGAAACCGGGCTTTTGTGGCGAGTCAGGGCGGAACGGTTTACATCGGCGTGGTGAGGGGAGTGTCGGTGGGAGGTGCAGCGAGAGTGCTTGCTGAAATGGGAATGGAGGGAGCCCTGAATCTGGATAGTGGCGGTTCGACGGCACTCTGGGCTGGTGGCTACAAATACGGCCCAGGACGAGATATTCCCAATGCAATTTTGTTTGTCAGGCGTTAAGACTGGTCTTCGGGAGGGAGGAATTCTTCACCGGTGTCCTGCTTTGGGGAGAAGTTATTGATCCACTCGACATAATCACAGCCGGTAGCGATTTTTTTATCTTTATCCCAACCGGAGGTGGAGCATTTTTTCATTTTTTTACCACGGGCAGTCGTAAAAAGGACGAGAGTAGCGCCACATTTGGGACAGTTTTCGTCAAGGTTTTCAGTGGTGCCATTGATCCACTCGACATAATCACAGCCAATGGCTTTTTTGGCTTCTTTGTCCCAGGAACCAGTGGAACATTTTTTCATTTTTTTACCAAAGCGAGTGACTTGCAAAACCAAGGGAGCGCCACATTTGGGACAGTTTTCGTCCAGAGTGATCGGTTTTACTTCAAGCCATTTGACATAATCACAGCCGACAGTTTTTCGGCTTTGAGGATCCCAGGAACCTGCAGAACAACGTTGTAATTCACGACCGGTACTGGTTTTGGTAATAGGGGAGAGGGCAGCGCCACATTTGGGACAAAGATTATCAGTTGACATGTACTGATGGTAACAATTTGGAGGCACTTGTAAAAGAGTTAAATGCAGATAAATATGCCAGAACAGATTCTGCCCCTTGGTTGAGATTAGGACCGGTTTTTTCCAGACCGTCATAAACGCCTCCGGTTTTTAGATTTAAAAGGGATTTTTTTAGAATATTTTGACCATGGAACCAATTAAAAGCAGCTTGAGCTAGTTGATAATAAGAGATATTTTGAGTGGCTAAAAATGCCTGAGAATAGGCCTCAACGGCGGAGCCGGCCTCAATGGGTTGTTGACCAAAAAGACCACTGTTTCCAATAAAATTAAAATGATTATTTTTTGAATCAAACATTTTTTGGGTTAAAAAATCAAGAGAGCTTAAGGCGACAGTGAGATATTTTTGGTGAGAGGTGCTTTGGTAGGCAATAAAAAGAGACCAGGGAAGACGGAAATTGTCGTAGGTTAGTTTTGGTTCAAACCAGTGGCCATTAAATTTAGTTAATAGATAATCGGCAAAGAGAGAAATATCAGGATTTTTTAGGACTGACAGGGCAGCGATGATCTGGGCATTTAGTCTAAGGTGTGGAGAAATTTTTGGACTGAGAGACTTATATATTTTTTGAAAAAGTATTTGGGAGGAAGAGGTGTTGAGGTGAGCCAAGGCCAAAAGGCTGCGACCGTAATGTTCCCCAAAAGGGGTGGTGACTTTTTGCCAGTGCTGGTTTTTGTTTAGGTCGTTATGGAGGGTATTGTTAAAAAACGCCCGGTTTATAAAATTAAAATAGAGAGGGATGTAGTCTTTTAAAACCGGAAACTGTTTTTGAAAAATGAGACTTATTTGAAGAGCCCGGGCGTTGTCGTCAACAGTGTAACCTTCGTCAAGGTTAGGGGTGTCCAGATGGCTGTGTTCGATCAGACCGACTTTGTCGGTAAGTCTAAGAAGGTAGTCTATTTGAGACCGAATTTGATGATCCATACTTTTTAATAGTTTTAGTAAAGAGATCAAGGTGTTGGAGAGCCACGCTGGGCCAGGTCATAAAACGGCCAAATTTGTAAGCATTTGATTGGATTTTAGCCATTAGTTTTGGGTTTTCCCAAACCCGAATAACACTATCGGCGATGGCGGTTGAGTCATGAAAAGGGACCAAAATACCCCTGTCATGGGAGAGAAGTTCCTGGGCATAGAGATAGGGTGTAGAAATACAAACTTTGCCGGCTCCAACGGCATAAGCCAGAGCACCGGAGGAAGATTGCTGTGGGTCAAGATAAGGAGTGACGTAAAAATCTATGACTTTAAGCCAGTCAATCAGTTCTTCTAAGGAGACATAACGGTTGACGAAACGGACATTTTTTTGAATCCCCAGTTTTTTTATTTTTTGTTTGAGAGAGTCTCTATATTTTTCTCCGTCTCTTTCTAAAATATTGGGGTGAGTTTGTCCGATAATTAGGTAAAGAACTTCAGGGTATTTTTTAGCGATTTGAGCAACTGCTTCCAGGTTATAAACTAAACCCTTGTTTTCGGAGAGCAGATTAATATTGCCAAGAATTAACCGACCGGAAAGATTTTTTTTCTTTTTAGCGCTGTCCGTGGGGCTAAAAGGAATGTCAGGAGTGCCGTGAGGGATAACGGTAATTTTGGTAAGCGGAATTTGGTAGAGTTCGTGGAGTTGTTTGGCGCTATTGCGACTCATAACCGTGAAAGCGTCAACGTAAGGCAAGAGTTTTTTGAAAGATTTACCCCAAGGATTAGAAGGATCTTTGATAATGGTGTGACAGGTGAGAATCCGAGGACGGTGGAGATGTTTAAGAAAGGTGACGAGATAGTCACCGTGATTACCCCCAAAGATGCCAAATTCATGTTCTATCAAAACAGCATGGGCACTGGATTGGTTGATATAGGCGGCAGCCTCTTTGTAAGTGTTAAGGTCACTTTGAAAAATTTTGTATTTTACTTCCCAGGGAAAATCGGGATCTTCGTGATCTTTGACTACAGCCATGATTTCGGCTAAGGCTTTAGGATTAAGCAGATTTATAGCTGAAGTGACATCTTTGGTGAAGGTGGCGATGCCGCATTTTTGGGGGATATAGGTTGAAACATAGATGATATTAAGTTTGCTTCTGGTCACTGTTTAATAATTGTTGGAGCAACTCCGACAGGGAAAAAATTTTTAGCCCGATAACGAAGTCAGCTGCGCCGTAATATATAGAAAGGTTATCTCCATTGATTATAACACTGGTGGGGAAGACCACGTTGTCCACAGTACCTAACTTTTCCCATTTTCTCTCAGGGGAAAAGAGAGGGTAGGAGAGACGGCCGATAACTTTTTTGGGGTTGTCGCGGTCCAGGAGAGCAGCGCTGGCATGGTAGATTTGACCGTTTGGACTATCTTGAGTAGAGTGGTAGATTAAAAGCCAACCGGCCTCGGTTAAGACCGGGGTACAACCACCACCGATGTAGGCATTTTCAAAGTTATAAAGAGGTTCTAAGATGACATGGTGGTTAAGTTGTTTGAGATAATTTAGCCAAAAATCATCGGTCAAACCAGAAAATTTATCGAAATATAAAATCTGTATACCGGGTAAAATCCGGTGAATAAGGGCATACTGGCCATTAAATTTTTGCGGAAATAGAGCAACATCTTTTTCCCAAAGGTGGACATCGGAACCACGGTTTTGTTTAAAGACCTGTTCAAAAAAACTGTATTTTTCACTGACTCCGGATTGTTTAAAAATATCTTCAGCTAGGTCATAGGAAATTTGAGGAGTTATAAGACCGTGTTTGGTGAATTTTTTTAAGTCGGGGCTGGTGGCATAGGCAACAGTAGCGCTTTGGCCATTATAAGCAGTGTAAAATAGATAATATTTACCCTCAAGATAGGTAATTCTTGGGTCTTCAACTCCGTGGGATTCATAGGGGAATTCCCGGGTAATAATCGGTTTTTCGGACCGGTAAATAACCTGATGGTCTTTTAGTTGGCAATAGCCGATGGTGGAGTAATTGCCGGTTTCCACTGCTCGGTAAAACATGTGAACAATCCCATCTTTTTCTATGCAGGCCGGATTAAGAACGCCTTCATTTTCAAAACTAAAACTGGGGCGTGGCTCTAAGATAAGGCGTGTCTCTTTTGGGCTAATCATAATGAAACTTATTATAATTTATCAGTTAAAATAAAAATATGTGGTGGTTGTTATGGTGGTGGCTTGTTAACCCTAAAATAGTTGAAGCAAAAGAATATAGCATTGGTCCGGTAAATATTGAGGCTGTGGTGGAACGAGATGGTTCGATGACAGTTAAAGAAAGCAGGACTTATGACTTTAAAGATAATTTCACTTTTGCTTATCAGTACGTTAATAAGGGAGGGGAGAGACAAAAACCCTATATTTTGAGTAATTTTTCACTATGTGAACAAAATTCCTGTTATCGACAAATTAAGCCTGATGACTTGGCTAAAATACCTGGAACTTTTTATATTAGAGATGAGGGTAATAGATATTATGTGAAATGGTTTTATCGGGCGGAAGACGAGAAAAAAAATTTTACATTGGGTTATAAGGTTGATAATGCAGTTACCTTACAGGCGGATGTAGCGGAAATTTATTGGCAATTGGTGGGTGGGGATTGGGATAAAAGTCAGAAACAAATAAAGGCGATTATAAATTTGCCTGAGGGGATAGAGGGGGAGAGGATTAAAGCCTGGATGCATGGACCTTTGTCGGGTAGGGTAAGTATCCCGACAGCAACAGGAGTGGTTTATGAACTGGAGAGACTACCTATGAAAGAGTTTATGGAGATGCGGATTTTATTGCCAAGTGAGGTGTTTGTCGGTGGAGAAAGCGGTAGTAAAACTCAGAGTCAGATCGAAGCGGAGGAAGAAAGATTTATAGCCGAGACTCAGAAAAAATTGGAGAAAAAAGAGGGTAGAGATAAAAATATAGCGGCAGTATTGTATTTATTAATAGTAGGTCAAATAATTTTATTGACCAAGAAAATTAAAAATTTTTGGAAGTACGGCAAGGACGAGGTGCTACCTGAGGCTTCAATTTCCGGACGATTATGGGAAGCGCCCAGTGAAATTGACCCGGCTCAGGTGGAACAGTTAATGTCTGGAAATGAAGGTCTGAGTGCCAAATCATTTACAGCAACAATTTTAAGTTTGGTTAAAGATAGGTTTTACAAAATTTCTCGGAGTGACCAAAAAGAGGGTTTAATTTTTAAGGATTATCAATATTTTTTGGAAAAGAATAAGGAAAACAAAAAATCTCCCAGTGAGGTACAGAGAGCAATTTTGGAGTTGTTATCCCAGATGAAAACTGATGAAAAAGAAAGAATTCCTCTGAAGGAAATTAGTAAATGGTTTTCAAATCATCCGACGATGGCGAGAAATTTTTTGACAAAAGATTGGCCTGAAATTGTATTGGAAGAGAACATGAATGAAAAGTTTTTTGACGAAATATCAGCAGAAATGAAAGGAAAGTACCTGCCTATAGTATCAATAATTATTTTTTTAATAGCCCTAATGGGGGCGGGGATGGTGGGAATTGTGGCGGGGACAAGGTCTTTGGTAGCGGGATTGATGACCGGGGTGGTATCTTTTGTAGCAATAATAATAGGAGTGTCCATGGAAGCAAATTATTTAAAAAGAACTGAGGAAGGGGCTTTAGAAACAGCCAAATGGAAGGCTTTTAAAAAACATTTGCAGGAATACAAAAAGACGGTTAAGGAGCCGATTGATTCGGTGGTTATTTGGGAAAAATATTTGGTATACGGAACAGTTTTAGGAATTTCTTTGAAAACTCTGTCACAGTTGCCGATAAAATTTAGAAAAGAGGATGAGGCTTTGGCGGTAGGATATTGGGGTGGCGGACATGGTGGGGTGAACGGTTTTGGAAGTGGTTTGGAAAGTATTGGAGAAAGTTTAAATAGTATTAATTCGGCAGTGAGTAGTGGTTATGGTGCGAGTGGGGTGGGAAGTAGTGGAGGAGCTTCAGGAGGCGGCGGCGGTGGCGGTGGCGGCGGTGGCGGTGGCGCGGGTTGATTTTTATCCTGTAATATTGTAAAATACCGTGTTTTCAGTAATTGGAGGAGTTTGAAAGCAAACTTTGGTACAGTTACTTGAAAGTTGGTTAAGGAGACTTGGCCAATCATTCTTTAAAATTTCGGTATTTCGTTTTTTTTCTAGGGATGTGTAAAACCATGATTTAGTATCAGAAAAGGAGAAAAGTGAAAAGGTTTTCGCTTGTTGGCCTGTTAATAGTTTTTGTACTATTGGCAGGTGTCGTGTCCTCTGTAAACGCTGAAGGTGATGTACCTAAGCCGGTAGCCTGTTCCGTAAGTAAACCCAAAATTGAGGTCGGAGCGTGTAATAGTTCAGGTCAACGTGATTTGACAGTTACTGCTAAATACGATTTGACCAGCAATTACTATCGTGCGACTCTATACCTGAATGATGTGTCGGTGGCCACCAAACTTGGTCCAGGGAAAGGTACTTTGTCATATACTTTGCAAAATGCTGCTCCAGGATCTTATACGGCCAAGGTGGTACGAGAACAATTTTCTTATGGTAAATGGAAAGTAGTTCAAACGTTGACCACAAAACAAAATGTTGATGCCTGTCCTTACCAAGCTTGTCAAGTAGGAAACACAGAAACCTTCTATGGTGAATGGTCAGCCTGGAGTGTAGATCCCAGCGATTCGTCAAAGGAAATCCGCACTCGAACAGTTACTGTCAAAGACAAGTACAACCAACAAGTCTGTTCAGAGACAACGGAAACTGAGTCTCGAGATAGACAAGTTTGCCAGGTCGGTCACACAGAAACCTTCTATGGTGAATGGTCAGCCTGGAGTGTAGATCCCAGCGATTC
>CAYNEE010000002.1:0-59943 GCA_964396145.1 uncultured Gammaproteobacteria bacterium | reverse complement strand
ACACAGAAACCTTCTATGGTGAATGGTCAGCCTGGAGTGTAGATCCCAGCGATTCGTCAAAGGAAATCCGCACTCGAACAGTTACTGTCAAAGACAAGTACAACCAACAAGTCTGTTCAGAGACAACGGAAACTGAAAGTCGGAATATTACTCCAACACCCTCGACTCCTACGCCTCCGACACCGACTCCGCCAACTCCAACACCCTCGACTCCTACGCCTCCGACACCGACTCCGCAAGTTCCAACTCCAACACCACAACCAACAAAGACACCCGTGGATTTGAAGGCAGTTTGTGAGGAGAATTCTTGCGAAGGTGCTCGACGGGAAGATGTTCCTGAAGATGGTCAATGTATAGCCATGGTCACTGGAGCGGAACAATGTCGACCGGCTGAAGGCGGTGGTTGTGAAGCACCTGTTGGCAGTACCTATTTAGTGGTTGCTTGTATGAATAAAAGTACCCGGATAGTGGCCAATAATCAGGTGTATAACACTAATAATGTCAATGACAATGTTCAGGGAAAATACTCACTGACTTACATCCGAATGTGGCCTCATTACCATAAATGGTATTGGGTTACTGATGATGCTCCGGATAATTTAACTTATAAGGAGTTCATTCAAAATGTAAGTAAATGGGGAATACCTTCAACAGCAGGTGGTGATTATCATGGCCCGGCTTGTTCGATACCAGTGCTTTATACTCTCAAAGATGAGAAACTCGGCGAGATAATTAAGATGGAAATCGGACAAAACGATGTAGAAGCGGCATATTTTATGGTTGATCGGTATTGGCTTCTGGACAAAACAGATACTAATTACGATAAAACGTTTAGATATGCCTTGGCTTGGTTTGTAAAAGATCCAAACAATCAAGCTGGACATTTAATGTCGTTACCTTCTAAACCCGAGTGGCTACCCTAGAGGCCAATTTGGGAAAGAGAATACCGAAATAGTTCCATGAGTTAATTCTGGAACAGATCCGGAGAGGAAAAATTTTAGCTTAAGCTAAGAAATTTCCTCCCGGATCAGCACGTCCCCCGCCACTGCGGGGCTGATGAGACCCATGGTTACGGGCGAAACGTGTAAAGATGCTTTAAGTGGTATGGTATAATTTGAGGATTAAAAGTTAGTTTTGGGTTAAAAAATACCCTAAAAGCAATCTGCCTTCGTTCAGCTCATTAATCATTCGCTGAACTACGGCAAGATACAATAAAAACTATGAAAACAAAAACAGTCAACAGAACAGGCAAGAGCCTCGTTAAAAAAGCATTGGTAGTTAAGGCTAAAAAAGCTAAAAATACTGATAAAAACAGGATTAAAGAGTCAAACGAAAAACTGAAAAAGAAAATAGAAAATAAAATTGAGAAACTAGAGGTTGGAAATGATAAACCAGACAATAAGCAAAAAGTTAAAAAAGAAGATAAAAAGTATAATCTGACGATTGAGGTCCAGGATTTGCTTAAGGCTGGTAGTCACCTCGGCCATAAAGTATCTAAAACCAATCCTAAAATTAAAGAATATTTATTTCAGGCTAGAGAGGGGATACAGCTATTTGATTTGAATAAAAGTTTTGAGACCCTGGAAAAAGCTTGTAATTTTGTATATAACGCCAAAAGAAATGGCAAACAAATTGCACTTTTAGGAACTAAAAGACAGGCCAAGGAAGTGGTGAGAAGGGTGGCTTTGGATGCCGGAGTACCCTATATTACTGATCGTTGGGTTGGGGGGACTATCTCAAACTGGAATGAAATTAAGAAAAATATTAAAAAATTAAATGACCTGAATGCTGGCTTAAGCGAAGGCGGCCAATATGCTCAGGTCAGTAAGAGAGATTTGTCAATTTTAAACAAGGAAAAATCCCGTCTGGAAAAAATGGTGGGTGGCTTAACTAAATTGGACAAACTTTTTGAAGTGTTGGTGGTAGTAGATGCTGGATTTGAAAAAACTGCAGTTAAAGAGGCAGTAGAATCCGGTCTGAAAGTGGTAGCTATGGTGGACACAGATTCTAATCCGGAAAAAGTCCATTTTCCAATTCCCACCAATGATGACAATGTTAAAAGTATTACCGTAATAGTGGAGGAAATTGGCAGAGCCATTAAGGCGGCAGGAGTTAAATAGATAATTAGTTATTAGTAAATAAAAAATGGATAATAAAAAAATAATCGAATTAGTTAAAAAAATGAGAGCCGAAACGGGTCTAGGAATTATGGAAATAAAAGCGGCTTTGGAAGAAGTTAATGGTGATGAAGCTAAGGCTAAAGAAATTTTGAAAAAACAAGGTTTTGCCAAGGCTGAAAAGCGAGCCGAAAAGGAAACCCACCAAGGGATGGTGGCAACTTATACTCATAGTACCGGTAAAATAGGGGTGATGGTTGAGCTGCTATGCGAAACTGATTTTGTGGCTAAAAATGAGGAATTCATGGCAGTAGCTAAGGATTTTTGTCTACAAATTGCAGCCATGTCCCCAAAAAACAGCAAGGAGCTTTTGGAGCAGGAATTCGTTAAAGATCCAAGTCTAAAAATGAACGATCTGGTAGTGGCGCTGAATTCTAAGTTTGGAGAAAATATAAAACTAGGGCGGTTTGAAAGATTTGAAATATAAGTCGGCGGGTATTTTTTGCTAAAATAGTTCATGATCAATTTTGCAGAAGTCAAAGAAAGAATGGAAAAAATTTTGGGAATTTTTTCTGAAGACATTGCCTCGATTAGAACCGGGAGAGCGACAGCAGCTTTAATAGAAAATGTTATCGTGGAGGTTTACAACGGTCAGAAAATGAGACTAATGGAATTAGGATCTATTTCTGTACCGGATGTTAGGAGTTTGGTGTTTGAACCCTGGGACAAAACAGTATTAAGAGAGATCAATAATGGGATTCAAGCAGCTAACATTGGGATGATGCCGGTAGTTGACGGAGAACTGATTAGATTGAGTTTGCCGATGCTAACAGTAGAACAGAGGGAAGATTATATAAAACTCTTGGGTCGAAAACTTGAAGGGGCTCGAGGGATGTTGAGGGATGCAAGAGCTGATTTTCGAAAAAAAATTATGGATGCTAAAAATGACAAAACTATTTCTGAGGATGAGTTTAAAAGAGATGAAACAGAGTTGCAAAAAACTACTGATGAGTTTATGAGTAAAATGGAAGAGATAGCAAAGAAAAAAGAAGAGGAGATTCGGGCTTAGGCTATGGATATTTTGATTTTTGTGATTGCCTTATCGGTTTTGGTTTTAGTTCATGAATTTGGTCATTTTTTAGCAGCGAAATTAAGCGGAGTAAAAGTAGAAGAATTTGGACTAGGGTTGCCACCACGGATTATAGGCAAAAAAAAGTGGGGGACAATATGGAGTCTAAATTGGCTTCCTATCGGTGGGTTTTGTAAACTTTATGGTGAGGATTCTTCCGAAAAAAAAGTAAAAAAGTCAAAAGAATCATTTTTAACTAAAAATCCCTGGCAAAAGATGCTGATTGTTTTGGGAGGGGTATTGATGAATGTGGTGTTCGCGGTGTTGATTTTTTCTATCAGCTATACAGTAACCGGAATTCCAGAGGAGAGTGGAAGAGTGA
Organism: uncultured Gammaproteobacteria bacterium; assembly: GCA_964396145.1. Taxonomy (GTDB): domain Bacteria; phylum Patescibacteriota; class Microgenomatia; order UBA12405; family UBA12405; genus UBA12158. Next base: position 56,375 of record CAYNEE010000002.1, on the reverse strand, counting down.
AGATACTTGAAGTAGTGGCTGACAGTCCGGCGGAAAAAGCTGGTTTGAAAAAAGATCAGGTGATTAAAAAGTTTGCAAATATAGAACTGGCAAAAGGTGAGGATTTAACCACAAAAGTGGGCGAGCATAAAGGTGAAAAAATTGAATTAATGATTGAAGAAGGGATTGGTCGGGACCGGTTGGTAGAGGTTGAAATCAGAGAAAGTGCGCCGGAAGGACAGGGATTAATGGGAGTAGTGGTGTCAAGTGTAGAAATCAAAAAAATAAAATGGTTTGAGTTTTACAAAGGGATTGGAGCTGGTTTTAAGGAGGCAATTTATTGGGGTAAATTGATAGCTGGAGGTTTGGGACAGATGATAACTGGGTTGTTTAGAGGTGAGGTGCCAAAAGATGTGGCCGGACCTTTAGGAATGTACAAGGCGACCTCGGCAATTAGAAGCGGGCAGGGGATTTGGGCGGTAATTCACTTTTTTGGAATTATTTCGGTTAATTTGGCGATTGTAAATATTTTACCTTTTCCGGCTTTGGACGGAGGAAGAATCATTTTTGTGCTTTATGAATTGATTGCCAGAAAGAGAGCTAACGAAAAGTTTGAGATTATGGTTAATAATATCGGAATGGTAATCTTGCTGGCGCTAATTTTGTTAGTAACGATTGGCGATGTTAGAAAATTAGTTATTGGTAACTAGTTTTTAGTTAGCTCAAGAAAATAAGCAGTGTTGGGGTTAAGATAAATGTTTTCGGTGTAGTGATCACTGATTACATCGATAATTTTTTGATTATTATTGCCTAAATATTGGCTGGTTTTTAAGAGATATTTGCCTGGAGTTAAACCTTGATAAGTAATGGGGGTGGTTTCGATGTGGCTGAGTTTAGGGTCGTAGTTGACGAGAAGAGTTTGGATAGTAGTGCTTTTTTTGGAAGAGAGAGAAGTAACCCAAGTACCGTCGCCTTCGTGGGCTAATTGAGTGCCGCTAATTTGGTTGAGAAACTGAAGAGCCTGGTAACGAGGTTTAATTTGACCACTGTGGGAAAGAATTCCCCAACCTGTGGATTTATCTGAGCGGGCAGAGGGTCCATCGACAGCTTCAAAAGTAAAAATGCGATGGATTTTTCCATAAAGTTTAGTAGAGAGAGAAATGAGATGAATGCCACTAAGAGAGTTGTCGTAAGCAGAGTCGGGTTCGGAATTGGGGCCAAGCTCGGTAATTAACCTTTCAATATTAAAATATTGAGGGTAGTCGGCAAGAATTGAATTTAAATTTTCAAAATCACGGACATAATCATCAGAATTAAAAGAATATTTATGCCAGGAAATAAAATCCAGAGGTAAATTATTGGCGGCGGCAAATTTAAAGAGAGCTTTAATCCAATTATTGTAGTAGGCAGTAATAGCCGGACCGCCTATTTTATAGGAACTATTTCCAGCTCCTCTTTTTACAGCCAAAGAGGTATTTTTATAGAGAGTGAGATAGTTGGGAGAACGGCCATAGTGCCAGCCACCAAAGAGATCGGGTTCGTTCCAAACTTCGTAATAAATTCCGGAGATATTTTTTTCAACTGAATAATGTCGGGCAGTAGCCTCAATTAAGCGATTCCACTGGTTCCAATCACCGGGTTCCTTGGAATCGGGGGTGTAGGATAAAGACAGCATGGGTTTGGCGCCTGTCGCTAAAATACTATTGACAGCTTGGTCAAGTCGAGAAAAATCGTATTGGCCATTGCCCTGATCAACCTGGTAATAATCAAAAAGATGATCAATACGGATTAATTGGAGCTGGAGAGATTGGAGTTTAGTAGCGACGGGGCCAATCATGTCTTTGGCTTCTTCACCACCTTGGGCCAGATTTTTCCAGAGACTTCCGTTTATATTTGTGCCTAAAGATTGAGTGTTGATGATGATATTGGCGGGAACACCTGAGGCTGATTTGCGGATGTCGAGAATAGTTTTAAGAGCAAAAAGTAGAAAGGGGAGAAGGAGAAGGAGGATGAGGGTCTTGGTACTTTTTGATTTCATGAGTCTTTAAAAACAGTATACTATATATAGTATATGAATTTGATCTATTGACCTGGTATGGTAAACATGTAAAACTGAAAGCAGAAATAGTTGAAATTAGAACAATGAAAAGAAAAGGTTTAGCTCAAATTCCCTTGATTTTAGGTTTGTTGGTAATGGCTATTGCGATTCCAGTAGCCACGAAATTAGTTCAAGAGAATCAGGATAGTAGAAATCAGGCGGCTGGTGGATGTGGTCCAGCGAATCATTCTTGTAGATATAATGGTGAGTGTTGTTCGGGAATATGTAATGGAGGAAGATGTGGAGGAGTAGCACCTACCAGAGTTCCTACAAGTATTCCAACCACTCCTCGGTGTAGGAATAATGGTTCTGGGTGTAGTAACAATTCTAATTGTTGTAGCGGGTATTGCGGAGATGGTGTTTGTGCTAATTTACCTGTTGATCCTTGTGGCAGGGCGACCGGTAGACCTAATGGTTGTTACTGTAATGGACACAGTTTGTGTGCTAGCGGCTATTGTGGTGATAATAGGTGCGGAATAAGGCCAACGGCTGTACCAACCAATACTCCTCGGCCAGCAACTCCGACTCCGATTCCTTGTGCGAAATCTGGTCAGGCATGTTCCACTAGATCGTGTTGTTTGTCGACTGATGTATGTACTGATGAGGGTTTATCGTATCCTCGGTGTGTGCCTAGAACTGAAATTCCAACTTATATCCCTATTCCGACACCGACACCGGTGGTTTGTGCTGGTAGTGGTAAGCCTTGTTCGACTCGGTCTTGCTGTTCTGGTTTGACTTGTACCGATGAGGGTTTGGCTTACCCTCAATGTATAGAGAACTGTAGTTTATTGACCAATAGACCGGATAATTGTAAGTGTACTAACAATACTCAATGTAATAGTAAAAATTGTTCAAGCGGAATCTGTAAACCGGCAAATCCGCCGATTGTGGTGACTCAACCTCCATCTAAGCCTCCGGTATCTGATAAATGTCCTGGGGCTCAAGCCTGTCCTGATCCAAATAATGGTAACAAGCTTAGAAATTGTACTCCTCCCGATTCCGACGGAACACCTCAGGATACTTTATGTACTGCGGCAGGTATGAAAATGGCTTGCGGAGGCAGAGATTATTGCTGTCCGGCTGTTGGAGGAAATTGGACTACAGATTTAACTAAGTGTACAGCGACTTCTAAATGTACTCAGTGTTCTGATGCTACGGCTAAGGGTAAGGGTGATGCTAACTGTAGTGGTTCGGTTGATTTGATGGATTATTCCATTTGGAGAGATGAGTTTAATGTAGCCAAGTGTGGTACTGATCCCAGTACCAGGAACAACTGGAAAGCTGATTTCAATTGTGACGGATTGGTCACTATGGCCGACTATGAAATTTGGAAAAATAATTATATTACTATGTTTAAATAAGATAATGAAAGTAGGGAAAATCATATTAACACTTTTATTACTGACAGCAGTCGGGGGTGGTTTACTTTTGGTTAAGCAAAACCAGGATGTGAGAAAAGGAGCGGCGGCCGGTGTATTGAATTTGTTTATTTCGCCAGGAACACGGATAACTAAAAAGGTTGGTGAAAAATTAAGTTATGTGATTAGCTATTCAGGACCTGCTAATTCCAAGGTAGAAACCGTACAAACGAAAGTTTGTTATGGTCCAGAGATTGTTTTTAAGGGCGCAACTGGGGTTACGGCCAATGGTTTCAGAAGTGTGGCTTTAAGTAAGACATTACCGACTAATAGTGCAGGTTTAACTTGTACTTTTGTAACAGTGGTAGCCGATGATACAGCGACGACTTGTACGGCCAATCTTAAGGATGCAGGTCAGGCCATAACTTTGAATTTTGATGCGGTTAAAAAAGGTGGTCCCAGGGCAATAACCCTGGTTAAAGAGGATTCTAGGGGAACTATTTATGCTCCAGGAAGTGCTGAAAAACTTTTAGATGGGAACATTACCGGTAATGGTGAGTATGAGATTACTGATGGTGTGGTAGTTCCCACTGGAGACCCAGTTTTGAATTACATGGTTAGTTATTATGGGATTAGACCCAATGACCATAAGTGTTTAGTTGACTGGCCTTTGCAGCTTATAGTTCAGCACGGTGATCAGAACAGGAAAGCTTATAACAACATAATTCCTCAAGAAGTGATTGATAAAGAAGACAGGGTAGTGTTTAAGGGTAGTGTGCCACTTAAAGATTTTGCTTACACTGATAGTGTGTCAGCACTCTTTAAAGGGAGTAAACACTTACAAATGAAATATTATAAAAATAAACAAAGTGAGGCGGCGGGTAAGTATACAGGTGAAATTACCATGACTAATGACCCCGCTACCAGCCCTTGGTATGATTTTACGGACTATCCGATTTTGCCTGGAGATGTGGTAGGTAAGGATAGTGAGGAACAGGACGGAGAAGTAAACGGAATTGACTTTATCTATGTAAAGAATCAATCAGCTAAATTGGTTACAGTGGCTGATGGACAGAATCTAAAAGGTGATTTGGACGGAAACTGCCAGGTAAATACTAATGATGTTAATTTATTAAGGCTGACCTTGGCTAAAAAGCAAGGACAATTATATTAAATTTATGAAAAACAATAAATTATTTTGGCCGATTGTATTAATATCGATTGTAGTCATAGTAGAAAGCGTTATATTTTTATCCAGAACTAATAAAAATAACCAAAGTCTAGAAGTTGTAAACACGACTCCGACTATGGTTGAGAAAGAGACAATAGGTACTGTAACCCCAATTTCAGAGGCTGACATCAGTTTTTATTGGAAAGAACAGGGAAATCATAGAGTCTTAATGTTAGTTTCTAAAAATGACCAATCTTTAGGGGCAATTGATCTTTATGTAAATTACAAGGGTATGGAAATTAGTAATCTTAAAAATGCGGGGGTTTTACCGGCTCCGGCTTTTATAAAAGATAGTCGTGACAAATTTTTGATAGTAGCCAATTATTTGATTGTGGAAAAGGATGGTTATAAATTAACAGCTAACAAGGAAATTGGGATTGTGGAGTTTGACATAAAACCGTTGTCACCTGAAGCAAGTCTTTCAATTGACTCCAAAACTAATTTGGTTGAAAACAGCAGTGCAAAAGTGTTACCTTATTTAAGTAAATGAAAAGGATACTAGCAATATTATTAGTTTTATTTCTCTTTCCAGCTAACAAGGTTTTAGCTGCTAATGCGGTTTTAAAGTTTGTGCCCAGTGCAGGAACCTACAAGATAGGGGATACTTTTAAAGTGATGATTGCCGTGGATTCTGGAGGTAACAAGTCACAAATGGTGGATACTTGGGGTACTTTTGATAATACTAGATTAGAGCTTATTTCTTTAGACAAGGCTCCTAGTCCGGCATTTGATTTTTCTATGGGAGATGTACAAATAGATAATGTGGCTGGTAAATTTGCAACTAATTTTGGACCTCGTGATTCAATTACTTACGAGATGACGCCTCTGAATGGTGATTTAGCTGTGTTGACTTTTAAGGCCAAGGCGCTAGGTAGTGCTCCTGCCAATTTTAGCTGTACACCTGGGGAGAGTAAGGATTCAAATATTTGGAACGAAACGAGTCTTCAAGATTTAATTGTGTGTAGCAGTAATCAGAATGGACTATATAATATTGTGGCAAATGACGGGACAACAGCTCCACAGGCACAGGTAACTACCGCTCCACCAGCCGGAGAATTGCCTAAAACTGGAACAGTAGAAAATACAATTGTGTTGATGGTTATGGGTGTAATCGGGGTATTATCTTCACTAGCTTTGAGAAGGTTATGACCAAGAAACCGACTGTAAAAACGATCATTATCATTGTGATTATGCTTTTGGTGGGAGTATTGGGGGTTGTAGGCATGACAACTGCCAAAACTTTTTTTAGTGGAGCTTCTGCAGCTACGGAACCTAAGAATGTGCTGGCTAAAGCTGGTGAAGACGGTAAGAGTGCAGTGATTACTTGGGTATCTGACAAAGCCAATATGGGGGTGGTGGAATACGGGACCACTCCAGCAAGTTTATTGTTGAGAGCACCTGAAAGTGAGGCGGTGACCAATCATTCAGTAACTTTAAGTTCCCTAAAGGCTAATACTAACTATTATTTTAGGATCAAGATAGGTGAGGAGCAATTTGATAATAATGGGATTCCATATTCTTTTAAAACTAAAGGAGCGACACCTTCAGGGACTGTCTTACCTGTGATAACAACAGCTCCCACACCTACCTCATCGGTGGGGATTAGGCCGACAGGGGCTGCTGGAGTTTGTGACCGGAGTACTGATTATAATAAGGATGGAGTGGTTAATAGCTTGGACTATATGTTCTGTCAAAAGGGTCAGGGAGGAACGGCGACGACTCCGATACCAACGGTAAAGTGTGTGTCTCCTGGAGATTTAAACAATGATGGGGTAGTCAATAGTCTTGATAGAGCCAAGTGTTTACAAAGTCAGTAAAGACAGGTAAAATAGCAGAGTTTAAGGAGGTGATTTGATGCCCATAATTGTCAAAAGAAAAAAAGGCGAAACTAAAGATGATATTATCGGTAAATTCCGACGGCTGTGCATGGAGGAGGATATTACAGAAGAAGTCCGTAAAAGGGCGGCTTATGAAAAACCATCAGAAGTCCGTTATGCTCAAAAAAAAGTAATCTTGTGGAGAGAAAGGTGTCGCAAGAGAGCTAAAAAATCCCGAAAATATGTTGTGTGATCAAATCAAAAATCAAGCAGTTGAAGCGTTAAAATCAGGTAATGGCAAAAAGGCAAACGCCCTGAGGTTTTTGGTGTCTTTGATTGACAAAAGGGCACTGCAGTTACCTCCAGGTGAGATGAGTGAAGCAGAGGAAATTAACGTACTTCGAAAAGAGCTTAAAAACAAGGAAGAGGCTAAGACAATGTTTGCCAAGGGTGGTCGGCAAGATTTAGTCAAAGAGCAGGAAGAGGAAATTGAGTTGGTTAAAAGCTATTTGCCTCAGGAAATGGATGAGACAAAATTAAGAGAAATAGTCAAAAAAATAGTTGCCGAAAAAGGCAACAATTTTGGTGCAGTCATGGGGGAAAGTATGAAAGCAGTCGCCGGTCAGGCCGGAGGAGAATTGGTTTCCAAAATAGTCAAAGAAGAATTGGCTCAATGAAAAACAGGGTTTTAATAAAACATCCTAAAAACTGGGGGTTATCAGAAGGGGAGGTAATCAAATACAGCTTGAAATGGTTGAATTTTTTTGGTTTTAAGGAGGCGACTGAACTGAGTCTTTATTTTGTCGGGACTAAAAAAGCTAAAGATTTAAATATTAAATACAGACAGAAAAAATATATTCCCCAGGTGTTGGGTTTTCCCCTAAATAGAAAGGTAGATAGCGACGGTTGGCTAAGATTGGGAGATATTGTCATCTGTACACCCAAGCTAAAATATGAATGTAAATTTCTACTGAAGAAAGAATCGGAAATTTTATCAGAGTGGATTAAACACGGGCTAGAAAATCTTTTAAAATAAGCTAGAATGGGTTGATGGCTGTTTTTCACTTGAAATATCGACCCACTAAAACAACTGATCTTGATTTGCCTGAGGTATCGGAAAAAATAAAAAAGTTAATCAGTGAGGAGAGTGCTTTTCAGGCATTGCTTTTAGTCGGACCGAAAGGCTCCGGAAAGACTTCGGCGGCCCGGATTTTAGCCAAGGCAGTGAATTGTCTTAAACCCATAAAGGGAGAGGCTTGCGGAAAGTGTGGTAATTGCCAGGAGATTGAAAAAGGAAATAGCCTGGATATTATCGAAATTGATGCGGCTTCAAACAGAGGAATAGATGATGTCAGGGCCTTAAAGGAAAATGCTTATTTAGCACCAGTCAGGCTGCAGAAAAAAGTCTTTATCATTGATGAGGTGCACATGTTGACAAAAGAGGCCTTTAACGCTCTTTTAAAACTAATAGAAGAGCCTCCGGAGAGGACCTTGTTTGTTTTGTGTACGACTGATCCGCAAAAGATACCGGAAACGGTACTATCAAGGCTTTTAAGAGTTAATTTCAGGAAAGGAGGAGAGCAAGAGTTGGGAAGGTCATTGGATAAAGTTATTAAAGGGGAAAAGATTGAAATAGACGAACCGGCAAAAAAAATAATTATAAATAATTCAGACGGCAGTTTTAGGAACTTACAAAAAAGTTTTAATGAAATAATTTTGGAGTACGGCAAAAAAATAAAACTAAAAGAGGTTGAGGAGTATTTTTCTAAAAATAGGGGAGAGTATGAGGCGGAGGAGCTGGAAAAAGATTTAGAGGCTGGTGATATCAATAAAATTATTTTCCGCTTGGAAGAAATGGCTCAGAGAGGAGTAGATTTTGGAGAGCTTCGACTAAAATGGTTGAATTTTTTTCACCAAAAAATGTTGACGGATTTGGATAATTCAGGGGTAAAAAAAATTGTAGAAAAATTGGTTTTGATGGGAGAATGGGAAAAAATATCGCCGATTGAACAATTGCCTTTGGAAATGGCAGTGATAGAAATAACCAATAACCAAAAAACAATTTCTAAGCAAACTTTAGATGACAAAGTTCAACCAAAAAAAGATAAAGAGAAAGAGATAGAAGAGAAAAGGCCAGAAAAGAAAACTGAGGAATGGAATAAAAGGATAGATGAGATAGAAATAAAATGGCCGGAGGTGTTGTTGGCAGTTAGGCCCTACAACCATTCGGTAGAAGCGTTTTTGAGAGCGGCTAGACCTCAAAAAATAGATAAGGGGGAACTGGTAATTGAGGTATTTTATAAATTTCATAAAGATAAGCTGGAAGAGGTGAAACACAGACAAATAGTGGAAATAGGTTTAGACAAGGTGTTTGGGAGAAAGTTGGGGTTTAGGTGTGTATTGGCGGACAAAAAACCTGCCTCCATTCTGTCGGAGAGGGACTCTGGCGAGGCAAAGCGAGAAAATAAAAAAGAAATGGCGATAGAAGATGTGGCCAAGGAAATTTTTGGTTAATGTTAAAATTAAGAGTTAATATTTTTTATAAATATGTTTGATAAAGCAAAATTAGTAGCCCAGGCTTTTAAATTAAAAAAAGCTTTAGAGTCAGAAATAACTGAAATTGAAGAAGGTGGAATTTTAATTAAGGTTTCTGGAGACCAAAAGGTTAAGTATTTGTCTGTTAATGGTGAAGAAAATAAAATGCTCGTCGAAGTGATTAATAAGGCTATGAAAAAGTCACAAGAAGGTGCGGCTAAAAGAATGCAGGAAATGGGTGGCTTGGAAGGATTGATGAGATAGAAACTATGAAGAAGATACCGGCGGCCATGCAGGAGGTGGTGGACAGTTTTGAAAGATTGCCGGGGATTGGGCCGAAAAGTGCCCAGAGATTGGCATTTTATCTTTTATCTGTGCCGGAAACGATGACGGAGAGTATGGGCGAGGCTATAAAAAATTTAAAAAAAAGAATAAAAATCTGCCGGGAGTGTTTTGGGGTTGGGGAGGGGGAATTGTGCGAAATTTGTAGTGATAGTACTCGGGAGAAGAAGCTTCTATGTGTAGTGGAAAGAGCTGATGAGGTTTTGGCAATTGAAGCGGTGGGTAGCTTTAAGGGTTTGTACCACGTTCTAGGAGGAGCGATTAATCCGTTGGATCATATTGGTCCGGATGACCTAAAAATCAATGAACTGATTTTAAGAGTTGGAAAAAATGAAGTAGAAGAGATAATTTTGGCAACAAACCCAACGATTGAAGGAGAGGGGACAGCGCTTTACGTTAAAAAAAAGTTAGAGGAGGGTGGTTTTAAGGGCAAAATTAGCCGGATAGGTAGTGGTTTGCCAATGGGGGCTGAGCTTGGTTTTGCTGATCAGGTGACGCTTGCTCGAGCCTTTGAAGGCAGGAGGGAGATATAGAAACGAGAAACTAGAAACCAGAATAAGATAAAATAGATAAATGACAGATTCAATAATAAAGGGAATAATGAAGGGTTTGGGGGAAATTAGTCAGGAGACGGCGGAAACTGGAGTTAAAGAGACCGTAAACATAGGCCAGAGTGTTATTAGCGGCCAAGAGTTGTTGGGAGGTATTAAGAAAATAGATGAAGCAGAGATGGGTAAAATGGAAAAAAGCGAAGAAGTAGAGAAACAAGAAGAGATGGACCGTCTCCGAAAAGTTGCGGCAAGTCAAGGGAGAAAATTAGAAGAAGAGCTGCAAGAAATCAGAAACCAGAAACAAGAAAAAGAAAAGAGGGAAGAAGAGGAATTTTTGGAAAAGATTAGACTACAAAGGGAGGCTGAGGTAAGAGAGAGGGAAGAATTATTGGAAGAACCAGGTAATGTTAAAAGAGAGGCGGCTAAAACTCAGTTTGCGCCAGGAAAGAGGAAAAAGCAGGCACCAGATCCCACACAGATGTCACAAACGAGTGAGTTTAAGGGTGGTAAAATAGACTAGAAATGAAAGTTTATAACACCCTGAGTCGAAAGAAAGAAGAATTAGTGCCGATTAAAGATAGAGAAATTGGAATTTATTCCTGTGGTCCGACAGTCTATTGGAATCAGCATATCGGTCATATGTATGCCTATGTGCAGTGGGATACTTTAGTGAGATTATTCCGATATTTAGGGTATAAAGTTACTTGGATAATGAACATAACTGATGTCGGGCATATGACTTCAGATGAGGATAGTGGAGAGGACAAAATGGAAAAAGGGGCCAAAAGAGAAGGTTTGAGTGTTTGGGAAGTAGCCAAAAAATATGAAGCTCAGTTTTTGGAAAGCTTAAAAATTTTGAATATTTCAATGCCTGATGTATTGTGCCGGGCGACGGAACATATTGATGAACAAATTAATTTGGCTAAGAAAATAGAAGAGAGAGGTTTTACTTATAAAACAAAAACAGGTCTGGTTTTTGATACATCAAAATTTCCCGAGTATTCCAGTTTTGCCAATTTAAAACTTGCGGAAATGGAGGCAGGAGCGCGTGTTGAGGTGGATGAGGAAAAGAAGAAACCTTGGGATTTTTTGTTGTGGGTAACCAATCAGCCTAATCATATTATGAAATGGCCGAGCCCTTGGGGAGAGGGTTTTCCAGGGTGGCATCTCGAATGTACGGCTATGTCAACTAAATATCTTGGTAATAAATTTGATATTCATACCGGTGGAAAAGAGCATATCGGGGTACATCATACCAATGAAATTGCCCAGGGATACGGAGCTTTTGGTCATCAGACTGCCAATTACTGGCTCCACAACGGTTGGTTGACTTTTGAAGGAGCTAAGATGTCTAAGAGTCTTGGGAATATTGTTTTGGCAACTGATATAAAGGATAAAGGTTATGAGCCAATGGCTTTGAGATATTTAATTTTAAGTTCTAATTACAAGCAGGGCTTGGATTTTAATTTTAGGAATTTGGGGGTAGCCGAACAGGCAGTAACAAAATTAAAAAAGGCAGCTCAAGTGAGCGGAGAAGGAGAGGTAATAGAGGAAATAAGGGCGGAATTTTTGGAAAAAATGGAAGATGATCTATCGACTCCGGAGGCGGTGGCGGTAATTTGGAAAATGATAAAAGGAGACTATAAAAAAGAAGATATTAAAGCAACACTGCTCGAACTGGATAAAATTTTAGGGTTAAAGCTTTCAGAGACAAAAACAGAAGAAATTCCTGAGGAAATAATCAAAATGGCTGAGGAGAGAAATGAAGCGAAGAGAAATAAAAATTGGGTAGAGTCAGATAGGTTGAGAGAAGAGATTAATAAAAGGGGATATTTAGTGGAAGATACGAAAGATGATTGTAAAATTAAAAAAATCATGTTAAGCTAAACTTCGATGAAAGACAGTCTAAATTACCGTTACGAGGTAGTGGTGGTACTCAACCCCAAAGCCGAGTCGAAAGAAAAAGAAAAAACTCTCAAGCTAATTGAAGAAGAGATTACTAAGTTGGGTTATGAATTGGAAAAAAGGGAAGATTTAGGTACTAAAACCCTAGCCTATCCTATAGCTGGTCAGGAAAAGGGGGTTTTTTGGGTGTTTTATGTTGGTGGTAAAGCAGCGGTTAAGTCAAAGGAATTTACCCTGTTTCTTAACCGAGAAAAAAATATTATTCGTCATTTAATTTTAAAAATTTAAAGTAAGGAAGGAAGAATTATGCCTAGTCGTTGTCTGAATAAAGTTATGTTAATTGGTAACTTAACTCGGGATCCGGAGTTAAGATACACCCCAGGAGGAATGGCAGTAGCCTCTTTTGGGGTTGCTACTAATCGGGTTTGGGTAACCAAACAAGGTGAAAAGAAAGAAGATGCTCAATTTCACCGAATCGTGGCTTGGAACAAATTAGCTGAGCTGTGTTCTCAATTATTGTCCAAGGGTCGCCGGGTTTATGTTGAAGGCCGGATTCAATATAGAGAAATTACTGATTCTACCGGTGTTCAAAAGCAAGTATCGGAAATTGTTATCGAAGACATGATTGTTTTGGATAATAAAGGTATGGGCATGGGGATGAATCACCCGAAAGATGGTGAAGAAGTAGCCGCTAGTGAACCTAATTTAGATTTAAATAACGGGGCAATTGAAGACATTGTCATCCCCGATGATATTGGTTTAGAGACGGAAACAACCGAGGCTCCGGCGCCTGCAGTGACTGCTGAAGAAAGTCCAGCGACTGAGGAATCTCCGGCCGTTGAGGAAAGCCCGGCAACTGAAGAAAATAAATAAATATGAAAAAAGGTGGACGTAAAGATAGAAACAGATTAGTTAGGCTTAAAGGCCGGGGGACTGATTGTGCTTTTTGTAAAGCTCAAAAATCGCCTAATTGGCGGGATTATGAAAAGTTTAGTGAGTTTTTGTCAACTAGAAAAAGAATTCTGTCAGCCCAGACAACTGGTGTCTGTATGAAGCACCAACGAGAATTGTCAAAAGTCATCAAGGAAGCCAGAGAATTGGCCTTGTTGCCTTATACTGCCTCGGCAGAGTAAAATGGTATAGATGAAGAAAAAAACTAAGCTGGTCGTAGCTTTGAGAGAGCTTAATGTGGATTCAAGAGGAGAGATGATTAAAACCTGGACTTTGGATGAGGTGTTGCTGACTAAGGCCGAAGTAATCGGAGTTAAGGGAATAATTTGTGTTGAAGATTTAAGTGGCCGGGATGGAGAGGTAAAAGTGGAAAAAATAAGTGAAAGTGAATGGAAAAAATTAAGGTAGAATAAAAACATGGGCAAGGCAGTAAGAAATACAGCAGTGGTTTTAGCTTTAATGGCGGTTAGTGCCCTGATTGCTTTTAGGGCCGGGAGATTAAGTGTGGACGAATTTTCCAAAACAGGAATTGAAAAAAGCCTAAATTTAAATTTAATGTCTAAGGTTAGGGAAAAATTAGAGAAAAGCTTTTTGGAAAAAGATAAACTTGATGATAAAAAGATGAGCTATGGGGCAATTGAGGGTATGGTGGCGGCGCTAGATGATCCTTATACGGTATTTTTACCGCCAAAAGAAAACAAAAGCAGTAATGATGATTTGGCTGGTGAATTTGGAGGAATAGGAATACAACTGGGTTACAAAGAAGAAACTTTGGCGGTGATTGCACCTCTTGCCAAAACTCCGGCAGAAAAAGCTGGAATAAAAGCGGGGGATTTGATTTTAAAGATAGTTGATAAGGACAATAAGGTAGACAGAGAAACTACCGGAATAAGTTTGAATGAAGCTATGGAGCTTATTAGAGGCAAGATTGGAAGTGAGGTGACTTTAACTCTATATAGAGAAGGAGAAAAAGCAGAGCCTTTTGAGGTGACACTAAAAAGAGACACCATTGTGGTGGCTAGTACCGAATGGGAATGGATAGAGTTTAATCATAAACAAGTTGCTTGGGTGAGGCTGTATAAATTTAGTGAACAGACATTTAAAGATTGGCCTGAGGTAGTAGATAAAATAAAATCAGAAAAAATTAAGTTAGGAGAGAATTACGGAGGAATTGTCCTGGACTTGAGGAATAATCCCGGAGGTTATTTAGATGCCAGTGTACTGGTAGCCTCTGATTTTTTAGAAAAGGGAACAGTAGTGATTCAGGAAAGCAGTAGTGGTAAAAAAGAAAATTATGAGGTGGATACCAAGCGGAGAAATTTATTAAAAGACAAATTGGTGGTACTAATTAACGGCGGTTCGGCCTCTGCAGCAGAGATTTTAGCAGGAGCATTGCGGGATTATAACCGAGCTAAGTTGGTGGGTGAGAAAAGCTTTGGTAAGGGGACTGTCCAGGAGCCGGTAGATTTCACTGACGGTTCGGGCTTGCATGTAACTATTGCGAAATGGCTGTTACCTTCTGGAAAAAATATCCATAAGGATGGGGTTAAACCGGATGTGGAGGTGAAATATGTACCGGAAAAAGAAGAAGTGAAAATTGATAATCAGCTCAAAAAGGCGCTGGAAGTTTTAAGCGGAGTCTAGGACGCTTAATTCCAAGATAAGGTCACTCATGTCACCGTCAAGGATTTTTTGAAGAGGGAAGTCTTTATCGAGACGGTGGTCTTTGATCTGGTTTCTGGGATAGTTGTAAGAGCGGATTTTGTCAGCGCGCATAGCCAGACCAACCTTTTCTCTGGTGGTGCCGAGTTCCTGAACCCGTTTATCTTCCTCCAGTTGCCAAAGCTTACCCCGTAAAAGGTCCATAGCAATAGCCCGATTTTGTTCCTGGGAACGTTCTTGACGGACGGAAAAGGTGAGTCCGGTAGGTTTGTGAAGAATACGGACAGCAGTGGAAACTTTATTGACGTTTTGGCCGCCATTGCCACCGGCGCGGGAGGCGCTCATTTCGACATCGTCGGGGTTAATAACCACATCCTGGGAGGTAACCTGGGGATACACAGCAATGGCAGCGGTTGAAGTCTGAATACGGCCACGTTTTTCGGTGGCAGGAATTCTTTGAACACGGTGAGTGCCTGTTTCCCATTTTAACTGAGGAAAAGCGTCAATACCGGAGATTTGAAGAATGTTACTGTCAAGATATTTGACTTTCCAACCGACTTTTTCGGCATAGCGGGTATACATACGCATTAGGTCTTCAAGCCAGAGCTCAGCTTCCTGACCGCCGGGGCCGATGCGGAATTCTAAAGTGGCAATATTGGGATTAATAGTAGGCATAAAAAGCAGCTATTTTTTGGCCTTTTTTGATTTGGTTTTAGATTTAGCAGCTTCCTTTTTGGCCTTGTAAGCAACACCTTTGGCTTCTTTTTCCTTAAACTTATCAATTCTACCCTTAATGTCGACAAATTTTTGCTGTCCGGTAAAGAAAGGATGACATTGACTGCAGACTTCAACCTCAATTTTTTCCAGAGTTGAACCGGTGGTGAATTTATTGCCGCAGGCACAAGTAACCTGGCAGTCGGTGTGATATGTAGGATGGATCGCTGATTTCATAGGAGTTATTTTAGCACAGAATGGACAATAAATCGTCTTGAGAGAGTCTTTTTTGTTCACCGCTTTTTAGGTTTTTGAGAGTGACCTGTTTTTTGTCAATTTCCTCTGGTCCTAGGACGATGACGTAATCAAAATTGTTTTTGGCAGCATATTTAAATTGTTGGCCGAGTTTAAGATTGGGGTCAAGGTTGAGAGTGGTATTGATTTGGTTATTACGTAAAAAAGTGGCTAAATTCAGGGAATTTTGATAGGTTTGATTGGAGAAGGTGGTAATAAAGAGTGAGCTGGGATTAGGGTTAATTTGGGGCAGCTTGTTTAGGTCCTTAAGGAGTTCAAAAGTGGACATGTCACCAACGGCAAAGCCAACTCCGGGAAGATTTTTTTTGCCTCCGACTTGCTGGGTGAGATTGTTGTAACGGCCGCCACCAAAAAGTGACCGCTTAATGGTAGAGGTAGTAGCCCAGGTTTCAAAGACCAGGCCGGTGTAGTAATCAAGGCCGCGGACAATTTTTAGGTCAATAGTAAAGTAGTTCATTAAGTCCTTGGGAATGAGGGAGAGACTTTGTTCAAGGCGGGGAGAAAAATTTTTAGGGACAGTTTTGAGAAGGGTAGGGAGTTGAGAAATTTGTTTTTCTGAAAAACTTAAATCTTTGAGCCAGTTTTCAAAACTTTTTGTATCCATTTTATCGATTTTGTCGATAGCTTGGAGTAATTTTTTATATTGGTTTTGGTCAAGAGAAAGCTTTTTGGAAAGATAATTCTGTAGAGATTCCCGGTCGTTGATACGAATTTGAACATCGCCAGGACTAAGATTCAAATTTTTTAAAGTGGTGGCAGCAATAGTTAGGATTTCGGCATCGCTTGCTGGGGAGTCAACACCAATTAGATCAATGTTCCATTGAAAAAATTCTCGACCACGGCCACGTTGAGGCTGTTCATAGCGCCAGAAACGACCCCAAGATTGCCAACGGAGAGGAAAGGAGAGTTCGTTTTCCCTGGTAGCTACTAGCCGGGCAAGGGAAGGGGTGAGTTCCGGACGAAGGACTAGGCGGTCACTACCGCGATCGTTAACAATAAAGGTTTGTTTTTCCAACAATTCCTGACTGCTTTTTTCAAGGTAGAGGTTGATATTTTCTAAGAGGGGAGCTTCATATTCACTGTAGCCAAAAAGCCGGCCGTTTTCCAAAAAGATATCAGATAGCCAAAGTTGATCCATCCAGGTCTCGGGATAAAAATCCCGCATGCCTTTGACATTCTGATATTTGGTTTTTGTCATAAGTGATTTTATCATTTGCTTTGGGATAAAATACATTATGAGATTAAAAGAAATAAAAAGTCGAGACTGGAGTTTAAAAATAGATTTAGAAGGGGGGAGGATTTATGAACTATGCAAAAATGGAGAAAAGATTTTGGGAACTAATGAGAGAATTGATGGTAAAACAGGGAATACTCATATATGCGTGCCCAATTTTGCGATGGAGGGAGTAAAAAGCCTAGGAATGGTGGCGCATGGGCCGTTTAGGAATGGGTTGTGGGAGCTAGAAACTAGAAACGAGAAATCAGATACTAGAATAAAACTAGAAATTGAAGGTTTGGGGGTGGAGCAAAGATTTAGCTTAGGAGAAACATTTAGCCAGCAAATAATTATAAAAAACCTTTCCTCAGAGGCTAAAAGAGTAAATGTGGCAGTACATAATTATTGGGATACGCCTCAGGGCTGGCAGGGAATTAAACTGAATGGCGAGGAGATGACTATGGCAGTGAAAAGTAACCCGGAGATAAAAATTGAAGAGGACAATATATTGGAAATTTCGGGTAAAAATGCGATAAAGTGGCAGCTTTTAGGTTTTAATTATGTCAAAGTTTGGACGGCTTTTAAAGAAGAGGGAAAGATTAAAATTTATGATCCCGGTTATGTTTGTATTGAGCCACTAATGGAAAAAGAGGGTTTCGTGGAAACGCAAGCCAGTTTTTTGCCACCAGGAGGGGAAATTATAGTAGAACAAAGAATAAGTGGGTGAGATACCGGACTTGAACCGGCAACCTTCTGCTCCACAGGCAGACGCTCTAACCAATTGAGCTAATCCCACCATAATAGGCATAGGAATTATAGCAATTTTTGCCGATTATAGGGTAATGAGACGGAGAGCGGGATAGGATTGTTTGTCCAAAGGACCTGAAATACAAATAATTTTTTGATCTTTTTTAAGGTCTGATAATTTGAGAACTTTATTGTCTTTGCTCCTAATTTCAGTTTTTGGATCAATTCTGATTTGCATTTTTTCGTCTTTGTTGTTGACACTAAGAAGAGTTAGGACAGAACCAGTAGTAGAGATATCGGCGATGGTACCAAAGGTGGTTTTTTTATCGTTTTGAAGGTCTTTAGGGTCGACTAACAGGATTCTTTTGGCGTAATTTATAGTGTCTTGATTGAGGCTTAAAAGTAGAATATTTTGTCCTGATTTAAGGTCTTCGCGTTTAATTTTAGCCTGTTTTTGGTTTAAATAAACGGTGTCAGAAGCAAGAGTAAATTCCATTTCCTGGTCTTGGGAGTTGATTTTAATTTTATCGGCGTTAATTTCGACAATGGTGCCAGGGTAGGCTTTACGAGGATTGGGGGTAACAGTATCGGTGATTTCGGCTAATTTTTCACGAACTTTTTGTTGGAGATTTTCTCGTAAATCTTCGATGTTTTCTCCTAAAGTTTGGGAAGGAGTTTGGGCGAGTAGGGGAGTCGCCATGAAAAAATAAGAGGTAGTGAGGAAAACAAGAAAGATTTTTTTCATTATATTTTGACTGTAGAAAAGGTTAAATAATAAGTGAGTTGGGTTTCCTGATTATCGGGGGTAATCGATTTTATATTTAAAGTATTAAAGCCGGAATCAAGAGTGATGTTTTGAGAAAATTTTCCGCTGTCATCGGCAAAAAAATGATAATTTTGGCTGGGTGTGGTGATGACTAAAAGGCTTTTTGGGGTAGTGGTGCCAGTGAGGGTGATTTTGGCGGCAGAAACCAGGTCATAATTTTGATGGGAGGTAATATTTAGGGGGACGGAAGAGCCGGGATTGTTGGGAATGGGGGTAACAGAGACAGCGGTGTTGCTAGAATCAGGATTGAGAGTGGGAATGACAGTTGATAGACTTTGACGGTTTTTTTGATTTTGTTTGAGATAGTAAATGGTACCGCTAAGACCCAGGCCCAAGGTAAGTCCAAAAAAAACGGTCAGAAGCAAAGTCTTAATCATAGATTGCTTTAATGTTATCATAGGGCTATGGAAATTAGATATTTTGGGAATAATAAAATATATTTACAGGGTAAGAAAGAAAGTGTCTGGATTAACCCCGAAAAAGATGATTTGGAGAAAAAATCTATGTCATCAAGAATTGTAATTTTTACCAAAAAAGAGGCAAATTTTATAAAATTAGGCCAAGAAGAGGAAAGGGTAATTATAGTTGGAGCGGGAGAATATGAAATTGGGGGAGTAGAGATTAACGGGACAAATGGGATGTATGCTCTAAACATTGACAGGGTCAAGGTTTTATTGACCGGGAGGGTAGAAGGAGACTTGAGTGAAAAGAAAAAAGAAAAGCTTGAAGAGGCAGACGTGCTATTGATTTCAATGAATGAAAAATCCATAGAACTGGCTAAAAGTACGGCAGCAAATTATATTATCCCGGTGGATTTTGAAGAGAATGAAGAGGAATACCACAAATTTATGGATGAATTTGATAAAGAAAATTTAGAAGCCATAGAGTCTCTAAAGGTAGACAGAGATAATTTACCTGAAGGGAAGGAGGTAATCCTATTAAAGAGTCAAATATAAAACTGCCGCCCGCTTTTGAAGAGGCAGAAATATCAGTTTTAGGATCTATTCTAATTGATAATGATGCGGTTCTGGGGGTATCGGAATTTTTGCGACCAGAACATTTTTATAACCGGAACTATGGCTTAATTTATGAATCCATGATGGAGCTCTATGAGAACCGAAGTCCGATTGATATGGTGACGGTGGCCGGAAAGCTCAAGGAGAAAAAACTGCTTAAAACCATTGGAGGTAAGGCCTTTTTATCAAAACTAGCTGCAGAGGTGCCAACATCGGCTAATGTGGAAAGCTACGGTAGAATTATAAAAGCATTATCGGCAAAACGGGAGTTAATTTCGGCGGCGGGACGGATTTCGGAAAAGGCTTTTGATGAAGCAATTCCGGCTGATGAACTTCTAGACATGGCGGAACAGGAAGTTTATGCTCTATCCCAACGTCATATGAAATCAGTACCTTCGTCGATTAGAGAAGTACTAACGGCTTCTTTTGACCGTTTAGATGAATTGCAAAAACGTGGAAGCGGACTGAGAGGTTTACCAACTGGATTTAAACAAATGGATTCGATGCTAGCAGGGATGCAGGATAGTAACTTGCTGATTTTAGCAGCGAGACCAGGGGTGGGAAAAACGGCATTTTTACTCAATATCGCCCGGCATGTAGCCGTAGAAGAAAAATTGCCGACAGTGGTTTTTTCACTGGAAATGAGTAAGGAAGAATTGGTGGATAGACTGCTGGTACGCCAGGGTTTGATTGATGCTTGGAAGCTAAAAACAGGCCAACTTTCCGATGATGATTTTACATCTTTATCGGAAGCTATGGGAGTTTTGGCCGAGGCACCTCTATATATTGATGATACTCCGGGGTTGACAGTAACGGAGCTACGGACCAAAGCCAGGCGTTTACAATCGGATAAGGGGATAAAATTTGTGGTGGTTGATTATCTGCAACTGATGCATGGTTATACCCGGGACAATCGGGTTCAGGAGGTTTCAGAAATTTCTCAAGGCTTAAAGAATTTAGCGAGAGAATTAAGGGTGCCAGTGATTGCGGCGGCCCAGCTTAACAGACAAATGGAATCAAGGGGAGGAAAGCCGAGGTTGTCAGATTTACGGGAATCAGGCAGTATCGAGCAGGATGCCGACGTAGTTATGTTTTTACACCGAGAGGATGAGGAAGTCAAAGAGATTGTGACATGCGCAATTGAAAAGCACCGTAACGGTCCTACCGGGCAGTTTAATCTCTACTTTAACGGTAAACAGGTAAGTTTCTTTGACGTGGAAAAGAAAAACTAAGGTGTTTTTTGTGAGATAATACGAAAATAGCCGATGTGGCGGAATTGGTAGACGCGCACGACTCAAAATCGTGTGGTGGCAACATCATGTGGGTTCGATTCCCACCTTCGGCACCATGAATCAGGTATTAATTTTAATATTCGCTATTTTTGGATATTTGTATATTAGTTGGCGGACCTTTAAGGAAAATTATCCAAATGAGGATGTGGTGGCGTTTAATTGGGTGGCTTTGTTTTTGTTTTTAATTGGATCTCGGTTGAGTTATGGTTTGGTCAATTGGGGTAAATGGCAGGGAAATGGGGGTGCCTGGATTGAGTTTTGGAAAATAAACGAATCGTTGATCTGGGGTGGGTTGATTTTGTGGCTCTTATTTGCGGTGCTGATTGCCAAGGATAAGGGTTGGAAGTTATGGTCCTTTTTGGAGGATGCTATCCCGAGTGTATCGTTTTTGACGGTAATGTTCGCCTGGGCTCAACAAAACTGGCGACTGCCGGCGGCGATATTGGCGGCGGCGTTATTAACCTTACCGGTTAGGCAGAAATATCGGTCTTTTTTATGGTTTAAAAGTGGTCGAAAAGGGTTTTTGTTTTTTTGGTTTATGATTTGTTTTTTCGTATTTTTAGGTATAATTTATCAAAGTTGGTGGGGTGTGATGAGTTTGCTTTTTGTGGGTGGATTGTTTATGCTGGGATATGATAAGTTTTCCTAAAGGACTGACCGTTGGCATCCAAAAATTTTTGGAAAAGAAGTTGATGGATCTCAAAAGAAATGAGAAGGAGCTAAAAGAGGTCAAGGAAATAGAGGATGATGCTGATGATCAAGTAGAACATTTTGAAAATCAGGTCAAGGCTAATTTTATTCAAAAACAAGTCATCCAGATCAGAAAAGCTTTAACCAGACTTAAATTAGGTAAATACGGAACTTGTGAAAAATGCGGACAAATGATTGACACAGACCGGTTGTCAGTAAATCCAGAAACAACCACTTGTGTAAAATGTGCTCGGGAAGATGAAAAATGAGAATAATTACTAATCAAGGAGCAAGTTTTGGGATGAATTTTTTGGGAATAGAGTGGTTACAAGTGATTTTATTGGTGATTTGCTTGTGGTTATGGTTTAAACAAAAGGCAGCCTGGGGTTGGCTTTTAATATTTGTTGGTGGGTGGTTGAATTTATATGAAAGAATGTGGTTGGGAGGGGTCAGAGATTACTGGCAGATACCGGGGACCAGGCTTTATAATAATTTAAATGATTACCTGATAGCTGCGGGAGTAATTCAGGTTTTATGGTATTTTTTATGGAAAGCAAGGCAAAAATAATATACAAAAACAAAGATATGTTGATTCTGGACAAAAAAGCTGGAGTGGTTTGCACCCGTGAAGGACGGAAGGTTAAAGGTAGTTTGGAAGAGTGGTTGGAGAAAAAATGGGGCGATAATAAACTGCCCCGACAGGGGATTGTCCATCGACTGGACAAGGGAACTTCGGGATTGATGGTGATAGCACTGAATGCCGATTTTCGGGAAAAAATAATGAAAATGTTTAAAGAGAGACAGATAAAGAAAGTTTACTGGGCGCTGATAGAAGGGGATTTGCCACAAAATGGGGTAATTAAAGTGCCGATAAACAGGTCTAAATATCAATTCGGACGTTTTGCTGTGGTAGAAAATGGGAAAGAAGCGGAAACTCATTTTAAAGTTTTGGAAAAATACAAACATGAAAACAAAATTTATAGTTTAGTGGAGGTGGATTTAAAAACGGGACGGACACACCAGATTAGGGTTCATTTTAGTTATCTTGGATGGCCCTTGGCTGGAGATTTAATTTATGGCGGACATCGACTTTTGGGGTTGGAAAGACCCTTTTTGCAGGCTAAAAAATTGTCATTTTTAGACAAAAATTTTGAGACGGAGTTGGCCTCTGATTTGAAAAAAATTATTGTACAATTATGAAGAAAATATTGATAGCATTGGTAATTTTTATATCTCTATTTTTTGTAATTAAAAAGGGTTTCCGAGAAGAAGACAGGGTGGTCGGAGTAGTGTCTCCAGAGGGGGTGGGAGTGGTTTCAATTTCACCTCTACGGGGGATGGTTAACTTGTTAAAAGTGGCATCGGAAGTGGAGCTGTGGTTTCCAGGAGGAATGGGTTGGTATCCGGCCAATAAGGTGGAAAAGATATTTGATCAGGGTAAGGAGGAGGATCTGGTCAGAAAGATGTTCTTTTATAATTTTGGAATTTACCCGGAAAAAATATTGGTTTTATCAAAAGTTGAGGCATGGAGAAGCTCTGGCTTATGGCGTTTTTTGGGACCCTCAGAGAGTTTTCGTTTTTGGTGGCAACAAAATAATTGGCTGTTTAAAACAGAGGTAATAAATACTAATTTGTTGGTAAAAAAGGAAGAATTAGATGATATTCTACCTCGGGATTTTGCCCTAGGAGAACTACAACAGAAGGGTTTGAAGGTGTCAGTTAAAAATAGTAGCGGGGAAAATGCTTTGGGAGCATTTGTGGCTGATCGTTTAAACTGGCAAGGCTATAACGTGGTGGCAGTGGAAAATGAAACAATCAAGGAAGGCTGTGAAGTGGTAGCTCAAGGGAATAAATTAACTGAAAATTATGCGGATTTTTTGGCAAAAATGTTTGGTTGTTCCCGGGTAACTAATCCAACTTTATTACTCGAGGAATTAACCATTAATCCGGGTAAAAACTATGCCTCGATGATAAAATATAATAGTTATGTCAGGTCATTCTAAATGGGCCAATATTAAAAATCGGAAGGGGGCTCAGGATAAAAAAAGAAGTGAAGCTTTTACCAAAGTTTCCAAGGATATACTAACGGCAATTAGAGAAGGGGGAGGCAATACCAATCCCGAGTCGAATGCGGCTTTGCGGGCGGCAATTGAGAAATCAAGAGAGGTGAATATGCCTAAAGAGAACATTGAAAGACTTCTAAAAAGATTTGAAGAGAGAAAGAATAATCTAAACAGTGGTCTGTTTGAGGCTTTTGGTCCCTTTGGGGTACCGATGATGATTGAGTTTGAGACGGATAATAAAAACCGGATTTTGAGTGAAGTCAAGCTAATTTTGAGAAATTATGGCGGAAATTTAGGTGAAAGTGGTAGTGTAGCTTTTATGTTTGAGAGAGTAGGGGAGATAGAGCTAGAAACAGAGCCAGACGAGGCAGCGGAGCTAGCTTTGATTGATGAGGGAGCGAGGGAAATCGAGGGTAAAAGTATTTTAACTAAAGCCGAAGATTTAAACAGGGTGAAATCGGTAATGGTTGACAGGGGAATAGCCATAGAGACTTCCGGGCTAGTATATAAGGCTATGAATCCGATAAAATTAAATTCAGAGGAAGAATTGGGAAAAATTTTGGATCTGATTGAAGAATTAGAGGAAAATGAAGATGTGGTTAATGTGTTTGCTGGTTTTGACTATGAACAAAAGATTTAAACATTTTATTTCGGCTTTAATCGGTGGGGGAGCTTTCGCGATGTATTTATCTTTACCGGTAGAATCCAGTTATTATGGATTGCTAGTTCTTTTGGCGATAGTAGCTTTTCTGTTTTGGTTTGGGTTGGGGATAATTTTTGAAGGGACTATTGATACTAAAATTATGGTGATTTTACTGCCCTGCTTGTGGACGGTGGGTTTTGGGTTGTTTGCTTCACTGTTGCCGAGTACACCGATATATATTGTTGGATCTAGCTTATTTTTCGGTCTAATTTTGCATACGATGTTTTTGATAAAAAATGTTTTTTTGGTAGCAATTGGCTACAAGACAGTGCCACTTTACCGGGCGGCATACACGGTAAGTCTGATTATTATGCTACTGACTGCTTTCTTTATTTTTGATTCACTGTTATCGTTTAAACTGCCTTTTTGGGGAAATATGTTGGTAGCTTTTTTAATAGGGTTGATGTTATTTGCCAATAGTTACTGGAATATTGCCATAGAATTACCCGATGACGGTAAGGAAAAGGGGAGGTGGCCGTATATAATTGTACCCAGCGTGATCTTGGCAGAGCTTATAGGCATTCTCTCTTTTTGGCCTGTAGGAATTTTTAGAGGTTCAGTCTACCTGGTAGTAGTTATATATATAATTTCTGCCTTAATACAGGCAGAAATTAGAGATAGACTTTTTAGGGGAGTGGTCAGGACTTTTAGTTATATGGCGGTGGCAGCGATACTTGCCATGATTTTAACCACCAGATGGGGCTGATGAAAGTAGAATAAAAACAGTTTTTAAGGTTGACTTCGCAAAAAAAAGGTTACGTCGAGCCGAGTAGGGAAGTGGGGGAAGGATTTTCACGATATATCCTATAATTTTCATGATTATTATAGGATAGGGTAGTGATATAGTATGATATAGTCTGTGTGGAAAACTTGGATTAGCAGCAATAGATCACTTTTGCCGGTGAGAAGTGCCTGGGAGGAGGGGCATAAAAGTATAAATAGAAAATTAAAAACAAGAAACCAGAAACTAGAATAGGACAAAGAAAAAGATAGTTGTCCCCTATAGAGGGGAAGTCAATTTTAATATGTCGCACAATGTATCTTTTACGACGTTATTCAAAAGAGAAGTGGAGGGGAGTGGCTGGATCTACAATTTTCAATTTTCAATTATTAATCATTTATTTTTAGTTTTTATTAAAACGGGTTTTAAATAAATGTCTTTTTTACTCGCCTATTAAGACTGGCTACCCGGACAAGGGCCAGCTTTAAAAAGCTAAGCCTACTCCCCCAGCCTATTTTTTATCTAATTTTTTGTTATTCTTAAAATTATACCTATAAATAGGCATAATTTATAGATGACCTCACCAGAGGCCCGTAAACGAACGTTTATGAACTTTCTGTGCTACGATTAACTATGGATTTGGATTTGAGTATGGCTACCAGGCGATTTTTAGAACATTTGGAGGTGGAAAAAAATTGCTCTAAGCTGACGGTCAGAAATTATCAGCATTACCTCTCAGTTTTAGAAAAGTACTTTCAGAGTAAAGGAATTGAGACAGCAAAGGTTTCAGACATAAATCCCGAGGCAGTTAGAGACTTCAGGTTATACTTATCCAGATTGCCCGGAACTAACGGTGAAATGAAAATAGTAACTCAGGGCTATTATGTAATTGCTCTTCGGTCCTTTTTAAAATGGTTGATTAAAAACGATTATGAGGTTATGCAGCCGGAAAAGATTGATGTTCCTAAAAATAAAGATCATTCCTTAAAATTTTTAAACGCCGAGCAGTTGGAAAGACTTTTAAATCAACCCTTACTTTCCACTAAAACTGGATTAAGAGATAGGGCAATTTTGGAAATGCTGTTTTCTACGGGCTTGCGGGTATCGGAGCTAGTTAGATTGGATAGAGAACAAATTAACCTAAAGACACGTGAATTTGGTGTAATTGGTAAGGGCGGCAAAGCCAGGGTGGTTTTTATTTCGATGCGGGCGGCCGAATATATTGACAGATACTTAAAAAGCCGGACGGATAAGGACGAAGCATTGTTTATCCGCTATGGAGGAAAAAAGGAATTAATCCAGGAGACGGTAAAAATGAGACTGACGGCCAGATCGATTGAGAGAATGGTTAAGCATTATGTAAGGCTTGCCAGATTGCCGGTAGCAGCAACACCTCATACTCTCCGCCATTCGATGGCGACAGATTTACTGCGGGCCGGAGCTGACCTTCGTTCGGTTCAGGAAATTTTGGGACATAAAAATATTGCTACCACCCAAATCTATACTCATGTAACTGATGCGAGACTTCGTGAAGTTCATGAAAAATACCATTTAGGTAATCATCCAGGTTCAGATAAAAAGGAGTCCTAGCCTATAATTGGAGGCTTTTGGCCAATCTAATGGCAAAATACATAAAGACGACTCCCCTAGCCTAGCTTATGGACGTTTTTTCCCTATTTTAGGTCATTTTTGAATTTTCTAAGCTACCTAGCATTCACTCCCCTACTCTGCTAATAATCAAAAATATTATACGATTATCCTATAATTTTGATATATAAATATCCTATATTTTTTTCGGGGTATTTTCCGATTCGGGGTTGGAAGGTAGTACTGTCAGAGTACTGACCTTATCGTCACTTTTGAGCCTCATGAGAATAACACCCTTGGTATTTCTTGACAAGGTAGGTATATTTTTTAGAGGTAGCTTAATAGTAACAGCCTTGCGACTAACAAAAAGGATTTGATCGTCGGTTTCGGTAACTACGGCAGCACCGGAGATGTTGCCTGTTTTATCGGTAAGATTGGAAACTTTTACACCTACTCCACCGCGTTTTTGGAGGGGATAGAGATAAGCGTCGGAACGTTTACCGATACCGTTTTCGGTAATGATTAAGAGATGTCGGAAGAATTTTTTATTGTTTTTTTCTTCTTTGGCGGCAGCCACACTTTGAGGTAAAATGTCCAGTCCGACTAGATAATCATTTTCTTTGAGGTTGATACCCCGAACACCTCGGGTGTGTCGACCCATAGGGCGGGCGTCGGCTTCGTTAAAACGGATGCACTTGCCCCGATAGGTTACCATGAAAATTTGGTCGCTGCCGGAGCTGAGCTTGGCCCAAATCAATTCGTCATGAGGATCGAGTTTGATGGCAGCTAAACCTGATTGGCGGACATTTTTAAACTTGTCAATGGCGGTTTTTTTAATAACGCCTTTTTTGGTGGAGAGAATAATATAGTTGGCTGAATTTCCCTTACTGATGGGTAAAATAGCTTGGACTGTTTCTCCTTGAATAATGTTAATGAGGTTGATGACGGCCTGACCTTTGGATTGACGGCTGGATTCATTAATATCCCAAACTTTGATTTTGAAACATCGGCCCTTGTTGGTAAAGATTAAAAGATCATCGTGAGTATCGACAAAGAGCATGTTTTCAACTTCATCCTCTGCCTTGGTGGTCATGCCGCTGATACCCATACCGCCACGACGCTGAGTCCGGTAGGTTTCCATGGGTACACGCTTGATATAACCACCACGGGTAAGAGTGACTAGGGTGGCTTCGTTGGGAATAAGATCTTCGTCGCTGAAATCTTCTAGGGATTTAATATAGATTTTAGTTTGCCGACTGTCACCATATTTATCAGAAATTTCTTGGTTTTCTGATTTTAAAATGGAAATCATTTTTTCAGGAACAGTGACAATGGCAGTTAAGGTGGCAATAGTTTGTTGAATATTTTGGTACTCTTCGTCGATTTTTTGGCGTTCCAGGCCGGAGAGTTTTCTAAGCTGCATATCCAAAATGGCCTGAGACTGAAGGTCAGTGAAGCCGAATTTTTCCATTAATTTAAGCTTAGGATCTTCGTCAGTTTTGGTAGCCCGAATGGTTTTTATAACTTCGTCGATAATGTCGAGAGCTTTTTTAAAACCTTCGAGAATATGGTTTCTCAGGTAGGCGCTTTTTAGATCAAAAATGGAACGACGGCGAATAATACTTTCACGATGTCTTAAGAATAATAGTAAAATTTGACGAAGGTTAAGAGTTTGGGGAACGCCGTTCACTAAAGCTAAAATATTGGCAGAATATGATGACTGGAGAGAGGTATATTTATAAAGCTTGTTTAAGACAGCTTTGGGTTTGCCGTTCTTTTTAATTTCGACAACGACTCTGATACCATGACGGTCAGATTCGTCCCGGAGATCAGAAATACCCAGGATTTTTTTATCGGTGACGAGTTGAGCGATTTTTTGAATCATTTCCGACTTATTAACCTGGTACGGGATTTCGGTAATGATGATTCTGACTTTACCTGATTTAGTTTCTTCAATAGCGGCTTTACCGCGGAGAGTAAATTTACCTCGGCCGGTGTTGTACATTTCTAAAATGCCTGTTTTTCCATATATTTCTCCAGCTGTTGGGAAATCAGGTCCGGTCACAAATTGGGCTAAATCCTCGCTTGTGGCAGTAGTTTCAAAATTAAAAGAAAGTCTTTCGAGGTCTTTAACCGGTTTTAAAACCATGTCCTGAGTACTAAGGTGTTTGTCCAGAATGGGATTGATTTCCAGAGGAGCTTCTTCTTTTTCCAGAGTGCAGTTGTTGAGCAGATGATCAATACCGGCGCAAAGCTCTTTGAGATTGTGGGGAGGAATGCGGGTGGCCATACCGACGGCAATACCATCGGCGCCGTTTAAAAGTAAGTTGGGAATCCTGGCAGGCAGAACTTCCGGTTCCTGAAGGGTGGTATCAAAATTATCTTTCATGGGAACAGTGTCTTTGTCCAGGTCAGCAATCATTTCTGGAGCAATTTTGCTCATTTTGACTTCGGTATAACGCATAGCTGCCGGTGGATCGCCATCAATGGAACCAAAGTTTCCTTGGCCATTAATGAGGGTGTAGCGAAGAGAAAAATTTTGAGCCAGACGTACTAGAGAACCGTAAACAGCAGCATCACCATGAGGGTGGTATTTTCCCAAAACCTCACCGACAACTTTGGCTGATTTGGTAAAACGACCTGAAGGACCCAAGTTCATCTGTTCCATGGCATAAAGAATGCGGCGATGGACTGGTTTGAGACCATCTCTGATGTCAGGTAGGGCTCTTTCAACAATAACTGACATGGCGTAGTCCAGATAGGATTTTTCCATTTCCGGAATAATGTCTACCGGAATAATTTTGCCGATATTGTTGGTTAAATTGGTTTTACTGGGAATGGTATCAGTCATGGTTAAACGTCAATGTTCGCTAAATGAGCATGAGTAACAATAAATTTTTTGCGAGGAGGAACTTCCTCACCCATAAGAATCCTAAAGACTTCATCAGCTTTGATGGCGTCTTCAATATTAACTTGTTTTAATTGGCGGGTTTCAGGATTCATAGTTGTTTCCCAGAGCTGTTGAGGATTCATTTCTCCCAAACCTTTGTAGCGTTGAAGGTCATAACTTTTTCCAGTATCAATGCTTTTAAGATAAGCCTCTTTTTCTTCGTCGGTATAGACATATTCGACATTTTTGCCCTGTTTAATTCGATAAAGCGGAGGCATGGCAATATAAATATGGCCATTTTCGATGAGGCCCGGAAGATGACGGAAAATAAAAGTTAAAAGCAAGGTGGCGATATGAGAGCCGTCGACGTCAGCGTCCGACATTAGAATTACCCGATGATAACGTAGTTTTTCCAAATTAAAGGTGTCTCCTATGCCCATACCCAATGCGATTATAAAATCTTTTAACTTATCTGAATTAACAACTTTGTCCAGACGTGCGCCCTCTGTGTTCAAGGCTTTACCCCAGAGAGGTAAAATGGCCTGAAATTTGCGGTCACGGCCTTGTTTGGCAGAGCCACCAGCAGAGTCACCTTCAACGATGTAAATCTCACATTCCTCTGGTTTTTTGCTTTGACAGTCGGCAAGTTTTCCGGGTAAACCCATGGAGTCAAAAGCACCCTTGCGCATGATGGCGTCTTTGGCGGCCTTAGCAGCTTTACGGATTTGGATAGTTAAAAGGGCTTTGCCGACAATTACTTTGGCGGTGTCAGGGTGCTCTTCAAAATAAGTGTCAAGCTGTTCTCTGACTATTTTGGCAACAATAGGCTGAACTTCAGAATTGCCTAATTTACCCTTGGTTTGACCTTCAAACTGAAGGTCCTTGCTACCCATTTTAATGGAGAGAGCGGCAGTCAAGCCTTCACGGACGTCATCACCGCTGATAGTGTCGTTTTTGTTTTTAATCAGTTCTTTTCTTTCGGCATAGTCCTTGATGGCTTTGGTGAGGGCGATTTTAAAACCAGTTAAGTGAGTGCCACCTTCGTGAGTGTTAATAATGTTGACGAACGAAGGAGTATTTTCTTGAAAAGAATCGTTATACTGGATGGCGATTTCCACATCGACACCATCACTTTGACCATGAAGATAAATGGGTTCATGGAGGACAACTTTGTTTTTGTTTAGTTCACGTAATAGAGATAAAATGCCGCCTTCAAAATAGTAGTGATGTTCACTGTCGTGCCTTTCGTCGTAATAGTGGAAATAGATTTTACTGGTAAGATAGGCTCTATCTTTGAGAGATTTAATGATAGTTTTATTGTCAAAATCCAGGGTTTCTTTAAAAATCTGAGAATCAGGGTAAAAAGTAGTAGTGGTCCCGGTGATGGTTTTAGGGATCATCTCGTTAATCTTATCAATATGGGATTCTTGAATAGTTTTTAAAGGAGATTTGACTTTACCTCGAGAGAATTCTATAGATTGAATTTTCCCTTCACGACGGACCTCGACTCTGAAGGTAGAAGAAAGAGCGTTAACACAGGCAGCACCAACGCCATGGAGACCTCCGGAAACCTTGTAGGCGGCGCCTTCGAATTTACCACCCGAGTGAAGTGTGGTCATAATAACTTCAATCGCCGGTTTACCGTATTTGGGCATGATATCGACTGGAATTCCTCGGCCATCGTCGGCAATGGTGACGGAATTATCTTTGTGGACAATAATCCAGATATTTTTGGCAAAGCCTGCCAAGGCTTCGTCGATAGAGTTATCAATAATTTCCGTTAGACAATGATGAAGTCCCCGACTATCGGTTGAGCCGATATACATAGCCGGCCGTTTTCGGACCGGTTCAAGACCTTCAAGAACGATAATCTGATCGGAAGTATATTTTTGAGTGTCTGCCATAAAAAACCCTCATTATAGAGATAATTTCATTTTAACAGATAAAATTAGCTTTACAAGTAGCAAATTACACGTAAAGATAGGCAAAATTTTTATAAAAAACTGTATCAAAATATATCAAAAATACTTTAAAATTTTACCTAAAATTCGGCTATTTTTTATTTTTTTCTAGAGACTTAAAGGCAATGAGAGCGGTGGCTATAAGAACATTTAGGGAAATATTGACGCCATACATAGGGATTTCAATAATTTGATCGCAGAGATTAAGAGTATCTTTGGAAATTCCGGAAACTTCGCTACCAGCGACGATAGCAAGAGGAAAAGGGTATTGATAGTGGCGATAGTCAATAGTATTTTTCCCCTGTTCACAGGCGATGATTTTATAACCGTCTTTTTTGAGTTGCTTAAGACAGTTACTAGTGGAATTATAATGTTGCCACGGTATCCATTTCCAAGTACCAACCGAGGCTCGGTGGATTTTAAGATTAGGTGGGGTGACGGCGGGACCACAAAGATAAATTTTTTGGGCGCCCAAAGCATCAGCTAGGCGAAAAAAAGAGCCGATATTGTAAGTGTCTAAAACATTATCTAAAACCAAAACCAGAGGTTGACGCTTGATGAGGCGCTGTTTTTTTTGTGACTCCCCTACTCTGCTTTGGCGAAGTTGTTGAGAATTTAGTTTCATTAACAGCCACCGGCGGGGACTGAAGCGCCACTGAGATCAGGGAGCTCAGTTTTACATTCACCGGGAGCTTTGGAGGTAGAGGCACAGACAGCTTCTTTGATGACGTTAGGGGCTCGGAAACGGTCCTGAGTAGCATATTTGTTACCTATTTTAAGGCTGCCTTTACCATCCTGAGTATAGGCGGATTCGGGTGGGAAGAGGACGCCGTTGATTAGGACGGTGGGTGAACCGGAAACATTATTCTGGGTAGTCAGGGCAATTTCTTTTTCAATCAAACTGATACCCTCTTTGTTGAAACATTCAGTAATTTTTTGGGTATCAAGACCGGCACTTTTGGCTTGAGCTTCCCAACAGGTATCAGCATTTTCAGCAGTACAGTTTTTATTGATGTTATCAACAAAATTCCACCATTGATCTTTGTTGTCTAACATATTCCAGGCGCAGATCTCTCTGACATTCTGATTGGCTTCCTGACGACCATGAAGGGCAGAGTACATAGCTCCGTTTTCGGCCTTGATGTAACTATTGGTATCCATACATTTGTTGTAGGCATCGGTAATAGTTTTCTGACAATCAGCTTCGGTCTTAAAATAACCATTTTGAACGTAAGTTGGGCATTGCTTGACGTCGCCGGAACTCTGGCAATAAGCTTGGAGATTTTCAACTTTGTTAAAGATGTAACGGGGTATAAAATCAACCTTGTCTTTAAGTAAGTCATAAACAGGACGGAGAGCATCTTCTATTTGATTACCGTATGGACAAAAACTCATAACGTAAAAATCTAATTGAGGTTTGCTGGTTTTTTTAGCGGCAAAGACTGTACTTTTACTTTTATCAACTGCAGCATTGGCAGGATCACTGTTTCTTTTCCAGGAATAGCCTGAATAAAAGGAAGTAACTAGAAGTAATATGCCTAAAACGGCAGCAAGAGGAGTAGGAATAAAAATTCCAGGTTGGTTTTTAGAACGGGTATTTTTTGCCATGTAGACATTAAAGCACAGTTACTTGACCTCTTCAATGGTCGAAATAGCGCCGACTGGACAGGAAGTTATGGCTGAATTGACGTTTTTAGTGATAGTTTCGGGTTGTTTTTTAACCCGGGCCTTATAAATAGAAGTATCCATTTCGAAAGTGTCAGGGTCAATCAAAGGACAAGTGTTGCAACCGATGCATTTATCCTGATCAAGAAAAACTTTTTGAGTCATAAGGCTCATTATAGCAGAGTGCCGTTGAGGTAATCCTGATAAAATTTGCCGGAATCGTTGATAGCGGAAAGTAACATAGTAATCCGGTCGGTAGCATCTTCACGAGAGAGATATTTAAGTTTATTGGGAAAAAAGTGGAAAATTTCGTTACGGCCATATTTCCAGGCGGTCCAGAGTTTTTCAGCCATCTCTTCTCCACTTCGACTGAGATCGGCCAGTTTTTGGTAAATAGAAAAACGTTTGTATCGAAGAGAGGGGTTGAGAGTTTTGCCGACACGGAAACGGTCGCTTTGGTAACTATAGTTATCAATAATACCTATTTTAAGGAAAAAATCCTTTAAATAACCTTCGTAGGCTTTGGAAACCGGGGCAACCAAAAATGAGTAATCGTTGACATGGTTTCTTTTTAGAGTATCAAGAACCATAATAGCATCATCGACTAGAGCTAACTGAGATGGAGCTAGGTGTTTTTTAGCCTGTTTAACCAAGCTGGGGGAAACTTCGTTCATCGGGAGAGAATAAGTAATAAAGTAAAGAGTAAATTAAAAAAAGCAAAGACATATAGATAATATTTAAGATAAGCTGTGGGTAGCTGTTTATTTTCTCGGGCAAAGAGCCAGCTTTTTAGAAACTCTGGATTTTCACGATAGTCGTAATACTCTCTTGAGAGTAGGTGGAGTCCGGTGGCTAGGGTAAAGGCTTTGATAAAAATGTTGGGGGTGGAAGTAAAGATAAAAAAGGAAACCAGGGTTAAAATAATTTGAAAAAAATAGTGATGAAAAATTAGACTGGTGTGCTGATAGTGGGTGGATTGAAATAATTTAAAGAGAGAGCGAAAGTCTTTTTTTTTCCAAGCTATCCGAGCTAGCTGACTTTCTTCCAGCTCAGGACGAAGAAAAAACCAGTAGATGAGGTGATCAATTTCGATAAAAAATGAACCCCAAAAAAGACCAAAGAAGAGAAAAATAAACTGATACCAGGCGACTTTATTTAAAATCCAAATGGGCAGGATGATTGTAAAGACAATGATTGAGGGTAAAAAATAACGTCTGATTTCGTGTTTCACTAATTTATATTAGCAGATTATTCATAGCGCAGAGCTTCAATAGGTGAAAGTTTGCTGGCTTTACGGGCGGGGGCAACTCCGAAAATAATGCCGACAATGAAAGCTACACCAAAGGCAATTAAAATAGAGCCGGGGGTGACCTGGGCTGGGAAAAATTTGTTGATGCCAAAAGTACCGAGTGTTCCTAAAATAATCCCGATAATACCGCCAATTCCAGAGAGAATAACTGCTTCAAAAAGAAACTGTAAAAGAATAGCCCGAGGGTAGGCGCCGATGGCTTTACGAAGACCAATTTCGCGGGTACGCTCCGAGACAGTGACGAGCATTATGTTCATAATGCCGATACCTCCAACCACCAAAGAAATGGCGGCAATACCAGTAAGGGCAATAGTTAGGGTGCTAATAATACTATTGATGGAGGTTAAAAGTTGGGCTGAATCAAAAACGGAAAAATCGTCTTTGTCGTAATTTTCAGACAAAACATCAATAATTTTTTGTTTGGTGTTACCGACCTCTTTTTCACTCGGGGCTTTGACCATAATTTCCTGGACCTTGTTGTTGCCGGCAAGATCTACTGCCAAATTGTAAGGAACAAAAATATATTCGTCTAAATTGGGACCACCCATACTACTGCCACGACTATCTCCTATGCCGATAATTTTAACGTTTTTACTGCCAATGATAATTTTTTTACCTAAAGCATTGCCACTGGGAAATAAATCATTAGCCATTTTTGGTCCCAGAATGGCAACAGCTTCGCCTTTGTCATCTTCTTCTTTGGTAAACCAACGGCCGTTGCCAGTGGAGGGAATGGCGTTATTATGGGGACCGTACTGGTAAGTAGTACCGACGATGGTAGCGGCATTTTTCTTTTTATCCTTTGACTTGACTTCGGCACTGGTACTTTTGGTAGGTAAGATGATAGAACCTTTTAAATCTTTTTTAAGACGGGAAATGTCTTTTTCAGTAAAGGAAACCGAGATGAGACTGGATTCCTGGCCATTGAAACCACCCTGTTCGTTAAAAACTTTTCCTGGGGCGACAAATAAAGTATTACTCCCAAGAGACTCAAACTGGTCACTGACATATTTTTTTAAACCTGTACCGATGGAAGTTAACAAAATTACTGAAGTTACTCCGATAATTACACCTAAAGAGGTTAGGATAGTCCGGCTTTTATTTTTTAAAACCGAACGAAAGGAAGAATTAATAAGGTCTTCAAGAGAGGGTTTTAATCTCATATTTTTTGAATTAAACCGTCTTTAATAAGGATAATGCGTTCGGCGAGTTTAGCGAGATTCATATCGTGAGTGACCAGGACAATAGTATGACCCTCGCGATGAAGTTGCTGAATTAACTCAATAACTTCAGTTCCGGATTTAGAATCAAGATTACCGGTGGGCTCATCGGCTAAAACAATTTTGGGATTGTTGACCAAAGCTCGGGCAATAGCAACACGCTGTTGCTGACCACCTGAGAGCTGGGCGGGAGTGTTTTTGAGCTTGTCGGAAAGACCGACTTTTTTAAGCATAGCTAAAGCCTGTTCCTGGTGTTCGGATTTAGGAATGTCGGAATACAAAAGAGGCAGAGTGACGTTTTCGAGAGACGAAGTTTTGGCAAGAAGATTAAATTGTTGAAAAACAAAACCGAGGGTGACATTGCGAAGACGGGCCAGTTGGTTTTCATCTAAGTGAGAAACATCCTTACCTTCAAGTAAAACTTGACCTGAGCTTGGATTATCCAAGAGGCCAATGATGTGCATGAGAGTAGATTTACCGGAACCGCTGGGACCGGTAATGGAGACAAATTCGCCTTGGCGAATTTGCAAAGAAACACCATCCAGGGCATTAAAAACAGTTTCGCCGGTGCGGTAGCTTTTAACAACATTAACCAGTTCTAAAACAACTGTTTTAGAGTTTTTTGATAACGATTTGTTCATCTGGACTGAGACCTTCTGTAATCTGAACCTCATCGTCGTTTTCAACGCCGATTGTCACATATTTTTTTTCTAATTTACCCTCACTGGTTTTAAGCCAGATAAAATTTTTATCGTCCTCCTGATTGAGAGCGTCAATGGGAATAGTGAGGGCATTTTCCTCTTGGTGTAGGACTAAAGTTGCATCCCCTTCCATACCGAGACGGTATTTGAGGTCACTGTTACTAACCGGTAATTTAAAATCGATTTTGTAAACAGTAGAGCTTTGGCCTGCGACAGGCAAAAAGGAAATATCGGTAATCTGGGAATTCAAATTGTCATTGGGGTAGGAATCAATTTCGATAGTGGCAGCTTGACCGACATGAATGAGCGGGACATCAGTTTCATCAATTTCCGATTTAAAATAGACTGAACTGGGATCAATAATGGTAAAGGAGGCGGAGGCGGGAGTGATATTGACACCGGCATGAGGCTGCTCAACATTGACTACAATTCCATTAATGGGACTCCAAATGGTGGCGTATTTAATAGCCAGATCATTGAGTTCATAATTGATGACGGAGTTGTTGAGGGCAAATTGGGAACGGGCCAAAATTCGTTTCATTTCGTCAGTTAGAATCAAGGCTTCCTTTTCTTCTTTATATTTATCCTGAGTGTCGTCAAATTGGGAGAGTTGGGTACGATAGTTATTAAAAGAAATTTCTAATTGTTTTTTTAACTCCTGACGGTCGAGAGAGGCGAGACTTTGCCATTTTCTGACTCTATCCCCTTCTTTGACGCCGACCCAGGCGAGGCGGCCACCGGTCTGAAAACGGACCTCGGCTTTGTCACGAGCATCAATAGAACCGGAAAGCTTAAGTTCGTTTTTGATGGTTTTATACTCGGGTTTAACAATTTTGTCTTTGGAGGGATTTAAAATGGCTGGGTTTTTAAATTTTTGAGCTTGAATCCGACCATAGACGAAAAATAGAACTAAGATTAGAAGTAGTCCCCAGATTATAAATTTTTTATATGACTTCCAAAATTTCATCCAGGGTACATTATAGCTTACTTCTGGCTTTTTCTAAACGAAGTTGTTTTAGTTTCCACATAAAGAGAGCGGCTTTACTTTTAACGGCTCCGGGGATATGGTCTTTGACAAAATAGCGGGCAGTCTCAAGCATTTTGCGGTCCTCTTTTTGGGCGAGGCGAATATAAAGAGATTTATGATCCCAATCATCCAGTTCATCGGCTAGTTCTAGGCCATAGGCTTGGTATTCATTTTTGACGTACTTTTTTCTCTTTTCAAAATTTTCCTTAAAGAGGGTTAAAGTTTCAGAGATAGGAGTTGGTTTGGATGGTGTTACTATGAGATAGTTTAGCGTAAAATAAGTAATGAGTAAAAAAATAATTGCAGTCATGGCAGTTGTACTGTTATTGGTAGCCATTTTCTTTTTAAGAAACAAAAATTCAGCGCCGAAGGTAGAGAGTGAAGACGTAGTTAAGAAAATAGAGGTCAAAAAACTGCCTTATAACGGCAGTGGTAAGGCTTGTGATATTTTGTCTCCAGAGGTGGCTCAAGCTTTTTTGAAAACAGTTATAAAAGATAATGATTCGAGCGACAATCGTTGTAGTTATGGTGATAGTGAGCCGGTTTATAAATCTGAAAACATGCTGCTTTTGGTAAAAGATAAAGTTCGAGCAGAAGATTATGCCCGTTACGAGGAAAGAAAATATCAAAAATTTACTGATTTGGGGGATGTGGCCTACTGGAATGCGGCTGGTAATATCTTGAGTATTAAAGTGGGCGAGGTCAATTACCTGATAAGTGCTAGGTTGAACAACCAGGTGAATGTGGATAACGCTAAAATAGTGGCGGAATCAATCAAGGAAAGGTTAAAGTAAGTGGACCTTGGCGGACTCGAACCGCCCTCTTAGCAATGCGAATGCTATGCTCTACCAGATAAGCTAAAGGCCCGATCTGGAAATCTCATCTATTTTATCAAGAATTTCGGGGGTTACTTTATCGATAAGTTTTTTTTCAGTGGCGGTAAATGGCTGGAGGACATAGTCTTCGACAGAGATATTTGGGTTTTGGGGATGACCAATACCAATTCTTAGACGCCAAAAGGTCTGAGAGCCTAAGTTTTCAATAATTGATTTAATACCGTTGTGACCGGCGGGACCACGGTCAAATTGGAGCCGCCACTCCCCTACCGGGAGGTCCAAATCATCATGGATAACATAAATATTTTTTGGAGAAATTTTGTAAAAACGAGAAACTAAATTTAGAGGATTTCCCGACTCATTCATGAAGCCATTGGAGTGGGCAAAAATATTTTTTGACCACTCCCCTACCCTGCTTTTTAACTTGTTTTTTTCAGAAAGAACAAGAGAGTTTTTTTGAGCAAATTGCAAAAGAATTTTTTGACCCAAATTGTGTCGGGTTGATTGATATTTTTTACCGGGATTGCCTAGTCCGAAAAATAATTTCATTTTGATATATTTTGTAATTGATTTATATATAAGTTTTGTCTAAAAATAGGTTTTAATTAATTTGATATATTTATTAGCAGTCTGATACTAATAATGCTAAAAATTTTGTTGTTCATAAAATTGGTTAGGACTAAAAAAGAGTGGTTCACTATGAAGATAAATTAGACTATCACAAAGAGACTGGAACTGAGCTTTTTGTGATTCAGAAACTACCGGCAAAGCGATGACAATTTTTAGCCGAGGATAAAGTTTGCGAAGCTCTAAAATTGGTTTTTCAAAATGAGTAAACTGATTCAGTCCCGGATCACTTATTATCAGTAAATTGGAGTCGGAGGAAGACTGTCGGTGTTCTTTTAAAAAGTCTGATAATTTTTGTCGGTATTGATCTAAATGGGGGTGGGAGGAATCGAGGCAGACGACGGTGTTGGCACCAGGAAAACTGTCAAGAATTTTTTTAGCCAGGGTGCTGGCCGACTCAGAGTAATTTTTGAAAATCATTTTCGTTGATAATTTTAACTCCATTTTTTTGGGCGTCAGTTAATTTAGAAGAATTAGTGGTGGTGTCATTGGTAATTAGATAAGAGGTGTTTTTACTGACGGCGGAGTGAAATTTGCCACCCGCATTTTCAATCTCTTTGATGACTGAGTTACGGGACCGGGAGAGAGTGCCGGTAATGGCAAAAGTCAGACCGGACAAAGTTCCTTTGTGGGATTTAGGAGTAATTAAAGACGTATTGATAAGTATCGATATAATCCATTCTTTCCTAAAATTTATACCATTAATTATTTTTTGGGCTAAAGTTTTTTGAAAACCTTTTTGGGAGAGAATGTCGTTTAGGGTAATGTCTAATAGTTTTTCGGGGGTGTTAAAACCGGCAGTGATGAGTTGTTGTATTCTGGCTGCTGAGAAATCAGGGAT
Source organism: uncultured Gammaproteobacteria bacterium (assembly GCA_964396145.1). Taxonomy (GTDB): domain Bacteria; phylum Patescibacteriota; class Microgenomatia; order UBA12405; family UBA12405; genus UBA12158. Next base: position 16,979 of record CAYNEE010000002.1, on the reverse strand, counting down.
AGAGGCAGCGGTAAAAAGCTCTTTAAGACTGAGGGTTTTTTTAGAGGCAATTTGATGGAGAACATTTTTGGCTGATTTTTCTCCCAGATTGTCGAGATTGGCGATATCTTCAACTTTTAATTTGTAAAAATCGCCGGGTTTTTTTAGTTTGCCGGAGTGATAGAGCTTTTCGATAGTCTTGTCGGAAAGGCCAAGGATGTTGAGCTTGTCGCAAAAAAGCCGAAGTGATCCTAAAATTTGAGGCAAGCAGTGATGGCCGTTTGGACAACGGAGAAATTTGTCTTCTTTAAGAAGTGGGGTCTTACAGGCAGGGCAATGGGTAGGAATGGGGGTGGTGCCAGCATTGACTTTGGTAATGACTTTTTCAATATGGGGAATGACATCGCCACGACGGGAGATTTCAATGATATCACCAGTATTTAGGTTTTTTTTGAGGACTAAGTCATAATTACCAAGAGAGGCAAAGTTGATAATGGCTCCGGAAATCTCGACCGGTTCAACTTCGGCTACCGGAGTGATGGAACCCAGGGGGCCAACCTGCCAGGTGATGTTTTTAATGACACTTTGGTTAGAATCGGCGGGAAACTTGTAGGCAACCTGGTATTTGGGGCGACCATTTTTTTGTCCAAGACTCGTGGCAATGTCAAGATTATTGATTTTGACGACCAGGCCGTCGATGTCATAGGGATAGACTCCCCTATCCCGGCGTAAAAAATTCTGATAAATTTTTTCGATGTCTTCAAAACTTTGACAGAGATGTGATTCAACGGAGGTGAAGCCGAGGTTTTTTAGAAGAGAAATTTTTTCTGACTCGGTAGAAAAATTTCCAGAAATATCAGTAGCATATAAAGTACAAAATTCAGAATAAAGACCGTCGAGACGTTGGGAGAGGCCGGAGGCGGCGTTACGGGGGTTGGAGTAAAGCCCTGCCTCATTTTTTACCAATTTGTTTAACTCAACAAAGTCTTTTTTGGTGACGAGGATTTCGCAGCGGACCGAACCGTTGAATTTTTTGGCGGTGGTTAAAACTACTTGTTTCATTTTGACGACATTCTGGGTAATGACATCACCGGTGTGGCCGTCACCCCGGGTAATGGCATCCAGCAGATGACCGTTTTCATATCTGATTTCCAAAGAGATGCCGTCACATTTAGGTTGGACCAAAAATCCCCCTCTAGTCCCCCTTTGAAGAAAGGGGGAAGATTTGTTTTTTAATTCAAAATAGTGGATGAGATCTTTGTAGGTGCTGACTTTGTTTTGGGAACCCATGGGTATAGAATGACTCTTTTTCTCCCAGCCGGTGTCGAAATTATCGTGACCGACTTTGGAAAAGAGCCGATGGTAGGGTGATTTTTTCTTTAAGACAGCTTCTAGGGTATCGTAGGTATGGTCATCCATGAGGGGTCGACCGGTGGTATAGTAGGCTTTTTTGGCATCGACTAAAATTTCGCCAAGCTTTTGGGGGGAGAGAGTTTCCAGGTCAAAGTCGGAAAGAGAGTACATGAGGTTATTATAAATCTTCAATCTTCAGTCTTCAGAGTTCAATCTTTAATAATTGGAAATTGTAGATTGATAATTGGAGCTTAAACATTGCTAAGACAGTAATAAGCACCCTTGGTGGAGCCGCGTTTTTGGACGACCTTATCGTCAATAAGTTTTTTGAGGTCACGCCAGATGGTGTCGTCACTAACCATAGGTAAAAGAGATTTGGCATCGGGCATGCGTAAGCCGCCAAATTGCTGCATGTATTCGACTAATTTTATTTGTCTTTCGGTTAAATGAACTTGCTTGCCGCCAAGTTTTTGTTTGAATTTTAGGTCCCGGGAGAGAGTCTGGACTTTGTCTTTGACCCGAGAAAGCTCGATGGCCAAGACTTCCGTGTAATAGGTCACCCAGTCGGTCAGGTCACGTTCAAAAATGTCACTATTTTTTTCGTGGGTGGACTGGAGGGTATTGTAATAAGTTTCGGCGTTTCTATCAAAATATTCTTCAATGGAAAAAAGACGGCGGATGTCATAACCCTCGACATAGAGAGGTAATATTCCAAAAGCCCGGGAAACACGGCCATTTCCTTCAACAAAAGGGTGGATGGCGACTAAAACATATTGAGTAATGGCGGCTCTAATAGCCGGATGAATTTCTCTGGATTTGGAGTCGTTTAACCAGGCGACAAAGTCGGTAATCAAATAGGGTACTTCGATAGCCGGAGGGGGTCGATGAGCAATTTCGCCGGTTTTAGTATTTTTTAAAACGACCTGTTGGCGGCGGTATTTACCGACGTCGGCTTCGTCGATAATTTTGACAGTGGTCAACTCGTGAATCTTTTTGATAATGGTTTCACTGTAAAAAAATAGCCTGTTTTTAGGGTCAATACCCTCTTTGTATTTTTCTTCTGGTAACGGTAATCCGGCGTCATAGGTGGCCCAAATTTCCTCAAGGTAGTTAATGACGTTTCTGTAATTGATAACTTCCTGAATATCCCGGTCGGCAGCAGTAACTTCACGGCCTTCGACAAGCTTTGCCACATCCTGATAAGTGAGATCGTTACCTTCAATCCGGGTACCATAATGGACGGTGCGGATGACAGCTTCTTGCTGAAACTGTTTTTCGTAAGCAGGAATCAGAGGTGCCTCATCAATGACAGCCTTGGCAGCCTCAAGAGTACCGATGTTTTTTAAAATCTGGTTATTAATGGTAAATATCGGAGAAAACATGGTGGCCCTATTATATCAGTTTTTTAAAAAGTGTGAGGGGAAAATGCGGGAATTGTTTTAAACCTTATCCCCTCTTTTCTCAATCTCCCTTAGTGGTCACACCTCCGCGGGGCCGTGTCTCTCTTTGACAAGGAGTTGGAGAGTGAGAAACCCTATCCCCTACCCCTTTCCCTTGACAGGGCAAGGGGTTTTATTTAATGTAATTTAAAATACAATGAAAAATGGAGTTGTAGTAGAATTAAAGACAAAAAATATCATGTACGATATTTGGAAGAATTAACAGGAGAATCGAGACGTCATCGTCGGAGTGAAACGGAGGCCGAAAAAATTATTTGGAATCGGTTGTTGAGGCGAAAACAATTAGGAGTCAAGTTTATTCGTCAAAAGGCATTAGATAGATTTATATTAGATTTTTATTGTGCCTCTTTGTGTCTGGCTATTGAAATTGACGGTGGTTATCATGTAAGAGTTAAAGAAAAAGATAGGTATAGAGATAAATTTTTACAAGTTTGTGGAATTGAAACCTTGAGGTTTACAAATGAAGAAGTTTTGGGCAGCTTAGATGAGGTAAAAAAGAAAATTTTACAGTTTATTCACCCTGCCCTGTCAAGGGAAGGGACGGGGAAGGGTTTTTAGGACAGTAGAAACCAATCTAGGGCGCTTTTGGGGTCGACATTGGCTTCGATAAGCTCCAGAGAGTGAATCAGAGCAGAGAGGGTTTGGGCGGTTTTTGGAGTGGGATTTTTGGTCAGTTCCTCCTGCCAGGCGTTAACCTGGTTCAAGAGTAAAGCTTTGATTTCACTTTTGTCGGTGTAGAGGCTAGCGGCTAGAGCTAAATCTTTTTTAGGGTAACCGCTGGTTTTGATAGGCTTGACTTCTTTTGAGGAAACGGCAGGAGTAATTTTGATTTGATGGCAACGGGAAATAATGGTTGGTAGCAGTCGGGCGGGACGGGTGGAGGTGAGGATAATATAATTATCTTTTCCAGGATCTTCAAGAGTTTTCAAAAGAGTGTTTTGTGATTCTAAATTAAGTTCCTGGGCTTCGGGGATGAAAATAATTTTGCTTTCATGGTTATAGGGTTTTTGAGAGAGAAATTTTTTAAGTTTACGGACGGCCTCAATTGTGTATTCCGTCAGTTCTAAAAGGTCGGGATTATTGTCTGGGAGATGATTTAATTCGGAAAAAATATCTAGTGCTTTTTGACGTGAAGATTGGGGGGAAGGACTGATAATAAGGCTTGAAGGAAAGTGCGGCATAGTCTACTATTGATTATAGTGTATGCCTGCCGAATTAAAAAACTATAAAAAATTAAGCGAACTTCTTTTAGATAAGGGGGTAATCAACGAATCTCAGGCTGAGGAAATTAGCTTGAAGATGGTTAAAAGTGGCGAGAACGAAGAGTCGATTATCCGTTCGATGAGGTTGTTTCCAGAAGAAGATTTTTTGAAATACAAGGCGGAATTTTTAAAAATTCCTTTTGTAGATTTAGATGAAATCGGCTTTTCTCCAGAGGCGTTGTCGTTGGTGGCTCAGAGTGTAGCTGAAAAGTACCACCTGGTCCCCTATCGGATGGATCCCAAAAATAAAATTTTGGAAGTGGCGATGGCCAACCCCTTGGACTTGGAAACAATTGAGTTTTTGGAAAAAAAGACCGGTCTGAGGATCAAGGCGGCAATGGCTTTGGAGTCTAAAATTGACGCTTTTATCCAGGAAAAATATGAAAGGGAAAAGGGAATTACTTCGGAGGTGAGTAAAGCTTTGGATGAGAGAAAGGCTGATGAGGCCAAGATTCAGGCAGAAACAGACAAGGCGGTAACAACAGAGGCACCGATTGCCAAAATTGTTAATACTATTTTGGAATACGCGGTCCGCTCCCGGGCTTCTGATGTCCATATAGAACCGCTTGAGGAGAATGTGAGGGTCCGTTATAGGATTGACGGTATTTTACAGGAAAAATATGTACTGCCTCGAAACGTGTTGGAGGCAGTAGTTTCCCGGATTAAGATTTTGGCTAACTTAAAAATTGATGAAAAAAGAATCCCTCAGGATGGACGTTTTAACATTAACGTAGACGGCAATGAAGTTGATTTGCGTATCTCGACTTTGCCGGTATCATACGGAGAAAAGGTAGTAATGCGTTTGCTAAGAAAATCGACCAAAGTCCCCTCTTTGCCGGATTTGGGTTTAAGGGGTCTTGCATTGAAAAATTTAATTGAAGCGATTGAAAGACCTCACGGGATTATTATTGTCTGCGGTCCGACAGGTTCTGGTAAAACTACCACCCTTTATTCAATTTTGGATAAGGTGGCGACTCCAAAGGTAAATGTAGTTACCATTGAAGACCCGGTTGAGTATCAGATGAAAGGAGTTAATCAGGTCCAGGTAAACGTTCAGGCGGGATTGACTTTTGCCTCAGCCTTAAGATCTTTTTTACGTCAGGATCCAAATATTATGATGGTCGGGGAAATCCGGGATACGGAAACGGCAGAACTGGCTATTAACGCTTCTTTGACTGGACATTTGGTCTTTTCAACTCTGCATACTAATGATGCTTCGGGAGCGCCACCCCGGATGATAGATATGGGAGTGGAGCCGTTTTTGTTGATTTCAGCACTAACTTGTGTGGTAGCCCAGCGGGTTTTAAGAAGACTTTGCCCAGAATGTAGGCAATTTGTAGAAATTGATCCGGCGACTTTGACCGAGTTTAAAGAAACTTTGGGACCGATATATGGGATGTTGGAAGAAAAGGCTAAAAAAGAAGGTAAAACTTTGCGTATACCCAAGGCAGTGGGCTGTACTAAATGTAATAATACCGGATATATGGGAAGAATTGCTATTTATGAAGTCATGCCGATAAGCGAAAAAATCAGTAAACTAATAGTGGAACATGCGGCGGCCTCGGCGATTCAAAAACAAGCGGTTGAGGAGGGCATGTTGACTATGAAACAAGATGGTTACGTTAAAGTTTTAGAAGGAATTACCACTGCAGACGAAGTTTTGCGGGTGGCACAATATTAAAAATGCATTCAAAAACAGAAGAGATTTGTAAACTAGCGATTGCAAATGGCGCTTCGGATATACATTTACAGATTGGACAGGTGCCTAAAATGAGAGTCCAGGGTTCACTGATTGATATCGGTACTTTTGGATCGATTGATGATCCGGAATTGATTTTGTCTTTGTTAAATGAAAAACAAAAAGAAAGGTTTGTGGTGGAAAAAGAAATGGATTTATCGGTAACTTTGGAAGAATACCGTTTTAGGGTTAATATTTTTAATCAAAAGGGACAGCTTGCCTGTGCTCTGAGGGTAATTGTTGACCAAATTCCGGAACTGGGAAGTTTAGGCTTACCGGAAGTGGTAAGAACTTTTACTAAATTAAGGCAGGGTTTTGTGCTGGTGACTGGGCCAACAGGACAGGGAAAATCAACCACGGTAGCCTCGATTCTAAATGAAATTAACAAGGAAAAATCGGTAAATATTGTGACAATTGAGGATCCGATTGAGTATATTATTAGACCAATAAAGTCGCTAATTGCCCAAAGAGAATTGGGAGAGGATACTCTCAGTTTTGGTAGAGCCTTGAAATCTTCGTTGCGTCAGGATCCAAATGTGGTTTTTGTGGGAGAAATGAGAGATTTGGAAACTATACAATTGGCCTTGACGGTAGCAGAAACAGGACACTTGGTTTTTTCGACTCTACATACTAATTCGGCTGCCCAATCAATTGACAGAATTATTGATGTCTTTTCCGAGGGTAGTAAGCCCCAGATCAGAATGCAGCTTGCTTCAGTGTTGTCAGCAGTGGTGTCGCAACGATTAATTCCGACCATTGATGGTCGACGGGCAGTAGCGACGGAAATATTGATGGCCAATCCGGCTCTAGCCAATACTATTAGGGAAGGGAAAACTTTTATGATTGACAATATTATTCAGACCGGAGCAGATCAGGGTATGGTGGGATTGGAAATGTCACTAGCCCGGTTGGTAAAAAGCGGGATGGTTGAAGAGCATTTAGCCTCAAGCTTTGCTTTAAAACCGGAAGAATTTCTTAATAGTTTAAGACTGTTAAAGAAGAATGGCTAAGTTTGCTTATAAAGCCAGGGATTGGAGTGGAAAACTAATTAAGGGAGAATTGGATTTGGCCAGTAAAAAAGAGGTGGTGGATTCGATTAAGGATAGCGGTTTAATTCCCCTATCGGTGGAGGCAAAATCAGGAGGTATGTTTTCTGAATTGACCCGAAGCTTTAAAGGGAGAGCAAATCTGAAACAAGTCAGTACTTTTACCAGGCAATTATCAACAATGTTGACAGCTGGGTTGGCTCTGACCGATGCTCTAGCCTTGTTAAAAAACCAATATGATGAGGGTAGTGGTTTGGGGCAAATTGTGGCAAAGACTTTGGATGAGGTTCGAGGAGGGATGCCTCTAGGAAAATCACTTTCGGCTTCTAAAAAAGTTTTTGGAGAGGCTTATATTGCCTCTGTTTCGGCTGGAGAGGAGGCGGGAGTTTTGGATGAAGTAATGAATAAATTAGCCGACACCATGGAGGGGCAAAGTGAGTTTCAAGGCAAGGTCAAGGGAGCCATGATTTATCCGGTTATCGTGATTGTGGCCATGATTATTGTGGCTTTTGTGATGATGATTTTTGTAATCCCTAAAATGACGGCCATGTATGCTGATTTTGGGACAGCCCAGATGCCAAAGATTACCCAAGCTCTGATGAATGTGTCCAGTTTTGTGGCTAAATTATGGTTTATGTTTCCGTTAATAGGCGTGGGATTGTTTATGGCTTATAGGGTCGGCATGAATAGTCAGGCATTTCATTTGCGCCGAGATAAATTATTACTAAAAATTCCAATTATGGGGGTGTTAAATGAAAAATCAGTTTTGGCCAATACTACCCGGACTTTATCCATGTTGTTGACAGCCGGAATTACTTTAGTTGAGGCTTTAAAAATTGTGGCAACGGTGTCCGGTAATGAGGTTTATAAAAAAGCTTTTCTGGAAATTGCCGAAAAGGTACAAAAAGGTTTTTCGGTAGCAGTTTCTTTTGAAAATACAGGTATTTTCCCTCCAATTGTTAATCAAATGATTTCCACTGGTGAGGCGACGGGAAAATTGGATGAGGTGTTGATGAAGGTTTCCGATTATTTTACTAAAGAGGCTGAGGAAGCGGTCAAGGCTCTGACGGCAGCGATAGAGCCTCTTATCATGGTAGTTTTAGGTATCGGGGTCGGGTTTTTGGTGGTGGCGGTGATTATGCCTATCTATACCTTGACATCTTCCGTTTAAAAATGCCACAATGGTATAAGTTAGTTAAAAATTTTAAAAAAAATGATAATGCGAAAAGCTTTTACATTGGTGGAACTATTGATAGTTATCACCTTAATTGCCATATTGTCGGTCGCAGTTTTGGCAACTTTAAATCCTATTGAACAGACCAATAAAGCCCGCGATTCCCAATTTAAAAATGATGCGGCTGAAGTTTTAAGTGCTCATGAACGTTACTTTGCTTCTCAAAACGCCTATGCCTGGAATTCAGGTTCGGGGACGACTATTCCAGCGGGAACAGCTCAGGTGATGCGAGGAAATGTACCCATGTTTGGAGTGGTGGGGACAGCTTTTGTAAACCATGTCGGAACTACGGATTCTCCTTTAGTTCAGACTTCTGAAATTAAGACCTCTTTTCTGAACAAGGCTCCTTTTAAGGATAACGCCAAGCCAGTTGATATGTTTTACGCTTATACCGATGGAACGGACACCAATTATGTCTGTTTCTTTCCTAAAGCCAAGGCTAACAGGACCGGTGAACAAGGAGGTAAGTTGAAGTGTTTGGATACTGGAGCTATGACGATTTCACCTCAGAGTGCTACCTGTGTCTTGCCGACTACCTGGGTGGATGCGACTTTAGCACCTAGTGCTACTGTGGCTAACATGATGTGTGTACCGGAGTAAAGGGAAAATAAATCTACCCCTTAATCCCCTCCTTTGATTAAAGGAGGGGAATTTTTTTGGTTTACAATAAGTTATGACTTTAGTCTTATTTATTTTGGGTTTGTGTGTGGGGAGTTTTATTAACATGGTGCTGTGGCGGCTGGGACATAAAAAATCAATTGTAAAAGAGCAACGGAGCTATTGTGATTTTTGTCAAAAACCCCTGAAATTTTATGACAATATTCCCCTACTCTCATTTATAGTATATAAAGGCAAAAGCCGATGTTGTGGGAAAAAATTGCCAAGTTATTATCCAATGGTGGAGGTGGTGACGGGGATATTGTTTGCAATAACTAATAACCAAATCTACAATAACCAAACAAATTTCAATTTCCAAAGAGGGGGCATATTATTAGTAGTATTGTTAATCATTTGGAGTTTGCTGGTGTTTGAGGCGGCTTTTGACATTGGGTATATGATGATTCCGGATGCGACGGCGGTTCCGTTAATAATCTTGGCGGAACTGAGACGAAGAATGTTGGGATTGCCGATGACTGAGTGGTGGAGTGCTCTGGGTGCCGGGTTTTTTATCTGGCTTTTGACGAAAATTAAAATTAAAGGCCAACAGGCCATGGGTGAGGGGGATGTTTTGCTGGCGCTGTTTATGGGTTTATTTTTAGGTTTTCCAAAAATTATAGTGGCTTTTTATATAGCATTTATTAGTGGTTCGATTATAGGGTTGATATTGATGTCAAGAAAAAAAATGGGCCGGCTCTCCCCTATTCCATTTGGCCCTTTTTTAATTTTAGGGACAATTATCGCCTATTTTTGGGGAGAAAAAATTATTAATTTATTTTTTTGAGAAAAGGTTAGAATAGTTTATGAAACAAAAGAAAGCGATAAGCTTGGTGGAGGTAATTATTGTAATGGCTATTTTAATGATTTTAATGGTTATAGCTTTGGGTATTTTTAAGCCGGCGGCGATGGTTAATCGGTCGCAGGACGCTAAAAGGAAGGCCGATTTGGAAAGGATAAAAATTGCTTTTGAGGATTATTACAACGACAAAGGCTGTTATCCGGATTACAACCAGTATTTACATAAAATGTTTGATCCAGCCTATTGTAACGGTGACTTTTTCAAACCATGGATGAACAAGTGGCCCTGCGACCCGGACGGTAAGCCCTATCCAATAATTGTGGGTAGCAATGATGAGACTGAGCCTTGTCCTAAACTATTTAAAATAATGGCAAATTTGGAAAATAAAAGTGATCCTAATCTTTATAATCAAGGACCGATTGATGAGGGGTTTACAGAAGTAGCTAATTATTCGGTTTCTAGCTCTAATTATCCCAACATCAAACCTACCGCATATGCTGATGCGACTAGTACTCCGATGCTTACTGATATTAGAACCCAGGGAATTTAGATGTGTTATATTTAATCATGAGAAAAGCCTTTACTTTAGTAGAACTACTGGTAGTAATTGCAATTATGGGAATATTGACGACAATAGCCATCGGTCAGTTTCAGACAGCCAAAAGAAAGGCCAATGACGTGGCCCGTAAAGGTGATTTAAATGCGGTATCCAAGGCTTTACAGATGTATTATGCCGACTATAAAAAATTTCCAACAGCCAGTAGTGACGGTCGGATAGTTATTGGGAGTGGAACTAATACTAAAACTGTTAACTGGGGTGATGAGTTTGTAGATGAAGGCTATATTTATATGAAAAAAATGCCCAAGGAAAATGTGAAGGGTTTTCCTCAGTATTGCTATAAAAGTAGTGCTGATGGTAAAAGTTATGCTTTGTTTGCTAAATTGGAAAATAAAGAAGACAAGCAATGTCAACTTGATACTAATAAAAGTATGACCTATGATTGCGGCGGAATAGATGATAATTATTGTTTTGTATACTTAAGTCCTAACATAGCAGTGGATGTGAATGGGAATTTAAGTAGTACTGGAGGAGTAGTGATTCCGACCTCTGGAGTTGTTTTAACATCGACTCCTGTACCAACTGCTCCACCGACCGCAACTCGGATACCAACTGCTCCACCGACCGCAACTCGGATACCAACTGCTCCACCGATTGTTTCTCCGGAGCCAACTACTCCGCCAAGTTGTTTGCCCGCGGGTAGTTCATGTAGTGTGAGAGGTACGCCATGTTGTGATGGTTTTTGCCTTAGAGGATTTTGCCAGGGGGCAATACCGACAGGTGATCCTTGTTATGATCCAGTATCGGGTCAATGGCAATGTTAAAAAAATGTTAATTTTAATCAAATGAAAAAAGCATTTACGCTAATAGAACTTTTAGTAGTAATTTCCATTATCGGGGTATTGACGGCTATAATAATGCCTAATTTTATGGGAGCCAGGGAAAGAGCGAGTGATAGTCAAAAGAAACAAAACATGGCATCTATTAAAAATGCTCTGCGAACATATTACAATGATAATCAAAAATATCCTGACAGTGCGACTTGGTCGTCGGATATTAGAAGTTATATTCCTTCGATTGTGGATTATAGTCCCTATACTTACACTTTAATAAATAGTGACTCGTTTAGATTGGGTGCGGAGATGGAAGCTACTAAAGGTGAAGAATTGAGGGAGAGTCAGGCAAAATGCGGAGTAACTGATAACGCTGATAAAAAATATTATGTATGTGCGAGCTAATTTAATCTTCAATTATAAATTATCAATCTAGAATCAATAAAAATGAAAAAAGCTTTTACTTTATTTGAATTATTAGTAGTAATTTCAATTATTGGGATTTTAATTGCAGTGGCCTCAATCTCGTATGGTGGAGCTCAAAAAAAATCTCGGGATGCCAGAAGAGTTCAGGATATGAATGCAATTCAAAAAGCAGCAGAAATGTATTACAGTCAGAATAGTTATGTCTATCCAAACACTGCTCAACTTGCTAGTTCGGGTTTAATGTCGGTTATGCCGGTTGATCCTAAAAATTCCAGTCCGACGGTTTATAATTTTTCCGGTTTGGTCAATGGAGCTAGTACATACTGTGTTTGTGCTGTTTTGGAAAATCCGACAGGAGGCAATGCTACTAATAATGCCTGTACGATGGCAGCAAGCGGACCATATTATTGTGTTAAAAACCAACAATGAAAAAAGCTTTTACTTTAATTGAACTGATAGTGGTCATTACCATTATTGCGGTTTTGAGTGTGGTGGGGATGGTCAGTTTTTCAAAAATGAATACTAAAGCGAGGGACACCAGGAGAATTCAGGATTTACAAAAAATGGCAGCGGCGGCAGAAATATATCGACAAGCAAGTGCAACTAAAAAATATCCAGCAACTGGCGCCTTTTTCTCCACTTTGGTGCCAGATTATTTGCCTGACAGACTATATGGACCAAAAGGCCAGGCTGCAGGTGATACTTATGGTTATGTATCAACGAATAATGGCTATGGTTATGAATTGTCGGCGGTTTTAGAAGACGCAAAAAATAATCCAATTGATTCTACATTGACGACTTATATCCTAAAGAACCCTTAATTGTGCTAAAGTTTTATAGTGAAGAAAGCGTTTTCATTAGTAGAGTTATTAGTCGCAGTTGCGATTGTGTTGGTGTTGTCGGCAGGTGCTTTTGTGTATATTAATCGGGGAATCCAAAGGCAGGCTTTGCTTAAAGCGTCTAGCCAGGTAGTTTCTGATTTTAAAATGGCTAATTCGCTTGCTAAAACCAGGCAAATGCCTTTGGGAGCTAGTGGAAATTTGAAAGTTATAGAAATTTATTTTAATGGTACTGATAAGAAATTGTATTTAAACGCAATTTCTACAATAGGGACAACAGTTAATTTTTCTCAGAATTTAGTAGAAGCAAATGTAACTGATAATACCAGGAGGTTTTTTTATGCTGGAACTGGATTTTTAGGGAAAAATACTACCGATACTATGTATGCAGCCGGAGAAACAACAACAATAAATATGACTTTGAATGAAAGCAAAAATATGTCGATACCTATTTTTATTGATGCCATGGGACAAGTTACCCAGGGTGAGGTGATTGAAAATTAATGAAACAAGCGCAGGCTTTAATTGAATCAGTGGTAGCCATAGGAATTTTGGCGTTGGTGATGACGGCGGCAGTGGCTTTGATTGTGATGTCAACTGCTAACCGGCAAACAAGTTTTGACAGAAGAAAGGCCAATGAACTGGCCAATAAAGTGGTTGAAGATTTTGTAGACAGGAGTCAGAATAATCCAATCTTGTTTTGGAATTATCAGGAGTCGGCACAGACAGGTCTAAGTAATTCGTCTTTTCCGGGATATGTTTATACCGTAGATTTTGACACAATAACTCAGTCGGCGACTTATCCGAATTGTGGAACAGGGACGCCCAGGCAGTGTACAGAACTGATGGTTAAAGTGGACTGGCCGGGGAAAAACCCTCAGAGTTTAACGGTTAGACGTTTTTTTAGTCGGAAATGAGACGTGCCTTTACTTTAATTGAAATTGTAGTGATGGTGGCAATTTTAGGATTGATTATGACTACCTTATCTGGGTCACTGGGGATGTCTTTTCGACTTAAAAATTCTACAGAAAACAATGAAAAATTAACCAGTAAGGCTAATTTTGTTTTTGGAGAGCTTAAAAAAAATATTTTAGAGGCTAGGCCGGAAACTATGGTTTGTAGTAGTGGTAAAACACAATTGAGTTACGTGGCCTACAATGGAGTGTCGACAACTTTACTGTGTGATTTAGCGGGCAATAAAATTGCCTCACAGTCAGCCAACGGAACTTATAATTTACTTGATAGTGGAGTTTTACCCAATAATTGCAATAGTTTTGTGACTTGTCGGATGAAGGTGGGTAGTAGTATAGTTGAGGCTGTAGATGTAATTTTAGATTTAAAAACAGTTATTGGGACTGAGGGTGTAGGCAGCAGTGGGAGGTTTTTTCAGACCATTTCTCCCAGATTGTGATATAATCCTCATATACATTATAGGTTATAATCTAAAATGATGCCTGAACAGAGTGGTGAATTTAAAAAAAGTTCTTTTAACCTTAAAAAAGTTATCAATAAGACTTTAGTCGCTGCTATAGTCGGTGGGACTGTTGCCTGTACCCCAGTAGACGCGAGACCGGTAATCCCGCCAATAGTCTCTGACAAAACTCCTCCAGCCACTGCCCCTATTAAAGAACCAACCATCTCTTCTACCCCTAATCCAACTGAAGTACCAACTGTAATTGTCAAAGCAACTGAAACTCTGGCTCCTACCCCTACTTATGTAGTTGAGGCCTCCGGCGGTGTTTATACCTCGACTCAGGAAAAACTAAATCAGTCCACCGATGCCTTAGCACAACAACAAAGAGTAGAGCGCTGGCTTGATTATTGGATTCAGTTTGACAATCGTCCCTTTGCTCCAGAAACCACAGATATTCATTGGAAATATATTTATGACAATCCTAAAAACCCGACCGAAGTTTGGGTATTAATGGAAGTCGGTGGTGAATATCAAAACAAGCTCTTTACTGTTCCCATGAATGAAACAGGTTTTGTCGACTACCCTCCGACTGTGGCTGGCAATGATATCCAACCTGGTTTAGGGCCACTGGAAATTAACCCCAATAAAGATGGTACTTTTCTCTCAGTTGACCAAGGTGTTCCAGTTCGAATTAACTCCCAGGGTGAGATTGTTGAAAGACTTGTTAAAGCTCAGTGGGAAAAAGAATCATTGATTAAAGGTAATATTTTTCAAGATCCACAATCTAAAGAAGAGTTTAAAGACCTAGTAGTCGCTCCTTCTCCGATTGACGAACCTGAAAAATTTGCTCTCTGGCAGGATGAATATTTGAAGTTAGTGAATGAAAAGGCAGAGGAGTATAGAGATAAAGCCATAAACGAACCGTTTGGAATTGCCGGTGAAACTGGTAATTTTATTTTTGGATCATCGGTTTGGGTACCTATTTCTGCTTATAAATTTATTTGGCAGCATCAGGAGATATTAAATAAAACATTTTTGTATAGGGTTCCCTCAACAGGAGGTTTGGTTCCTATTACTTTGACTTATACTCCAGAAGATTCAAGATATTTTGATACATCAGGTAGATATACCACCCCTAGTGGAGTAACACAAATGGAGCTTTACGTAAAATATGCTTATAGAGAACAAATTAAGAAAGAAAATCTAGATATTTTTATTGATGAATTTGTACCAGAAGTAACTGATTCGGAGTGGGATGCTGCAGTTATTAGGATTTGGCGTGACAATGAATTGCCGACAAAAAGTGACTATGATCTTTTTTCTAGAACAAATCTAATAATGATTGGATTTAGAGAAAAAAAATAAAGAGAAAAAAACCAAATTAGCATTGAGGGTTTTACTTGATCGGCCTGACGTCACCAAGGAAGAGATAGAAAAATTTAATAGAATGTATTTTATTTCTGTATACACAGACTAGTCGGTTTGCTATAAAAACAAAAAAATGTCATTATTTAGATAATGAATGGCTTTAAATTCTTCAGAATAAGGATTTTTATAATTTTAATAATTATCATTGGATTAGCCCTATTAGCTTTTGTAAAATTTTTTGATAAAGAAAAATCCCATAAAACAGACAAAACCTTAGTTGATTCTAAAAGCTCTCCAGTTTCGATAATAGAAGTAGGCGAAAATAAGTATGTTCAAAAGAAACAAGAAACTTTTGAAGTGGTAAATTGGGATTCTGGTAACGCAGAATTAATAGTAAAAGATGATCAAAACAATCAAAAGACTATTAAAATTAATCCTGAAAGTATGAAACTTCTTGTTCCAGTAGTGGGTAGAGGTAAAAAGGGACAATTTATAGCAGTAACCAACAATAAAGGCATTGATTGGGAATGGGCTTTCTGTCAAGGTGACGAAGTTAATATTAGTACGGATGAATCTGGTAGTGTTATCATGATTATGAATATTGGTTACAGGATGTGTAGTTTTGGAAGAGAATGATTAGAAAGAAGATATTACTATTTTTATTTTTTATTTTATCTGTGTTCAGTTTGTACGAGCATCCGGTTTTAGCTCAATGTTCTCCAGAAGGATCTTGGTGTGATGGTAACTGGATGTGTTGTAGCGGTAATTGTGATAGTAATAGTATTTGTCAAAAATCGGCATCTTGTACCAAAGGAACGAGGTCTTGTATAGATGGAGGTCAGTATTATTGTAATGGAGTGAGGTGGGTATTTGAAAAAAGTTGCCCTTACGGTTGTTCTGATGGAACTTGTAAACCACAACCAACACCTTCTTGCCGTAGCTTAGGCCAATCTTGTAATAGTGGATCACCTTGTTGTAGCCCCAATAAATGTTGGGGTGGAACTTGTATTGAACCATGTGATTGCCGTCAAGGTGGTGGTTATTGTATTAATACTTGTCTGAATACTCCAGGATATGCAGATATTAGATGTTATGTTAGTAAGGATTGTACTTTATATCAATGTGGAGCAACCATGACAGATCAGTGGGTAGGAACAAAGTATTGCCCTGGACCAGGGCAAAGCTGTCACCCCGTGACTTGTTACAATGTCCCCAACCCTGTTTGTGCGGAGCATGGTTTTTATGGCTGTTCTGACGGTACTGGTAATTGTGATAACTGTGGTGGTCCTGATTGTGGTTGGTGCGGTGGAGTACCTCCCGGTGGAGGCCCAACACCAACTCAGTGTCCTTCTTGTGTTGGTCAGGCCTGTACTACTAACACATGCTACAACAAAAGTTGTCAGACTGTTCCCGGCTGTTTTTGCATGGGAACTAAATTAAATGATTGTAGTTGTGCCAATAATTTATGCTCTCCTCAAACTTGTACCGGTAGCTGTGGCGACAGTTGTACCGGAAAATTAACTTGTGTCACACCAACTTTCAATAGTTTAGAAATCAGAAGAAGCGATTGGTGGTACACAGACAGAACCTCGACTCAGGGTTTGGACATTATGGATGCTCAAAACCGGATTCATACCTGTGATCCTTTTATTGCTAATAATTCTAGCCCCAGGAGGTTAATTTATGTCGTTTGGGTGACTACCAGTAATGGTTGGCAGGATATTGCTTCAGTTAAAATGAGATGGTTGGGAGATAACGTGATTAGAAATATGTCCAGGATTACCCAATATCATGACGGTAATGCCGCTAATGGAGAACTCCCAAACGATCGGGATGTTTATTCTTTGTCTATAGATTTTGATGCTACTAAAAATGTCACTTCTGCTTTTGATCATCAAGTTAATATCACCAGCGTTAAGGGTTCACTTAGTACTGGTTGGTTACCTGCTAATCGTCTACTTAAAGTCTGGGACTGTAATGTTCCCATCAGCGGTAGTTTCTATGATTCTTCA
>CAYNEE010000001.1:84471-114050 GCA_964396145.1 uncultured Gammaproteobacteria bacterium | reverse complement strand
AATGAAGCTGAATTTGTTAAAGAACAAAAGCAAAATAAGTCCCGATACAATCGGGTAGAGCAAGTATACTATATTTTTAAAATTTGTGCAGTAGGCAAATAACTCTTTACTCCCTCATCTGCCGAAGTAAATAATGTTTGGTATCTGTCGCAAATATCAACTACTATTTCCCGGTGTTCTTCATCTAATTCCGAAAAAATGTCATCTAAAAGCAGTACTGGTTCCTCTTGATACTCTTCTTCTAAATAATTAATTTGTGCCAATCTCAGGGCCAAAACCGCCAGTCTTTGCTGGCCTCTTGAGCCCCAAAAAGCCAGGTTCTTGTCCTCGGTTTCAAAATCTGCATAATTAATTGAAAAATCATCCAGATGCGGTCCGCATTTAGTATGTCCCGATTGAAGCTCGTCTACATAAAGTTTTTCCAATTTTTCGAGGCTAATTGACGATGGCTGATAGCTGATAAAAAATTTATTTATTTCCGGATGTTCGTGTCTTTGAAAAAAAACGTTTGCCGACTGGATCAATTTTAAACGGAACCCCTGGATTATGTCTGCATTTTTAATCAATGATTGATTCCAGTAAAACAGCTCGTTTTTATCGGCCTGTCCCGAGGCGATAATATCTAATAGTTCATTGCGGTGTTTTAGCGCCCGGTGATATTGTGACAGCGCTGAAGCATATCTCCATTCGGTATTAGCAAAAATCTGATCCAAAAAATCTCTTCTTCGGGTAGGGGAGCCGGCTACTAGTCGGATATCTTCCGGCTCAAATACCACCACCTTTAGTTTTCCCCAATATTTAGCCCTAGTTTTAACCACTTTTTCAATCAAAAACCGTCTTTTAAGACTGCCGTTTTCCTCTCGCCACAACTGCACCTCAACTTCCTCTTCGTGGTTATTACTGATTAATTTTCCCCGGACCGAACTGATTTTTTCATCCCATTTAATCAGTTGACCGGCACTGGATGATCTAAAACTTTTACCGGAAGATAGGAAATAAACCGCTTCCAACAAATTGGTTTTTCCGCTACCATTTGCTCCCAAAATTAAGTTAGCCTTGTTTCCAAATTCCACCAATTTTTTCTCATGCGATCTAAAATTCTGCACCAAAATTTTTTTGAGATACATCTTGCCTATTATACCGAAACTATGGTTAAAACAAAATTAGATCCCTAAAATTCTGGTATTCTTTTGCTCCTAATCCCTTTGTTTTTATTTCACTTATTGTTGCCGACAAGGCTTCCTTATCCGATACTTTGTTTACATCTCCAATTATAGGCACGAAACTATTTTTATATGAATCTAAGGGATTTCTGCCCCATTTAAACATTTGCTGTAAATACAATTCAAAAAATTTTTGTGGATTGTATAAGTGCTTAAAAAATTCCCCTCCACCACCGGCCTCGCCTCGGCTTTTATCATTTGAGCCTACCATTTTTATTTCCCAATTTCCTATTTCATCAATCTCAATCCGCAATGGATCCTGGCCAAAGCCCCTAAATTCAATTTTATGATTATCAAAAACTTCTCTTAGATTTTTCTCTAAATCTTCTTTTAATTCACTTTGCCAATACAAAACCAATCTGTTTTCTTCAAATAATTTACTACTGTGGGGATGAATTTTTTTAAAAGCTAATTCATTAAACAGCCCCTCTAATTCCACTCGAGAGCAGTCTGTTTCCATGTAAGCTTTGAAATTATCTGACAAGCTTTCGCTCTCAGGTGGACACCAATTTTTGTCATAGTCGGCATAAACACCATTTGTTTCTTTGTGGATATTGTCAGATTTTTCCTCAACATATTTCTCATAAAATCCAGCAATTTTTGGTATTCCCTGACTCTTAATATCTTCTTTTTTCCTACCATGTAACCATTTTGGTGTCGCTGCTTCAAAACCTACTCCGCCAAAACCATTAAATAAACCAATACTGGCAACAGACGGTAAGTTAGCCAATTCACTAGCAAATTTATCCTCTTCCGGTCCAGTTTTTCCCTGATCAAGATTATAAAAAATGTGAGCACATTTTACTGCTTGTTCATAAAATTCATTAGGGGCTTGCCTTTTTATTTTTTCTAGTGGCAGTGCATATTCCACTGGCAGATCTCCATCCGCCTCCAGTTTTTCATTTTCTTTAAATTTTATCGGGAACATAACTTTAATTTCACTCTTTTGGCCGTTTTCCAAATAGGGCAAATTATGACTCAAAGCTTGCTTTATATCGACAAAACTTTCTACTACTGAGGCCACAGCCCTTTTGTCTAACCCCTTCTTTTTAGCTGTTTCCATAATGGCTCGATACATTTCCCCCGGAGGATAATCACCCTTCTTCTCAAGGTAAGTAGCTGCTATTATGTCATTAACCTTACCTCCCAAAACAGACTCCACAAACCAATTACTACTCTCATCTATATCCTTAGGTTTGTTTCTGGAGACAAATATAATTTCCTCTTTTTGAGCCATCCTCTCCATTTCTTGTCTTAAGTGAAATCTAAAATCACCCTCAGAACCTTCGAAAGCTCCATAAAAATTAAAATATTTTCTATCTTTTAGTCTGATGGAATTTGCCCTCAAATCTTCTGCATATACCAGTGTTTTGTTAACAATTTTTTCAGAATTATTGATTTTATCGTGTACTGTTTCGGTACCGATACCCCCTTCCATAATACATTCTAACATTTACAAAAAAACTAAAATCTACTGTAATTTTTCCACCAACTCCTTTGGATTGCTTACAATCTCATCAAATAGCACCTTGCGACATTGTTCCTCATCATTTGCTTCTAACCAAAAATGTTTACTCAAGACTAACCAGTCCAGCTGGTAGGAGTTGAACCTACTTAAAACGGTTTTACAGACCGCTGCCTTACCGTCCGGCACCAGCTGGTTGCTCCAAATTATATCAAAAACTTAAGGTAAAATAGAATAATTATGTCACTTCGACTCATTTCTTGGAATCTCGCCGGTATGCGGGCCGCTATTAAAAAAGGCCTCTGGGATTTTGTCAAAAAAGATAACGCCGACATTTATTGTTTTCAGGAAGTCAAAGCTCTCCCTGACCAGGTGCCGATTTTAGAAGTTCCTGATACCTACCACCGTTTTTGGAATCCTGCAGCCAAAGCTGGTTACTCTGGTGTAGCCACTTTTACTAAACCTGAACCAAAAACTGTCATCATTGGTGACCGTGATAATAACTGGGACGATGAGGGTCGGGTCATTATTACCAAATTTGACGAGTTTACCCTTTTAAATATCTATTTTCCTAATGGCAAACGTGACCTCGGTCGTCTCGATTTTAAAATGAAATTTTATGATTATTTTTTGAAGTACATCAATGAGCTCCGGGACAGGGGAGAAAAGGTAATTTTTTGTGGCGATGTCAACACCGCTCACACTGAAATAGATTTGGCCCGTCCTAAGGACAATATTAATGTCTCTGGTTTTCTGCCGATTGAGCGGGCCTGGATGGATAAATTGGCAAAACAAGGTTGGACTGATACCTATCGCTATCTCCATGGCGACAAAATTGAATACTCCTGGTGGAGTCAGAGAAGTGGCGCGAGGAAGCGCAATGTTGGTTGGAGAATCGACTATTTTTTTGTAGACAAAACTCTTGAGAAAAAAATAAAAAAAGCCTTTATTTTAGGTGATGTTTATGGCTCTGATCACTGTCCTGTAGGTCTCGAAATTGAACTTTAAAGTAAACAAACTATAATAGTAGTTACCTTATTATTTTTTACAAAAGGAGTTTTATGTCTAAATTCAAAATTTTGCAAAATGCTAAAGGTGAATATTACTGGAAATTTGTGGCTAACAACGGTGAACCTATTTGCTGGACTGAGGCTTACGCTTCCAAAGAAAGTGCCATGCATGCGATCGACCTTGTCAAGGCCGATGCTCCTCACGCTGAGGTTGTCGAAGAGTAATTTATACTAAAAATCTTTTTTGACCCTCACTTTTCAAAAAGCGTCGATGCTTCCGATAGTGGGGGTCATATTTGGCCATTAAATCCCAAAAAGATTTTGAATGATTTTTGACTGATAAATGGGCCAATTCATGCCAAATAATATGATCAAAAATGGGCCGCGGCAGCAGTATTATCTGCCAGTTAAAGTTTAAATTTCCCTGATAAGAACATGAGCCAAATCGAGAACTTTGATTTTTTACGGAAATTCTGCCAGTTTTTAAGCCGACATTAGTGGCCAATTCGATTACCTTTTCTCTAATTAATTTCAACGCTACCGGCCTCATTTTTTTATCAATCAACTTTTTAATTTCCTTTTTATCCTTATAATTTATAAAAATTTTTCGGTCCATAATCACCAGTGAATCTCGTAATGTTTTTTTCACTTCAACCTCATATTTTTCACCTACAATTTCAATCTTTTTGAGCTTAGACAAATCTTTCTCCTTCTTGATTTTTCGGTTGTTTTTTTCAATCCACTCACTATGGCTTTTGATAAATTGGTTTACCAAAAACATTGGCATTAATTGTGGCACTATTACCTCTATTTCATTTTTAGTTCTCAATCTTAATCGGAGGCTACTAACTGCTTTCCTCTGGATTTTAAGTCGGTATCTTTTACCAGAGAGGCTTATTTCTTCCATATTTGTTAATATATTATCAGGAATGATTTATCTTGCCGCCGATCACCGGGGTTTTAGGTTAAAAGAAGAGCTCAAAAAAATGCTTGATGAGGAGCTTTATGAATATCGGGATCTGGGCGCTCTCAAATATGACAAAAACGACGATTATCCTGTTTTTGCCTTTAAATTAGCCGAAACTGTGGCCAAAGATAACGGTCGGGGCATTCTCGTTTGTGGTTCCGGCGCTGGTGCTTCTATTGCCGCGAACAAGGTTAAAGGGGTTCGGGCTGGTTTATGTACCACTCCGAAACAAGCCGAAGCCTCCCGTAATGATGATGATATCAACGTTCTTTGTCTTAGTGCCGATTGGGTTTCTCTTGAAAATAACCAAGATATTGTCAAAATTTTTCTTAATACTCTTTTTTCCAGTGAGGAGAGGCACTTGCGTCGCCTCATCCAAATCAAAGACTATGAAACTAAGATCAGTTCATGAAATTATCCCTCAAACCAAGGTAGTTTTAAGATTGGATTTAGATCTGCCTTTTGACGACAATCAGCACATCTCCGATGATGCCCGCCTCTTAAAGTCACTCCCGACTATTCAGCTTCTTTTAGAAAAAAAATGCCAGATTTTAATTATCGGTCATCGTGGTCGTCCCCAAGGTGTTGACGAAAATCTCACCCTCCGGCCTGTTTACCTTGAATTGATGACTTTACTTGAACCTTCCGGAGAAAATTTAGTCAGTAATGTTTTTTTACCCGAACTGGATATTGACCAAATTGACCAAGCCTTCGTCAACAATCAGATTGTTTTTCTGGAAAATCTCCGTTTTTGGCCGGGGGAAGAAAGCAATGATCCCGAATTTTTGGCTCCTCTCAACCAAATTTGCCAAGCTTATGTCAATGATGCCTTTGCTGTCGCCCATCGGGCTCATGCCTCTATTACTCTTTGGCAACATCTGCCGGCTTTCTACGGATTGAGCTTTATTGATGAATTTGAACATCTCCACAAACTGGTTGAAGCTCCCTCCCGCCCATTGACCCTGGTTTTGGGAGGCGCCAAAGAAGATAAATTAAAACATTTAACGGAGCTCACTCGAGTCTGTGACCGGATTCTTATCGGCGGCAAATTACCCCACTTTGTCTCCCTCTCTCATCCTAAAATTACCATTGCCACCTTGGTCCCCGAGGGCCTGGACATTGACTCTGAAAGCATTACTAAGTTTTCAGAACTAATAAATAGTTCAAAAACTATAATTTGGGCAGGAGCTATGGGTTTATATGAAAATCCAAATTTTCAAAACGGCACTGAAAAAATCGCCCAAACCATCGCTGATACGACTGCTTACAAAGTCATCGCCGGTGGTGATACCGCTGCCTCTGTCGAAAAATTAAATCTCAAAAATAAATTTAATTTTATCTGTAGCGGTGGTGGTGTTTTACTTGAGTTTTTAGTTAATCAGAATCTCCCTGCTTGGAATTAAATAAACAAAAACCAAATCTATAAAAAACAAACAATGATCAATTATTTAAATTACAAATTCTAAATTCCAAATTTTGTAATTAGTTTTTTATAAAATTGAAATTTGTTTGGAAATTGTTTTTTGGTTATTGTGATTTTTAGGCTATTATTAACATATGCCCAATAAAAAAAATCGACCTCTCAAAATAGGTATTAATGGCTTTGGCCGCATCGGCACAGTTGCTCTTAGAGCTATTTTGGCCGAAAAATACGATGTTGAAGTTGTCGCTATCAACAGTAAAGGCGACCTCCCCGTTGAATCTTATGCTTTTCAGTTTAAATATGACTCTGTTTATGGCCGTTTCCCTGGCAAAGTTTCTTTTTCCGACCCTGAAAAGGGTGGTGAAATTGGTCGTCTGGTTATTGATGACTTAAACATTCCTTTTTTAAGTGAAACCGAGCCCGACAAAATTCCTTGGAAAAATTATGGTGTTGATATTGTCCTGGAATGTACTGGAGCTTTTACTGACTCAAAAGCGGCTCTTCATCTCAAAGGTGGTGCTAGCAAGGTCGTTATCTCTGCACCTCCCAAAGATCCCAAAATTCCTATTTATATTTTAGGTGTCAACGAAGATCGCTATCACGGAGAAACTGTCGTTTCTAATGGTTCCTGTACTACCAATTGTGTCGCACCCATTGTCAAGTTAATTGATGAAAAAATCGGCTTTCAAGAGGGAACACTGACCACCATTCATGCCTATACTACCAACCAAAATCTTGTTGATGGTCTCAACAAGGATCCCCGTCGCGCTCGGGCTGCCGCTATCAATATTGTTCCCACTTCCACTGGCGCAGCTGAAGCTGTCATTGCCGCTTATCCCGAAGCTGCCGGCCGTTTTGCAGGAACTGCCATCCGGGTCCCCGTAGTTTGTGGTTCTTACTCTGATTTGACCTTTAAACTAGTTCGCAATTCAACGATTGACGAGGTTCAGACTATTTTTGAAAATGCTAGTGTTCAAAAAGAACTGGTTGGCCGTCTTAAAATCAGTTACGAACCTCTTGTTTCTTCCGATATCATTGGCAATTCAGGCTCATGTATCCTTGATTCCAGGATGACCAATGTCATCAGTGATGACATGCTTTCCATCGGTGCTTGGTACGACAATGAATACGGCTATAGTTGCCGCCTCATTGAAATGGCTCTACATATATGGAAATAATTCCAACCACCAACCCCAACACTGATTTTTCTCAAGTCGAGATACGTCTTAAGAAAATTAAAGATCTGTCAACGTGGATCCAAATTGACCTAACCGACGGCGTTTTAGTCAAGCCGGCCTCCTATCCTCTGGAGCTTTTTAATAAAAGCGAAGTCGACCTCTCCAAAAATATTTTTGATGTTCACCTTATGGTCAAGGAGCCTCTTCACTGGCTCAATAAATGTCTCTCCATTCAGGCTTCCAGGGTGGTCGGCCAGGTGGAAATGATGACTGATAGAGAACTTTTTATTAAAACCGCCCAGGACAGCGGCTTAGAGGCTGGTCTGGCCTTTGACGCGGCTACTCCACTTGATAAAAATATACCCAAAGATACCGATTTAATACTTCTAATGGGCCGACCGATGGGCTTTACTCCTGCTCCTCTTGACCCTCAAATTTTTAAAAAAATTAAATTTTTCCAGGACTTGGGTTTAAAAGTGGCCGTTGACGGGGGAGTTAACCCCGACAACTTTGCTCAATTTAAACAATCCGGGGTTGATATTATTTACGCCGGTCATTATTTTTTAGATTTAATTCATGAAAAAAATTATTAAAAAACGCTTTCGTGTCGCTTTTTTTGGCGATGGTCAAGCTGGCAAGCGTTCACCTCACTTTGTCGATGCCTATGATGTAGCCCAATTATTGGCCAAATATAAATATGTCACTATCAACGGCGGCGGTCCGGGGGTAATGCTGGCTTCAACCCTTGGAGCCACTTCAGTCGGTGGCCGGAGCGAGGCTGTCGTTATTAACGCCGACCATCAGCCAACTAAACATTATGAAGGCCAATCTGAGGCCAATCTAGCTTCAGTTAAAAAAATTTACTCTCTCAAGTCCTATCAGGGTCGGCTTCACAAGCTCATCCGTCTAGCTGACGCCTATATTATCTTTTACGGTGGCACCGGCACCCTCGCTGAAATGACCTTTGTTTGGTCTGAAGCTAAATTTGCCTATCCCAAGGCCAAACCACTCATATTTTACGGTAAAAAATGGGAAAAAATTATTAGCACCCTAGCCCACGAATTAAATTTAGAAAAAATGGAACAAAGAGTCTGCTATTTTGCCCACGATCCCGAAAGTGTTCTGGCCAT
This sequence comes from uncultured Gammaproteobacteria bacterium, assembly GCA_964396145.1. GTDB lineage: Bacteria > Patescibacteriota > Microgenomatia > UBA12405 > UBA12405 > UBA12158. Next base: position 105,654 of record CAYNEE010000001.1, on the reverse strand, counting down.
TTTAGAAAAATTTAAAAACTAGCTTATTCCAAATAGTCCTTTAGTTTTTTGCTTCGTGACGGGTGTCTTAATTTTCTTATGGCTTTAGCCTCAATTTGGCGGATTCTCTCCCGAGTGACATTAAAAATTTTCCCCACTTCTTCCAATGTTTTAGCTGTTTCTCCCATTAATCCGAAACGTAAAGCCAATACTTTAGCCTCTCTTTCGTCCAGACTTTCCAAAACAGATTCAATTGATTCCCTTAAGAGTTCCTTAGAAGTTTCCTCGTAGGGACTGGGCTGGGTGGTATCTTCTATAAAATCTCCTAAAAATGAATCTTCGTCGTCTCCCACGGGGGTAGCCAACGAGGTTGTGTCCTGTGAAATCCGATAAATTTCTTCGACCTTGTCTATAGTTATACCCACTTCATTGGCAATTTCTTCAATTGACGGTTCTCTTCCCAATCTTTGAGTTAGGGCTCTGGTTGCCTTATAAACTTTATTAATTGTTTCCACCATGTGCACCGGAATCCGAATAGTTTTAGCCTGATCGGCAATGGCTCGGGTAATCGCTTGACGTATCCACCAAGTCGCATAGGTAGAAAATTTAAAACCTCTTCTCCAATCAAATTTTTCCACCGCCCTCATCAAACCCTGGTTGCCCTCCTGAACCAAATCCAAAAAAGTTAGGCCCCTGCCGATGTATTTTTTGGCAATTGACACCACCAGCCGGAGATTAGCGTTGATTAAATCAGCCCTTGCTCGATCTGAACCTTTTTCGATAGCTTTGGCCAATTCTACTTCTTTTTCAAAATTAATTAAATCGACTTTGCCGATTTCCTTGAGATACATCCTCACCGAATCCATGCTGCTTTTTTGTGAAAGAAGGGCTAAAAGATCAGCACTACTCAGTTTTCCCCGCTCTGATTCAATAATTTCTTTAGACTCTACCTTGTCAAAGACGTCAATTCCTTTGTCAAAGAGATAATCAAAGAGTTGATCTATCTGTTCAACATATTTTTCAGGTTCTGGAATAAGCGCCAAAATTTCATCATTGGTCAGATATCGGAGTTTTTTTGCCTGATTAACTAACTTTGTTTTAATAGGGGAGATATCCAGGGTGCTTGGCATATATTTTTTATTTCATCTGAAACTAAGCTCTTTGCAACTCGGCTAAGCGTTTAAGCGTTTGAGCGTATTCTGCCTCGATTTTTACAATTTTTTTTACCTTTTTCGAGGCCTCCAGATGAGCAATTATAACACTAAGTTCAACTAATCTAGTTTTTAGTTTGATTTCTTCCAATTGCTTGATAATTTTGTTTCTTTCTTTTTTTCTTTCCTCAGCACTGCTTTGATCCTCCTGAGCCCTTAAATACAAATCATTAAAACCCTCTCGGAGCTCCGGGGCCAATTTAGCGGCCAGTTTTCTTCCGGAAAATTTTCTAATTTTAATCAGCTCTTCGCTTATTTTTTTAAACTTGACTGTCTGCCAATCAATAATTTTGGCTATAATTCCCGGTTTTTTTAACCTCAATATTATTTCCATTAATCTTTCTTCAAGTTTTTCTTCCCTAGTTTCCACTTTCTCGTTTCTAGTTTCTAGTTTCTTAACCATCTCTTGGTTTACTTTTTGATTACTGTCGTATTTATCAAATTCGGCAATCACACTCTCCACATCGGAATCAATCGCTTCTGCTGTTTTTTTAAGATAATCACTTTGTATAACTCGGTTATTAATTTTGACTAAAAAAGGTAAAACAGTCGATAAAATTAATTTTTTACCCCGGGGAGTATCACTACCATAATTTTTTAAACTATTTTCCAAAATAAAATCCCAAATAGTTTTGGCTTTTGTTAATTGTTTTTTAAAAAACTCCAAATCCTTATTTATAGCCTCATCAGGGTCTTTGTATTTTCCCTCTAAATCCAACACCTTTAAATCAAAATCCATTTTATCAGCCAGTTCTATACTTCTAATCATTGCCTTATTTCCGGCAAAATCAGAATCCAGTCCCAAAATTAAAGTTTCGGCGTAACGCCTGATTAGCTGGAGCTGCTCTTCGGTCAAAGCTGTGCCTTTGATGGCAACTACATTTTCTATACCCGCCTGAAAAGGAGAGATCATATCCAATTCTCCTTCAACTATTACCGCTGTGTTTTCTTTTTTTATGGCATCTTTAGCAAGATTTAATCCGAAAAACATTTGGCTCTTGTGATAAACCGCCGTTTCCGGTGAGTTTATGTATTTGGCCATTTCTTTGTTCTGATTAGAGGGTAAAATTCTTCCCGCAAAAGCTACAACCCGGTCCCTAAAATCAATTTGTGGGAAAACAATTCTCCCCGAAAAACGGTCATAGCTTTTATTGCCATACTGGCTTTTACCAAAGGTCCCACTTTCCCACAGCATCTCTGCTTTAAATCCCTTTTTTAGTAAATATTGGATTGTAATTCGGCTATCCTGAGGGGCAAAACCTAGCATAAATTTTTTGATCGTTTCCCTTTTTATTCCTCTATCTTCCAGATATTTTAAGGCTTCATTTCCCAGTGGATGACTGACCAAAATATAATGATAAAACTTAGCCGTTTCCCCATTGAGTTCATACAAACTTTTTCTTTTACTTTCCTCTCCACTTAACCGCCCACTGTAAACTAATTTAACTCCAGCCAATTTTGCTAAATCCTCCAGAGCGTCTTTAAAATCCACTCGATTAAATTCTTGATAAAAAGAAAAAACATCACCAGCCTTGCCGCAACCAAAACATTTATAAATTTGTAACTCAGGAGACACAATAAAAGAAGGAGTTTTTTCCTGATGGAAAGGGCAGCAGGCCACATGATGCCGACCTCTTTTTTTTAGTGGCACCATCCTGTTGATGACCTCCACAATATCCAGCTTTTTTTTGACTACTTCCACCTGATTTTCCACTGGCCTATTTTAGCATTTAGTTTATATAAACTTATTATGTTGTCTTGGTAAAATATAAATATGTCTGTACCAAAATATGACGACCTTTTTAATCCGCTACTAAAAGCTATGCATTTGTTAGGCGGTTCAGCTACCGTTCCCGAAACTGAAGAAAAGGTTGCTGAAATTATGAAATTATCAGACAAAGATGTTAACGAAATACACAGGGGGAGTGAAACGAAATTTAATTATAATTTGGCTTGGGCTAGAACTTATTTAAAATGGTATGGTCTTTTAAATAATTCAGAACGAGGAGTTTGGTCTCTTACTTCGAAAGGGCAAGCTACAAAAGAAATTGATAAATACGAAGTAAACAAAGTAGTAAAGAAATCTGTTACTCCAAATTACAAAGACTCAGGTATGTTAGGTGACGAAACCGAAGATGACATGGAAGTTTGGAAAACAGACATGTTAGAGATAATTAAAAAGATTCCACCTGCAGATTTCGAAAGATTGTGTCAAAGAATTCTTAGAGAGTCAGGATTTATAAAGGTTACTGTTACTGGTAAACCTGGTGATGGAGGTATTGATGGCGTTGGTATTGTAAAAATAGCTAGTTTTTTGTCTTTTAAAGTTATTTTTCAATGTAAAAGATACCAAGGAAGTATTTCTTCACATCTAATAAGGGAGTTTAAAGGCACTATGTCTGGAAGAGCAGAAAAGGGGCTTTTTATTACCACTGGCAGATTTACAAAAGAGGCTATTGAAGAAGCAAATAGAGACGGGTCTGCTCCGATTGATTTAATTGATGGTATGGAACTCGCTCAAAAAATGAAAGAACTAAAGTTGGGAGTTAACCTAAAAACTGAGGAATTAGTAGAAGTGAATAGAGATTGGTTCGCTAATTTTTAGTGGTCTCGGTTGACGATAAACTCTATTCCGGCGCGAAGCTCTGACCGATAAGGTTCTTTTTTAATAAATCTCATTTCGTTGTCAAAAATTTTTAAAGCCTCTCTAGAAAATTTTGCCGCCAGTTGACGTCCATACTCAATGCTATTGTATTTTTCCATCAAATTAATAATTATCATAATATCTTTTTCTGTTTTTTCTTCTCTTTTTTTCTTTAAAATCTTATTAATTATCTGCTGATCCTTTTTGTTACTTTTATTAATTAGGTGCATAAGCATTACCGTTTTTTTATTTTCCAAAATATCCCCACCTTTTATTTTTTTAAGTCCAGCAAAATCAGATGTCAGATCCAAAACATCATCTACAATTTGGAAAGCTTTCCCTAAAATTACTCCGAATTTATAAATTATCGCCAGCTCTTTTTTAGAAGCCCGAGCCATTATGGCTCCAAGCCTCATTGGCCCAGCAATAGTGTAATAACCGGTTTTACTTTCTAGTATTAGCATTACATCTTCCTCCTTTAAATCACTTCGATTATCTTTTGCCCATTTCAGTTCAATTGTCTGCCCCAAAATAGTCCGTCTAAGCATTACTAAAAATTCCTTTTGGATTTCTTTGGAACTATCTAAAAGCATTTCCCACATTAACACATGTAGCCCGTCACCGGCATTTATAGCCAGTTCTGTCCCCACTAATTTATGCAATGCTGGTTTTCCTCGTCTGTCGGGTGAATCATCCTCAATATCATCATGATTCAAAATCCAATCTTCCGACATCTGCATCGCTGCCGCCACTTTTTTAGCTTTTACCTTATTCACTCCCATTCCTTGAGCTGTCAATAGCAATAAAGTTGGTCTTAAATATTTACCCTGTCTTTGGGGATAATCACCAACTATATCTCTATGAAAATCCAGCTCTTTTTGATATTTTCTAGACACAGTACAATAGTCAGGATAGTCATTAACCCGATCGGTAGACTTTTTGATTGTCGGCCACAACCATTCCCTATATTTTTTTAAAACTTCTTTAAAATCTTTCATACTTCTTTAGTCGCTGCCGGTGCCAAAACCGCTTCTTTTTTGTCTTTTGGCGCCCCCATTCTCACTAACAGTTTGTCAAAAGTATAGGGTGACAATATATACAACAACTCAAAAGTGGCTACTGACAATTCAAAAGCGCAGGGGATTTGATTGGTAATAAAAAAGGCTCCCATCCCTAAAAATAAAGCATTGCGGGTTGTTTGTCTCATCTTTTCTTTTGCTACCAGATTTATTTTTATTCTTTCTAGACCTTGAGCCAGAGCAATCTCCCGATCAATTCTAATCCTGGTATAACCTGCATGCATGGTAGTGATAAAAGTTCCCACTGCCGTAATAAAATTCATAGTCGTGTTTTGGCGGGTTAAATCGGCAATTAAAGTTATAAAAGTTAATTTTATCGGTATGTTTCTGAGAATAATTATCGACAATACCAATAGGGTTAAACTGAAACCACTGGTAATAGCCATCGCTCGGTTGTAGTTAATTCTTACTTTCAGTAACTGTTTATTCCTTGACAGAAAAATTCTTAAAAATCTCCACAATACTTTTAGAACTACGAAAAATAGAGTAATCCCTACCCATATTAAAAATATATTTTTCCAACTCATGGCCATTGTTTCTGTCACCTTAAAAAAAGGCAGTCTAAAATCACTGCCTTGCAGAGGGTAATCAGGGTAAGGCACCCATTTATACAATAGTTTTGGATCTAGTTTTTTGGTGTAAAAATCAATTAAAAATATTCTTCCCGCAGACACAAAAGCAATGGCATTAATTACAAAACTGAGAATATAAAAAATTATGGTTGAATCACCTTTAGTGATCTTTTTTTTAAAAACCAGATAGGCCTCCTGGTTACTGCTTTCCTCAATTGCTTTTTCAAAACTATCAAAAGCCACCGCCTGCCTCATACTGATAAAACGCAGTGGCAGCAGGGCAATATTTTGTAATACTCCTATCAATAACACAGATACCCATATTTGCTGGGTTACATAATAAAGGCTAAAAAAAATACTGGCATAAAGTCTGAATGATCCCCCCCTAGCAAACCATACCAAAATAAAAATTAAAAAAATTACCAAAAAGCTGGTTTTGGCCGGCATCAGTATTTGTCGGTTGTCAATTTTTCGGATTTGGTGTTGTTTTAAAATCGGATCCACTCTGTTGGCATTATAGCAATTTTAGCCTATACTTTTTTAATGCCTGATATCGAAAAAAGAAGCCAGGAGACCCCGTCTCAATCTTCGGAAAAAAATTTAAATGTCCGAGATATTAGCCGTGACAGTCTCAACCGTGAGCCCGTACCCAGAGAAATCAGTACTTGGCTCGAAAAAGTCGAAAAAATGGCTGTAGCTGATCCTCAAGTGGTTACTGATGACCAAGGTCAGCCTATATTAACTCCCTCTAATCCAGTCAATCCTAAAATTGTTTTACCTGTCACCAAAGCGACCTTTGTCTCCGGCTTTAAAAAATCCATAGAAGAAGCTGGTCGCTGGCTATCAGTTTTTTTGCTCCGCTTAATTAAGAAAAAAGAAGGTCAGATTACCTTCAAACCCGATGTTCTCTCCTGACTTCTTCTCCAATTTTGGTTCTTTATTCCTGTTTTTAGGGCTATTACCAGCAGTTGTAGCTCTTCTCTATTTTCTCTATAGTGCTTTTGTTCTCTGGTTTCGCTTCCGGGATAGAGAAAAAAAATCTTTAGACTTAGTTACTCTTCTAGTTGTCATACCCCAAGATAACGAAGTTAAAATTGATGCCAATGAGGCCATTATTTCTGCTGTCGGCAGTTTTTATACCTCCGCCAAGTTTAAATTTCTTCAGGCCTTTGTCGCTCAACCCAGTCTTTCTTTAGAAATTATCGGTACACATGAGGACATTCGTTTTTATATCTCTGTCCCTCAAAAATATCAGGATTTAATTGAAAAACAAATTTATAGTGTTTATGCTGGTGCTGACATTCAGGTTGTGGACGAGCCTAACATTTTTAGTGAAACTGGTAAAGTTGAAACCGCCTGGCTGGGGCTCAAAAAAGCTTCCTTTTATCCTCTAAAAAGTTACAAAGAAATCCCAAACGATACTCTTTCGGCCTTTACTTCCGTTCTTTCCAAGCTTAACCCCGAGGAAACTATTGCCATTCAATTGGTCCTTTCACCGACCGATTCTTCCTGGTCCAAGGCCGGTAAGTCTTTTATCAGTAATACCAAAAAATCCGAATCTAACCCTGAAAAGGCTTCCTACAAAGTTGATGCTCGTCAGCTTGAAGCTATTGAAACTAAATGCAACAAGCCTGGATTTGAAACTGCCATTAGAATTGTCGCTGTTGCCCCGACTAAAGAAATTGCCAAGATCAACCTCTCTAATCTCAAGGCCTCTTTTGGTCAGTTAGAATCTCCCTGGAATAAACTTTCTAGCCGCAAGATTCGTTTCTCATCTCAATTTATCAACGATTTTATCTATAAATATCCAGTCATTTATTGGCACAAAGGTAAAACTGTTTTATCTACGGAAGAAATTGCTTCTATTTATCATTTTCCCAACAAATCGGTAGAAACCCCCAATATTTATTGGCTTAAATCTAAAAAAGCTCCCTCACCTCCCGAGTCACCCCAGGAGGGTTTATATATTGGCGACAATGTTTACCGCGGCGTCAGCAAAAAATTTTGTTTAACCGATAATGACCGTCAACGTCATTTTTACATTGTCGGTCAAACTGGTGTCGGTAAATCTTGGCTTCTGGCCGACATGGCCCTTCAGGATATCAAAGCTGGTAGGGGAGTTTGCTTTATCGACCCTCATGATACTTACGAAAGTATTTTGGAAAGAATTCCTCCGGAAAGAGTCGAAGATGTCATTTATTTTGATCCTTCCCAGACTGAGCGACCTATGGGGTTCAATGTCATGGAGTTGGATAATGAGGAGCAAAAAGATTTTGTCACCTCTTCTATTATCAACCTTATGTACAAGCTTTATGATCCTTACAAAACCGGTATTGTTGGCCCCCGTTTTGAGCATGCTATCAGAAATATCATGTTGACAGTCATGGTCGAGCCAGGAGCTACTTTTATTGAGGTGGTCCGTTGTTTGACCGATCCTTCCTATGTTCAATATCTTTTACCCAAGGTCAACGATCCTATGGTTCGCCGCTACTGGACGGACCAGATTGCCAACACTAATGATTTTCACAAGTCCGAAGTTCTGGATTACATTGTCTCCAAATTCGGCCGTTTCATTACCAACACCATGATGAGAAATATCATCGGTCAAGGGACTTCGGCCTTTAACTTTCGTCAGGCCATGGATGAGGGCAAAATTTTGATTATAAATTTAGCGAAGGGTACCATTGGTGAAGAAAATTCAGCTTTTTTGGGTCTGGTTTTAATCCCCAAAATTTTAATGGCTGCTATGAGTCGTCAGGATATTCCCGAGTCTCAAAGACGAGATTTTTATCTCTATGTCGACGAATTTCAAAACTTTGCCACCCAGGATTTTGCCGTTATTCTCTCCGAAGCCCGCAAGTATCACCTCAATCTCATTGTCGCCAATCAGTTTATTTCCCAAATGGATGACGAAGTTAAAAACGCTGTTTTTGGTAACGTCGGTTCCATCTGTTCTTTCCGGGTAGGTATTTCTGATGCCAATTTCTTGGTCCGCCAGTTTCAACCGGAATTCAGCGAACATGACCTTTTAAACCTAGGTATGGCCGAAGTTTATCTAAAAACTATGATTAATGGTGTTCCAAAAGACCCCTTTTCCCTGCGGATTCCTGCCCTGGAACGTAAAAAACCCGGTAATCCTGAGCTTTCAGCTATGATCAAAAAACTATCTGGTCTCAAATATGGTCGCCCCAAAGCCTTAGTTGAGGCAGAAATTGCCAAAAGAGCCAGATTATAATTCCTTTAATTTAATTCCCCTTGATTCTTCTTTGGAATCAATTAGTTCCAAATATTTTTCGGTTGTCGAAATTCTTTTGTGGCCGACAACTTGAGAAACTATATCCAAAGGCACTCCTGCCTTTAACTGGTAGACGATAAAAGTATTTCTCAAATCATTTACTTTTATGCCTCTAATATCGGCTTTATTAAAATATCTGTTCAATAAACTTCTGATGTTTCTCGCGAGAAGTACTCTTCCGGTTTTAGTAATAAACACATTTTTGCTTTTGCTTTCGCCTCTTATTTCTTCCAAGTATTTAGTTAATGCCATTTTAGCCGAATTGTTAAGTGGCACCTCCCGTTGGGGGTGGCTTTCATAGCTTTCAACTAAAACTGCATTTTCTTTCACATTTTCCAATTTTAGGTTTTCTATTTCTTTAATTCTCAAACCGGCCTGTAACATCAGCTCAATAATAGCTGTTGCCCGGATATCATTTCTAGCTGCATCCCGCAGTGACCGATACTCAATCGGCTTGAGTACTTTTGGAGCATCGTTTTCGTATTTAGGATGTTTGACCTCAATCGAAGGATCGCTTTCAATTTTGCTTTCGTCTTTGAGAAAAGCAAAAAAGTTTTTAATAGAATTTAATTTTCGGGAAACCGACTTAGCGGTATAGCCGTTTTCAGTTAAATCTTTTTTAAATTCTTCAATATTTTTGGCGCCAACTTCCGCTACCTGAGTTATATTGTTTCTAGTCAAAAAATTTGCCAGCTGATTAATATCGCCCTTGTAGGCTACAATGGTATTAATCGATTTGCCTTTCTTTTTTAAGTCTTCGGCAAACAAGTTTAACGCCTCATTTAAGGATAAATTAACCATAGTTTTATGATAAATATGTCTTATAGTAGCACATATTAGGCTACTTCGCAACTAAAATGCTTAAAAAAAATTTTTACACTTTAATCTTGATTATCGCCATAGTTTACGCAGTATCGGGGATTTATAAACAACTCTCACTATTAATCAATGCCCGAACTCAGATTCACAGTCTGGAAAACAAAGTTGAGTTTTTGGAAAAAAGAAATGAAAAGCTCCAAAAATCACTTACTTTGTGATTTTTGTGATACAATGAGTAGCCAAAAGCAACATGCGGGGTAGTGTACGGCTGCACGTGAGGCTCATAATCTCACAGGCTGGGTTCAACTCCCAGCCCCGCAACCAACAAAGAGGTCGTCATTAACTTGACGACTTTTTTGTTGGTATAATTCCCTAAGTTATGGCCAGCTTGCTATGGCGTAACTTTAGTCAAGGCAAGGTAGCTCAGTTGGTTAGAGCACGACATTCATAACGTCGGGGTCGCGGGTTCAAGTCCCGCCCTTGCTACTATGGGCATGTAGCTCAGTTGGTTAGAGCACCGATCTTATAAGTCGGTGGTCCATGGTTCGAGTCCATGCATGCCTACTATGAAATTAGAAAATCTTCATGTCATTAGGTCTCTTTCAAAGACGGTTAAAAGCCTGCAGAATTTTCATCCTCGGCCGGTTGATAATCCTTTTTACGAACCTGAAACTCCGCCCAAAACTCCACCTTTTCCTCGAGCTCAGTATTCGGCCGAACCAGATCCTAAAACATCCATAAAAAGAAATCTTCATACTCAATCTACCAAAGCCTATTACGGTGAAGCTTATCCTTCCTGGGTAAAAAAGAAATGATATACTACCTCTGACCTTAGTTGTGGCGAAGTCGTTAATTATCAAAAGCACCACACTATAAACACAAAATGAAAAAAGAAAACCCCAAACTCTCAGGTAGTATTCGGACCGTCACCGGTCGTAAAGTTAAAAAACTCAGACAAGCAGGTCAAATTCCGGCCACCGTTTATGGACAGGCTATGACTCCTATTTCAGTCCAATTTGCTGCTCTAGAACTCGACAAAATTTTTGAACATGCCGGTGAATCTACCTTGGTAGAAATCAATATTGATAAAGAAACTTATCCGGTCATTTTTAAAAACCCCCAATTTCACCCTGTTTTAGGTGATTTGATCCATATCGATTGCTACAAGGTTAATCTTAAAGAAAAAATTATCACCACCGTTCCCTTGGAGTTAGTTGGCGAATCTCTGGCTGTTAAAAACGGCAACGTCCTAGTACCTGTAGCCGCCGAAATTGAAATTGAAGCATTGCCTGCTGACCTTCCCGAAAAAATTGAAGTCGACATCTCTTCCCTAGAAGAAATCGGTCAGAAAATCACCGTCGCTGACCTTAAAGTTGATAAGGACATTATCGAAATTAAAACTGATTCCGAACAGGTTATCGCTATTATTGAAGAACCTAAAGTTGAAGAAGAACCTGTAGTTGAAGAAGTCGCTCCCGAAGATGTTCCCGCTACCGCTCAAAAATCCGCCGAAGAAGGTGAAACTGAGGCCAGCAGCGATCAGGCTAAGGATTCTGAAGAAAAGTCCGAGAACTGAAATAAAGCTTGTTAATATCCTCCCGGATAGGGTCTATCTCATAGGCCATAGCCGCTGCTTCAGCTGATTCCTGATATTGCCCTAGTCTATAAAGGATCACTGATATTTCCGCCCAATCATCGGCGTTTTTATTTAACTTACTCTTGCTTTGAGCTAGTCTTCTCTGCAGTTCCCCGTTTTCGTTTTCTTTAGCATAAGCCGCTGTATCATTTTCTCTCAAACCTCTTTCTATTTCTTTGGCCCTTTCCCACCGGGAATTTTCCACCGCTACATACCATTTTTGCAGTCTTTGAAAATATGTTTCACCTCGGGACAGGGGATAGACTCTCAGTATTCCCACTACCAGCAACCACATTAGCCAAGTCATTATCCAAATTTTCCTCATCATTTTCATTTTATCATCTGTGCCCCTCAGTGATAAAATATGCCGATGCTAATCTTGCCTCTTTTTCCGAATTATCAAAAAACACTTGTCCAGGCTGCCGAAGAAATATTGGCTGGTAATTTAGTTGTCTTCCCTTCTGACACTGTTTATATTCTGGCTGTAGACCCCACTAATCAGACAGCCGTCAACAAACTTTTAGCCTTTAAAAACCGTTGGCCTGGTAAAGCTGTCTCTATTGCTGTTCTTAACCAAAAAATGGCCCGACAGTATGCACATCTTAGCCAAGATACTCTAGGTCTTTATAAAAACTTATTCCCTGGACCCTTTACAATTATTTCCCCTGGGAAAAACCTTCTTGCTGGAGGTATCGAGGCCGAAAATCAATCTTTGGGTATCCGCATTCCTAACTCACCGCCAATTTTGGACCTCATTAAAATTATCAAAAAGCCCATCACTGCCACCTCTGCCAATCTTTCAGGTCGGACTCCTCACTACTCTATTCCAGCTTTTCTCAAAACCCTCTCTCTTAAAAAACAGTCCCTGATTTCTTTGGTAGTTGACGCTGGAGTTTTGCCCAAAAATAAACCCTCCACCGTCATTGATGCCTTGGGCGGTGACCTAAAAATTCTTCGTCCCGGTAGCATTTTACTTTCTCCTAGCCGTCAAATTATTTCTAACTCCGAAACCGAAACCGGCCAAATTGCCAAACACCTTCTTAATAAAATTAGAAATTATCCGATCACTAAACCGCTTGCCTTTTTACTTTCTGGCGACCTAGGCTGCGGCAAAACTGTTTTTGCTCGGGCTTTGGCCAAAAATTTGGGTATCACTCAAAAAATTCTTTCACCTACCTTTGTTATTTATAATCATTATCCTCTCCAAAACTCACCTTATAATTCTTTTTATCACTTTGATCTCTACCGTCTCCAAAACGCCTATGAATTTGCAGAAATAAATTTTTTTGATCATTTTGAAAAACAGTCTCTTTATGCTTTGGAGTGGCCGGAAAATATGGGTCAAAAGAATTTAAAAAAACTAAAAAAAATCGCCAACGTTGTTCCGGTTCTTTTTGAATATTTAAGTCCCACCCAGCGCCAAATCTCCTTTACTCTACCTCAGCTATAAACTGCCAGCTTTTTATGATTGCTTCACACTCTTCTTTTACCTTCTCTTGATTTTTGTGGACACATTGAATACTATACTTAAACTTATCCTTTTCAAAATCGACAATTTTTTGTTCTTGATTTTCAAAAATAAAACTTTTTTGACCATCCACTAAAAGCTGATCACTAAATATCCGATCGGGATAAGTCCAGGACCATTCTTCACCCGCATGCACAGCCAAGTTCCCCTCCAAACTATAGAAGGTAATTCTTAAACCCTTTCCTTCTTTTTCTTCATAAACTCGCCGATTATTGCCGTAAGTTAGTCTAAATTTATAATCTTCATTTTCATAAACCTGGCTGTTGGGAGGAGGTGTTGGAGAGGGACTAATTGGTGTAGCAGTTGGTTTATTGGTCGGGATAATAATGCTTTCCATCATTTTAGGAGTAGGACTAGGGAAAGCAAAAGTCGGCTCTACTACCGCTATTTCTGTTTTTTTATTTTCCTGACCCAAAAATAAAAACACCAATCCTAAAATACTCAGTAAAATCAAAACAACCGAAGCGATGATATATTTTGTTCTGGGACTCATCTAATCTATAATACACCACCATGTATCTTCTTGGCATTGAAACCAGTTGTGACGACACTTGTGCTGCGGTCCTTTCCGATCAAAAAATTTTAAGCAATGTGGTTTCCTCGCAGGTAAACTTACACGCTAAATGGGGTGGGGTAGTGCCCGACATTGCCAAAAGAGCTCATCAACAGAGAATTGAACCTGTTGTTCAAACTGCCTTAAATAGGGCTAAATTATCCATAAAAGACATTGATGTTATTGCTGTTACTCAGGGTCCTGGTTTGGCCATAGCCCTCAGTGTTGGTCTTAATTTTGCTAAATCTTTAGCCACAAAGTACCATAAAAAAATTATTGGTGTTAATCATGTTGAAGCTCATTTTTTATCTAATTTTTTGCAAAATAGCCGCGGCTTACCCCTCCGTCCTCAAGTTTTTCCAGCCCTCAGCCTGACCGTTTCCGGTGGCCATACTAAAATCGTTTTCATCCGTCATATCGGTGAGTATCAAATTGTTGGTGAGACTCTCGATGACGCCGCCGGTGAGGCTCTGGATAAATCAGCCAAACTGATGGGGCTAGGCTATCCCGGTGGTCCAGTTATTGAACGACTAGCGAAAAGTGGTCACCCAGATTTTTTGAAGTTACCTCACCCCTTACCTGACAAAAAAATTCTTGACTATTCTTTTTCCGGTCTTAAAACTGCTTTCTATTATCAGATAAAAGATTGGTCCAAAAGTAAAATCGCTAAAAATTTGAATGATCTCTCCGCTTCTTTCCAGCAAGCTGTTTTTTCTACCTTACTTCGGAAATTTGAACTAGCTATAAAAAAAACTCAACCCAAATTGCTTCTGCTTTCTGGAGGGGTTGCTTCCAATTTAGAACTCCGCCGTCAAATGAGATTTTTGGCCAAAAAATACGCCTTGCCTCTCTATATGCCTTTTAAAAAAGAACTAAATACTGACAATGCTGCTATGATTGCCCTAGTCGCCTTTTATAAAGCTCAACAAAATCAATTTTCGGACCCCAAAACTTTGGACGTCAGTGCAAACTTTGAGTTATAATTTATCTACCATGAAAGTCCAGCTTTTTGACCGCGGTCTGCCTCCCGGCAAAAAACTTTTTGCCGACCTGGATGAACTCTGTCATCGTTTTCAGATTGATGACCCTGAATATAGCCGTGACATGAGCAAGGTCTACTCCCGAGGTCTTCAAGGCAATACGGTTTTACTTATCGACAACCAAGTCGTTCTTATTGACGAATACCCGTCTAAGTCTGAACTCGAAGCTATCCTCTCAGATTATCTTAAATAAGCGCTGGGCATTGGCATCAATTATCTCTTCCGTTTTTTCAAAACTCTCTCCCCAGATTTCCGCCACCTTTTCATAAATACTCTTTATCCAAGTTGGTTTATTTTCTTCACCCCGATGAGGTTTGGGTGCCAAAAAAGGAGAGTCAGTTTCCAAAACTAACCTGTCTTCAGGTATATTTCTTACAACCTCTACCACCCCTTCTTCATAGGTCAAATTTCCGTCAATCCCAAAAAACCAGTTTTCTCCTAATTCTAAAAATTCTTTAATCTTTTTTTTGCCGCCACTGTAGCAATGAATTACCCCCCTCAGATTTTTATATTTTTTCAAAACCTCTAAAGTTTCTTCAATCGCTTTTCGGGAATGGACTATTAAAGCTTTATCGTATTTTTGACTTAATTCAATTTGTTTTTCAAAAAACTTTATTTGTAGATTTTTATCCACCTCACCCACAAATTCCAAACCGCATTCTCCTACTGCCACAATTTTCTTATTTTTCTTAAGTAGCTCTTCTAAACTACTTATCTGCTTATCTACTTCTCTACTTATCTCTTGTGGGTGTATTCCGACACTGGCCAATAATCTCTTGTCTTCTTTAGCTAAATTTATGTTTTCCTCTGAATCCTTGACACTACTTGCCGCCAAAATAACGTATTCAAGTCCATCAATATCACCTTTTTTCCGGCCAAACCTCGAAGATAAATGAGCATGAGTATCAATCATTATTTAATTCTGGGAAATAAACCTGTTTCTAAAGGTTTTATTTTTTCCTCCAATTGCTCTTTAATTTTTCTAGAAATTGTTGGCATCACTGGTTCAAGACACTCAGCGGCTTTCAGTAAATTATGAGCACAATTTTCCAAAACCTCAACTCTTTTAAGTTCGCTCTTTTCTAGTTTCCATGGCTCAATTTCATTTAATAAATTATTTGATTTATTAATAAAGTTTTCAAAAACCCAATTTATTGCCTCGGTCAATCTCAACTCATTTACCAGTTGGATATATTTTTCTTCAATTTTATTTTTACCTGGCTCTATTTTCAACCCTTCCCCCAATTTACAGACTCTACTTACTAAATTACCCAAATTATTGGCTAAATCTGCATTGTATTTTTCCTTAAAACGCCCAATTCCAATATCTACATCGCCGTCATTTGGGAAAGAAGTGGCAATTAAATATCGCGCTCCGTCAACTCCAAACTTTTCCACCATTTCTTTTGGGGGAATAGTGTTACCAAGTGATTTACTCATCTTTTGTCCGTCAATGGTGTAAAAATCATGGACATAAATTTTTTTAGGTAACGGCAAATTTATGGATAAAAGCATTGCCTGCCAAATAACCGCATGAAACCACAAAATTTCCTTACCTAAAAGATGTAGATCAGCCGGCCAAAATTCCTCTTTGTTTTCCAAAAACCGAGTCGCACTATAATAGTTAATCAATGCGTCTATCCAGACATAAATGGTCTGGCTTTTGTCCCAAGGGGCGGGGATTCCCCACTCGACATTTTCTCGCGAAAATGAAATATCATTGACCCCAGCTTTTAATTTTGCCAAAACTTCGGCTCTTTTACTATCAGGAAAAATATAATTAGTTTTATCATTTTCTATCAATTTGATAATTTCGGGGACGTACTTTGACAGCTTAAAAAACCAATTGTCCTCACTTTTTCTGACTGTCTTTTCCCTAGGATGCAAAGGACAATGCCCATCAACCAATTCTTTTTCAGTTTTAAAAGCCTCACAACCGGTACAATACCAGCCTTCATATTTGCCCTTATAAATATCACCTCTATCAAATATTTCTTGCAAAAACTTTTCGACTACTTTTTCGTGGCGAGAATCAGTGGTCCGGATAAAAAAATCCTGACTGATATTAAGAGTTTTCCAAGCCTCGATATATTTTCCGGCCATTTCATCACAGTATTGTTGATTATCTTTGCCTTGAGCTTTGGCACTTCCAGCCACCTTTTCGCCGTGCTCATCGGTACCGGTTAAATAGAACACTTCTTCGCCTAGCTGTCGGTGTAGTCGGGCGACAATATCCGCTGTCACTGTAGTACAAGCTGAACCCACACTCGGTTCCGCGTTTATATAATAAATCGGGGTCGTGATATAAAATCTCTTCATAAAAAAAGCTTACATCTTCTTGGTCTTTTTAGAGACCTTGGTAGATGGAGCTTTTTTAGGAGTTACCTTTTTCACTTCGACTTTACGTGAATATCGGGATTTCAGCCTAGCGACTTTATTTTTTTTGAATATGTTATTTTTCAATGCCTTATCCAATAAAGCATTGACCTCATTAAGGGATTTTTGATCAGGTTTTTCTAAGAATTTTTTTATTCCGGCTTTTATTTTAATTTTAAAAGCACTATTAACCTTTTTATTTTTTATTGATTTTCTCAGCGATTTTTTCGCAGACATTCCGATTGGCATAGAGCCTATTTTAGCCTATCGCCATTCCATTTACAATAATCTACAATACCAATAACGAATGTCCCTTCATTTTAATTTAAAATCAGTTTTTGCCCAGCGTCAGAAAAGTATTTTTTCGGCCACCATGGTCTTGGCCATTACCTTTTTAATTTCTGCCCTCCTTGGCTTTCTCAGAACCCGTTTTCTTTATAGCGCTTTTTTCAGGTGCTGTGTCCTGGAGCTGGATGCCTACAATGCTGCTTTCAGAATCCCTGATTTAATTTTTAAACTTTTAGTCACTGGTGCTCTCTCGGCCTCCTTTATCCCTGTTTTTAGTAGTCTCCTCCATAAAAATAAAAAAGAGGCTTATTTAACTGCTTCAGCTGTTATCAATTTGCTTTTAATTGTTTTTGTCATTATTTCCATTTTTGCTTTCATTTTTGCTACACCTTTATCACAAATTATTGCCAAGGGCTTTACTCCCAGTCAAATTAGCCTCATGGCCAAGTTAACCCGGATTCTTTTGCTGGCTCAAATCTTTTTTTTAGTCAGTAATTTTCTAACTGCCATTCTCCAAGTCAAACAAAATTTTATTTTACCGGCTCTTTCACCTATCGTTTACAATTTGGTTATTATTGTTAGCATTTTCACCCTAGCTCCAATTTGGGGAATTTATGGGGTGGTCTATGGTGCCGTCATCGGAGCCTTTTTTCATATGGCTATTCAGTTTCCGGGCATCGTTAAATCCGGGTTTATTTATAGTCCGGTGTTGAGCCTTAAAATTGCTGGAGTCAAGGATATTATTCGTCTAATGATCCCGAGAACTTTGTCTTTGGGTCTTTCCGAAATTGAAAACACGGTCACTCTCTTTTTTGCCTCCGGTTTGACTGCTGGTTCACTTTCTTTGCTTAATCTGGCTCTTCAATTAATATATCTTCCCAGTCGTATTTTTGGCACCACTGTCGGCCAGGCTTCGTTACCAGTACTTTCTAAAAATGTTGCCAAAAACCAACTTGATCAATTCCGTCAGACCGTCCGTAAAGCTATTTTACAGGGTTTATATATCACCGTTCCCATCGCTGCCATAACTCTAATCGACAGGTTGGCCATTGTCCGGATTGCTTTTGGGAGCAAGCAGTTTCCTTGGTCGGCCACCCTCATGACCGCCAAAACCTTGGCTTTTCTAACCCCAGCCATCATTTGTCAGGTTATTATCCAAATTCTTATTCGTTCATTTTATGCCCTGCATGATACCAAAACTCCTCTCAAAATTTCCGCGCTTTCCTTAAGTGTCAATATTGCTCTCAGTTATTCTTTGCTACGTTTTACCAATTTAGGTATCGTCGCTTTGGCCATCGCTGCCTCCAGTGCCAATGTAATTCAATCACTGGCTCTATTTACCATTTTTATCAAAAGAGTTAATGGTCATGACTGGCAGGGGACATATCTCAATATTTTAAAAATTATCCTGGCTACTTCGGTGGGTAGTTTTTTTGCCTGGCTAGTCATTAAAATTTTAGACATTTTTGTCTTAGACACCAGCCGGACCATTAACGTTATTATAGTTTTTGCCCTCTCTGTCATTTCTGGCCTTGGCAGCTTTGTTCTTTCTACTGCTCTTTTAAAATCACCGGAATACGAACATTTTAAGTCTTATTTTAAGCGTCTCTTACGTTTCTTTTCCTAAAATTTTTGTCTATACTGATAGTATATGCCTCCAAAAAAGGAGATATCCTTACTGCCGCAAGAAGAAAACAGTCAAAGCCCCTTGGCTCGATTTTTACGTTGGGCTACCGGAGTTGGCCGGGTCGTTATTATTTTCACGGAACTTATTGTTATTTTAGCCTTTCTTTCCAGGTTCTGGTTGGACCGGGAAAATGCCGATCTTTCCGACACTCTCCGTCAGCAAAAAGCTATTATCGCCAGTACCAAAGAGTTTGAAAAGGATTATTTATCCCTCCAGGAAAGGTTAAATTATATTGATAAGTTTTATAAAAGTGAACCTGATTTTACCCGTTATATCCGTTCCCTGGTAAACACTGTTCCTACTGATATTTTTTTTCAAAGCCTCTCTTTCAAAAAAAGTCCTGAAAGTTCGGTCTTAAGTTGTATGGCACAACTGTACTCTTATCAGGAAAGTTCCTTAATTAACTTCATTACTAATGCTTCCCTAAACCCCGACATCGAGACTGTTGATGTCCGCCGTATTGAAAAGAAAAGTCGGGATAACAAATATTATCTGGATGTGATTATTTATTTTAAAAAAGCGTGAAACCTAATTTTTCCAGCCTCAACCCACTTTTCACCTACCTTCGCCAAAAAAGAGAAGACCAGAAGTTTGTTAAATCTCTGGAAATTGGTGGTACTTTCCTTTTAATCGCCTTTTTTATCTTCTTCGCTATTAAACCCACTTTTTTCACTATCTCCAAGCTAATCGGAGAAATCCGCCACAAAAAAACCCTTACTCTCCAACTTAGAAAAAAAATTGACGATATTATTGTTGCCCAAGATCTTTTCGCCCAAGTTCAGGAAAAATACTATTTAGTTGATGAGAGTTTACCCTCCCACCCCAGTTTTTATAATCTCAACGCTATGATTGCTTCTGCCGCTGCCCAAAATCAGATTTATTTTAATAAGCTGCAATATAACCTGCCAGAAGAGGAAATATTTTTCAAAACTACCCTCAGTCAAAATACTTCATTCGCTCCCTCCATGTCTTTTTTGACTCAGCTCTTCCAAAGCCGTCGACTTTTGGGTTTAAACAATCTTAGTTTCTCTGTTGATGAAGCCAGTGGTAGTGGCCGCCAGATAAATTTCTCTCTGCCCTTAAATGTTTATTATTGGCCCAAATGAAGAAACAATTTTCCCGTTATTTTATTCTCATTAGTATTTTTACCTGTTTAGCCGTTTTTATCTTTGTGGTTCAAAAAAGTTATGAAAATCTAATTTCTGCTTCGACTGACCGCGAGGACTATAGCTTAATTAAAACCGTTTCTCCCAATTTAAATATTCAGGTTCTAGACGAGATTGAAAAAAGGCACTAAAACTTTTCCCACTATTTTAGGTGTTTTTTTTCTATTAGCTATTCTGGTGGCCGGAGTTTTTTTGTCAACCCAAAAAACTAACCTCAGGTCAGATGCCAGTCCCAGTTGTCAGCCTCTCAATCCCCAACTCACCAACCTTACTCACTCATCTTTTGATTATTCATTTTTGACCACAGGGAAAAACTGTAAACCGACCTTGTCGGTTAATGGCCAGGTTGTTTCCAATCTTTCGCCAGCAGAAACCTCGCATTATTTTCAGGTCAATAATTTGACACCAGATACTGCTTACAAATGGGTTATCATTTCCGGTGGCAAAAATTATGAATCAACTCTTTATTCCACCAAAACCGGTTTTAAACCTGCCGGTCCCATCCCTGCTTCCAATCTGGCGTGGGGTAGAGTTTTAAATCCCGATAAGACCCCCTTACCCGGAGCCCTGGTTTATCTGAGTATTCCTGGTAGTCAAACTCTGTCTGCCGTGACTAACAATGAAGGCAGATGGAACGTTTCTTTTGCCAACAGTTTTAACGACAAAAGTGACAATTGGTTCACTCCTTTGGAAAATCTTGATGAAGACATTGTTGTTTATTCCCCAGAAAATAAAGTTACTAATCTTACCAACAAAACTGATAACAACGATCCCGTTCCAGATATTATTTCGGGACAGGCCAATCAGGATTTATTAACCAAATCAACCGGTTCCATGCCTGTTTCTTCTTCATCCTCCTCTTCGGTTCCATTGAGCCTTTCTAGTCCAAAAAACAATGAAACCATTTCTGCTCGTCGACCAGATATTTTCGGTCAGGCTACCACAGGCACTAGCCTAAGGCTGGTTTTGGATAACCAAGCTTTTCAGGTATACGTTCCGGCAAATAATACCTGGCACTGGTCTCCTGCCAATGATTTATCACTCGGCAGTCACACGCTTTCAGTTTCCGATGCTCAAAATAATATTAATATCACTTTCAATGTTGCTAGTGCCACCGATACTTCAGTTGCTTTTACAGCCACACCCTCAGCTACACTAATTCCCACTCAAACCCTACCTACTGCTACTATAGCCCCTACCCTTTCTCAGCCTACTCTCACTCCATCTCCAGTACCTACTGTCAGAACTGCCAAAATATCTACTACCTCCACTCTCTATAAAAGCGGCAATACTCTACCTACTGCCATTAT
>CAYNEE010000001.1:74601-84371 GCA_964396145.1 uncultured Gammaproteobacteria bacterium | reverse complement strand
TTGGTGGCATCATCACTCTTCTTGGCTTTTTGATATTATTGTAGTGTGCCAGCCTTAATTCAATCTCTCCGTCCCAATCAATGGATCAAAAATCTTAGTTTGTTTGCGGCCGTAATTCTTACTGGTCAACTTTTCAACGCTGACGCTTTTTTCCCTAGCCTTATAGGCTTTATCAGTTTTTGCCTACTATCTTCTTCCTCTTACTTAATCAATGATTTGGTTGATGTGGACAAAGATAGGCTACATCCGGTCAAAAAAAATCGTCCCTTAGCCCGTAGAGCTATCAGTCCAAAAACTGTCACTATTACCGCCTTAATTTTATTTGTTTTTGGTCTTTTTTTGGCTTCCCTTGTCAATTCCTCTTTTTTTAGTCTGGCAATTATTTTTATCTTTCTCCAATATAGCTATTCGTTTTTTATAAAAAAGAAGGCACTTCTAGACATCATGGGTATTGCTCTCTTCTTTATTATCCGTACTTACGCTGGTGAAGTTGCTAGTGGTTATCATTTACCAGTTTGGATTATGCTCGCCGTTATTTTTCTCTCTCTTTTTATTGCGAGTGGCAAAAGACGGAGCGAACTTTACCGCAGTGGTCGCATCGCCCGAAAAGCTCTCGAAGGCTACAATAAAAGCCTCTTGAATTTTTATACCACTATCTTTGCGGTTTGTACCCTCATTTGCTATGCCATGTTTACCTTTCTCGCTGAACCAGTTAGCTTCGGTGGGATTATCCACGAATTTCTGGTAGAAAACTATCCGGCTGCTTTAGACAGAAAATGGTGGATGGTCACTCTCATTCCAACAATTTTTGGAATTATGCGTTATGGTCAGATTATTTTCGAAATGCAGGAAGGGGAGCGTCCCGAAAGAGTTATCGCAACTGATATCCCACTGCTAGCCTCAATCACTCTTTGGGGTCTGATGATAATTACTATCATCTATGTCCTCTAAAAAGTATTTCCTCATCATTGTTTTGTTTTTGGCAATTTTTACTCGTTTTTTTGGACTAAACTGGGGAAACGGTCATTTTTTTCATCCCGATGAAAATAATATGGCCTCATCTCTTTCTCAGCTCAATTGGCACAATTTTAATCCACATTTTTTTGCTTACGGTCAGTTTCCACTATATTTAGGTTTTTTTAGTCTAAAATTGCTTGGTATTGATAATAATTTTGCTAATTCTGTTTTAATTTTAAGGCTTTATTCTGCTATCTTTTCTCTTCTTTCTCTCTATTTTTTTTATAAAATATATCCCCGCCTTGATTTCATAATTCTGCTTATTTTCACTCCTGGTTTAATTCAACTGGCCCATTTTGGGACGACCGAATCCTTGCTCATTTTGACTTTTACTCTTAATCTCTATTTAGCCAAACTGATGCTAAAAAAAATTAAGTTAAAGTATTTTTTATGGGCAGTTTTAATCACTGCTATTGCCCTGGCTACTAAACTCTCTGGAATCATTTTTGCCGGCCCTATTTTAATAGTCTTAGCTTTTCAGGCTATCTATTTAATATTACCTTTTTTACTATTAACTTTTCTTTTGGCTGTGCTTTTATCTCCTTACAATCTCATTCTCTGGCCCGATTTTTTATCGGCTATGAACTATGAAACTACCGTAGCTACTGGTAAATTACCTGTATTCTATACTCAGCAATTTGCCGGCACCCGTCCCTACCTCTTCCATCTTTTTAAAATTTTTCCCTATGTCAACGGTTTACCGGTTTTAATCTTTAGCCTGTTTTCTTTAAAAAATATTAAAAAAATTTTATCTAATAAATTCAGTCTTGTGGTTGCTATTTCCTGTTTAGTTTATTTTTTGTATTTCGGTCAACTCTATGTCAAATGGACTCGTTTTATGTCACCGCTCTTTTTTATTTTACCTCTCTTATCGCTCCCTCTGATTAAAAAATTTCCCAAACTTATATTCCTTGCCATTTTACCCGGGCTCTTATTTTTTACAAACTATTTTTTACCCGACACCCGTATTCAAGCCTCAGATTATATGTTAAAAAATATACCCCAAAATTCAACCATTCTTTCTGAATCAGGTAATGTAGTTAACCTCCCTTTTGGTGGTGGTCACACTGTTATTAATTATGACTTCTATAATTATGATCAAAGTACCTTAGATCTAGCAATTGACAGTGCTGAATATATTTTAGTTCCTTCACGACGCGTTTTTAAAAATTATGATTTGCCCTATCACAAGAATTTGTTTTCTGGACAGTTACCCTTTTTTCTTGTTCACACCTTTACCCCTTTCCCTGATTTTTTATTAAACAGTGAAAATGCCGAAGAAACCTGGACGGTTTTTGACCGTCCCACATTGCGGCTTTATCAACATGAATCCACACCGTAAAAATAAAATACTACTGGTCCTTATTTTTATTTTGGCCTTTACCCTCAGAAGCTACGGTTTAAACTGGGATCAAGGTTTTCATCTCCATCCCGACGAAAGATTTCTCACTATGCTGACAAACGATATCCGCCTTCCTAAAAACCTAAATACTTATTTTAATTACTCTACCTCACCCCTTAATCCCTACAATTATCCTCAATATCGTTTTTTTGTTTACGGCACCTTTCCTGTTTTTTTAACCAAAGTTTTAGCCGTTATCTTTAACCTAGATAATTATCAACATATAGTCTTAATTGGTCGTCTACTCTCGGCACTTTTTGATTCACTTAATATTTTCTTAATTTATTTTATTGCCAAAAAAATTATTCGCCGATCCCATTTTCAATTACTTGCTCCTCTTATTTACTCTTTACTAATTTTACCCATCCAGCTTTCCCATTTTTTTGCTGTTGACACCTTTCTCAATTTCTTTTTAATTTTAAGTTTTTGTCTTCTGCTTTATAAAAAAATTATTCCGGCTTCCATAGGCTTTGCTCTGGCTCTAAGCTGTAAGATTTCCGCTTTTTATTTTTTCCCTGTGCTTTTTTTACTTTGGCTATGGCATTTATTTCAGCCTAAAGACAAACTTAAGTTGTTGATATCTACTTTTCTCGCAGTTTTAATTTCTTTGCTATTTTTTCGAATTATTTCGCCCTACACTTTTGACTCAGCTTTTAATCTTAGTCCTGATTTTCTTCATAGTCTTGACTCTCTTAAATCTTATTCCCGCCCCGATTCTTTTTATCCTCCGGGAGTTCAGTGGCTAGGCCGGACCTTATTTTTATATCCTTTCAAAAATATGGCTATTTGGGGACTCGGACTTCCTTTTACTCTTATTTTTCTATTTTATTTAATTAAATCTTTCAAAAAAATAAAATTAAACTTCGGTCCAGTATTAATCATTTTTCTCTGGATTGTTGGTTTGTTTATTTACCAATCAGCTCAATTTTCACACACCATGCGCTATTATCTGCTAATTTATCCCTATCTTGCCATTATTTTTTCATTACTATCCTCTCTTCTGGTTTCTTCAAAAAAATTCTTAAAAATATTTTTGGCATTCCAATTTCTATCCGTTTTGTTTTTATTATCAATTTATTCTCACCTTCACTCTCGGGTGGTGGCCAGTCGCTGGATTTTAGAAAATATTCCTCCCGGAAGCAATCTTAGTGCCGAATACTGGGATGATGCCTTGCCGCTTGGAGCACAAAACTATCAACATTCCTCCTTAGCTCTTTTTGACCCAGACACTTCTCAAAAATGGCAAAAAATAAACTCCGATTTGAGCCAGATTGACTATCTCATCCTTTCGAGCAATCGTCTCTGGGCAAGTATCCCTCGCGTCCCCGATCTTTACCCCATTTCCAGTCAGTTTTACCAGGATCTTTTTTCTGGAAATAAAAATTTTACTTTAATAAAAAAATTTACTTCTTATCCTGGTTTACCACTACCTTTTTTAAAGCACTGTTTTTATTTTGGCCCCTCAAATTATCCTACCCCAAAAAATCATTGGTTAGAAGTTGATAGAGACTGCCTTTACCCAGGAGTTTATTTTCGAGATGATACTGCCGAAGAGGCATTTACCGTCTACGACCACCCCCAGGTTTTAATCTTTAGATGCCAAAATAACTAAAAATTCACCAAAATGCTCCGGCAATATCAACTTTTCTGACAAAACCATAGCCAAACAAATAGGAAAAAAAATATAATTTCTGTATTTGCCTCTTTCTATAAATATTTCAGTACATTGTTAAAAGCAACTATCCTTATTTTTATCTAAATATGTTTTCATATTCATCCACCGTTTTTTTGTAGTCAAATTTATCTATAAACTTAGCCTGTTTTTGATAATATTTTTTTCCCTCCTCTAAAACCTTATTAATTTTTTCAGCCAAATCATTACTATCGGCCACTTGGGCAATTTCTCCCATTCTGGTCATTTTAACTACCGCCCTAACTCCAGGTAAATTCGAAGCCACCACTGGTGTCCCATATCTAATTGCTTCTGCTTGGACCATCCCAAAAGCCTCTAAATTGTTAGTACTCGGTAAAACCAGGCAATCTATTTTTTGATAAAAAGCAGAAAGTTTAGCATCACTTATTTTTCCCAAAAACTTAACTTTATCTTTTTGTTTATTTTTCAAATTTTTAAAAGTGTCATCACTACTCACCCCGTCATAAGGTCCGACTAGTTCAAGTCGGGCATCTACCCTTTTCATCGCCTCTATTAAATAACTCAATCCCTTTTCCCAGGTAATTCTCCCCACAAAACCAACTATCTTATTTTTATTTTTCTTATTTTTTCTTCTCGTTTGCCCTATTTTGATTGGAGGCAAAATGTATTTGGTTTTGTTTTTAAAAATTTTCAAAAAAAGTGAATTTTCACCATAATCTTTTGTTGGTCCGACAATAATATCGGCCAATATATAAGTAACAAAATGAATCGGGAAAGACAGGAGTGATATCAATATATTTCCCAAATTACCCTTAAAATTAAATTCACAGTGATGGGTAATCACTACTTTTTTCCCCAAAATTTTTCCCCACAATGCCAACCAAAAAGATTCTATTGACGGTAAGTGGCAATTAACCACATCAACTTTTTTAACTATCACAAAACTATTTTTAGGATATGCCCACATTAAAAAACCCTTACCCATTTTTTGTCCCGGAATTCTTTTTATTTTTACTCCGCCACTCGTTTCTTCCTCTTTTAATTTTTTTTCAAATTTTGCTGACAATACGGTTACTTCATAACCTCTTTTGACCAATTCTTCAGCCAGTCTCTGAGCATAAATAGTTAAACCTGACAAGTTTGGTAAGTAGTAGGTAATTCCCAGGACGATTCTTTTCATAAAGTTGATACAATTATCTCATTATCTCTTCTTATTTATAGTGCCTCAAACCTCTCTTCTTTTTTGGCAACCGAAACAGGATTATTTGCGGTCCTGGTCTCATCATCCTCTCGGACGGATTTTAATCGTGGTTTTAAATTATCTTATTTGGTTTTTTTTCTTTTACATTTCTTATCTTTTAATTCGCCACGATTTTTATATTTTTTGGCAACTATTGTTCGCAACAATTTTGGGAGAAGTAGTTGAAAGGTGGCTCAAAAAAAAGATTCTCTGG
This sequence comes from uncultured Gammaproteobacteria bacterium, assembly GCA_964396145.1. Lineage (GTDB taxonomy): Bacteria > Patescibacteriota > Microgenomatia > UBA12405 > UBA12405 > UBA12158. The sequence goes on along the minus strand of CAYNEE010000001.1, from coordinate 78,844 downwards.
CGTCGACCAATGTTTAATCGTCACGACGGTACCCCGATCGGATTAGTGGATGCCTGGTATCGTACTGGTTCTTTTCCTTCAGGTCATGCTCTCAAAACTGCTTTTTTCTTTTTCTTTGTTTTACAAACAGGAGTCTTTCCATCCTTCTTATTTTTAATAATTACCCTTTCACTGTTACTTTTCCGTATTCTCATGGGTTTTCATTACTTAGCCGATATTATCGGCGGATTTATATTGGGGTTACTTATATGGTTGCCGATTCATTGGCTTCATATTAAAAGCCCTATTAATCCCTATTTAATTCAGTTATTTGATTTTATTTTCAGAGTAAATTAAATGCTTGCTGATTTTCAATATATTTTCTTTTGGTGGCTGACACTTTTTGGACTGTCGCTTTTGTCCCTGCCGTTAACCTTTTTAATTTTCAAAAAATTTTGGGACAAAGGATACGTTTTTGCCAAAACTATTTCTTTTTTTATTATCAGCTATTTAGTTTTTGTTCTGGGAATTCTTCATTTAGTTCCTTTTACTTTGACGGGAATTGTTTTAGTTGGGACTGTCTTTGGGTTAATTAATTACCGTTTTTTTATTAAAAACTTTTATGAATTTAGAAATTTTCTTAAAAAAAATTGGCGGATATTTCTTGTCGAAGAAATTATTTTTTTTGTAATTCTAACTCTATGGTCTTATCTCCGGGGTTTTGCCCCCGACATTGAGGGTTTGGAAAAATTCATGGATTGGGGTTTTGTCAACACTATTTTAAGAAGTCGTTTTTCTCCGCCAGCTGATATGTGGTATGCAGGTAATTCCATTAACTATTACTATTTTGGTCATTATGTTTTTGCTCTTCTTACCAAAGTTTCCGGCATCTCTTCCCAAATTACCTACAACCTTTCTATTGCCACCATTTGCGGTCTGACTTTTGTCTCAGCTTTTTCCTTAACTTCCAACCTTATTTTTCATAGCCTCAAAAAAAAATCAGCTAAATTTTTTATTGTCGGTGGCCTCCTCTCTGCTCTTCTTTTGACCTTTGGTGGTAATTTTCATTTAGCTTTTCGTTTGGGTAGGGGAATTATAAAATACAAAGAGTCTGTTGCTCAGTCCAGTCAAAAATATTGGTACCCCGACGCTACTCGTTTTATTGGTTTTGACCCTGACACCACCGATAAAAATATTCACGAATTTCCTGTCTACAGTTTTGTAGTGGCCGACCTTCACGGTCACCTCAACGACCTGCCCTGGGTTATTTTTTTTGTAGCTTTTTTGTTTTCTGCCATAGCTCTTAGCAAAAAAATCTCCAGCTTTGTTTTTATTCCTTCAGGCTTGTTTTTATCTCTGGCCTACATGACCAATGCCTGGGACTTTGCTGTCTATGGACTTTTCTTTGCCTTGGCTTTTTTGCTGTTAAGTCAGGATATAAAAAAGACCTTAATTCAAGGAATTCTAACCATCATCTCCTGGTTTATTTTTACATTACCCTTCTCGGTCAACTTCAAACCCATGATGGAGGGCCTGATGCTTTCCGATGCCCACAGCCCCTTCTACCAACTCTTTATTCTTTACGGTGGCTTTTGGCTGATCTCTCTCCCTTTTATTATTTTTCTATTAAAAAACCGTCGTCACCGCCGCTTTTTACCTACCGATTTTTTTGTATTTGCTCTGATTGCCTTGGCCACTTTTTTGATTATTATTCCTGAAATCATTTATATCAAAGATATTTATGTTTTTGATTATCGCCGGGCCAACACTATGTTTAAACTCGTTTATCAGGCTTTTATTTTGTATTCCTTAGCCGCTGGTTACATTTTTATCCGGCTTCGTTTCTCTATTTGGTACAAGCTGCTTTTTTGTCTGGTCTTTGTTCTACATATGTCTTATCCCTATTTTCCCATTAAATCTTATTATTCTCTTAAGGAATATCGCGGATTAAGAGGAGTAAATTTCCTGGAAATTTCCTACCCAGACAATCTTCGGGCTATTAATTGGCTCAACCAAAATGTATCCGGTCAGCCTCATATTTTGGAAGCGAGCGGTGATAGCTATACCACTTTTAATCAGGTCTCTGCTGCTACTGGTTTACCTACCGTTCAGGGCTGGCTAGTCCATGAATGGCTTTGGCGTGGCGGTTATGATGCCCCCGCCGCCCGAGTCATAGAAGTCGACAAGGTCTACAACTTCCTCTCAGGAGAAAACATTGATCTGGCGGAGGTGAAAAATATTTTAAACAAATACCAAGTTAAATATATTTTTATCGGTACCAAAGAGTATGAAAAATATCCTGATATTAATTTAAACAATTTACAAGCACTTAATGCTAGTTTAGTCTTTAATTCCGGCTCCACTTATATCTACCGGTTACCCTAAAAATGAAAAGCGACACTCTCTCCGGTCTCAATCCGGCTCAGTTTAAAGCGGTCACCCATCAGGGGACTCCACTTTTGATTTTGGCTGGCGCCGGTTCCGGAAAAACTAAAGTTTTAACCCATCGTGCCGCCTATTTTGTTCATGAAAAAATCGCCACTCCGGATCAAATTCTCTTGCTTACTTTTACCAACAAAGCGGCTCAGGAAATGAAAGACCGGATGGGCCGGTTGCTACCTTCATCAAAAACTACCCCACAACTATGGGCGGGGACTTTTCATTCTTTTGCCTGTCGTCTTCTCAGGCTCTATGGTTCTCATCTCCATCTCGATCCCAATTTCACTATTTATGACACCGATGATCAAGAAAACCTCCTTAGGACAGTTTTAACTGATATGGGTCTTAGCCCCCAGGAATTCAAACCCAGTTCTGTGCTTTACTTCATCGAATCTGCCAAAAACTCCTATCTTTCTCCTGACGCCCTTGAAACCCAAATCCAGGGTTTTTGGGAGTCAATGGCTGTCAAAATTTACCGTCAGTATCAGAAAAAAATGACGGAATATCAGGCTCTAGATTTCAATGATTTACTCGTCAAATCAATTGATCTCTTAGATCAATTTCCCCAAGTTTTGGAAAAAGTTCAGGATAAATACCGTTTTATCTTAGTCGACGAATACCAGGATACCAATCAGATCCAGTATCTTTTAACCAAACTATTATCTGGAAAATACCGTCAAATTACTGCCGTTGGTGATGCCTCACAATCTATTTACGGTTGGCGGGGCGCCGACTACCGCAATCTCAACTCTTTCACCCGGGATTTTCCTGACGCTACCGTCATCAACCTTGAGCAAAATTACCGTTCTACCCAAAATATCCTGGATGCTGCCAATGCTGTCATCTCTCAAAACCACAGCCATCCGATTCTAAAGTTATTCACCGAAAAAAAATCTGTTGTCAAAATTAAACTTTTTGAAGCCGACTCGGAAGTTTCCGAAGCCGATTATATTTCTCAAAAAATTCAGAATTTACACCAAAACTACCGTTTCAATTATCAGGATATTGCCGTCCTTTACCGCATGAATGCTCAGTCTCGTGTCATTGAAGAATCTTTTTTGCGATACAACATTCCCTATGTTTTAATCGGCGGCCTCCGTTTTTATGAACGTGCTGAAATTAAAGACATTATCGCCATGCTCCGGGTGGCGGCCAATCCCGGTGACTTACTCTCCCTAGGTCGGGTTCAAAAAGCTTTGGGTAAAACTCGCTTTAATCTTTTCAACGACCACTTGCAAAATTTGGACCTTAAAAAAATGACCTCTCTAAAAATTATGGAAACCTTAGTAGTTAATTCCCATTATTTGGACAAATTTAACCCCCAAGACGAAGATGATCTCCGTCGCCTGGAAAACATCAAGGAACTAAAATCAGTCGCTACTACACACTCAAAACTCGCCAATTTTTTGGAAAATATCGCCCTGGTCCAACAGGAATATTCCCTTCAGGAAAAAAACAAAAAGAAAGAAAGTAAAAGTGGTGTTCGTCTGATGACACTGCATAGCAGTAAAGGTTTGGAATTCGAGGCAGTCTTTTTAGTCGGCCTAGAAGAGGGGATTCTACCTCATTCTCGCTCTATGATCGAAGAAAGTGAGTTAGAAGAAGAGCGCCGTCTCTGCTATGTCGGTATTACCCGAGCCAAAGAGATTTTACACCTCACCTATGCTTCTCATCGTCTTTTTTTTGGCCGTTCTTCTTTAGGTGAGGCCTCTCGTTTTATTTCTGATATTCCTCAAGATTTACTGGAATCCGACTCTCAAATTGAAATTACCAAAAACTATCGCCATCCCAATTCTGACTTAATCTACGACCCTGATATATACTA
>CAYNEE010000001.1:70477-74501 GCA_964396145.1 uncultured Gammaproteobacteria bacterium | reverse complement strand
GAAAAAGAGGCTTACAATCGGGTCATAAAACATCCGGTTCAAACTTGGGAATGGGGTGATTTTCAGGAAACTCAAGGTCATAAAGTTTATCGGCTGGGTATTTTTGATCAACAAAAGTTAGTTGATGGTTATCTCCTCTCTTTTCATAAAATTCCCAAAACTAATTTTTCTATTGGCACTATTTTGCGTGGGCCGCCTATTGACAAAGACATGATTGAAAATGTTAAAAAATTAGCCACAAAAGAAAATGCCATTTTTGTTAAATTTGAGCCCAATGACATCGAAAAAATCTATGACAATCGTTATCAGCTGATTAAAAACAAAGCCTCAATTGTCAACTATCCCCAGCTTTTTTCTTCACCCAAAGTCACTTTTTATCCTCATACTTTTCTTTTAGATTTGCGCCAAAATGAAGACGAACTATTGTCAGCCATGTCACCCAAAACCCGTTACAATATCCGTCTTGCCAACCGTCATGGTGTCCAAATTACTCACTCTACAGATGACTCTGATTTTGAAGTCTATCTTAAACTTCTCTTTGAGACTACCAAACGCCAGGGTTTTTATCTCCACTCCCAGGACTACCATCGCACTCTTTGGTCTATTCTCAAGCCTATGGGTATGGCCGAAATTTTTCTAGCCAAATTTCAAGGCCAAGTTTTGGCCGCCTTCATGATTTTTAAATGGGGCGACTCCCTTTATTACCCCTACGGTGCTTCAATTGATACCCATCGCGAAGTCATGGCCCCCAATCTATTAATGTGGGAGGCGATTAAATACGGCAGATCCCTAGGTCTTAAACAGTTTGACATGTGGGGTTGTCTAGGCCCCGATGCCAATGCTTCCCAAATTGGTTTCGGTTTTCATCGTTTCAAACAGGGATATGGAGGAAATTTAGTCCAATATGTGGGCAGTTTTGACTATGTTATCAACGGTAAGCTCTATAAACTCTACAACCTTGTCGATCAGCTCCGCTGGAAACTACTCCGTCTCAAAGCTAAAATTTTACGCTAAAATAAGCCATGTCTGTAGTTATCACCGACCAGCAGTTTTCTCACATTGCCCATCTCTCTCGACTTGAGATAAGCCCTAAAGAAACTTTTATCAAAGACCAACTCTCCCAGGCCGCCGAATATGTCGATGTACTCAATGAATTAGATACTAAAAATGTAGAACCCACTTTTCAGGTCAATCATAAACAAAATGTTTTCCGTGAGGACAAAATAGGGGAGTCCTTAACTCAGGCCGAAGCCCTCTCCCCAGCAGCAAAAACCGAAAAAGGTTATTTTAAAACTGCGGCTACTATTAAAAAATGAACTTAAATGAGTTAAATTTACAGGAAGCCCGTCAGGGCCTCAAAGACAAAAAATTTTCCCCACACGATTTAGTTGGGGCTTGTTTTTCCCAAATCAAAAAAACCGAGAAAAACTTAAATGCCTTTGTTTCCACCTTTGAAAAAGAAGCCTTAAAAGAGGCAGAAACCGCTGATATTTCTCTTCCTCTAGGGGGTATTCCCATTGCTATTAAAGATAATTTTTTGACCAAAGGGCAACTTACCACTGCCTCTTCCCGGCTTTTGGATAATTATTTTCCTCAATATAGTGCCACCACTATCGAAAAAATAAAAGCTGCCGGTGCCATTATTATTGGTAAAACCAACCTTGATGCTTGGGCCCACGGTTCCAGCACTGAAACTTCTGATTTCGGAGTCACTAGAAATCCCTGGAATCCAAATCATCTCCCTGGTGGTTCCAGTGGCGGATCGGCTGCCGCCATCGCCGCCAATCAGGCCATTATTGCCACTGGCTCTGAAACTGCCGGTTCCATCCGTCAGCCTGCTTCCTGGTGTGGCGTCGTTGGCTTTAAGCCTAGTTATGGTCGGGTTTCTCGCTATGGCATTATTGCCATGAAATCCAGCACCGATTCACCTGGTCCTATTGGTAAAACTGTCGATGATACCGCCGATCTTTTAGAAATTATGTCCGGCCACGACCCCCACGACGCCACCTCTATTGAAGAAGAGGCTTGGCAAAAACCAACATCCTTAAAAAATCTCAAAGGTCTAAAACTTGGTCTTCCCCTTTGTTATTTTCCTCCTCAAATTCAGCCCGAAGTTAAGGAAGCCATTTTAAAATCAGCTGAAATTTTCAAAAAATTAGGTGCCGAAATTATCGAGCTTCCCGATGTTCTCGATCCAAAATTTTCTATTGCCGTTTACACCATTCTTCAGCGCTCCGAGGTCTCGAGCAACCTTGCCCGTTTTGACGGTATCCGTTATGGTCATGATCGCTCCTTTTTTGGAGCCGAGGCCAAACGCCGGATAATGCTTGGGACCTATTCTCTTTCCTCCGGTTATTATGATGCCTATTACACTAAAGCTCAAAAAGTCCGCACCCTAATCTGTCGGGATTTTGATAAACAATTTCAAAAAGTCGATGCTCTCATCAGCCCGGTTTCTCCCACTACTGCTCTCAAAATTGGCGCCTCTGAGGGACAGGCTATGTTTGGCGAAATTCAGGATATGCTGGTCGAGCCTTCAAGTATTGCCGGTTTACCAGGTATTTCTCTTCCCTGTGGTTTTGATAAAAACAAACTACCCATCGGTCTTCAGATTATCGCTCCCCAAAAACGCGAAGATCTGGTTTACCAAATCGCCAAAATTTTTGAAGACAACACCGATTATCACTTACAAAAACCTACCTCATGAAAATCACTCCCATCATCGGTCTTGAAGTCCATGTCGAGCTAAAAACAAAATCCAAGATGTTTTGCAGCTGCTCGGCCCAGCATTTTCATACCCAGCCCAATACCCACACCTGCCCTGTCTGTCTCGGCCTCCCTGGCGCTCTCCCAGTCCCCAACAAAACTGCCTGTGAATGGTGTCTTAAATTAGGTCTTGCCCTGGACTGTACTATCAACGAAAATTCTTTTTTTGAAAGAAAAAATTATTTTTATCCCGACCTTGCTAAAGGCTATCAGATAACTCAACTTCAAAAACCTTTTGCTATTAATGGTCATCTTGCTATCGACGGTCATAACATCCGTATCAATCGGGCACACATGGAAGAGGATACCGGCAAGTCGGTCCATGAAAATGGTGCCACCCTTCTCGATTTCAACCGCTCTGGAGTACCATTGGTCGAAATTGTTTCCGAACCGGATTTGGTTTCTGCCGAAGAGGCCAAAAAATATCTTGGAAAACTCCAGCAAATTATCCGATACATCGGTGTTTCCGACGCTGATATCGAAAAGGGGAGTATGCGCTGCGAGCCCACTGTCAATGTCTGTATTGACGACAAATTTTATACACCCCTCGTTGAAATCAAAAATGTCGCCTCTCTCACCGGCGTCATGAACGCTATTAATTATGAAATTAAAAGACAGGTCGAGGAGTTTACCAAAAATCATATTGAAAAAAGTTCTACCAATAAAACTACCCGAGGTTGGGACGCTTCCAAAAACCAAACTTTTTTACAGCGCGAAAAAGAGGGCAGTGCCGACTACCGCTATTTCCCAGAACCAGATATTCCCCCCATGTCTTTTTCCAAAAAAGAAATTGACGATATTAGAAAGACAATTCCAACTTTACCAGACCAAAAAACTGATCAATATAAAAATCTTGGCCTCTCTGATCTTGATTCCCAACTCCTCTCCAAAGATCCACGTTTTGCCGATGCTTTTGATGCCGCTATAAATGACAGCACCAATAGTGATTTTGCCAAATTTACCGCTAATTTACTTAACGGTCCCATTCGTACCTTTCTCAACGACTCTCAGATCGAAATTGATATTGACAAGATTCACCCTTCACATTTTAAAGATCTATTTGATCATAAAAATGAGTTATCTTCTACTGCTATCAAAGAGCTGATTATTGACAGTTATCGCGACAATCTGGAGCCCTTAAAAATTGCCAAAAAGAAAAATTTATTTCAGGTTTCTGATACTGAATCTTTAGAAAAAATGGCCAAAGATATTATCAAAAATCACCCTAAAGCCGTTGATGATTATCGCAAAAACCCTG
>CAYNEE010000001.1:16494-70377 GCA_964396145.1 uncultured Gammaproteobacteria bacterium | reverse complement strand
AATTAATTCACCCAAGCTTTTGATTGTCCTGATTTTTTCGCCCTCTATTTTTTGGTCATCTTTCCTATTTATCCATATTAATTTTAAATCTGGTCTTTGGGATGACAGTTCTTTAATTACTTCCTCTTTATCATCAATCACAACTGCCTCTTGAGGGATTTTTGCCACCACTTCTGAATTAAGTTTCCGTCTTTTTATGAGGCTTTCTTTTAAGTCAAACAATCCGTCAATGCCCGTCTTTTTAATTTTTTTAAGCTGCCAACCCTCTTTTCCCTCGGAAAATAAAGTCAGCGTATTTTTTTTAGCTAGCTCCTCAAGCTGCTCTTTTACTTTGGGAAATAAGACAAAATTTTCCCCATCCCAAAATTTTTTCTCCAACTCTTCCCGATCTATATTTAAGTTTTTTTCAAATAAATTTAGTAATTCTTCGGGATCAAAATCTGTTGATGATTCCAACGTCGATTTATAGTCTTGATAAATTTGGTCATACTTGCTTATTTCCAAACCAGTATCCGTTGTTAGCGCCTCTTTGTACCTCCTTCCTGATTCTTCAGTATCAAATAGAGTTCTGTCTAAGTCAAAAACTAATGTTTTTCCCTCCATGACCTATTTTAAGCTAAAATAGAGCCAATGGGGGACTTGTTTTCCAAAGAATATCAAAAACTAAATCCTGAACAGAAAAAAGCTGTGGACACTATTGATGGTCCGGTCATGGTCATTGCCGGCGCTGGTACCGGCAAGACCCAAACTATTGCCCTGAGAATCGGCAAAATTCTCAAAGAAACTCAAATTAACCCCAGCAATATTTTATGTTTGACCTTTACCGACAACGCCGCTCTCAATATGAGAGAACGTCTCATTTCCCTCATTGGCCCCACCGCTTATAGTGTCCGTATTGCCACCTTTCATGCTTTTTGTAACTCAGTCATCAAGGATCACCCTGAATATTTTTTGACGACCACAGTTGAGTCAGAGGCAATTGACGATGTTACCAAAATTGAAATTATCCGCAGTTTAATTGACGCCCTTCCCACCACCAGTCCTTTTAAAAATATTGCCGCTCCTTATCTTTATCAAAAAGATATTCTTGCCTCTATTTCTACCCTTAAAAAAGAAAATATTTCTCCCCCTCGTCTCGATGAGTTACTCATTGATACTGCCAACTTTGTTACTTTGACCCATCCATTTTTGGAAAAAGTTGGAGCACTTCGAGCCTCTTCAAAAACCGAATCTGAAATTATCAATTACATCAAATCTGCCGCTTCTTCTCTTGACTCTCAACCTCTTTATCAAATTCGTCTCAACTACTTTTTAGATTTATATAAAAACGACAGCCTGTCTCTTTCAGATTTAAAAAAAGAATTCAAAAATTTTGTTGAAAAATACACTGGTATTTTAGAAAAAATCAGAGACTTGTCACTTATCTACAAACAATACCAGCAAGAGCTTGGCAGTCGTGGTCTCTACGACTACGAAGATATGATTCTCTGGGTTATTACTGCCCTCAAAACTCACCCTGAGCTTCTCTCGCTCTACCAGGAAACATATCAATATTTTTTGGTTGACGAATTTCAGGATACCAACTCTTCCCAAATGGAAATTCTCAATTTATTGACTACCGGGCAACTTCGCCCCAATATCTTTGTTGTCGGTGATGACGACCAATCTATTTTCCGTTTTCAAGGGGCGAGTATTGAAAACATCTACAAATTTTACGAAAAATACAAAAAAAACTTAGCCCTCATTGTTCTCAAAAACAATTACCGCTCCCACCAGTTAATCTTGGACTCTTCCCTTGATGTTATAAAAAATAATCACAGCAGAATTAGCCAATACATAGGCAATATAGACAAGTCACTTTCGGCCACCAAAGATTATGATCAAAATCCTATCAATATTTTTGCTGGCAATAATTCTCTTGAAGAAAATTATTGGATAGCCTCAACTATTAAAAAGCTCGTCGACTCCGGTACCACTCCCAAAAATATCGCCGTTCTTTACCGCAACAACGCCGATATCAATGACCTTCTGCCTTTTTTAAATAAAATTGGTCTTCTTTATCTCCGTTCCGATTCGATTAATATTTTAGACAGTCTAGAAATCAAACAGTTACTGACTTTATTTAAATATTTAGCCGAGCCGCAAAATGATTCTTTTTTAGGAGAACTTTTATCTTTCAATTTTTTAAATTTTGACAGTCTTTATCTTCACAAACTTTTTAATCGGGCTAGTAAAGAAAAAATAAGTTTATCCGAAATTATTCTTGAAGACGAAACCTTCAGTCAATTTAATAGCCAAGTAGCCCAGACTCTCAAAGACTTTCACAATTTACCGGCAGATGAATTATTTAACCTTATTATTCGCCGTTTTAACTTTTTAGACTACGTCCTTCACTCAAAAAATCTCTCTCTTCTAAAACAGCTTAATACCCTCTATTCCCATCTTAAAAAAACTCTTTTGGTCGAAAAAATTTCACTTTTCGACTGGGTCAAGAAAATTAACCTCCTATCTGAAAACGGGCTTTCTCTCAACTCTCCACCACTTCAGTCGGACCTCGACAATTCCCTCCGCCTGATGACCGTGCATAAGGCCAAGGGCTTGGAATTCGAACACGTTTTTATAATCCGAGCTCTCTCTTCAAAATGGGATTCTGCCTCCACCCGCTCACTTATTACCCTGCCTCTGGGTATCCTCCAATATGACATAAAAACTGATATTTTGGAGGAAGACCGACGTCTTTTTTATGTTGCCCTTACCCGAGCCGAAAAACAAATATACCTCTCCTACTCCCGTTTTTCCGAATCCCAAAAAGAACAATTAGCCACCCGTTTTATCGAAGAAATTGATCCCAAAAGAATTGAAAAAATCACCTCTACCCCAGAAATCGAAAAACAGTCTTTAGAGTTTTCTTTTACTCAAAAAATCCCTCAATTAAAATCTCCTGATCTTTCCGCTTATCTTTCCAACTATCTGTCTACTCAATATCGTTTCAACATTACTCACCTCAATTCTTACCTCAAGTGCCCCTTGTGTTTTTTCTTTAAAACTATTCTCCATTTACCCTATCCCAAGGCGAAAGCCATGTCTTTTGGAACTGCGGTCCATGGCGCTTTGGCATATCTCACCCAAATTTATAAACAAAAAAATCAACTGATTTCTTTAGATAAATTTTTATCAATTTTTGAAAGTAATTTAAAAAGAGAAAATCTGTCCGAAAAAGATTTTGCTGATTTAAAAATTCACGGTCGGGATATTCTAACCGATTATTATCACCATTATCGGGACACCTTTAATGGCCGTTCTTTAACCGAACACGATTTTAGATTTAAAAATGTCCGTCTGGAAGATATTCCTCTCACCGGAAAAATCGACAAAATTGAATTTATGACCGGCAATCAGGTCAATGTTGTCGACTATAAAACCGGCAAACCGGATTCCAAGTCCCAACAGCTCAGCCGGGAAGGGGACTATTTCCGTCAGCTGGTTTTTTACAAACTTCTCTGTGATGAAGCCAAGGGCTTTCCCTATGAAGTCACCTCTGGAACTGTTGATTTTATTGAAAAAAATAAAACCGGCTCCTTTGTCAGAAAAAATTATGTCCTTACGAGACAGGATACGGCAGAATTAAAACAACAAATAAAACAAGTTTTTCAAAAAATTTTGGCTCTCGACTTTGCTCCCAACCCCGAATGCGACAACAAAGACCACTTGCATTACTTGTTTGGTGAATATTTTAAATGAAGCTCACCATAAAACGTTTTGACAAAACCTTACCTCTGCCCGTTCACAAAACTTCTGGAGCGGTTGCGGTTGATCTCTGTAGCCGGGTTGATATGGAAATAAAACCCAAAGAAATTGCCTATATTCCCATGAACTTGGCTATTAAGATCCCTGAAGGATATTTTATTCTCCTGGCTCCCCGCAGTTCCACTCACAAGCTCGGCCTCCAGCAAATTAATAGTGTCGGTATTATCGACAGAGATTTTTGTGGCAATGAAGACGAGTATCACTTTGCAGTCAGAAATTTCACTGATGAAATAGTCAAAATTGAAAAAGGAACTCGTCTTTGCCAATTAGTTTTAATCAAATGTGAGCCCTTTGAATTTAAAGAGGTTGACACTATGCCAGATATCACCCGTGGCGGCTTTGGCACTACCGGGGTAAAATAAACTATGACTCTCGTCTATATTCTTTTAGGTCTCATTCTTTTGGGGATAATTTACTTCATCCTCACTTCCCGCCAGCCAACCACTGCTTCTCTTGATCCCAAAACCATTGATACTATTATCAAAGTTGCCAATGAAAAATTAGGCGATAAAACCGAACAAATTAACATTGACCTGAAAAATAAAAAAGATTCCATTGAAAAAATGGTCAACCAGGTTTTAACAGAACTTGATAAAAATCAAAGTAAATTGGAATCAGCCGAAAAAGACCGCGTCGGTTCTTTTAATGGTCTGCGGGAGGCCATTGAAAACAATCGAAAAATTACCGAACAGCTTTCGGTCACCACTGACGGACTCAAAAAAACTCTTTCTAATAATCAAATGCGCGGTGCCTTTGGCGAAAAAGTCGCTGAAGATCTCTTAAAACAATCCGGTTTTGTCATCGGTACCGATTACACCAAACAGGAATCGGAGGGCTCCGGCCGTCCCGACTTTACTCTCTATCTTCCCGACAAAACCAAAATTAATATCGACTCTAAATTTCCCTATTCTGCTATTGTTAAAATGAGTGAAACCGAAGACAACGAACAAAAAAAACAATACCTCAAAGAATTTGAAAAAGACATCAAGGATAAAATCAACCAGGTCTCTACCCGCGACTACATCGACCCGGAAAAAAATACTGTTGATTTTGTCGTCGTCTTTATTCCGAATGAAATGATTTTTTCTTTCATTTATGAAAAATTTCCTCATCTTCTAGATGAAGCTTTCAACAAAAAAATTGTCTTTGCCGGTCCCTTTTCCTTTACTGCCATTTTGCGTATGGTTCGCCAGGCCTATGACAACTTCCGTTTCCAAAAAAATATCCAGGGGATTATTACTCAAATCAAAGTTTTTGGAATTGAATATCAAAAATTTAGCGAAGAATTCAACAAATTTGGTGATCGTATCAATTCTCTCCAGGATCAATTTACCAAAGTTTCCCAAACTAGAAGCAACAAACTCCAAAAAGTTGTCGATAAAATCCAACTTAATTCCGACTCCGAACAAATCCAAATTGAGTCCTAATTTAGCACTTGACAGCTTTTAGCGCTAATAGTATTATAGTGCTAATGGCAGACTTAACTCAGCGTCAAATTAAAATTCTCAAGTGTGTTACTGAAGAGTTTATCGACTCGGCTCAGCCCGTCGGCTCTGAAACTCTTGAGCGCAAATATAATCTAGGTATTTCCTCGGCTACTATCAGAAACGAAATGGCCGCTCTCACCCAGCTTGGGTTCTTAAAAAAGGGTCATCTTTCTTCTGGCCGGGCACCTACTTCCATGGGTCTTAAGTATTACGTTAGAAATCTAATGACTCCAAAAACCATGTCAGTTAGTGACGAAGTTGGTGTCAAAGAAAGAGTTTGGAACTACCGCAATGAATTTGAAAAACTCTTAAAAGAAACCACCAAAGAACTGGCGCAAAAAACCCGGTCTCTTGCTATTGCTACCACTGATCAAGGGGCAGTCTACAGTTATGGTTCTTCAAATTTACTCGAAGAACCCGAGTTCTATAACATTGATGTCACCAAGACAGTTTTGTCTCTTCTAGATAATCCTGAGTTTTGGTTTGACATTATCAGCAAAGCTGGTGTCAATACCAGTGAGCCTTCTTCCCAAATGATTCACCTATTAGTCGGTGAAGATTTGGGGATGGAGCACCTTGAGCCCTGTTCCTTTGTCTATCAGACCTATCAGGCTGGGCCACATCGGGGTATTGTCGGAGTTATCGGCCCCGCCCGTGTTCGCTACCCGGTTGTGATTCCGGTTGTCGATTATTTTGCTGATCTCATTTCTACTATTACAGGTTAACTCTTTTATGGACCATCTAAAAAATAAAAACAAGTCTAAAAATCCGTCCTCTGTCGCGAAATTAGAATCTCAAATTAAAGAATTGCAGGAAAAACTCAGTCGTTCTCTTGCTGATTACTCCAACCTGCAAAAAAGACACGAGGAGCACCGCCAAGTCTTTGCTACCCTGGCTATTACCGGCTTTGTCGCCCAAATGCTTGATGTCCTTGATGAATTTCTTTTGGCCTACAAACATTTACCCGACCCTGGTCTAAAAATGGCCATTGAAAAATTTGAAAATGTTTTAAAAGAACAAGGTTTAGAAGAGGTCAATCTTCGCGATGCTGACTTTGATCCCAAAGTTATGGAATGTATTGATGTTGTCAAAGGTCCCGACAATAAAGTTATTGAAGTTAAAAAACGTGGTTATTTATTAAACGGTCAATGTCTCCGTCCTGCCCAAGTGGCCGTGGGCAAAAACTAATTATTATTTATTAAATTAAAAATCAAAAAAATATGGCAAACAAAATTATTGGTATTGATTTAGGCACCACCAACTCCTGTGTTGCTGTTATGGAGGGTGGTACTCCTAAAGTTATTTTGACTGCTGAGGGTAGAAACACTATCCCCTCCGTGGTCGAACCGGTTAAAAAATTAGTAGGTGATCTTGCCAAGCGGCAAATGGTTCTCAACCCTAAAGATACTATCTTTAGTATTAAGCGTTTAATGGGCCGTCGTATTGACGACCCTGAAGTCAAAAAGACCGAAAAAATCGCTCCTTATAAAATTGTCGCTGGCAAAGACAAAATGGCTGCTGTCGAAGTCGAAGGCAAGGTCTATACCCCACAGGAAATTTCGGCCATGATTCTCCAAAAAGCCAAAGCCGATGCCGAGCGTTATCTCGGAGAAAAGGTAACCGATGCGGTAATTACTGTTCCCGCCTACTTTGATGATTCTCAGCGTCAAGCTACCAAGCAGGCAGGAGAAATTGCCGGTCTTACCGTAAAAAGAATTGTTAATGAACCGACTGCCTCAGCCCTGGCTTATGGTCTGGATAAAAAGAAAAAAGGGTTAGTTGCGGTTTATGATTTAGGCGGAGGTACTTTTGACATCTCTATTTTGGAAATCGGCGATGGCGTTTTTGAAGTCAAAGCTACCAACGGTGATACCTTTTTAGGTGGTGACGATTTTGATCATAAAATTGTCGAATGGCTTTTGGACAAATTCCAAAAAGAGCATGGAGTCGATCTTTCCAAAGATCCCCAGGCTCTTCAGCGTATCCGTGAGGCTGCCGAAAAAGCTAAAATCGAACTTTCCTCTACCGGCGAAACTGAAATCAATCTTCCCTTTATCACTCAAAAAGATAAAGAGGCTCTCCACCTGACCACTAAACTAACTCGCTCCGAGCTGGAAAAACTGGTTGATGATCTCATTCAAAAAAGTATCGCTCCTGTAGAAAAATGTCTTAAAGATGCCGGTGTCAGCAAGGCTGATATCACCGATATCGTTATGGTTGGAGGCATGACCCGCATGCCCAAAGTGGTCGAAGTTGTCAAAAATTTCTTTGGCAAAGACCCCAACACTACCGTCAATCCTGATGAAGTTGTCGCCATTGGTGCCGCCGTTCAAGGCGCTGTGTTAACTGGAGAAGTCAAAGATATCGTGCTTCTTGACGTCACTCCGCTCACCCTTGGTATTGAAACTGCCGGTTCTATCAGAACCCCCTTAATTGATAGAAATACCACCGTTCCTACCAAGAAATCTCAGGTTTTCACTACCTATAGTGACAACCAGCCTCAGGTAGAAATTAATGTTCTACAGGGTGAACGTCCCATGGCTGCCGACAACAAGTCGCTTGGCCGTTTTATCCTCGACGGGATTGCTCCAGCTCCCCGAGGGACTCCGCAGATTGAAGTCACCTTTGACATCGACAGCAACGGTATTCTCTCCGTTTCTGCCAAAGACAAGGGCACCGGTAAAGAACAAAAAATTACCATCCAAAACGCCACCAATCTCTCCGATGAAGAGGTGGAAAAGATGAAAAATGATGCTGAGCTTCATGCCCGTGAGGACACTGAAAAGCACGACCTAGTCGAATCCAAAAACCGGCTTGATGCCACCATCTTTAATTCCGAAAAATCCCTCAAAGACTTTGGCGACAAAGTTAAAGCCGAAGATAAGACCAAAATTGAGGATAAAATTAAAGAAGGTAAGGAGCTTCTCGAAAAAACTGACGGCAATAAAGCCGATTATGACAAATATATCGATGAGCTCAATCAAATGATGCAGGTCATCGGTCAAGCAGTTTATGGTCAGGGACAGCCTGGTCCGGAAGCCCAGACCGGTCCTCAACCCGAAGAACCTAAAGCCGAAGAGGCCAAAGCTTCTGATGACAAAAAAGAAGCCGAAGAAGGAGAAGTAGTTAATTAAAAAAACAGGGCGGCCTTCATGGCCGCCCTTTGTTCTTAAATAAGATACAATAGCCAAGATGAAACAAGATTTTTACGAAACTCTGGGGGTTTCTAAAAGCGCCAGTAAAGACGACATTAAATCGGCCTATCGAAAACAGGCCATGCAATGGCATCCTGATAAAAATAAATCTCCCGAAGCTGAGGAAAAATTCAAAGAAATCAACGAAGCCTACGAAGTCTTAAGCAATGACCAAAAACGTTCTGCCTATGACCAGTTTGGCCATGCTGCCTTTGACCCAAGTCAAGGCGGCGGCAACTTTGGCGGTCAGACTTATAGTCAGCAAAACGGTCCTTACAACTTTACTTGGCAAAGTGGTGGTGGTCAGGGAGCCGACTTTGAATTTGGCGGTTTTTCCAATCCTTTTGATATTTTTGAACAATTTTTTGGTATGGGTGGTGCCTCTTTTGGTGGCCAGGCCCGGCGCCAAGTCCCCACCTATAAAATTCAGCTGACTTTTCTGGAAGCAGCTCTTGGTACCGAAAAAGAAGTCGAAATTGAGGGTAAAAGTAAAAAAATAAAAATCCCCGCCGGAGTAGACGATGGTCAACGGATTAAATTTACTAGCTTCTATTTATATATTGACGTTCTACCCGACAAAACTTTCCGTCGTGACGGCAATGATGTTTTTCTTAATCAAAATATTACCCTAACTCAGGCAATTTTAGGAGATGTTATCGAAGTTCCCACCCTCAGTGGTACTCTCAAAATCCGGGTCAAAGCCGGTACCCAACCGGGAACTCTGGTCCGTCTCCGCGGTAAAGGTATCAAAAATGTGGCCGGTTATGGTTTTGGTGATTTCTATGTCCGCCTTAATCTTATTATTCCCTCTCGCCTTACTCTCCGTCAAAAAGACCTGATAAAAGAACTAGGATTATAAGGCTGAATCTGTTATAATACCCAAGTTAATCTGTGGTATTCGGAATGGGGGCCGGCGTGTCCCCATTTTTCATTTACCAAAAGGATAAATATGGACATTAGAAAACTACCAAAAACTGAATTTGCCGCCGCTGTGGCTCAAATTGCTGGTGAGAGAAACATTAATCCCCAGGAAATTTTGGATGCTATAGAGGCCGGCTTAGTTTCTGCTTATCGCCGTGACCAAAAAGAACGTGGCACTATTGTCGCTGAAGAGGCTGTTTTTGAAGTTGAATTAGCCCCGGAAACTGGCTCTTTTGCTATTTTTGAAATTGATGGCAACAAAAGAACTGAAGTTACTCCTCCCGGTTTTGGCCGAATCGCAGCCATGACCGCAAAACAAGTCATCGATCAAAAAATTCATGAGGTCGAGCGGGACACAATAGTTTCGGAATACGAACAAAAATTAGGCTCACTGGTTTTGGGTGTGATTTTACGCTCCGATCCATATAAATTAACGGTTGGTATCGCTAAAACTGAAGGTATTTGTCCCAAAGATGAACAGATCAGAAATGAAACCATCATGCTTGGCTCTAAAAAACTTTTTCTTTTAAAAGAGATTCAAAGCGATGAGATTACTGGCCGCAAAGACATTGTCCTTTCCCGGCGTGATCCTGAATTTATCAAACAATTATTTATTCGCGAAGTTCCCGAAGTCGGCAACCGCACTGTTACCATCGAAAAAGTGGCTCGCGATGCCGGTCAACGGACCAAGGTAGCTGTGTTCTCAACTCAAAAGGGGATAGACCCAGTCGGTTCCTGTATCGGTCAAAAAGGTTCTCGAATTCAGTCAGTTCTCAACGAATTACCTTCCGAGGAAAAAGTTGACGTTGTCGCTTATTCTAAAAATCAAAATCAGTTTATTGCCAATGCTCTGTCTCCAGCGGAAAATGTAGAAGTAATTTCTCTTAAAGATGGTATCGCCGAGGTTCAAGTTCCTGAGGATCAATTAGCTTTGGCTATTGGTTCTGGCGGCGAAAACGTTCGTCTAGCCGGTCTTCTAACCGAAACCGACATCAAAGTCAGCGCTAAAAAATAACCCTTAATAGGGGCAGATTCCTATATCTACCCCATTAATTTAAATATGACACAAAATACCACTAAATTTCGTCCACCTATCGTCACTGTCATGGGCCATATCGATCATGGTAAAACCACTCTTCTTGATAAAATCCGTCATGCTCGGGTAGCTCAAAAAGAATCTGGTGGTATTACTCAGCATATTTCCTCCTATCAAACCGAGGTCAATACCAAAGACGGACCTCGTTTAATTACTTTTATTGATACACCTGGCCATGCCGCCTTTTGTGCCATGCGTTCCCGTGGTGCCAACACCACTGATATTGTTATTCTGGTAATTTCGGCTACAGATGGAATCATGGCCCAGACTAAAGAATGTATTAAGGAAATCAAAAACCACAATTTACCGGTAATTGTCGCTTTAACCAAATTTGACCTTGATACCCGCAATCCGGAAATGGTCAAGGGTCAGCTTGTCGAAATGGATCTGGTCCCCGAAGAGTATGGCGGTCAAATTGCCGTTATCCCCGTTTCTGGGAAAACCGGCGAAGGCATTGATAAGCTTTTGGAACTGATATTGCTAAATGCCGATATTATGGAACTAAAGGATGAATCAAAAAAAGATCTCGAAGCCGTAGTTATCGAATCTCGCCTTGACAGTCAGCGTGGCCCTCTTGCTTCCGTTATTGTCAAAGAAGGTACTCTTAAAGTCGGAGATCAGTATTTCATTGATACCACCCCAGTTAAAATTAAAGCTTTGGTTAATTCTGAGGGTAAAAATATTAAAGAAGCCGGTCCTTCCGTGCCCGTAGAAATTTTAGGTTTTACTGCCGTACCTATGGTAGGTTCGGTTATTACCTCCACCCCTCATGAGATAGAAAATATTTCATCCCCAGCGAATACTGAAACTATTACTGAAACTGATGATCCCCGGCTTCACATTGTTCTCAAAGCTGATGTTGAAGGAACCCTCGAAGCCCTTAAAGGCAGTCTAAGTGACGACGTCAGAATTATCAGTTCCGGAGTTGGTCCAGTCAACGACAACGATGTCATTGCTGCCAAAACCAGTCATGCCCAGCTTTTTGCTTTTAATGTGCCTGTAAGCAAAACCATTAGAAATCTGGCCGATAATGAAAAAGTCACTATTGTTGAGTCCAAAATAATTTACGAAATCATTGAAAATATTCAGGCTCAGGTCTTAAAAATGCTTGATCCGACTATTGAAGATACAATTTTGGGCGAGGGGGCTATCATTGCCGAATTTAAAATCAACAAAGTCCGTATTGCCGGAGTCAAGATTACCAAAGGGGAAATTACCAAGGGTGACAGCGTTCATCTTATGCGTGATGAGCAAATAAGTAAAAACACTATTGTTGAAGGTATCCGCCAAGCTAAGGATATTGTCGATAAGGTCAAATCCGGTCATGATTGTGGGATGACTTTCCGGCCCTATGTTGACTTTAAGATTGGAGATGGTATAATAGCCTATAAGAATAGCAAATAAGCTATATACCAATATGAAAAATTACAACGTTACTGAAATCAGAAATTTACTTTCTACCGCCAAAAGTGTTTTAGTGGCCGTGCCCACCCTGTCTGTAGATAGTTTGGCTTCTGCCTTGGCTTTGGCCCTATCTCTTAAAAAATCAGGTAAACAGGTGACTGTTTTCTGTCCTCAAAAGCCCGACCAGAATTATCAAAAACTTAGTGGTTTGGAAATGCTCACTGATACTTATAGTAATTCCGATTTAGTCTTATCTCTGGATTATCCCACAGATCAGATCGAAGCCGTGTCTTATAACGATGACGGCGGTCACCTCAATTTAGTTGTCAAAACCAAATCAGGTGCTGCCAAAATTGAAACTAATCAGATTCAAATTAACAATAGTGCCTCCGGTGCCGACCTTTGTTTCATGTTCGGCGACGAGTCCGCCCTAGGTGATAAAGCCTCTATTGTTAACAATGGTAACTGGGTTTTAATTACCCCGACTCAATCCCAAAAAATTTGGGCCAAAGCCACTGTTTTTGACCCGGATGCTCCTTTTTCCGAAATTTTAACCTTCCTTTTACCTTTATTAGGTCTGGAAATGGACACCGAAGTCGCAAAAGATCTACTTATCGGTCTTCGGGTAGCTACTCAATCTTTCAGTGTCAATGTCTCTCCGGAAACTTTTGAAGCCGGTGCCCTCTGTTTGCGGGCGACCCAATCTAGCTTCTCTCAACCCACCGAAGCTACTCCTATCGAAAACATTGAAAAATCAGGCAATTTAATGCCTGGCACCAATCAGCCCAATCCTACTCCAACCGCCTAATTTATACTCTGTATCTGTGTTATAATATTCCCTGACTAAATACGGTCTTTCGGGAGCCATTCCGAAACTTTATTATTTCACCGTTTTTAGCCTTTAAATTCATGGCTCTAACCACTGAAGAAAAAAAAGATATTATTGAAAAGTTTTCCCAGGCCAAGGGTGACACCGGCTCTCCTGAAATCCAGGTCGCCATTCTCTCCAAAGAAATTGAAAAACTCCAGGGACATTTGGGTGAAAACAAGCATGATTCTCCGGCCAAACGTGGTCTTTTAAGTAAAATCGCCAAACGACGCCGTCTTCTCCGTTATCTTTCTATTCACAACGAAGAAAGATACCAAAATGTTATCAAAAGCCTTAATTTGAAAAAGTAAATTTATGCCCAAAAATACCCTTGAAATTGCTCTCGGAAGCAAAAAAATTATCCTGACTACTGGTCAATTAGCCCCTCAGGCCAACGCTTCAGTTCTGGCCCAAATGGGCAAAACCGTGGTTTTAGCCACTGTGGTTCTCGGTGCAGTTGATAAATCTAAAGATTATTTTCCTCTTTCCGTTGAATTTGTCGATAAACTTTATGCTGGTGGTCTTATCAAAGGTGGCAAGTGGATTAAACGTGAAGGCGGTCCCTCCGATACTGCCATTCTTTTTGGTCGGATTATCGACCGTTCTATCCGACCTCTTTTTCCTGCTGATTTTAAATATGAAGTCCAGGTGGTGGTCACAGTTTTGAGTAACGATAAGGATAATGATGTCGTTATTCCCGCTTTTACCGCCGTTTCTGCCGCTCTTCAGCTCTCTGACATTCCCTTCAACGGCCCGGTATCCATTGTCCGTGTCGGTCTTAAAGATAAAAATTTAACTCTTTTTCCAAGCATTTCCGAGCAGCTTAATTCTTCTCTTGATCTTCTTGCTTGCAAAGATAAAGAGGGAATTAATATGATTGAAGCCGATGCCAATATTGTTGACAACGATACCGTTCTCAAGGCTCTCGATCTTGCCTTTACTACCGGCAATGACATTAACACCAATTTAGAAGATTTTGCCAAAAAATACGGTAAAGAGAAAATTGATTATGAACCTTTGGCTCCGACTCAGGCACTGACTGATGAGGTCGAAGCCCTCATCAAATCAGACCTCCAAAATTTTGTTTCCGAAGGTCACGACGGCACTCATATGGCTGCCGAAGAAGCCATTAAAGACAAAGTCAAAGAGCACTATGAGGCTAAAATCAAAGCCGAAGAAGTTGAAAGCAACTTTTTAATGGAAGCAGTTGATAATTTAGTTAGAAAATATCTGCGTACTGCCACTCTTGCCGGTCATCGTTATGACCAGAGGGCTGTTGATGAAATCCGACCTCTTAATATCGAAGCCGGAGTTCTTCCCTGTACCCACGGTTCGGCCCTTTTTGAAAGGGGACTGACCCAGGCACTGACTGTTACCACCCTAGGATCTCTTGCTGAGCAGCAATATCTCCAGGACAGCAATGGCGAAGTTACGAAAAGATATATTCATTACTATTCTGCGGCTCCTTTTTCTACCGGTCAGACCGGCCGTTTCGGTCGTCCTGGACGTCGTGAGGTCGGCCATGGTGCTCTCGCCGAAAAAGCCCTAGTTCCTGTCATTCCTTCAGTTGATGAATTCCCTTATACCATTACCCTTACCTCTGAGGTTTTGTCCCAAAACGGCTCTTCGTCTATGGCTTCGACCTGCGGTTCTACCCTTTCTCTGATGGACGCCGGTGTTCCCCTCAAGGACAAGGTTGCCGGTATTTCTGTTGGTATGGTTTCCGACGATAAAAAATACCTCCTTTTGACCGATATTGCCGGCATCGAAGATCACTGCGGCGACATGGATTTCAAAATCACCGGTACCAGAAATGGCATTACTGCCATTCAACTTGACATCAAAAGAATGGGTTTGTCGATGGACATGATCCGTGATACCTTTATCGCTTCCACCAAAGCCCGGCTCCAGATTTTAGACAAAATTGACTCTGTCCTCCCCGAACCTAGAAAAGAACTTTCCGTCTATGCTCCCAAGATTAAACTGGTCAATTTACCCGAGGACAAAATTGGTGAAGTTATCGGTTCCGGTGGCAAGACTATCAAAGCCCTCATGGAAAAATACGGTGTCGAAATTGACATTGACGACGATGGTCGCTGCTCTATTTCTTCACCCGATAAGGATAAAATTGAAGCTGCTGCCTATGAGATCGAATCCATGATTAAAGAAGTTCAAATTGGCGAAGAATACGAAGGTACAGTCACCAGAGTCGAAAACTATGGTGCCTTTGTCGAATTTTTACCCGGTCGTGAGGCTCTGCTTCACGTTTCCGAAATGAGCGGGGGATTCCTCTCCGACCCCAACTCTATTATCAAACTCGGGGATAAGCTCAAAGTCAAAATTGCCGGTTTCAACGACAATCATCAGATAAAATTATCCTCTCCCGAATTCAAAGCTGCTCACCCGGGCCAACCCCGACAGGCTGGTGAAGGAATGTCGACAGGCCGCCCTCCCATGCGCTCTTCCCGGCCTCAATTTGATGGTCCTCGCCGTGAGTTCAAAAACTTCCAGAGTGGCCCCAACCGCACCTCTTTCAACAGTAGAGATAAACGAAAATAAAACTGGATATTCTCAAAAATAACTGTAATAATCATTACAGTTATGAAGATATCATTTTATCAGGATCATCGTGGTCATTTTCCGGTGGCTGAATTTTTAGATAAAAACCTGGAAATCAAAGTTAAGGCTATAATTTTGCTTAAAATTATCTCAGAATTTGGATTAGCCGCAGCTCTTTCGCATATTAAAAAATTATCAGGTTACCCTATTTGGGAGATAAAAATTGTTGGTCGCCAAAGTAGCCGGATTTTATATGCTCATAAAACCAAAGAAGAGGTGGTTCTTTTACACGCCTTCAAAAAAAAGACTAACAAAACCCCAATTCAGGAGATTAAAATTGCCTTAAATCGTCTTAAAAATATCTCTTGACATATATATCTTATATGATATATTAAGCCATGAAGTTTTTGTCCTTTGAAGAATATTTCCAAAAAAGTCTCACTGATCCTAAATTCAAACAAGCTTGGAACAAGGCCAAACCTTCTTATCAGTTATCCCGCCAAATCATTAAAAGTAGGCTCGAGCAAAAGATGACCCAACAGCAGCTGGCCAAAAAGGCAGGGACTACCCAAGCCATTATTTCCCGGATTGAAAATTCTAATTTTAACCCTTCCTTAAAGCTCATCGAAAAAATTTCTCTCGGCCTTAAGTCCCAGATTCTTATTTCAATAAGTTAAATAGCAAGCAGCAATCCCTCCCGCGCTACTTTCAAAAGGAAGTAAATTATCTAATAGTGTATATTCGGGTAGCTTGGTTCAGGAAAACATAGATCGCCCTTAGTGGTCATATTTTTACAGTTAGGACATTCAAAATGATCTTGGCCATTAAAAGTATCACCTTTATGTATTCTCACTAGTTTTTTTTCTACGTCCCAACACCTGGTACAGAATGAAAACTCATTTTTAATATCTTCTTCGCTTAAGTAATAATGATTATTTTTAAAAATTAATTTCGATTGTATTTCTTCTTGTTTCTGAAGCTCTTCAATTTGTTTTTTAAGTATTGAAACTTTATTTTCAAGTTTTAGATTCTTGCTGTATAACCCCGCAATTTTTAATTTTAAATCTGGATCTTTAATTACTTCTAAAATTGTACTTAAATCAAATTTCATTTTTATTTAATACAAAATAATATTTGTTTATTATAAACCTACCTATTTTTCCTGTATACTTTTTCTGTGGATGAGAAATTAACTATCGCTGCGGCAATTGAAAAATTAAAAAATAAAGTTGCCGGATCTAAATTACCTCCGGGTCTTCAGGAAAAAATAGGAGATATTTTTGCCCAGCTTGAAGTTAACGCCAACTCAGAATCAACTTTTTGGTCCTACTATCAGTCCGATTCCAAATACCTCGATTGGGTCACCTCTCTACCTTGGGATACTAGAAGTCAGGACATTTTAGACATCCGTTTTGCCAAAGAACAACTCGACAAAAATCACTATGGCCTCGATGAGGTTAAACAAAGAATTTTAGAATATATTTCAGTTTTAGCCCTACAAAAATCCCGAAACCCCGGGGAAAAACTCAGAGCCCCCATTTTGCTTTTTACGGGACTGGTTGGTACCGGCAAAACTACCATGGCTACCTCTATTGCCGAGGTTATGGGACGTAAACTTATTCGGGTTCCCTTTGGTGGTTTAGGTGATCCCTTATATCTTCGCGGCCAAAGTCGTCTCCACCCTGAGGCCGAGCCGGGGATTATTATCCGCTCTCTGGCTCAGTGTCAAACTAAAAATCCGGTTATACTTTTAGATGAAATTGACCGGGTTGCCGATGATGCTCTCAATACCATTATGGGTGTTTTGGTCGAACTTCTAGACCCAGAGCAAAATTCCCGATTTACCGACCATTACATTGATTACCCCTTTGATCTTTCTGAAGCTTTTTTTGTAGCCACCTGCAACAACACCAGCCGCATTGCCACCGCAGTTATGGACCGTCTGGAGACCATCCAAATGCCCTCCTATACCGATGATGAAAAAATTGCCATTGGTAAAGATTATATTTTACCCAAAGCTATCAAAGAATCTGGTATTAGCCCCGAGGAATTAAAAATCACTGATTCTGTTTGGATTAACATTGTCCGTCCCTTAGGTTTCGATGCCGGTGTCCGCACCCTTAAAAGAAACATTGAAGCTCTCTGCCGCAAAGCTGCTGCTATTATTCTCTCCGGTCAAAAACAGATTATAATAAATGAAGACAATATTAAAAATTTTATCCCTCAGTGGTAAATAAACTATGAAAAACCTTCTTCTCGGTCTTTTTATCGGCATCCTCTTAACTTTAACTACTGTGGTTATTTATAGAAACCGGCAACAATTAGGTATCAACATTGACGTTGTCCCAACTCCTACCTCCGAACCTACAGTTGTTGTTACTGCAACTCCTTCACCGGTCGTTGACGCTAATTTACCCACTCCTAAACCGGATCAGTTACTTCTAAAAGAAGCTCTGGCCCAAAAATACAAACTATCAGTTAGTGAT
Source organism: uncultured Gammaproteobacteria bacterium (assembly GCA_964396145.1). Classification (GTDB taxonomy): domain Bacteria; phylum Patescibacteriota; class Microgenomatia; order UBA12405; family UBA12405; genus UBA12158. Next base: position 52,555 of record CAYNEE010000001.1, on the reverse strand, counting down.
GTTTCCCTCATCATCGGTGAAATTACTCCCAACCGTGCCTCCGGCACTGTCAGTTTTAAAGGAGAAGGCGGTTGGTTTTTAGCTGCTAAAGATAATGATCAGTGGCAGATAGTTGCCGACGGTAATGGTACCGTTTCCTGTGAGACTGTTACCAAATACAACTTTCCTCGGACAATGGTCCCTGAATGTCTTGATAAAAATGGCAACCTAGTCAAACTCTAAAATATGTCCTTAAATCCTGGTGAACAGCTCGAATATATTGCCCATTTAGTTGGAGATTGCCAAAAGTGTCCTCTCTACAAAACCGCCACCAACCCTGTCCCTGGTACCGGTAATCCTCAGGCTAAAATTATGTTCATCGGTGAGGCTCCAGGATTTTATGAAGACCAGCAGGGCTTGCCCTTTGTCGGCAACTCTGGTAAACTTCTAGACAAGCTCTTGGATACGATAAAAGTGCCTCGGTCTGAAGTTTTTATTGGTAACATCCTTAAACATCGTCCGCCTCAAAACCGTGACCCGCTTCCCGCCGAAATTAAAGTTTGTACCCCTTATCTCAAGGCTCAATTAAAAATTATTAAACCGAAAGTAGTTATCACCCTGGGTCGATTTGCCCTTAATTATTTTTTCCCGGACGACTCCATTGGTCGTTTACATGGGCAAATCAAAGACATTATCTGGCAGGATTTACCGTTAACCATTATTCCTGTTTATCACCCTTCGGCTGGACTCAGAAACGGTGCCATGCTCAAAGATTTACAAGCCGATTTTTTAACTATCGGCCAATTTCTTAAAAATTAAATTTTAAATAAATTACAATAAAAATATGATTAATACTTATAAAAATCAAAAAGACTTTTCTAAAACTAAGTTTTCTAAAAATTACACGAACGGCCAAGATGCCCTACGTATTGCCTCTCTTGGTTCCTTTGGTGACGTCACTCAAAATATGTTTGTCTATGAATTTGCTCCAAAAGGGGATTTTTCCAAATCGCAAATTATCATTGTTGATTGCGGCGTCGGTTTTCCTGAGGAAGATGCCTTTGGTGTCGATCTTCAGATTCCCGACACCACTTACCTTCTTGATAAAAAAGACCGAATTTTAGGTATTTTTATCACTCACGGCCATGAAGATCATATTGGGGCTGTCCGCTATGTTTTACCCATTCTTGGTAACCAAATCCCGATCTATGCTCCCAAATTAGCCGCCGCCTTTATTGAATCCCGGCTATCAGAAAACAATGTCCGCGGGAGTGTTCATGTTTACCAACCTGGGGATGTTTTCCATCCCGGTCCATTTACTATAGAACCTATCCGAGTAACTCATTCCATTCCTGACACTTTTCACTTGGCCATCAATACTTCTTTGGGTACCTTTTATCATGGTTCTGATTTTAAGTTCGATGTCTTTCCCCTTGACGGCAAAGCTACTGAATTTAAAAAAATTGCCAACGTCGGTAACCGTAAAGTCGTTGCCCTTATGTCTGATTCGCTAGGTTCTGACCACGAAGGTTATTCGCCTTCTGAGCGAGATATTGCCGAAAACTTTAAACATCAAATTGTTGAAGCCAAGGGTCGGGTTTTTGTGACTTCGATCAGTAGCAACATCATCCGCTGGGGTCAGGCTATTGAATACGGTAAATCAGTTGGTCGAAAAATTTGCATTGTCGGTTACTCCGTTGATAAGGCTATCAATATTGCCAAAGATCTCGGTTATATTCAGTTAACTGACAACGATATCATTACTCCCGAAAGAGCCAAAAATTTCCCCGACAATAAACTTCTCTTTTTAGTTGCCGGTTTTGCCGGCCAACCTGACTCGGCTCTTAGCAAAATGGTCATGGGTAAACATAAAATTAAGATTAAATCCGGTGACAAAGTCATTTTTTCCGCCCCTGATTATATTCCTGGCACTACCAGCAATATCAACGATATGATTGATACTCTTTCCAAAATGGGTGCCGATGTTGCCTACGGCGACAAGGAAGAGTTACACGTTTCCGGTCACGGTTACCAAAAAGAGCATGCCCTTTTAATGAACTTACTAACTCCAAAATATCTTTTGCCGATTGGTGGCAATTATCGTCACGTTAAAAGTTACTTTTCTATGGCAAAATTAGTCGGTTTTAAGGATGATCAGTTTATTACTCCCGACTTTGACTCTGCTGTTACCTTTTATGCCAATGGCAAGGTGGATACCGATTTTCACATTCCCATTCACAAGGTTCTCATTGATGGGCTGGGAGTGGGGGACGTGGGTACCACCGTTCTCCGTGATCGCAAAGTTCTAGCCGAGGACGGTATGTTCAGTTTTGTTTTAATGGTAAACAAGGCCGAAGGCTCACTTTTCAAAGAACCGACGATACTCTCCCGCGGCTTTGTTTTTATGAAAGAGAATACCGATTTAATCGACTATTTAAAGGGTGAAATTTTGGAAAAATTCAAAAGCTTGACCAGTAGTCCTGCCAACTTTGATTATATCCGCACTGAGCTTCAGGCTCATGTTGAAACCATCATCAAAGAAAAAACCGGTCGAGAACCCATGGTCCTGCCCCTGATTATTGAGGTATAATCGGCCATGTCAGCCGAAATAATCTTTTTTCACAAGTCAGGACAAAGTAACGGTTTTATTGTTCCCAACAATCAGAAAAAATGTTTTTATGAGCAGGGGAAAGAAAGTCCTAGCGTGGTTCTTTACACCAGAGACAGAATTGGCGTTGACATCGAAATCCGCCATGAAGTCTATCATTTACCCTGCTTTATTGAGAATTCTGACCACATGCTTCATGCAATGCGATTTGTTCTCCACGACAAAGATATTTTGATTCGAGCCTTATAAGTCTTTTTACTGCTAAAATAAGCCATGAAGTATTCGCAATTATTTGGTAAAACCAGCAAGACTGTCAGTAAAGATGCTGTTGTAGCTAGTCATCGTTTTTTGCTCCAAGGTGCTTTTATCCGTCAACTTTCTGCTGGTAGGTATTCGCTTTTACCCCTAGGGATGAGGGTTTATAAAAAGATTAAGAATATTATTCGCCAATCTATTGAAGCCACTGGGGCACAAGAAGTATTGGTGCCCTCCCTCCATCCTATCGAACTCTGGCAACAGGCAAACCGTGATAAAAAATTTGGCTCCGCCATGATGCGGGTTACTGACCGCAATCAAAATGAATTTACTCTTGGCGCTACAGCAGAAGTGGTAATGCTTGATCTGGTCAAACAATTCAATGTTTCTTACAAAGATTTGCCTATTAATATTTTCCAATTTTCTCAAAAGTTTCGGGATGAGGCCCGTCCCAGCGGAGGATTACTTCGGACTAGGGAATTCACCATGAAGGATGGCTATTCCTTTCATGCTAATGAAGCTGACTTAAAAATTACTTATCAGAAATATTGGGATGCTTACCTTAAAATTTGCCAAAGTCTAGATTTAAAACCAATCATTGTAGAGTCGGATAATGGGGCCATTGGTGGTTCTGTCTCTCATGAGTTTATGATCCCTTCAGCGGTCGGTGAGGATACTATTGCTCTATGTAATTGCGGTTATGCTGCCAATCTTGAAAAAGCCACTTTTGTTAAAACCGACCAAAATCCTGGAGACGCTCCTCAAACTTTAACTTCAGTTCATGCACCTCGAGGCAGCACCATGGAAGACGGAGTCAAATTTCATAAATTACCTTTGTGGCAGCAAATTAAAGATGTAGTTTATGTTGATGAAAAGGGTAATTTTATCCTGGCCATTATCCGAGGTGATTTTATGGTTAACGAAACCAAACTCAAAAATGTTTTAGGAGTCAATGAGCTTCGCCCTGCTACTGACGAGGAAATCAGGAATCAACTTCACTCCGAACCCGGTTTCATTTCCCCGGTTGGTCTTAAAGGTGCCAAGATCGTTGCCGATGATTCTCTAAAAAATTTAGTGAATGCTTACGGAGCTGCCAACAAAAAAGATACAGATTATCTGAATATCAATATAGGAAGAGACTACAAGCCTGATTTAATTGATGACATTGCTCAGGCCGAAGATTCTTTTACCTGCCCTCAATGCCGTGACCAAAAATTAAGACTAACTAAAGCTATAGAATTCGGCAATATTTTTAATATAGGTTTTGTCTACACTCAGCCTATGAACGGTACCTTTGTCTCCTCGGACGGCTCCCTCAAAGATCTCTATATGGGCTCCTACGGGATTGGGGTCGAACGGGCGATGGCTATTGCTGTGGAAGCTCATCACGACGATAAAGGGATTATTTGGCCTAAAAATATTGCTCCTTTTGATATTCATTTAATTGGTTTGGATAATTTGGGTGGGGATTTATACAAAAATTTACAAAAAACAGGTTACGATGTTTTATTTGACGATCGAACCCAGGCTACTGCAGGTGAAAAATTCGCTGATGCCGACTTAATTGGTATTCCTATCCGTCTCTTGGTGAGTAAACGTAGTCAAGAAAATGGCGGTATTGAATACAAATTGCGTTCTGAGACTAAATCAGAAATAGTCAGTGAAAAGAAACTTTTGGAAAAAATAAAATCTTTTTACAGTTAAGCCTTATGCCCCTTAAGAAAGAGCCTCTCGACAGGGTCAAAAAGTTAATTCAGCTTTCTTCGCCTCGTTTGGTTTTTGTCACCGGTAAGGCCTGCAGTGGTAAAAGCACTTTTGCCCATAGATTGGAAAAATACGGCTATAAACACCTCTCTTTTGATCATTTTGTTTATGACTCGGTTATTAAAAAATTTAAAGTTACCGACCCTGGCCTCGCTTTTGGTGTTTACCGCGGCGTTGCCCCCGCAAGTTGGCAAAAATCTTTTGAAACTGAAGCCCATAAATTAATTTTCCATAATTTACAAACTTCCAAAGTTGTTGTCGACGCTGCCATTGGTGACTCCTCAGTTTTGAAAAATATTTTCTCGGGCAAACTCTCCAATTTTACCTTTATCTATCTTCATCCTTTTGATCGGGATTATTACCGACGCTCTATGTTCAAGCGTTTCCGTGAAGATGTCAAAAAAAAACAGGCTTCCTGTTACCTCTGGGATTTTGTCACCCCACAAATTCTTGCCGATTTTAAAAAATATGGCTCCAAAAGCCAGCTTGCCCATCGTTTAGTTAATACCTATGCCGACGAAAGTGTTCGCCGTTCCCGTCGCCGCCTCAGAATCTTTCGACAATATTATCCTAATTTAATTATTACCGGTCATTAAAGATGATACACTCTTTATAACTATATGCCCCGTGGTCGCAAAAAAAATAAAATTTTACCCAGTCTCAAACTCAAGCCGGATACGGTTAAGTCGATTTTTTTTATTTTCTTTGTTATTTTGGCAGTTCTTGGAGTTTTTTCTTTTTTACGCCAGGGACCAATTGGTACTGACATTAATATTTTTCTGGAAAAATACTTTGGTCTAGGTGCTGTTTTGGTACCATTTTTACTGCTATTAATCTCATTTTTATTTGCCAAACTTAAAACACCCCTCCGTGAAGCCAACGTTTTTTTTGGTTTCCTCATCCTTTTTATTTCTTTTTTGTCTCTTTTTAAGCAAGGCAAAGTCGGTCTTTTTCTCTGGGAGCAATCTACTGCTATTTTATCCGAAACTATGGCCATTATTATCTTCTTTTTCTGTCTCATTGTTGGTTTTGTGGTCCTTTTTGACACCAACATCGCCCAAATTTTTAAATCTCTTAGCAAAATCTTTCAAACCATTAGAAAATACACTATCGGCGACGGCAAAAAAGTTAAAAGTAAAAAATCAGACGATCTTTCCAAAGAAACTATTTTTCAAACCGACACTCCGGTTGTCACTGAAGCTCCAAAATCAACCGGGCCTCTCGGAGCTCTTTTTGGACGCAAAGATAATAAATCCGAAGAAATTAAATCAACGACCAAGGCCGATCTGGGTGTAGCTGGAATTGCTCCAGTTTTAAAACCCGAGATTGGCGCTCTCAGTTCTTCCTCCCATCAGGCCTGGGCCAGCCCGCCAATTTCTATCTTTGACGATACTCCCGGTGCTAAAGCTGACAGGGGAGATGTCCGAAAAAATGCCCAAATTATAGAGCAAACTCTCGACTCTTTTGGTATTACTGCCCGGGTTGCCGAGGTCAACAACAGCCCTTCCGTGACCCAGTATGCTCTCGAAGTTGCCCTGGGTACTAAATTGGCTAAAATTCTTTCTCTTAGCAATGATTTAGCGATGGCCCTGGCCGCTCCTGGCGGTCAAATTAGGGTTGAGGCACCCATTCCTGGTCGCTCACTTGTCGGTATTGAAATGCCCAACAAATCCCTGGAAGTTGTCCCGATTCGTACCATGCTTGAGTCCGAGGCTATGAAAAATGCCAAGAGTAAAATTTCCGTTCCCCTAGGTTTGGATGTTGGTGGTTTACCCAAAGTAGCCGACATTGCCAAGATGCCCCACGTTTTAATTGCTGGTCAAACTGGTTCCGGCAAATCAATATGTATTAATTCCTGGATTTCATCCATCCTCTTTCATGCTTCACCCGACGAGGTCCGTTTTATTATGGTTGACCCAAAACGTGTTGAATTATCCCAATACAACGGCATTCCCCATCTTTTGACCCCGGTCATTGTTGAGCCAGAAAAAGTCGTTTCAGCTCTCAAATGGGCTGTTGGGGAAATGGAACGCCGCTACAAAGTTTTTACCGAAGTCGGCGCCAAAAACATTGAATCTTACAACAACATGTCCGGTTTCCAATCTATGCCCTATATTTTGATTGTAATCGATGAGTTGGCCGAAATCATGCTTTTTTCTCCTGCCGAGGTTGAGGATAATGTCTGTCGCATCGCTCAAATGGCACGAGCTGTCGGTATTCACTTAGTTTTAGCGACACAGCGTCCCTCAGTTAACATTATTACCGGTCTTATCAAGGCCAATATTCCTACCCGGATTGCTTTCGCCGTCGCTTCCATGACTGATTCCCGGGTAATTTTGGATACCCCTGGGGCTGAAAAACTTTTAGGCCGCGGTGACATGCTTTATATCCCCCCTGATTTGGCCAAACCAGTTCGGATTCAGGGTTGTTTTGTCTCTGACAAAGAAGTTGTTCGACTGATTGAATTCTTAAAAACCCAAAGAAGTGGTGAATATAATGATGAAATTACCCGTCAGCCGGTCAGTAGTCCTACTTCTGGCAGTAAAAATATCATGCTCGAAGATGGTGAAGAGCGTGATGCTATGTTTGACGATGCCATCAAGTTAATTCAGGATAGTGGCAAGGCCTCCGCCTCGCTCCTTCAACGCCGCTTAAAATTAGGCTATGCTCGGGCCGCCCGAGTTTTGGACCAACTGGAAAGAGCCGGTATTATCGGTCCGGTCAATGGTGCCAAACCGAGAGACATTCTCATTGAACACCGTAGTCCAAGCGACGCCGACTTTGAATAATCATGAAACGCGCCTCAGCTATCTTGGAATCTACTCGACTCGACCGTGAGCTTGATTTTGAAGAAATTAGCAAACGTACCCGCATACCTCTACGTTATCTCATTGCTTTTGAAAACGAAGATATCTCCCAGTTTCCCACCGAGCCTTACTGTTCTCTAATGGTCAAGGATTATGCCGATTTTTTGGGTTTAAATGGAGAAGATCTCCTGGCTCTTTTCCGTCGCGATCATGACCGTAGGCCACAAAACTCCGGCCCCAGCCGTTCCTGGTTAGCTCTTACTCCTCAGTTAACCTTAAAAATTTTTATTATTTTGCTTGTTATTCTTTTTTCCCTTTATCTACTTTTTGAATATTTAAAATTCAACCGTCCTCCACAATTAAAAATTAATTGGCCCTCTGAGTTAACCGGTCGTTATATTGATATTTCCGGAACCACTGATCCTGAAGCTACTATCAAAATCAATGATTCTCTGGTAATTGTCGATAATCAAGGCAATTTTAAAAAAACTGTCGAAGTTGCTACCAGTGAAGCCAAAATTTTAATCGAAGCCAAATCTCCGGCTGGAGTCGTTACTCAGGATGAAAAAGTTTACAAATAGGTTATACTAAATTATGGAAATCACTCAAATCATTATTGCCATCTGTCTAGTCTTTATTACTGTTACCATCATGGTTATCGCCTATTTTTTGATTATGTTGGTCAAACAGCTTCAAAATTTAGTCGGTAAAACCGAAAATATTGTCGACAATGTTTCCCGCCCTGTTAATTCTTTTGTTGACTTTCTCATGGGTTTTCGCAATGGCTTTTCTTTCTTTAAAAAGTTTAAGCAATAAAATATGACAGACTGCCGGTCTGATTCACGTTTCTCCTTAGGCCTAGTCCTGGGTTTAATTTTAGGTACCACCGCTGCCGTCCTGCTTTTACCTCAAAAAAAGACTCATTCTTTTAAAAAACTTAAAAAAGAAGTAAAAATTCCTCGCCGTCTTATTGCCAAACCTGTCCCTACTTCCAAAAAAACACCTCAAAAAATGTTCAAAAACACCAAAAGGACACTGGCTTGATGCTATAATCTGCCTATGAATGCCCGGGAATTAAAAGAACTTTTTATCGGTTTTTTTGTGGCCAAAAACCATGTTGAAATCCCTTCGGCCTCCCTTCTTACTGAAAACGACCCTACCACTCTATTTATTTCCTCCGGTATGCAACCCCTCGTCCCTTACCTTTTGGGTCAGCCACACCCTGCCGGTAAACGTTTAGTTGATGTGCAAAAATGCCTTAGAACCGGTGATATTGATAGCGTTGGTGATACCTTTCATCATACTTTTTTTGAAATGCTTGGTAACTGGTCCCTGGGTGATTATTTCAAAAAAGAGTCTATTCCTTGGTCTTTTGAATTTTTAACTAAAAAACTAAACATTGATCCTAAAAATCTTCATGTGACGATTTTTGCAGGTGACGCCAATGCTCCCAGAGATGATGAATCTCAAAAGCTGTGGCTCGCACAGGGGATTTTGCCTGAACATATCCACGCCCTAGGGGCAGAGGATAATTGGTGGGGACCTGCCGGTACTACCGGTCCCTGCGGCCCCGATACTGAAATATTTTTTGATACCCAGTTTGGACAACCTGACGTTGATTTTAAAATCGGCTGCAGCCAGGGTCGTTATATCGAAATCTGGAACAATGTTTTTATGCAATTTAATAAAAATTCAAAGGCTCAATTTCTACCTTTAGCTGCCCCAAATGTTGATACCGGTATGGGGGTGGAGAGAACTACTGCCGTTCTTTCGGGATTTTCAGATAATTATCTCACTCCTATTTGGCAGCCAATCATTCAAGCCGTCGAAGATCTTAGTTCTCAAAAATATTCAAAAAACCCTGTCTCCTTAAGAATTATTGCTGACCATCTCCGAGCCGCTGTTTTTCTTTTAGGCGATGGAGTTGAGGCCAGCAATAAAGACCGTGGTTACGTTTTGCGCCGTCTGATTCGTCGTAGTATCCGTCAGGGAAAAAGTCTGGGGATAGAGACTAATTTTTGTTTAAAAATAGGCAAAATAGTCATTGACAATCAACATAACTATGCCGGAATTTATGAAAACTTATCCCAAAATGAAGCCCAGATTTTAAAAAGCCTTGATGATGAAGAAACTAGATTCCGCCGGACTCTGGACAAGGGTTTAAATAAAATTACCCAACTTATTGCTCGGCAAAAAAGTGTTTCTGGGACTGATGCCTTTGACCTTTACCAATCTTTTGGTTTTCCTTTAGAGTTAATCCAAGAAGAACTTCAAAAAAACAAGCTCACCCTCGACCTTGAAGAATTTAATCGTCTTAAGGTGGAACACCAAAAACAATCCCAAACCCTTTCCGCTGGCACTTTTAAATCAGGTTTAGCCGATAATTCAGAAATTATTACCAAGTATCACACTGCCACTCACCTTTTACACGCTTCGCTGCGAAAAATTTTGGGTGACTCGGTTCATCAATCCGGTTCCAATATTACCTCCGAGCGTCTTCGTTTTGATTTTACCTATCCCGAAAAGCTCACCTCCACACAGCTTCAGTCAATCGAAAACCTGGTCAACGAACAAATTCAAAACTCTCTGCCAGTAACCCAAGATTCTGAAAGTTTTACAGATGCTCAAAAATCCGGCGCCCTGGCTTTTTTTGGTGCTAAATATCCAGAAATTGTCACGGTCTTTACTGTTGGTGATAAAAAGAGTCCTTTTTCTCGGGAAGTTTGTACCGGCCCTCATGTAAAAAACACTCATCTTTTAGGTAAATTTGAGATCACTCGTGAAGAATCCGCCGGATCTGGTAAGAGGCGGATTTATGCTATTCTTAAGTAATGACGGAGTCCTATTATTGGTTGGTATCCATTACTGCTGAATCCCTTTCCGTGGCCCTAATCAAAAATGGCCTCTCTTCTCTGCCGGTGGCTTTTGGTCCGGAGACCGAATGGTCCATAGATGATCCTGAATCTTTTCTCCGTTCTGTTGATGTTTCTCTCTCTGCTGCTGCTGACAAGGCCGCCCTCAATCCTCAAGATGAACCTGAAAACACCGCTTTCATCTTGCCGCCTCAGTGGATTGGCAGTGACGGTAAAATTGCTGCCGACTATCTCAAACTTTTGGAAAATTTGTGCCGTTCTCTCAAGCTTAAGCCCATGGGTTTTATTAGTAATGACGAAGCTTTTATCGAAGCTCTGGGTAAAACCGATTCCTTCCCTCCTTCTTTTATACTTCTTCATTTGGGTCAAAAAGAATATTCGGTTTCTTTGGTTTATTTAGGTGAGGTTAAAAAACGCCTGACTCAACCTCTGACTGCTGATTTTACTCCCCAGGATTTAGAAAATACTCTTTTAACTATTCAAAGTGATTCTGCCCTTCCGCCTCGGATTTTGGTTTTTGGCAATCTTGGTGATGTTATTGTTGAAGATCTCAAAAATTATCCATGGATAGGCAAAAAAAACGTGGAAACTTTTTTACATTTACCCGATGTTGAGGCTTATCCTGCCACTGATTTGTTTTCTCTTTATGCAAAAAGCATCAACGCTCAACAAAATGAAATCGCCACTACTCCGGTAGTAGAAGAAGTTGTCCCTGAAGCTACTGAAACCGAACCAGAAACTCCCCTTGAAGAGGTCGCTGCCGCAGATTTAGGTTTTGTTGCCCCCGAGCCTGATCCTCCCAGTTCTCCTCCCGCCAAGTTGTCTCTCCCGAAGTTTTCTCTTAAAAATATTAAATTACCCAAAATTTCCTTTAATCCTCTTTTCCTTTTGCCCTTGGCCCTAACTCCTTTAATTTTGCTTCTCCCTTATTTGCTCACTCGGGCAGAGGTCATCATGAATTTCAATCCTATAGAAATTAATCGTCAGGTCAATGTCACTCTTGATGCTAATGCTACCAACCTTAGTGGTAATATTATTCCCGCTCACAAAAAAACTCTTAATTTAAATTTTAGCGATTCTCTGGACACTACTGGACAGAAAGAAACTGGTGACAAGTCAAAGGGTCAAATCACTGTCCTCAATCAAAGTGACAAGATTCAAAATGTCCCTAAGGGTAGTATTTTGACCCATGAATCCGGCAAGCAATATGAACTACTTAGCTCTGTTCAGCTCCCTCCCAGCACTATTGATTACGGCACCGGTACTATCACTATGGGTCAAGGTAAGGCGGATATCATCGCCGCCGATATTGGTCCCGATTTTGATTTAGGTCAGGATTCACGTCTTTCTTTTAAAGATAGTTCCACCCTTCACGCTAAAACCTCGACACCTATAACCGGTGGCAGTAAACGTCAGGTTCAGGTAGTTTCAGAAACCGACAAAGCCAATCTAACTAAAAGAGTTAACGATTCTCTGGATGAGCGGATTGATGAAAAAGTAAAAACAGAGGCTTCCCTGGAAGGTATTCTCCCTGGAACCCTTTTTGTTGATAAAAGGCAGCTTGATTTCAATCGTGAAGTCGGAGAAGAGGCGAACCAGCTCCAAGTAGATGCGGCCCTAACTCTGTCTTTACTTCAAATTGACCCCTCTAAAAACGAGGAAATCATTAAAACCTTGCTCAAAGATGATCAGGACTTCCTTAATTCTATCGCCTCACCCAAAGATTTTTCCTTCTCTTTTAGCCCCTCACAAAACACTTCTCAAAAATCTACTGGCAAGTTAACTATTACCGGTAAAAGTTTGCCCAAAATTGCTATAGATGCCCTCAAACAACGTCTCGTCAAACAAAAAATTAACGCTGCCAACAAAATCATTGAGGGCCAATCTCACGTCTATAATTACGAAATTAAAATTTTGCCTTCTATTTTCAATCTTTGGAAACGACTACCTCTTTCTCCCGATAAAATAACCATTATCCAACAATTTTAAATGGCCTATCTCTACGTCAAATCTTCTCCAAAACCTCCAAAAAGTAGAAAATTAACTCCTCGACAACGCCGTCTTTTTTCTTCCCTCCTTTTTCTTGGGGGTATTGGTCTTTTTCTCTCAGTCCTGTTTCCAATTATCCATTTCCAAGTGGGCTATTCACCTCAATTTAATCAGCTTTTAAACCCTCTCTCTGCCCAGTTTTATAATCCTGCTGTTGCTGCCGACAATTCTCCTGATTTAACTAATCTTTCCAATTGGTTTGTCTCTACCCCTAACACATCGTCTAAAACTATTGACAACCCTTCACTTTCCTACGCCTCTTACATTCTATCCATTCCCAAACTTAAAATTGATTCAGCTGAAGTTATTTTAGGCAGCGAAGATCTTAAAAACAGTCTTATCCAATATCCTAAAACCGCCATGCCCGGGCAATACGGTTCCCCGGTAATTTTTGGTCATTCCGTGCTTCCTCAATTTTTCAATCCCAAATCCTATGTCACTATTTTTTCCACTCTCTATAAATTAAAGCAGGGTGATGAAATTTTGGTCGACTATGATCGGGTCCGCTATAAATATTTAGTTTCTGAGATGTATGAAGTTCAGCCCACCGACCTCTCTGTTTTAGAACAGCGCTTCGACGGCCGTTATTTAACTCTTATCACTTGTTCACCACCAGGAACCTATCTCCGTCGCTTGGTGGTTAAAGCCCAAATTGCCGACAATATATGAATTATTTAGGGATTGATTTTGGTACCAAAAGAATCGGACTGGCTTATTCCGAACAGGGGATTGTCTTTACTCTTCCTTCCGTAGCCAATGATAAAGGTACTTTTGAAAAAATAATTAAACTAATAAAAACCCATAAAATAAGCAAAATTTATATAGGTATTTCCGAGGGCAAAATGGCAACCCTGACTCAAAAATTTATAAACCGGCTCTCTCCCATGGTAAAATTACCCATAGAAAGTGTCGAAGAGGCGGTCAGTACTCTGGAGGCCCAAGATCTTTTTAAAAAGAATCTTTACCCCGCCAAAAAGTATCACCAACAAATCGACTCTATGGCTGCTGCCATTATTCTCAACCGGGTTATTGGTTAAAAAAATATGATCAAATCTCTTATTGCTCCCATCCAGGCTTGGTTAATCTCTCAAGGCCGCTGTGGCGGTTGTGGCGAAGAGCTCAAGCGTGGTTCCCGTAAACTGGTCCGCAACCAGGTCACCGTTACTTGCCGTTGTGGTCGGATATTTATTCACGATACTAAAAAGGACACCTATCGTCGGGCTCTCTTTGACGAAGTTTAATGAAACGGTTTTTATTGCTACTTTTTATTATCATCGTTGCTCTACCGCTCGCCTTCTTTTTTTATGCTTCCCAACCCGTCAGCACTGATGAGACTAAAAAAGCTTTTACCGTCAACCAAGGAGAAACTCTCTCCTCTGTTGCTACCCGCCTTGAAAAAGATGGCCTTATTAAAAATAGTCTTATTTTTCGTCTTTACAGCAAGTATTTATCCTTTGATAATCAGCTCAAAGCCGGTAATTTTTATTTAAAATCTTCACAAAAAATTCCTGAAATTATCGACACTCTCGCTCATGGTGGTTCTACTGATTTTTGGTTCAAAATTATTCCTGGACAACGTCTGGAAGAATTTACACTAGGACCAGAATTTACCGAAGTAGCTCTAACATCAGAAGGTAAGCTTTTTCCCGATAGCTATCTTTTACCGACTTATTTCACTCCCGAACAGACTTTGGAATTGATTAACAAAAACTTTGTCAAAAAATTATCCCAAGCTTCGGATAATTCCACTTCAAAATTAACTGCTGATCAAACCCTGGTTTTAGCCTCACTATTGGAACGTGAAGGTCGAACTCTGGCGGAAAAAAAGGTCATTGCTGGCGTTATTCTCAACCGGCTTCATAAAAATATGCCTCTTCAAATCGACGCCACTACTCAGTATGCCAAGGATTCTCTGACTAAACCGGAAAAATACTGGCAACCTATTTTAAGAGATGACCTTCAGATTGATTCACCTTTTAACACCTACAAATACCCTGGTCTACCTCCCAAGCCTATTTGCAACCCTGGGCTGGATTCTCTTACTGCTGCCTATCATCCCGAGCCCACTGATTACTTCTATTATATTCACGACAAAACTGGCCAAATTTACTATGCGACTACTCTTGAAGAACACAACAGAAACGTTAACCAATACCTAAGATAATTTTTTGTTGACTAGCTCGTTGACTATCTTCCACCGTCTTTTTTTCTCACTCATAGGGATCGCATCTTTATATAGTTTTGCTGACACCGTTCCTCTTCTAGGTGAATACTTATTCACATAAGCTATCTCAAAACCAACTTCCCGACAGACTTTGAGCGTATTTTGAAAAGCTGACTCATCCTCTCCTGGAAAGCCAATGATGATATCCGTTGAAAATCTGACTCCTTTCACCTTTTTTTTAATTTTTTTCACCAGATCCAGATATTCTTTTTGGGTGTAACCGCGGTTCATTTTCCGCAAAATTTCATCATCGCCTGACTGAAAGGGAAGATGAATTAGCCTGTCAATATTTGGATATTTAGAAATTACCTCAATCAATTCATCTGAAAAATCCCAGGGATTGCTGCTCACAAAAGATATTTTTTTGAGAGGCTTTTTTGCCACTTCTTCCAATAGTTTTGGAAACGAACTTTTTATTCTTTTTTTACCCATGTTTACTAC
Source organism: uncultured Gammaproteobacteria bacterium (assembly GCA_964396145.1). GTDB lineage: Bacteria > Patescibacteriota > Microgenomatia > UBA12405 > UBA12405 > UBA12158. The sequence continues at coordinate 37,555 of CAYNEE010000001.1, read as the reverse complement.
ACTTTCACCTTCGGCTCCATAAGAATTGACATTCTGACCAATTAATATCACTTCTTCAAACCCCTTCCCTATAGCCCCGTCAACTTCTGTTAATATTTCCCCTATACTTCGGGAAATTTCTCTACCTCGGGAATGGGGGACTATACAATAGCTGCAAAAGTTATTGCAACCGCTACTAATAGTGATTAATGCGGCTTTATTTTTATTTCTTACCGGTTCCCAGTCAAAACTAATATCCTTTATCGGCATCATTTCATCGACGTCTTTAACCTTCTTTTTTGAAATCGGCACTAAACACCCGGTCAAAATAATCTTTCTTCGTCTCGCCGTAGCTTTTTCGGAGGCGGATTCCCATTTTCTAATTTTATTTATCAATCCATAAACTCTATTTTCAGCTGACTCCCTGACCACACAACTATTAATGATCACTATATCGGCCTTTTTCCAATCATCTACAAAAACATCGCCCTTTTCTCCAAAATAGGCTTTTACTCTCTCCGAATCTGATTCATTTTGGGCACAACCAAAAGTTTTTAAATAAATTTTGCTCATTTTTTCTTGACAAATATAACATGTAACCCTCACAATAGTAATATGACTGACACCAACACTGACCCCAACTACCAGGATATCCTAAATAAATATTCAGAGGACTTAAAAGAAGCGGAGAAAACTCCTGACCCTCTGACTGAAGTAGAAATGACTCCTGTTGCCGAGCCTGAACTTAAACCTGAACCGGAAGTTAATCCCGAACCTGAGATTACAACCCAACCGGCAGAAGTAACCCCTGAACCGGAAGTTAATCCTGAACCTGAGATTACAACCCAACCGGCAGAAGTAACCCCTGAACCGGAAGTTAATCCAGAACCGACACTTCCTCCTTTACCTCCGATTCCTCCTGTTGATACTCTACCTCCCCCGGTTTCTTCAGAAATTCCGACAGACAGCAGCGAACAGGTAATCGTTCCCGCTCCACCTCGGGAAAGTAATTTTTTTAAATATCTTTTTTTCTTCTCTTTAATTGCCTTTTTAACAGTGTTGTTTTTTGTCGTCCGTTCCTTTTTGCAGAGCCAACAAAATATTAGTCAACCTGTATTAGAACAAGAAGCTATTCCCGCTCTTTCTGTCACTCCAGTTTCTAAAAATACTCAGGCCCATTGTAAGTTTGGCGACCAGGGTTACTCTCTAGGGCAAACTATCCAGGCTGATGATGGTTGTAATACTTGTACTTGTGAGGACAGTGGTGAGCTTGTCTGTACCACTAAAACCTGTTCCGCCACCGGCTCAGCTCAAAACGGTCAGGCAAATGTAGCTACTCACTCTGCCAATAATCTCTAATTCTCCCCCTTGTTTTAGCTATAAATCGGGTATATAATTTCCACATTTGGCGAGCGGTTGGTACATAACTCGTCGTTTATAAAATTAAAATTCATCGATGCCTTCCGCTAAAAGAATCAACTGGGGCAAAAAATACCCCAACATACCTAGTCTTGACCTCCTCCGGGTTCAAAAAGAATCCTGGGATAAATTTCTAAAACATGATTTGGTCGAGACCATTACTTCAGTTTCACCTATTTCCGACTATACCGGTAATAACTGGTTATTAGAAATCGGTGAACTTTTTTTTGACAAACAGGTTTTAACTCCAAAAGTTGCCAAAGTTAAGGGCTTAAATTACAGTATTCCCGTTTACGCCAAGGTTAAATTAACCAACAAAAGAACCGGGCTCATTCGCGAAGAGGATGTTTTCATGCTCAACCTGCCGACAATGACTGACGATGCTACTTTTATTATCAATGGTATAGAAAGAGGGGTTATCAATCAGCTGGTCCGCTCTCCCGGTGTTTACTTTACCGGTGAAATTGATCCAGCTACTGGTAAAACTCTTTGCAATGCGGAAATTCGTCCGGTCCGCGGTTCCTGGCTCGAATTTTTTGTCGGGAAAAAAGATGTCATTTTTGCCCGTATTGACCGAAAAAAGAAGGTCCCAGCCACTATCGTTTTACGAGCCGCCTGTGGTTTTACTGACAAACAACTTGTTGGTGAGTTCGGAGATTTTATCAACGCCACTATTTCTGCCGATCCCACTAAAACTCAGGAAGAGGCCATTTTGGAATTCTACCGCAAGCTCCGCCCCGGTGAGCCTGTCGTCCTGGAAAATGCCCAGAAATTCTTCACCGACCGCTTTTTTGATCTCAAAACTTATGAATTAGGTCAGGTTGGTCGCTACAAAATCAATAAAAAATTCGGTTTTAAATTTGAAGATACCGACAAAGCCAACTGGGTAGTCAGAAACGAGGATTTAGTTGAAACCATTCGTCAATTAATCAAACTCCAAAAAGGTGAGTCCAAACAATTTGATGATATTGATTCACTCGCCAATCGTCGTCTCCGTCGCTGTGGCGAAATTGTTTCCCAGGTTGCCCTGCGTCCAGCTATGGCCCGCTTTGAACGTATGGTCAAAGAGCGGATGAGTTTGGTCTCTACCAAAGAAAAACCCACTCCCAGCCAAATGCTCAACCCCCAGCCTTTAATTTCTTCACTTAACACTTTTTTCAGAAGCAACCAGCTTTCTGCTATTTTGGATCAGACCAATCCTCTGGCCGAGCTTGATCTTTTGCGTCGGGTCACTGTGGTTGGTGTTGGCGGTTTAACCCGCGAACGGGCCGCTTTTTCCATCCGTGACGTTCATTCTTCTCAATACGGCCGTATTTGTACTGTCCGTTCCCCTGAAGGTCCCAATATTGGTTTGGTTTCTTATCTGGCTCTCTATGCTCATGTTAATAAATATGGTTTCATTGAGGCACCTTTTAGAAAAGTAATTAAAAAGGGCAAGGATTTTATTGTTAGTGATGAAGTTGTTTACATGGATGCTGACGATGAATTTAATTTTCACATTACTCATTTGGGTACTAAAATTGAAGGTAATGTCATAAAACAAAAGTGGCTACCGGTCCGTTATCAGGGAGAATTTTCCGAAGCCTCAATTGAAGCGGTGGAATTTACCGATATGATTCCCAATGAAATTGTCGGTGCCTCTGCTTCCTTAATTCCTTTTGTTGATCACGATGATGCTACTCGGGCCCTGATGGGTTCTCACATGCAGACTCAGGCTGTCCCCCTGATTACCACTGAAGCTCCAATTGTGGGTACGGGCATGGAAGAGGCTGTGGCCACTGCCATGAATCGTTGTGTTACCGCAACCGAATCCGGCACTGTCACTTTTGCCGATGCTTCCAAAGTGGTTGTTGGAGATATTACTTATCCTGTCATTAAATTTGAAAGAACTTCCCCTTATGGTACCTGCTACGACCAACGGGTTTTGGTCAATGTTGGTGACAAAGTTAAAAAAGGCGAAGTTATCATTGACGGACCTTCCATTGATCATGGTGAGCTTTCTATTGGTAAAAATTTATTAGTCGCCTATGCCTCTATTGATGGTCTCGGTTACGAAGATTCTTTTTTAATTTCCGACCGCTTAGTTAAACAAGATGTTTTAACTAATATTCAGATTTTTGAATACAAAGCCGATGTAGTCGAAACCAAATTAGGTACCGAGGAGTTAACCAAAGATATTCCCAATGTTTCCGAAAATGAACTAGCCAAACTGACTGATGATGGTATTGTCATGATTGGTGCCTCTGTCGGCCCCAACGATATTTTAGTGGGCAAAGTTGAACCCCGCGGCGAAAAAGAACTTTCCGCTGAGGAAAGGCTTTTGAGAGCTATTTTTGGCGAAAAAGCCCGCGAAGTTAAAGACACATCACTTCGGGTTCCTAATGGTGAAGGTGGTGTGGTTATTAAAGTTGAAGTTTTAGGTAAAGATGAGGGTGATGAATTGGATCCTGGTGTTAACAAAGTCGTTAAAGTCTATGTTGCTCAGATTCGCCGCATTCAGGAAGGTGACAAAATTGCCGGAAGACACGGAAATAAAGGTGTTATTTGCCGGATTATGCCTGAATATGACATGCCTCGCCTCGAAGACGGTACCCCTGTCGATATGGTCATGTCACCGCTTTCGGTTATCGCCCGGATGAACCTGGGTCAAATTTTGGAAGTTACCCTGGGTGCTGCCGGTTATAGATTAGGTAAAAAATACGCTGTTCCGGTTTTCGAAAAGTACAGCGAGGCTGACATTTCCCGGGAATTAGCCGCTGCCGGTCTCAATCCTAATGGTAAAACCCGTCTTTTTGACGGTCGTACCGGTGAAGCCTATGATCAGAATGTCGTTGTCGGGGTCGGTTATATTCTCAAATTGGTCCACATGGTCGATGACAAAGTTCATGCCCGTTCTACCGGACCATACTCTTTAGTAACCCAACAACCACTTGGCGGTAAAGCCCGCATGGGTGGTCAGCGCCTGGGAGAAATGGAAGTCTGGGCCCTGGAAGCACACCGGGCTGCACATACCTTACAGGAAATGTTGACTATTAAATCTGATGATGTCGAAGGCCGGACTCACGCTTTCCAGGCTATCATCAAGGGCCAACCCATTCCCGAACCGGCTATTCCCGAATCTTTTAAGGTGTTGACCAAAGAATTGGCCGGACTAGCTTTAGATATTTCTCCAGTTGGTGTCAGTGAGGAAGCTCCCTTATCTGAGGAATCTTCTGAAAATATTTCCGAGGATACCGCTACTATTGTTGACACCGAAGCAGAAATTATTACAGATACCGACACAAATGTTGTCGATTCACAGGAGGAACAAAATGTTTAAATTTAAAAATATGCTCGATTTTACTGGTATCGAGATTAAATTAGCCTCGCCGGAAGAAATTTTATCCTGGTCTCATGGCGAAGTTCTCAAGCCTGAAACCATCAATTACCGTTCCTGGCGTCCCGAAAAAGACGGTCTTTTTTGTGAAAAGATTTTTGGACCTAGCCGTGACTATGAATGTTACTGTGGTAAATACAAAAAAATTCGATTCAAAGGCGTAATTTGTGATAAGTGTGGTGTTGAAGTTACTACGAGCAAGGTCCGTCGTGAACGCATGGGCCACATTTCTCTAGCCGCTCCTGTAGCTCATTTGTGGTACCTCAGAAATACCCCCTCACCTCTAAGCGTCATTTTAGATGTTCCTCAAAAAGATCTAGAAGCTGTTGTCTACTTTACCAAGTACCTCATTACTGACGTTAATGCCGACAAGAAAAAAGAAGCACTAAACAATTTAACCGTTAATTCCGCTAAAAGAGAAGAACAAATTGACACTGAGGCCAAAGATTCTATCGAAAAGCTTAAGTCCGAAGTCACCAAAGAAAAAACTGCTCTTAAGGACAAAATTAAGAACAAAGACCAACTTTTGATTGCTCAGGAAGAGCGCGATGTCCGCCTCAAACAGGATATTCAAAAAATTGAAAACAAGGCTACCAGTGAAAAAAACCGCATAGAAAGTCTTATTAAATTTTTGGAAGACAAAATTAAAAGCACCGAGGTTCTTTCCGTTTTAACCGACGAAGAGGAATATTATTTGTCCCAATTTAAAGCCGATATTTTCTACGAGGCCGAAATGGGCGCCGAAGCTTTGGCCAAAGTTCTCCGCCAAATCGACATGCCCGAAACCGTTAAAAACCTCAAAAAAGAGCTTGCCAAAACCAGCTCCAAGCTCAAGAAAAAGAAAATCATGTACAAAATTCGGATTTTAAACGGCATGATCGAAAATGAAATCAGCCCGGACTGGATGATTATGCAACATGTCCCGGTTATTCCACCTGATTTACGTCCTATGGTCCAGTTGACCGGCGGTCGTTTTGCGACGAGCGACTTAAACGATCTTTACCGTCGTCTTATCAACCGCAATAATCGCCTTAAAAAATTAATTAAACTCGGCGCCCCCGAAATTATTTTGCGCAATGAAAAGCGTATGCTTCAGGAATCAGTAGATATTCTTATTGATGCCCAGAAAGCTTCCAAAAATAAGCGCAAAAGCAGTAAACGTCTACCCCGATCCCTTTCTGATTTACTCCGGGGTAAGAAAGGTCGTTTTCGCCGCAATCTTTTGGGAAAACGTGTCGATTATTCCGGTCGTTCTGTCATCGTGGTCGGACCCGAGCTTAAACTCGACCAGGTCGGTCTTCCCAAGGAAATTGCTCTGGAAATGTATCGTCCCTTTGTTCTTAAAGAACTCATGGATACTGGCTTAGCCGCCAATATTAAGTCTGCGAAGGGTCTAATCGATCACCGTGTCAACGAGGTCTATGATATTTTGGAGAAAGTTACCAAAAATACCTATGTTCTCCTAAACCGGGCTCCGACTCTCCATAAACTTTCCATTCAGTCTTTCAAGCCGGTTTTAACCGATGGTTTGGCTATTCGTCTCCATCCTTGTGTCTGTAAAGGCTTTAATGCTGATTTTGATGGTGACCAAATGGGTGTCCATTTACCCCTTTCCGCTGAAGCTCAAAAAGAAGCCAAAAAATTGATGTTGCCTACCCGAAATTTGCTTAAACCCTCAGACGGTTCCCCGGTTTCTATTCCTTCCCAGGAAATGGCTGTTGGTTGTTATTACATCACTTCTGTCCGCTCTGAAGACGCAGACAAAGAATTAAGCGAAGAACTTAAAGGCTTACCGATTATGGCTGATGCTCAGGAATTAACTCTTGCCTATCAAGCCGGCAAAATTGGTCTCCGAGAATTAGTTGTCGTCAAAGTTGACGGTAAATTTATCAAAACCACCTATGGTCGGATTTGGTTTAACTTAATTTTACCCAAAGAATTCGGTTTTCTAAACGCTGCTATGGCCGGCTCCAAGGCTCTAAACGACCTTATTGTTAAGTCCCTTGAAATTGCCGGTCGTCTTAAGACTGTCAAGCTTATTGACTCTCTCAAAGACATTGGCTTTATTGGTTTCACTCTCTCCGGCTTATCCTTATCCATGCCGGATATGGGTTATCTCGAAAACAAAGACACTCTCATTGCCGCCGCTGACAAAAAAGTTGCCGAAATTGAAGACAATTACAAGCTCGGTCTCATCAGCAACGAAGAGAAAAAACGCTTGTCCCAAAATGTTTGGATGGAAGTGACCGAGGACATTGCCGAAAAAACCTGGGCTACCCTGGATAACGATTCACCTATTCGGGTTGTTTCTGCCGCCGGTATTAAGCGGGCTTCCAAGGACCAGATTAAACAGCTTTCCGGTATGCGCGGACTTATGGTTGATCCTACAGGTAAAATTGTTCAATTACCCACTAAAAGCAATTTTCGTGAAGGTCTCTCAGTTTTTGAATATATCACCGGTGCTAGGGGTACCAGAAAAGGTTTGGCTGACACTGCTCTGCGGACTGCCGACGCTGGTTACCTTACCCGCCGTCTGGTTGATACCTCACACATCTCTATTATTAACGAAGATGACTGTGGTACCACCAAATCTTGGACCATTGACCGTAATGAAAAGGGTCGGGAAAAATATTTTGGTCGTCGGATTTTGGGTCGGGTTTTAGCCGCCGATGTCACCAATCCTGGCTCTAAAAAAATTATTGCCAAAAAAGGTGATTTAGTCGACAACAATCTTTTGGAATTAATTGAAAATTCCGAAGTTCGGGCAGTAGAAATTCGTTCCCCGCTTTTATGTAAAGCCAAAGTTGGTCTCTGTCAACAATGTTACGGTTGGGATTTATCTACCCGTAAACTAGTTGATTTAGGCATCCCTGTCGGTGTTATTGCCGCCCAATCTGTCGGCGAACCTGGTACCCAGTTAACTCTGCGAACCAAGCACACTGGAGGGGTTGTTGGTGTTGATGTCACCCAAGGTTTACCTCGTATTCAGGAACTTTTTGAAGTTCGTATGCCAAAATTGCCCTCACCTTTGGCAGAATTTGACGGCAAAATTAAAGTCAAAGAAAATATCGACGGTTTTGAAATAAAGTTAACCGGCAAAGACAAAAACGGTGCCGCCAAAACTGTTAACTACCTCTTGCCAAGCAATGCCACTCTTTTAGTCAGTGACGGTGACCTGGTCGGGCAGGGGACTCAGTTATCAACCGGTCCTATCGATGCCAGGGAAATCATGGAAATTTCCGGCCTGGAAGCCGCTCAAAGATACCTTATCAACTCTATTCAAGGTGTCTATGAATCTCAAGGTATTGCCATTCATGACAAGCACATTGAAGTTATTGTCCGGGAAATGAGCGATAAACTTAAAATTGAAGATCCCGGCGATACCAACTTCCTTTACGGTCAGGTGGTTACCCGACCTGTCTATGAAGCGGAAAATGAAAAAGCCAAAACTACCAATAGTGAGGCTAAATCAGCCAAGGGACACAAAGTACTTCTTGGTTTAATTCAGTCCTCCTTGACTACCGGTTCTTGGCTTTCAGCTGCTTCCTTCCAGCAAACTACCGGTGTTTTGACCGAAGCTTCACTTTTAGCCGAAGTCGATAACTTGATAGGACTCAAGGAAAATGTTATTATCGGACGTCTGATTCCGGTCAGTCGGAAACAGGACTAAATTATGCCAACTTTTAATCAATTACTCCGTCGCTGTCGCAAAAACAGGCACATTAAACTTAAAACCAAAGCCTTGCGTGACAATTATAACAGTATTAAAAATACTAGTGTCGACACTTATAATCCCCAGAAAAAGGGCGTAGTTACTGTGGTGAAAACCATGACTCCTAAAAAGCCGCACTCGGCTTTACGTAAGGTTGCCAAGATCCGTCTTAGCAACCGGACTACTGTGACTGCCTACATTCCCGGCATCGGCCATAATTTAGCCGAGCACGGTATCGTTTCCATTCGTGGTGGTCGCGTCAGAGACTTACCGGGTGTCCGTTATCATGTTATCCGTGGCAAATATGACGCCGGTGCTGTGGCCGGCCGCCAGCAATCCCGTAGTAAATACGGTGCCAAAAAAACTGCCGCTAAATCTTCTGCTTAAAATCTATGTCCAGAAAAAGCCAAACTAAAACCAGAACTATTATTCCCGACAATCGTTTTCAAAGCGAAGTTGTCGCTCGCCTGATTAACCGTTCCATGATGTCGGGAAACAAAGCTGCCGCTCAAAAACAAGTCTACGCCGCCTTAGATTTACTCCAAAAAGAGACCAAAAGCGAAGATATTCTCGTCACTTTGGAGCAGGCTTTGGAAAATCTTAAACCCAAAGTCGAGGTCCGTCCCCGTCGTATCGGTGGTGCTGTTTATCAGGTACCTACTCCCGTTCGTGGGAGCCGTCAATACTCCCTGGCCGTTCGTTGGTTGATTACCTCTGCCCGCAAACGTCCGAACAAGCAATTTCATTCCTTTGCTGAAAAACTCAGCGCCGAACTTAAAGCTGCCCTCAACGATGAGGGTGCTGCCCTGACCAAACGCCAGGAAGTTGAAAGAATGGCCGAGGCGAACAAAGCCTTTTCCCACCTGCGCTGGTAAAAACTCTCCGATATCCGGTTGTGGTAAGATTATTTATGGCATTATTTTCCAAACCTAAAGTTGCTCTATGGCCCAAAGCCGACGGACTAGACATTTATTTTAATCAATCTGAAAACAACCATCTTTCTTTTGAAACTGATCTTTGGCAATTTCAAAACGAAGACTCTCTTAAGAATTTGGCCGATTTTTTTAAAAAAAATAAAGTTGCTGATGTTTACGTCCTTCTAGACGACAAATATGTCGCTACCAAAACTTTTATTTACGACTCTGTCGTTAGCCATCTCAATCCGGAAGAAGTGGTCACTTTAGCTAAAGATTCCGTTGATTTTCCCATTTCTCCTGAATCCGTCACCTTTGATTTAAAATCTCAGGAAAACCGAACTCTCGTCCGCACCAGTATTTTTAACCAAGAAAAATTTCAGATTTTAAGAGATAATCTATCAAAACTTGGCCTCAATGTTCTAGAATATAAAACCGTTTCTGAGGCCCTGATTAATGTTTTTTCTCAAATTGACGGCGGTCAATATTTCTTCTTCTACCCTAGCTCTGCTTCCGAATATTTAGCAGTTTTGGCCCAAAACGGTGAAGTTTACTTAACTTCAACCATTAAAAAAACCCTACCCGAACTCAAAAAACTTCTCAATTATGCCGGTGCCTATTTTGGCGACAAAGAGCCTCTCCAGTATTTACCCAATGAAAACTACCGCGAGAATGAAATTATTACCCGTTTTCAAAAACCAAGTGATCTTCCACTGCCTCTTTTGGCTTTTTTCGCTGGGCAAAACAAGCCTGCACCTGCTATAATCAAGACTGAAACAGTTAATACCCCATTTACTCCTCCTATGGAAGAAAACAACAAAAAAAATCTTTTGCCCATCATCGCCGTTTTTCTGGTTACCCTGATTGCGGCTTCATTAATTGTTTGGTATGTCCTCAATCACAATAAAAATCAGGACGACTTGAATAATCCTGGTGGTGAAAACAATACTGAGGAAGTCAGTCCTGTTCCTACCGAAACTCAAGCTCCCAGTCCGACTCAAGCTGAAATCGATAAGGATATTAAAATTCAGGTCCTCAATGGTACCGAGATCAATGGTCAAGCTGCTACCGTTAAAGGTGAATTGACTAAACTTGGTTTTACCAGTGTTGCTACTGGCAACAGTCAAAACACAGCCACTGCCAACAAGATTTCTACCAAAACCTCAATTCCAGCTAGCTATTTTGCCGACAACCTCACTTCTTTTAAAGATGCTGACACTGCCGAATTAGCTGCTACTTCTACCTATGATGTGGTAATTTTGATTGGAACCAATTTGAGTGGTACTACTGCCACCGCGACTCCAACCAAGGCTACCTCTTCAGCTACCCCCACAACTTCGCGTTAAAAGTTTTTAATAAACATGAAACTTTTAGTTACGGGTGGTCTCGGCTTTATCGGGACCAACTTTATCAAGCATTGGTTTTCAGTTCATCCAAACGATTCTATTATCAATCTGGACAAGGTTACCTATGCGGCCAACCCTACTAACTTATCCGAATTTGAGGGCAAAAACAACTATGAATTTGTCAGGGGCGACATTTTAGACGAGTCTTTAGTCGATTCTTTGGTCCCCCAAGTTGATGTTATTGTCCATTTTGCTGCCGAGTCTCATGTTGACCGCTCTATTGACGACCCTCTCCTTTTTGTTAAAACAAACGTTTTGGGTACCTACACCCTCTTAAATGCTGCTAAAAAACACCAAAAACGTTTTCATCACGTCTCCACCGATGAAGTTTTTGGCTCCATTCCTTTTGGCAGTGACGAACAGTTTAGTGAAGTTACTCCCTATGATCCCAGTTCTCCTTATTCTGCCTCCAAAGCTGCCTCTGATCACTTTGTTCGTTCTTTCCACAAAACCTTTGGTCTACCTATTACCATCAGTAATTGTTCCAACAACTATGGTCCTTACCAGCACCCCGAAAAAATGATTCCTAGAACCATCACCAATCTTTTAGCTGGAGAAAAAATTAAAGTTTACGGACAAGGAGAAAATTTTCGTGACTGGCTCCACGTAGAAGATCATTGTCGGGCTATTGAAACTATTATTTTAAATGGAAAAATAGGCGAGACTTATTGTATTGGTGGTCTTAAAAAGGGGACTGCCAACATCGACCTGGTCAAGCAAATTTTATCGCTAATGGGCAAAGATGAATCCTCAATAGAATATGTCACTGACCGCCCTGCTCACGATAATTACGCCGTCAATTGGGATAAAATTAACCGGGATCTTGGTTGGAAACCCCAATATACTTTAGATACCGGTCTTCGCCAAACCATCGATTGGTACACTCAAAACCAAGCATGGTATGAGGCCTCCAAAAAAGAAGCCGAAATCTTTTACCAAAAACTAGCTGATTATAAAAATATCCATAAATAATGCCCTACCTTTCCATCACCGAAACTGAACTCTCAGGTTTATTTAGGCTCCAACCTAAAGTTTTTAGCGACAATCGTGGTTGGTATTCTCCAATCTTGGAAGTTTCTGAATTTGAAGCGGCAACAAAAACTACTTTTCGCCTGATTCAGGCAGCCTCCTCTTTTAACACCCAAAAAGGAGTTTTTCGCGGTCTTCATTACCAAAACCCCAATACTCAGGGAAAATTAGTCATGGCTACCGCCGGTACCGTCTTGGATATCGCCCTGGATATCAGAAAAAACTCAGCCACTTTTGGTCAACATGTTGCTGAGATTCTTAGCGCCGAAAAACAGAACCAACTCTGGCTTCCTCCTGGTTTTGCCCATGGCTACTTGGCCTTGGAAAATAATAGTCGTTTTACCTACTTCGTCACTGACGGTATTTATTCGCCTGAGTCCGAAAAAGGGGTGAATGTTTTTGATCCTCAATTATCCATAAATTTACCCATTAGTCGGGAAGAAATTATTATCAAGGATAAAGATTTAAATTTTCCGAACCTTGCCGATATTGAGGCAAAGGATCTCTTATGAAAGAACAAGTCATTGGTACCGGCCTAACCGGACTGGTCGGTTCTCGGGTAGTCGAGCTTAATCCCCAATACGAATTTATAGATATATCCTACCCTCAGGCCGATATTACTAAAATTGATACTATTGAAAGCTACTTTATAAATCACCCGGATACAAAAACGGTCATTCATTTTGCCGCTTTTACCGATACTAAATCTGCCTGGGAACAAAGATTTGACCTAAATAGCCCTTGTTTTCAGATCAATGTCACCGGTACTCAAAATATTGTTAATTTATGTCAAAAATACCACAAACATCTCATTCATATTTCTACCGACTATGTTTTCAATGGCCAAAAAGAATCGCCCTATAACGAGGATGATCCGGTCAACGCCCTCGAATGGTACGGCCAGACTAAAGCTATGGCCGAAAAAATTGCTCTCAAGACCAATGCCACGGTAGCCCGGATTAGTTTTCCCTATCGCCGGGAATTTGCGGCTAAAAATGATTTTATCAAGGGTTACCTTAACAAGCTTCAATCCGGTGAAACTCTCAATCTCTTTACCGATCAGTTAATTACTCCCACCTTTATCGATGATATCGCCCATGCTCTTGACATCCTAATTCAAAAGCAACCCGGTGGTATCTATCATCTAGTCGGTTCTAGTGTCCATTCACCCCATGAGGTAGCCCAAACCGTGGCTAAAGCCTTTAATCTTGATGTCGGTTTAGTTAAGGCTGCCTCTTTGGAAAAATATCTTAAAGAAAATCCATTGGCACGCCCTTTTGGTAAAAATCAGGCTATCAGCAACCGTAAATTACAAGAAGATTTAGGCGTAACTATGCGAACTTTTGACCAAGCCTTAGCGCTTCTTGCACCGCAAAATTAATCCCCCTATCTTCTGGGTAAATATTGGCAAAGTTTATATTGATTATTTTTGGGTTATTCTTGTTTCTTGTAATTTGTTTCTTGTAATTTTTAACCACAATATGCTGCGCCGACTTAAATCTAAAGACCCACTTTTTTTCAATTTTCTTTTTGTCAAGCTTTGGAAAAATTTTACCTAAGTATCCAAAAAAATCATCATATATTTTTTTATCCTCATCCGCAAAATAATGATGATTTTGAGGTAGATAAGCTCCCATATAATAAATATGCCGTCCCTGGTATTTTTTAGTTCCCACTAGGTTAGTGTGTTCTATAAACGCCAAAAAAGGGGAGCCAGTGTCATTTATATTATGCCAATAATAAGGCGATAAACTTTGCTTACTACTAAACACTACTGTTATCGCTCCCAAGTAATCGACATTTTCCAAAGCCTGACTAGTGATTACGTAATCATATGTTTTCGATTGAAGTCTGAAACCTGAAGATTGAAGTTTAATTTTGCCATTAAGTTTTTTAATTCTTCTCGCCAATTCCTGTGTAATTTGATCAAAACCACCTTCCATATACCCCAAAAGCTCTTTTCCACCACTGCTTGAATTTGCTCGGGTGTGAATTCTTGCCCACATCCAGGCCATAGAAATATCCCTGTATCTATCGGCAAATTTTCCTATTAAAAGCGGTTCCCAGACTACTTTATAGGCTTTTTCCCCGCAATATTTTTCCAGCCATTTATATGCCAAAACATTTTCAAATTTTTGCCAATTATTTTCTTTTTCCAAATATATTTTCACCAGTCCCAATCTTAATTTATCCAAGAGCCCAAGTGGTTTAAATCTTAATAGGTCCAAGGCTCCGGCAAAAGGATACACAATTCCTTCATAATACAATCCAGTTTTACTTTCATGCCATTTTAATTTTTTTGATAAACCCAATTCTTTTATCAACTCCAAAATATGTTTATCGGTTTTAAAGATGTGATGATAGGCCTTTTCCAGACTTGTCCCATACATAGAAAACCCACCTAAAAGTCCGCCTAAATCTTTGCTTTTCTCAATTAAAGTTACTTGATAGCCTTTTTGCAACAGTTGATAAGCGGCTGTCATTCCGCCAATTCCTCCTCCCACCACTAATATTTTTGCTTTCATTTATGCTATGATACTATGTTTAAAATCTATAAACTAATTTTTAAAAAATATGGCGGAAGCTATTCAAGTCACTAAAAACAGGGTTGTCCCTATGGACAAAGTTAGAAATATCGGTATTATCGCCCATATTGATGGCGGTAAAACTACTACTACCGAACGTCTTTTATTTTACACTGGAAACATCCACAAAATCGGCTCGGTCGATGCCGGTACTACCACCACTGATTCCATGATCCAGGAAAGGGAAAGAGGTATTACCATTCAATCCGCTTGTGTTACTACCTTTTGGAAACATCATCGTATCAACATTATTGACACTCCTGGACATGTCGATTTTACCGCCGAGGTCGAAAGATCTCTTCGTGTTCTTGACGGCGCCATCATGATTTTTGACGGTAATGCCGGGGTTCAGGCTCAATCTGAAACGGTTTGGCGCCAAGCCGATAAATACCAAGTACCCCGTCTTGCCTACGTCAACAAAATGGACAAAATCGGCGCTTCTTTTGAGGCTACTCTCGAATCTATTAAACAAAAATTACATGCCCCGATTGTGCCTGTAGTTATCCCCATTGGTGAAGAACACGACTTTGTCGGTGTTGTTGACCTGATGGAAATGAAAATGATTGTTTATGATAAAGACGAAGAAGGCATGGAATTTACCATAAAAGATGTTACTGATGACTATTTAGAAAAGGCCAAAACTGCTCGCGCCGCCATGGTTGAAAAAATTGCCGGTGAAGACGAAGCTTTAATGGAAAAATTCTTAAATGACGAGGAAATTTCTGTTCCTGAGCTTAAAGCCGCTTTAAGAAAAGCCACCATTGCCCGCAAACTATTTCCTGTTTACTGCGGTGCTTCCTGGAGAAACAAGGGTATTCACCCTATTTTGGACGCTATTGTCGATTACTTGCCCTCACCATTGGATCTACCTCCTGTTGAAGGCTTTGATGTTGAAACCGGTGATATTTTAACTAGAAAACCCGAAAATAGTGAACCTTTTTCAGGCCTTCTTTTCAAAGTTCAGTCTGATCCTCATGTGGGCACCCTTTCCTATGTTCGTATTTATTCAGGAACTGTCAAAACAGGACAGGAAGTTCTCAATGCTACCAAGCAAAAACCCGAAAGAATCGGTCGATTACTTTTAATGCATGCCGACAAACGTGAAGGTATTGAAGAGGGTTTTGCTGGAGAAATCATTGCCTGTATCGGTCTTAAAGACTCGGTTACCGGTGACACACTTTGCGACAAAAATAAGCCCATTTCCTTATCTCCAATTCAATTCTCCGATCCGGTCATCTCTCTTTCCATTGAACCGGAAACTGCCGATGATCAGGAAAAAATGGGCGCCGCTCTCAATCGTCTAGCCTCCGAAGATCCAACTTTTAAAGTTTCTTACAACCATGAAACCGGTCAGACTATTATTGCCGGCATGGGTGAACTCTATCTGGAAATTATTGTTGACCGTTTAAAACGTGAATTTGGTGTCGGCGTTAAAACCGGTGCTCCCCAGGTCGCTTACCGAGAAACTATTTCGGCTAATGCCGAAGGTGAGGGAAAATACATTCACCAATCGGGCGGTCATGGACAATACGGTCACTGTAAAATTCGTATAGAACCCAAAAATCGGGGTGAGGGGATTGAATTTATCAACGACATCAAGGGTGGTGTTATTCCTTCAAACTTTATTCCGGCCATCGAAAAAGGTGTCCGTGAAACTCTCCAAAAGGGAATTATTGCCGGTTATCCTTGTACCGATCTTAAAATATCTGTTTACGACGGTTCCTATCACGATGTCGACTCTTCTGAGGCCGCATTTAAATTGGCTGGTGCCTATGCCATTAAAGACGCTGTCACTGCCGCCCAACCTTTAATTTTGGAGCCTATCATGAAATTTGAAGTTGCCACTCCTTCCGAGTTTTTAGGTACAGTCATTGGTGACCTTTCTTCCCGCCGGGGCCAAATTGGTGGTACTACCGAGGCTTTCGGCTTCACGACCATTAATGCCAGTGTTCCTCTGGAAGCTGTCCGCGGTTATGCTACCGTTATCCGCTCTCTTACCCAAGGTCGCGGTTCATTTTACATGGAACCCAGTCATTACGATCCTGTCCCTCGCGATATCCAGGAAAAACTAACCATCAAAACCGACGGTAAAAAAGAATAGTTTTTCCATCTTGCGAAGCTGGCAACTTGTTGATACAATTCTAAAGCGTTTTCCGCTATAATTAATCGTTATTAATTTTTCCGCGAAAGCGGGAGTATTTTTTAAAAAAAACAAAAAACATATGGCAGATGTCTTTCAAAGAAACAAACCCCATGTAAACGTCGGCACTATCGGTCACGTTGACCATGGTAAAACTACCTTAACTGCGGCCATTACTAAAGTTCAAGGTAATGCTAAATCCTATGCCGATATCGCTAAAGGCGGTACCGTCCGTGATTCCAGCAAAATTGTTACAATTGCTATTTCCCACGTCGAATACGAAACTGACAAACGTCACTACGCTCACATTGACTGTCCTGGACATGCTGACTATGTCAAAAACATGATTACTGGTGCTGCTCAGATGGACGGCGCTATCTTGGTCGTCTCGGCTCCTGACGGTCCTATGCCTCAGACTCGTGAACACGTTTTGTTAGCCAAACAAGTTAATGTTCCGGCAATTGTCGTTTTCTTGAACAAAGTCGACTTGGTTTCCGATCCTGAATTTTTGGATTTGGTTGAAATGGAAATTCGCGATCTTTTGACCAAATATGGCTTTCCTGGTGATGAAACCCCGATTATTCGTGGTTCCGCCCTCAAAGCTTTAAATGGTGAAGCTGACGGTGTCGAATCCATTAAAAAATTAATGGAAGCTTTGGATACTTATATTCCTGAACCTGTTCGTGATTTGGATAAACCCTTCCTCATGCCTATTGAGGACGTTTTCTCTATCAAAGGTCGGGGTACTGTCGCTACAGGTAGAATTGACCGCGGTATTGTCAAGATCAACGACGAAGTTGAAATCGTCGGTCTTCGTGATACTCGTAAAGCTGTAGTTACCGGAGTCGAAATGTTCCACAAACAACTTGATCAAGGTCAAGCTGGCGACAATGTCGGTTTACTTCTTCGAGGTGTAGAAAAAGACGATATCGAGCGCGGCCAAGTTTTAGCTAAACCCGGTACCATTACTCCCAACACTGAATTCAAAGCCGAAGTTGTTCTTCTCAAAAAAGAAGAAGGTGGTCGTCATACTCCTATCTTTGCTGGTTACCGTCCCCAAGTTTTCATCGGTGTTGCCGATGTTACTGGTGAAGTTACTCTACCTGAAGGTGTAGAAATGATCATGCCTGGCGACAACGCCAATGTTACTGTCAAATTGATTAAGCCGGTGGCTATGGAAAAAGGTTTCCGCTTCGCTATTCGCGAAGGTGGCCTGACTGTTGGTGCCGGTGCTATCACTGAAGTTATTAAATAAAAATGAAAGGTAATCGGATTCGGATTAGATTGAAATCTTTTGACCACCGCCTCATCGACGAGGCGGCGGTCAAGATTGTCGAAGCCGCTGTCACTGCAGGCGCTACTGTTCAGGGTCCGATTCCTTTACCTACTGCCCGAAAAATTTTTACCGTCCTTACCAGCCCTCACACTGATAAAAATGCCCGTGATCATTATCAAATTTTGACACACAAAAGATTAATTGATATTTTTAGTACCAGTCTGCGTACCGTTGACAGTTTGCAGCACCTCGATCTTC
Source organism: uncultured Gammaproteobacteria bacterium (assembly GCA_964396145.1). Classification (GTDB taxonomy): domain Bacteria; phylum Patescibacteriota; class Microgenomatia; order UBA12405; family UBA12405; genus UBA12158. The sequence goes on along the minus strand of CAYNEE010000001.1, from coordinate 19,461 downwards.
CTTCCGGAGTTGAAGTTGAAGTTAAAATGTAATTTTTACCTATGATATCCGGATTCCTTGCTAGAAAAAAGTCTATGACCAGCCTCTTTGATGATAAAGGTCGTCGTTTGGCTGTGACTGTCTTGGAGACTAAACCCCTGACTGTAAAAGAGGTAAAAACTCCTGAAAAACACGGTTATTCCGCTCTCCAATTACAGCTAGATAAAAAATTAATTGAATTTGCCCCAGCTAGTGAAAACCTTCCTGAACTTAAATCAGAAATTAAAATTGATACTGTTTTTACCGAAGGTGACATTATTTCAGCTACTGGCACCAGTAAAGGTCGCGGCTTTGCCGGTGTTATCAAACGCCATGGTTTCCGTCGTCAACCGGTTACTGGCGGTCAATCTGACCGCGTCCGTGCTCCCGGTTCTATTGGTGCTCAAACTCCCGGCAAGGTTGTCAAGGGTAAAAAAATGCCGGGTCATTATGGCAATAAAACCGCCACCATTTTAAATCTCAAAGTAGTTAAAATTGACGCTGAAAACAATTTAGTTTACATATCCGGCGCCGTTCCTGGCCATTATAATTCCTGGCTTACCCTATTTAAAAAATAATATGAAAGTTAATCTCTACGATCTTTCCGGTAAATCCATCAAAGAAATCACCTTACCCAAGGCCATTTTTGAGGTCAAAATTAACGAACCCTTAATTGCTCAATCAGTTCGGGTTTACCTTAACAATCAACGTTCTGCTCATGCCAAGGTCAAACACCGTGGCGAGGTTGCTGGCACCACTAAAAAAATGTATCCCCAAAAGGTGACCGGTAATGCTCGTCATTCTACCGCTAAAGCCCCTCAATTTGTTGGTGGTGGTTCAGCCCATGCTCCCATCGGCAATCAGTTTCCTAGGTTAAAAATGTCTCAAAAATTACGTCAAGCCGCCCTCCGCTCTTTACTTTCTAAATTCGCCAAAAATAAATCTATCATCTTAATTGACAAAATTTCCACCATTGAGGCTAAAACTAAAAGCGCGGTCAAGCTCATTTCTGAGCTTAAAAAAGCCGAGCTCTCCTTGGCAAATAGCCGTCGTTTTGCTATCATAACCGGTCGTCAACCCCAGGCTGTCAAAAAAGCTTTTGGCAACCTCCCTGAAGTGACTCTTTTATCGGCAAACTCCCTTAACAGTTATGAGTTAGGTCGACAATCCTTTCTTATTTTTACTCGAACTGCATTAAAACAACTTCAAAAATAATATGCTTATCAAAAAACCTTTAGTCACAGAAAAAGCTATTTCTGCCCAATCACAGGGTAAATATAGCTTTGTTGTTGACAAAAAGGCGACCCGTTCTCAGGTCGCATCTGAGTTTTTTAGAATTTTTAACATCAAACCTTTGTCTGTTAATATTTTTGTCACCAAAGGCAAAGTCAAGTCCAACTGGAAAACCAGGACTCCCATTTTTAAATCTGATTTAAAAAAAGCCATAGTTACCGTTAAAAAAGATCAAAAAATTGATCTTCTAACTTTAAACAATGAAAAATAAACTATTTACTATTAAAAAGAAAACCAGTGGCCGCGATTCCCAAGGCCGGATTTCCGTCCGTCACCGTGGTGGTGAGCACAAACGTTTTCTCCGTCTAATCGACTTTAAAAGAAATAAACTTGATATTAAAGCCAAAGTAGCTGCCATTGAATACGATCCCAATCGTACCGCTGATATAGCACTCTTGGTTTATGAAGATGGTACCAAAGCCTACATTTTGGCTCCAGCTGGTCTCAAAGTCAAAGACGTTGTTGTCTATTCTCTTAAAGCTCCTATCAAAGATGGCAACAAACTTCCTCTTAAGAACATTCCTATTGGTACACCGATTCATGCTCTTGAGTTCCATCCCGGTCGCGGCGCCCAGATGATTAAATCTGCCGGTTCTGCCGCCTTTATACAATCAATTGACGGTGAAAAAGTTACTGTTAAGTTACCCTCAGGCGAACTCCGACTTTTCTCCGCTTCCGCTTGTGCCACCATTGGCCAGGTTGGTAATGCCGATCACTCTAATCAAAAACTTAGAAAAGCTGGTGATTCCCGCCGTCGCGGTATCCGCCCCTCCGTCCGTGGTGTGGCTCAAAACCCCCGCTCCCATGCTCATGGTGGTGGTGAAGGCCGTTCCTCTGTTGGTATGCATCCCAAGACTCCTTGGGGTAAAGTTGCTCAAGGTAAAAAGACTCGAAAACTCAAAAAAGCTTCTAACCGCTTAATTATTAAACGTCGTGGTAAATAATTATGTCCAGATCATCCAAAAAAGGTCCCTATATTGATGCCAATCTTATTAAAAAGACTGCTGCCGCCAAAGGCTCTGAGCCTATCAAAACCTATGCCCGAGGTAGTCAAATCTCTCCTGATTTTGTTGGCCATCATTACGCTGTTCATAACGGCCGTAAATTTATTGAAGTTTATGTGACTGAAGATATGGTTGGTCACCGTTTCGGTGAATTTGCCCTCACTCGTACCTTCAAAGGTCATGGTCGTGTGGTTAAGCGTGTTATTGAAAAAACCTAATCTATGCCAAAAACTATTAAAAAAACTACTACTACCGTCAAAAAAACCACTCCAGTCAAAAAAGAACCTGTGGTTGCTAAAAAAGAATTCAAGATTTGCCGCTATCAGGATAAAAACCTCAAAGTCCCGCCGAGAAAACTACGACTTTTGGCCAATTCTATCAAGAAAATGTCGCCTACCCAGGCCGCCCTGGAACTTGCCTTTACCAACACTTCTGCTGCCCGGGCCTTGAGTCAGGCCATCAAAACAGTTGTATCTGTAGCCAAAAACAATTATAATCTCTCCGAAACCAGCCTTAAATTCGACACTATTATTGTCGGTGAGGGTCAAAAAATTAAACGGATGGACAAGTCCCACGGTTCTCATTTTGCCCGTGGAGTCATTATTAAACGTCACAGCCGTTTGTTAATTACTCTCAAAGGTGAGGTTAAATC
>CAYNEE010000001.1:0-16394 GCA_964396145.1 uncultured Gammaproteobacteria bacterium | reverse complement strand
GCAAAATTAATCGCTGAAAAAATTTCTTATCAATTAGCAAAGCGCATGCCCTACCGTCGGGTGGTACTCAATGCAATTGAAAAGGCCATGTCCGCTGGCGTCAAAGGTATTAAAGTTATACTTTCTGGACGTATTAACGGTGCCGAGATCAGTCGTCGGGAAAAATTTCATCAGGGCCAAGTACCCCTATCCACTATCAAAGCCCACATTGATTACGCCGAGGTTCCCTGTCTCACCCGTTCCGGCTATATTGGAGTTAAAGTTTATCTTTGTTTAACCTCCTAAATTTATGTTACAACCATCTCGAACCAAATATCGTAAGCAATTCCGTGGTCGTATGCGGGGCAATTCTCAGGGTAACCTAGTTGCCTTTGGGGAATATGGTCTTAAAGCTATGGCCTGTGGTTGGATTACTGCCAATCAGATTGAAGCTGCCCGTAGGGCTATTGCCCATGCTACCAAAAGAAACGGTCGTATTTGGATTAGAATCTTCCCTGACAAGCCCTTCACCGAAAAAGGTGCTGGAGCCCCCTTGGGTGCCGGTAAAGGTGATGTCAAGGGTTATGTCGCTGTCATCCGCCCCGGACGTATTCTTTTTGAAGTTGCTGGTATTCCCGAGGCTGAGTCCCACGAGGCTCTCAGGCTGGCCGCTGCTAAATTACCCATGGTTACTAAAGTTGTTAAAAGAAAGTAATTGCCCAAAATATGAAAAAAACTGATAAAATCTCCTACCAACAAAAAAGTCCGTCTGAGCTAAAAACTGCTTTGGCTGACCTGAAAAAAAAGTATCTGGAAACTAAAAGTAAACAATATCTCGGTAACCAAAAAGATACTTCAGTCTTTAAAAAAATGAGATATGAAATGGCCTTAATTGCCACTCTTCTCAAAAAACATGAAACATCAAATCAATAAATCTACTAGTGGTAAAACCTTTTCCGGCGTCGTTGTCTCAGACAAAATGACCAACACAATCACTATCTTGATGACCTACACTACTCGTCATCCTCTTTATCACAAAATTGTCAAAAAACACAAAAAAATTTACGCCGAAAACAATTTAGGCGCTAAAATAGGGGATACCGTCAAGGTCAGAGAAACTCGGCCTCTTTCTAAACTCAAAAGATTTACTACTTTAGAAATTATTAAGGCGGCCAGCCTCTAAGAGTATGTTACAGCTTAGAACTAGACTCAAACCAGCTGATAATTGCGGCGCTAAATCCCTTGAGATTATGCATGTCTATGTTGGTTCCCGTCACAAACAAGCCACTTTAGGTGATACTGTTTTAGCCGTGGTCAAGGAGGCTTTACCCAACTCTTTAGTTAAGAAAAAAGAAAAAGTCCGGGCCGTTATTGTTCGTACCAAAAAAGAAATTGGTCGTCCCGATGGTTCTTATATCCGTTTTTCTGACAATGCTGCCGTCATTATAGATTCTCAAAAAAATCCCCGTGGTACCCGTATTTTTGGACCTATTGCCCGGGAAATCAAAGAAGCTGGTTTTAACAAAATTGCTTCTATGGCCAAGGAGGTTTATTAATATGAAAATCAAGAAGGGTGATAAAGTCAAAGTCATTTTAGGTAAAGATCGAGGTCGTAGTGGCGAAGTTCTTAAAGTTTTTCCCAAAAGTAAGGCTGTAGTTGTTAAAGGTCTTAATATTTTTAAAAAACACCTCAAGCCCTCTCAGGGGCAAAAAGGCCAAATTATTGAAAAAGAAGGCAAGTTGACTATTTCCAAAGTCATGCTTGTTTGTCCTAAATGTCAAAAATCAACCCGGGTTGCTTATTCAATTGACAAAACCGGTCAAAAATCCCGCCTTTGTAAAAAATGCGGCAGTCAACTATGAACTCACCTTTTTTAAAAGAAATTAATACTAAACTAGAAAAAGCTTTAGGGGTTAAGAACCCTAACGCTTTACCCAAAATGACTAAAGTAGTCATTAATTATAGAATTACCCAAGGTCGAGACTCTCGTGAGGCTCTGGAGGCCGCCGAAAAAGAAATTGTTGCTATTACCGGCCAAAAACCCATGATGACTCACTCCAAAAAAGCTATTTCTTCCTTCAAATTACGTCAAGGTGAGCCCATGGCCTACAAAGTTACTCTCCGTGGCCAGCGAATGTATGATTTTATTCAAAAATTATTTCATTTGGTTTTACCTCGCCTTCGTGACTTCAAAGGTATGCCTTTAACTGCCTTTGACCAGGCCGGCAATTACAACTTAACCATTCACGACCAAACCTATTTTTCCGAAGTCAACCTGGATGCCGTTAACAAAATCCGTCCTGTCCAAATTACCTTAGGTATCTCCGCTACTTCAATTGAAGACGCAAAAATGTTATTATCAACCCTGGGTTTTCCTTTTGAGAAAACAACTTAATTATGGCTACTAACGCAAAAATTATCAGAGAGACTAAAAAACTTAAATTCAAAGACCGCTATCATCATCGCTGTCAGATTTGCGGCCGTCCTCGTTCTTACATTCGTCAATTTGGTTTATGTCGTTTATGTTTTAGAAAACTTGCCAATCTCGGCGCATTGCCTGGAGTTAAAAAAGCCAGCTGGTAAACAAATATGATTACTTCACTTTCCTGCGATTTACTCATCAGAATCAAAAACGGTAGCCGAGCCGGTCGTAAAAGTATCTTGGCTCCTTTGTCTAAATATTCAGTTTCCATTCTGGAAAAATTAAAAAAACACGGATTTATCAGTAATTTTTCCGTTGACGACAAGGAAAGGCAAATTACTATTAAAGATCCCAAAGTTTTTGATATCCGTATTTTTTCTCGTCCTGGCCGTCGCCTCTATTGCTCCAGTAGCTCCATCCCTTGGGGCAAAACTCCACAGTCTTTAATTATTATTTCTTCTTCTTCCGGTCTGCTTTCCCAAAAAGAAGCTGCAGCCCGAAAGATCGGCGGTGAACTAGTCGCCGAAATTTGGTAACATGTCCCGTATCGGCCGTCTCCCTATCACTATTCCCGAAGGCGTTACTGTCAATATCGACAAGAAGAATATCAATATTTCCGGATCTAAGGGAAATTTGACCTATATTCTCCCTCTTAAAATTGAGGCCAAAATAGAAGATACACACCTTATCGTTACCCGTCTTTCCGAAGATAAACAAACCCGTTCCAATCATGGTTCTGCTCGGGCTCATCTCAACAATATGATCAAAGGAGTCCTGGAACCCTGGACCAAGGAATTGGAAATCCGCGGTACCGGTTACAAAGCCAGTGTTAATGGCAATAAACTCACCGTCCTTGCTGGCTATATCCACCCGGTTCATATCACTGCCCCTGATGGCATTACTATCAGCGTCGCTGAAGAAACCAAAATTACCGTTTCTGGAGCTGACCGCGAAGTTGTCGGCCAGGTAGCGAGCAACATTAGAAAAATCCGCACTCCCGAGCCATATAAAGGTAAGGGTATCCGTTATGTTGACGAATTTATTAAATTAAAAGCCGGTAAAACCGCCAAAGCCTAATATGAAAATTAATTCCAATACCAAACTTCGCCGGCTCCGTCGTGTCCGTGGCAAGCTGTCTCATAACTTGGGTCTCCCTCGACTTTCGGTTTTCAGAAGCAATTGCCATCTTTGGGCTCAGATTATCGATGACCAGCATGGTAAAACTTTAGCCTCTTCTTCAACTAAAACTCTTAAAAGTAAAGGTACTAAAAGCGAACAAGCTAAAGCAGTCGGTGAAGCTATTGCTAAAAAAGCCCTTGATAAAAAAGTTACTTTAGTTAGATTTGACCGCGGTCTTTACCGTTATCAAGGTCGGGTTAAAGCCCTGGCCGAAGGAGCCCGGGCCGCTGGTCTCAAATTTTAAAAATATGGATCCTCAAACAGAAGAAAAAATTATTCCTGAATTTACCGATAAAGTTGTTCAGGTCAAACGGGTTTCTAAAAAAACCAAAGGTGGCAATCAGGTCTCCTTTACTGCTTTAGTGGTTACCGGAGACAAAAAAAATCGGGTTGGTGTTGGTCATGGTCGAGCTAAAAGTGTCGCTGACGCTATCCAAAAAGCTATCAACCGCGGCCGCAAATCTTTAGTCGAAATCCCCATTGTTAATGGCACTATTCCCGGTGAAGTCACTCTAAAATTCAAAGGGGCTCTGGTTTTGCTTCGTCCCGGTAAACAGGGTAGCGGTCTTATCGCCGGTGGTCCCGTTCGGGCTGTGGTCGAATTGGCCGGTATCAGGGATATTACCAGTAAAATTATTGGCTCTAAAAACAAATCAATTAATGTTTGGGCAACTTTAGCCGCCCTTAAAACACTTAAATAAATGGACGTCATTTTATCTAAACTCTCAAAAACCACTCAAAAATCAGCCAAACGCCGGGGGCGCGGTATCGGTTCCGGAGTTGGTGGTCACACTACCGGTCGTGGTGCCAAAGGTGACAATGTCCGAGGTAAAGGTAAGCTTACTTTTGATGGTACCAAAATTAAAAAATCCTGGTTAAAAAGATTGCCTTTTTTAAGAGGAAAACATCGTGTCTTACCTCAGAATAAAATTTATCCTGTTACCTTAGCTCAGCTGGAAACCTGGTTTAAAAGTGGCGACACTGTTGACCGCAAAGCGATTTTTGAAAAAGTTAAAAGAAGTACTGCCGCAGATTTAACCAAAGATATTAAGATTCTTTCTACTGGCACTCTTAGTAAAAAACTGAATTTCAAAGGCATCAAATTTTCCGAATCAGCCCATCAAAAAATTCTCTCTCTAGGTGGTAAGATAGAATCATGAATCGTCTTTTTCGTGCCTTGTCTCTGTATCGTGAGGCAATTAGAATGCCCAATCTTCGGAAGAAAATTCTCTTTACTCTGCTTATTTTAGTTCTCTTTCGTTTCATTGCTCATGTGCCTGTACCCGGGGTTAATACCGCCTTGCTTAAATCTTTCTTTTCTCAAAACCAGCTTTTATCTCTTTTGGACATATTTTCTGGCGGAACCTTAGCCAATTTTTCTGTAGCTGCCCTGGGTCTTAATCCCTACATCAATGCCTCTATTATGCTGCAGATTTTGGCTTTTGTCATTCCTGAACTCAAGGAACTTCAAAAAGAAGGCGAATATGGTCGGGCCAAACTAGACCGCTATACCCTTATGATCACCATTCCTTTGGCTATTTTTCAATCCTTTGCCATGTACGGCATTCTAAAATCTCAAAATATTATTCTCACTGGTTCGCCCCTGACTATTTTGGCTCTTATTGCCAGTATGGTTACCGGTACTATGATTATGATTTTTTTGGGGGAATTAATTAATGATTTTGGTATCGGCAACGGTATTTCTGTGATGATTTTTGCCGGGATTATTTCCCGCCTGCCAATTTCTATTTACCAGTCTTTAATTTTGGCAGATTTTTCAGATCCCCAAACTCTATTCAACCTGATTCTCTTTGTGGCTGTCGCTTGTGCTATTGTTTTTGCTGTCGTCACTGTCGAAGAGGCGGTTTATCGGATTCCTATTTCCTATGCCAAGAGAGCTCAAACTACCTATCTTCCTATCAAAATTAACGTTTCCGGAGTAATGCCGATTATCTTTGCTGTCTCCTTGGTTTCGCTACCCTCACTTTTAGGTCAGGCCCTAGTCCGTTCTTCAAATCCGGGCCTTGCCTCCTTTGCCCGCTGGCTTTCAACCGCTTTTAACAGTACTTCCTTTGTTTATCTTATTAGTTATTTTCTTTTGGTCATCGCTTTTACTTTTTTTTATTCCACTGTTGTTTTCAAACCCAAAGATGTTGCCGAAGAATTACGTAAATCTGGCGGATTTATCCCTGGTATACGTCCGGGTACCGCGACTCAAAAGAGACTGGAATACGTCCTCTATCGGGTAGTTTTTATCGGGGCTTTCTTTTTAGCTTTAATTGCCGTTATGCCGGCCTTAATTCAGAAGGCCACCGGTATTTCTTCCCTAACTATAGGTGGTACTTCAGTTTTAATCGTTGTTTCAGTTGTCCTGGAGCTTCATCGTAAGATCGAAAATGCTGTCCAAATGTATAATTACGATAAACTAACCTATTAATGGCCCTTAATCTTTTTATCATCGGTCCTAGCGGTTGCGGTAAATCAACTCAAGCCAAACTAATCGCCGAAAAATATAATTTAACCCATCTTTCCATGGGTCAGTTGCTTCGCGACGAAATTACTGCTCAAAGCCCTCTCGGTATAGAAGCTAAAAATTATATTAATCAAGGTAAGTGGGTGCCCGATTCCGTTGCTTTTGAAGTTCTAACTACCAAATTAAATTCTTTAAACAACCAAAATTTTATTATCGACGGTTTTCCTCGGATGCTTAACCAAGGGGAATTGATCGAGCAATATTTGGCTTCCAAAGACCAAAAGTTTTCTTTATTAATTCTTTTAGACGTTACCTTTGGAGAAATAATGGCTCGTCGGGCCAAAATGGGAGAAACTTTTCAGGATAGTGCCCGCACTGACAATACCCCCGAGGCAATTGCTTCCCGACAAAAATCTTACGATGACACTATTGCCCCTATCATCGGTCATTATCGCCAGACCGGTAAATTAATCATCGTTGATGGCAACCGTCCCATTGAACCAATATTTGACGATATTTCAAGGGAAATCGACAAAATTAATTATCATTATTAATTAAATTTAAATGAAAGAACCACAAGTCAAAGGTCTTGTTACCGAAGTTCTGCCTGACCAGCTTTTTAGAGTCAAACTAGCCGACGACGGTCGGGAAATCGTTTGTTACCTTGCCGGTAAGCTTAAAATGAACCATATCCGCTGTCTCGCTGGGGACAACGTCTCTCTGGTTTTATCTCCTGACGGCCTCAAAGGTCGCATTGTTTATCGGGGTTAAAAATACCATTTACCCTTTGATATTTCGAATAGATTAGGGTAAAATACCAAAGTTCAAAGTCTATGAAAGTCAAGTCGAGCATCAAACGCCGCTGCAAAAATTGCAAAATTGTCATTCGTCGGGGTGTTCGGCGTGTTATTTGTTCTACTAAAAGGCACACCCAAAAACAAGGGTAAAATCCATGAGAATCTCAGGTATTGATATCCCGGATAACGAGCGCGCCCAGGTCGCCTTAACCCGTTTTTACGGTATCGGTCCCAAAAATGTTATCGAATTGGCTAAAAAAGCCAAAATTAACCTTGATACCCGCATTAAATCTCTTTCTAGAGACGATATCGGTAATTTAATGAAAGCTTTAGAAGATTTTCAGACCGAAGGTGATCTCAAAAGAGAAATCAGAGAAAATATTGACCGTTTAAAAGCGATTAAATGTTATCGTGGGGTTCGCCACATGGTTTCTTTGCCCGCCAGGGGTCAGAGAACCAAATCAAATGCCCGCACCCGCAAGGGTAAAAAGAAAACCGTTGGTTCTCTTACCAAGGAAGCTTGGGCAAAAATCGAAACCCAACAAAACGCAGCGACCAAAAAATAATCTATGGCTACCACTACTCCTAAAACTAAAAAAGTTATCAAAAGTATTGCTGACGCCCGACTCTATATTCAGTCTACTTTCAACAACACTATTGTTACTGTCACTGATGATAAGGGCAATACTCTTTCTTGGTCCTCATCTGGTCAATGCGGTTTTAAAGGTTCCCGCAAGTCTACTCCTTTTGCTGCTACCACCGCTATTGAAAAAGCTCTTGAAGCAGTCCGTCCCTATGGCATTAAAAAATTATCAGTTTATTTAAAAGGTCCGGGTACCGGCCGTGATGCCGCCCTCAGGTTTCTTCGCAGCAAAAGAGACTATGATGTTGACATGATTGCCGATCTTACCCCCATTCCTCACAATGGCCCCCGCCCGCCCAAAGCCCGCCGGGTCTAAACCTTATGCGTCCAACTTTAGATAAAAAATGTCGTCTTTGTCGCGCCGAAGGGGTCAAGCTCTACCTCAAGGGTGATCGCTGTTTTTCTCCAAAATGTCCATTTGAAAGAAAAAGTGCTGTCCGTCCGGGAATGCACGGTCAAAAAAGAGCCGGCAAAGTTACCGACTATGGTCTCCAGCTTCGAGCTAAACAAAAAGCCAAAAGAATTTATGGTGTTACCGAAACTTCTTTCAAAAATTATTATCTTTCTGCTAAAAGATTAAAAGGTCAAGTCGGTGAAAACCTGATGACCTTAGTCGAGAGAAGACTTGATAATGTTGTCTATCTTTCCGGTCTTTCTCTTTCCAGAAGTCATGCTCGCTCCTTAGTTAGTCACAAAAACATTTTAGTCAACGGTAAGATTTTAAACATTCCTTCTTATTCTGTTCAAATTGGTGATGTTATTTCTCTCAAAGAAAAAACTGCTAAAAGCATTGGTGAGACTCTCCGAGCTGCTGACAAAGATTTCAAAGCCCCTGAGTGGCTTGACCTTGAAAAAGGCAAATACTCTACAAAATTATTATCTCTTCCCATCATTGATTCCAACCACAACGGAATCGATGTTAATTTAATTATTGAATATTATTCCCGTTAAAAAGGAGACAAAAAATGATCGACACCAGCCGATTCCATATTAAAACCATTAAAGAATCTGCCACCTACGGCAAATATGAGCTCAGCCCTCTGGTTGGAGGCCTAGGTCATACTTTGGGTAACAGTTTACGCCGAATCCTTTTAATTACTATTCCCGGCGCCGCCATAACCCGTATCAGAATTGATGGTGTCACTCATCTTTTTACGACTCTTCCCGGAGTGAAAGAAGATTTAATCGAAGTCTCTCTTAATCTTAAAAAAATTAAATTCAATTACGCCAAAGAAGATCCGGTTACACTTACCTTAGATAAAAAAGGCAAGGGGGTCGTTACTGCTGGCGATATTGCCGATTCTACTGTTTGTAAAGTGGCCAATCCTGATCAGGTTATTGCCACTCTAACTGATCCCAAAGCCCATTTACATATCGAAATAACCGTCGAGAGAGGAGTTGGTTATACTTTGGCTCGTGAGCAAAAAACTGATGTTGTCGGTGAAATTATTCTTGATGCCGCTTTCACCCCGGTTTTAAAGGCAAACTACACAGTCGAGCCCACACGTCTCGGTAAAAAGAGCAATTATGACAAATTAACTATGGAAATTTGGACTGATGCCTCAGTTTCTCCCTTAGACGCTCTCAAAACAGCCACCAAAGACTTGATTAATGCTCTCAATCAGATTGTCGATACTCGCGAATTTACTGACGAAGTCATCACTTTGGAATCATCTCCCGTCAATCAATTGGCCGAAATTTCTGTTGAGGAAATTGAGTTACCCCTCAGAGTTACCAATGCTTTAAAAAAAGCCGGCTATCCGACTATCGACGATCTTTTCAAGGCCGGTCGCGCCGAAGTCAGCAAAGCCAAAAATGTTGGTGAAAAGTCTTTAAAGATTATTGATTCCTGGCTCAAAGACAAGGGTTACCCCTGGACTAAATAACTATGAAGCATCGGGTTTCTGGTCGAAAATTGGGTCGAAACACTAATCAGCGTCGGGCACTTTTCCGGACTCTTTTAAGGAGTTTGTTCACTCATGGTTTTATCAATACCACTCAAGCCAAGGCCAAATCTATTATTCCTCAAGCAGAGAAATTAGCCGCATTGGCCACTAAAGGTGATTTACTTGCCCGCCGGGAATTGTTTTCCATTTTTCAGGATAAAAATTTTGTCAACCGCACCGTTTCTATTTTTAATAATCAATTTAGCGGTCAGACTCAAAATTTTACCCGTCTTCAAAAAATTAAGTTTCGTCAGGGCGACGACGCTTTGATTGTTAAATTGAGTTTTAACCAAGTCTTTGATTTAAAAAAGTTGGCCGAGGATAGTCCTAAAAACACTCCAGCACATGCCAAATTTACCAAGAAAAGTCCTGCTAAAAAAACTTCTGACAAAAAATCTACCGTTAAAAAAACAATTAAGAAAACCAAGTAAATGAAAGCTAAAACCACCATTACTACCGGCAACCAAGTTAAGAGAAACTGGATACTTTTTGATCTTTCGGGTAAAACCTTAGGTCGGGCCGCAACGGAAATTGCTGCACTACTTATGGGCAAAAGTAATCCTAGTTTTTCCTATCACCGCGATGATGGCGATTATGTAGTGGCCATCAACGCCTCCCAGCTGGTAGTTACCGGTAAAAAACTAAAACAAAAAGTTTATTACCGTCACACTGGTTATGCTGGTAACCTTAGGTCATTGACCCTAAAAGAACTCATGGAAAAAGATCCTCGTCGGGTTATTAAATTAGCAGTTTCTGGCATGCTTCCCAAAAACAAACTCCGAGACCTTCGTCTCACCCGTCTTCGCGTTTTTGTGGATAGTAATCATAAATATGCCGATAAAATAGGTAAATAATTATGGCAAAAACTCCTTCTAAATCAACCGCTACCTACATTTACGCTCTAGGCCGCCGCAAAGCTGCTGTGGCGACAGTTAAGCTTTTTAATCGCAAAGGCGACTCTTTTATCAATGACCGTAGCCCCCAAATTTATTTCCCGACTGCTTTTTCTCTTTTAAATCGTCCTTTTACCGTTACCAAAACCGAAGATAAGTTCCACTATACCGCCAAAATTGTTGGCGGCGGTAAAAGTGGTCAGCTTGAAGCTCTACTTTTAGCCTTAGCCCGGGCTCTCAAGAAAAAAGATCCCGATCACACTTCTGCTTTATCACAGGCAGGACTGCTAACTGTCGACTCCCGGGTTAGAGAAAGACGTATGGTGGGTACTGGCGGTAAAGCCCGTCGCCAAAAACAGTCTCCGAAGCGGTAAAATATTTCATGTCTCTTTGGCAAAGTTATCTATTAGCCCTGCTTCAAGGTATCACTGAGTTTCTTCCTGTTTCTTCCTCCGGACATCTTAATCTCTTCCAGTTTGTTTTTGGCCTTAAACCTTCTCTAGCTTTTGACGTTTTTTTGAACACCGCCACTCTTTTTTCTGTTCTTTTCTTTTTTAGAAAAAAAGTTCCTTTTTTTATTTCGCATTTACCCCAAATTTTTATTGCTTCGCTGCCAGCTGCCTTAGTAGGTTTTTTTCTAAAAGACCATATCGAAATTATTTTCACTCGAATTTATTTTTTACCCTTTTTCTTTTTTATCAATTCTCTTCTTTTGCTCTCCACCAAAAACCGTCAGGGTAAAAAAGAAAAAATTACCTTATTCCGAGCTTTTATCATTGGCCTGGCTCAGGCCTTGGCTATTTTACCTGGAATTTCCCGGGCCGGGACCACTATTGCAACCGCTCTAGCTCTAGGCTTATCTGCTCAAACTGCCTTTGATTTTTCTTTTTCTCTCTTTATTCCTGCTTCTCTTGGTGCTCTGATTTTATCCTTAAGAGACGGTGATTTTACTTCTCTTTTTAGCCCTCAATACTTTTTAGCCTTTATCATCACTTTTCTCGTCGGTTTACTTGCACTCAAATTCCTTCAAAAAATTCTTCTCCATCGCAAACTATGGTATTTTGCTCTCTACACTTTTTTACTAGGCCTCAGCACTTTGATTTTTTATACTTACCTCTGAAAACTTTTGTAAATTTTTAATAACCTTTTTGAGGCTTTTATATCGTTTTTTTACATCCCGAAATTCTTCGCCCACCTGAGAAACTATCAACACTTCTTTTTTGTCTTTCATTTTATTGCACCAATTGTTTTCCAAAACTAACACACAGCTGATTAATATCCAACAGATCAAAACCAGAATGTTTAATTGCCGCTTCTATCGCATCTATAACTACTTGCGGTTTTCTCCCTTCAATTCTTTGCGCTAAAGCCTCAGGGTTTACGGTCTTTACCAATTCCAAAGGCAGTACCGGCACACTCTCCACTCCCTTAGGGGTTGACTTGGTTTTGGCCCCTTTGGGTGTTGTTGGACTGCTTTGCCCGGTGGTTAGTGAATAAAGCTGGTTATTAGCTACGATCACTGTAATATCAAGATTCAATCTGGCGGCAGCAATCATATGACTTAGACCTTCTCCATAAATTCCACCGTCGCCCCCGATAACAATGACATTTAATTGAGGGTTAGCGTTTTTTATCCCCACAGCTGTCGGTATACTTCTGCCGTGAAGAGTATGAAAGCCCCAAGCCTTGACAAAATCAGCCATATTGCCGATACAGCCGATGTCATAAACAATAACAGTTTTATCCTTGTCTATATCCAACTTTTCTAAAACTGTTTTTAGAGCTCCCAAAATTATGTAATCACCGCAGCCTGGACACCAGGTCGGTCTAACTCCCGACAACCACTGTTTCATTTAAGTGCCTCCTTGATTTCCTCGGGAAAAAAAGGCCTTCCGTCATATTTTAAAATCTTTTTTTCAAAATCAACTGTCATGACTGATCTTAAAAGCTGCCCTAATTGTCCAGAAGAGTTATTTTCCACCAAAATTCTTTCTGAAAAAGAATTAATAATCTTTTCCAGGTTTTCCTCCATTGGCCACAAGGATACTATCTGTAGAACTGCGAATTCATCTTTATTCTTAACGGTTTTTAATGCTTCCAAAATCGTTCCCTTGACTGATCCCCAGCAAACTATCAACTTTTTGGCCTGTGAAGAGCCCAAAAAATTGACTTTTGGTAAAAACTTTTTTATTTTTTCAATCTTTTTGCGCCTCATTTCGACATTTATTTTAGCCTCATTGGCTCCTTCTACCGAAAAACCTTCTTTGTTGTGTTCATAGCTGTTATAGAGTTTAATTTCTTGTCCCTTTCCTGGTACTGCTTTTTTACTTTCGACAATCTCCATTTTTTCCTGACTCAAATCATCAATGTTTGCACTTGATTCTGATAAGTTCTTATCGGATATCAATATCACCGGTACATCAAATTTATTAGCCAAGTTAAGTGCTTTTTTCCCCAGCATAAACGATTCTCTCTGGTCTCCTGGCGCCAATACAATTTTGGGGAATTCACCGTGCCCGGCATTGACTGCGAACAATAAATCTCCCTGACTGGTCCAGGTGGGCATTCCCGTAGCTGGTCCTGGTCGCTGGGACAGATAAAATACCACCCCCAACTCTGCCGCTCCTGCCAAGCTGATGCTTTCAGTCATTAGGGCAAAACCGCCGCCGGAAGTTCCGGTAGCACTTCTACCTCCGGCCATTGAGGCACCGCAAACAATTGAAGCCGCGGCAATTTCATCCTCAGGATGGATGACTCTGACTTTAAATTCGTCTTGATTTTTAGCCAAAAAATGCAGTAGACCTGTTGCCGGTGTCATTGGATAAGCCGCAAATAAATTCAATCCTGCTTTGTACAAACCCCAACCAATCGCCTCATTACCATCAATAATCATTTTCTTTTTTGGAAATTTTTTGACTTTTTCAATTTTCAATTTTTGGTAATTATTGACTCCGTATTCCCACCCCAATTCAAAAGCCTTTTTGTCAGCCTCATCCTGACCAAAATGATTTCCGACTACTTCCTTCGCTAGTTTTTTATCAATGTTTAAAAGAAAACTAACCACCCCCAGAGCAATAATGTTGCCATAAATTTTTCCCCCCAACTGTGTACACATAGTCATCAAAGGTATTTGAGTACCGCCATCACTGTCAGTTAAAAGTATTGCCCCTTTCTTTAATTCACTTTTATGCTCCTGCCAGTGTCCCGCCTCCAGACTTACCATGACATCAATTTCCCTATAGACTGAAAACACTGGCTCTACAGAAAAAGACACCTGATAAGTATTATGGCCGCCTCGAACAAGTGAAGGATATTCAGAATAATCTTTTAGAAAATAGCCGCTTTTGTTCAAAATTTGGGACAGTAACACCCCCACCGACTTAATTCCGGTTCCGGCTGGCCCGGCAATTTTAATTGTCCAAACTTTTGCCATTGAAATTCTATTTTACTACAATTTTCCGCCCCTTAAACTGTACACCTTCCTCAACCAGTCTCCTTTTTTGCTCCGGCCAGTTGCCGAGAGAAAATTTATCCGCCAACTCTCCACCTCTTTTTACTACCCGGTGACAGGGGAGTGTCCTATCTTCATTCCCTCTAAGAGCCCAACCGACTACTCTAGGATTGCAACCGACAATCGCTGCGATTTCTCCATAAGTTTTTACCTGTCCGTAAGGAATTCTTTTTACCTCCTTTCTTATTTGTTCAAAAAACTTACCCTTTTCCATCTATTTGATGCTATAATTTTTCCATGAAAAAAACCACTTCCAAAAAAAGCTTAACTGTTACCAACAACCCGGTAGTTAACAAGCCTTTCTGGCCTATTGTTGCTATTCTACTTCTTGTTATTTTTCTTTTGGCTCTCCGTAAATTTGGTGTTGCCGCTACTGTAAACGGTCGACCCATCTCTCGCTTCCATTACTGGCAGCGCTTAGAGAGCTTGGACAACCAAAGGACTCTCCAACAAATGACTAATGAGTTACTCATCACCCAGGAAGCCGCCAAACAAAAAATACGGGTTGAACAATCAGAAATCGACGCTCAGATTGCCACCTTTGAAACCGAATTAACCAAGCAGGGTTTCACTTTGGAAAAAGCTCTAGAGGCTCAATCAATGACCCGTGCTGATCTGGAAAATCAAATCCGTCTTCAAAAACTCTTGGAAAAAATGAGTCCAGCCCCTGCCGAAGTCACTGACGAAGCAGTAAAAAAATATATCACCGAAAACAAAGAGTATTTGCCCACTGACCTCAAGGCAGCTGATTTAGATAGCTACGCCAAAGAACAGCTTACCGCCGAGGCTAAAAATTCTTCTATCGAAGCGTGGTTCACTGAACTTCGCGATAAAGCTAAGATTGAAATTGCCAAGTAGGCCGCTGGTTTTTTACTCCAGTCGTCAATTTGTTATAGCTTTCCCGGTAGGCAATTCGCGGTAGACTTTCCCGATTTTTCTGTATATAAATTTCCACCTGTTTTTCGTGGTGATTTATCAAAGATCTCAAAAGCCATGATACTGCCTTGGTGATTAACACCTCTTTTTCATTTTTTAATTTCTCGATATTTTCAAAAGCTAAATTAGACAATTTTAGATTATCAGATTGTCTGACTGCCTTAACTAAAAGCACCAAACTAGCCCGTCTTTTAGATATATTCTGACTATTTCTAAATTTAATCAACATCTCTTTCCATTCCACCCACTTGGCTAAGATTTCTTTGGCTTCAAAGTTAGATTGACACATTAAGTCAACTTCTGCCCAACCTTGAGCAAAATCAAGCCACAAATCTAAATATTTGGGGGTTATTTCCGGTCTTATGGTTTTTACTTCCCCCAATATTCTTCCAGCCATTTCCATTTCTGTAAAACTTTTTCCCTTTTGATAAAGTGAGCTAATCAAGGAGACTATCTCTTTTTTATTAGGGTTGAGTTCTTTAATAATATTTTTAGCCATTTTTCTAGTATTAATACTTTTTACTCCTTCGTAAACCCTGTTACTTCCCAAATAGTGTTGTACCCATCGATTTCTTATTTCGTCCTGACTTTTATATCTTTTTACTTCTTGAAGTATTGCTAAATGTATTTTATTGTTTATTTTCATAATTTAGGAATAAAAATTTTTTTTTCAAAGTTAATTATTTTATTATTTTTATCCAATTTTATCCCTTCTTGATTATATAACTTTAGCCTTTCAGCTCGACATTTCGAATTTAACCAAACTTTTCCGTTACTGTAGACTATGCGATGATAGGGGATTTTAGAATCATTTTCCATCTTTCCTAAAATATGGGTGACCATTTGGGCTAGTACCGGATGACCACCGGCCGCAGCTACCAGCAATCCATAAGTAGTTACCCGGCCTTCTGGGATTTGTAATGCTAGTTTAATAATTCTTTGACTGAATTCTCCCGGCTCTAATTTGGATATAAACATATTTTACGCTATCATATTTTTATGAAACAAAAAAAGTCCACCCCTAACTTAGCTTTCTTACTGCTTTTGGCACTTTTTATTATTCTTGGAGGTTTTTATATTACTTTTGGTCCCGGTCGAAAAGTTACCCAACGGGATTCTCATTGCGGTCGAACTCATGTGCCTACCACTATTCGCCCCACTGAGTTAAAAACTGCAGCTGACTGGCTAAATCTAGGCGATTACGATTACGAATCTGGTAACTGCCAACAGGCTATTGAAGATCTCAACAAGGCTATTTCTCTAAATCCTAAATACGCAGAGGCCTACAATAACCGCGGCTATGTTTATATGCGTCTGCAAAACTATGAAGCCGCTCTCAAAGATTTGGACAAAGCCATTGAACTTCGTCCCGACTATGCTACTGCCCTCAGGAACCGGGGTGATATTTATAATTATTATTACGAGCAGGACCGCAATAAAGCTATCGCTGATTACGATAAAGTAGTATCTTTAGGCAAAACCGCCGTTCAAGGTAATTCTGTCTGTACTCATCGACTCCTTGCTGTAAACCGCTACAATCTTCTTAAGACTATGTGGCAATATTTTACTAAAAACGATGCCTCGGGCTGTCTGAGGATGTATTTTGAAAAATAA